>NZ_JBIWOK010000001.1:478148-716463 GCF_044767675.1 Streptomyces sp. NPDC101219
TGGTGTTCTTCAGCTGCAGGATCTCGCCGCGCGCGTCCACGTCGATCTTCTGCGACAGATCGCCCTGCGCGACGGCCGTGGCCACCTGCGCGATGTCGCGGACCTGGGTCGTCAGGTTGCCCGCCATGGCGTTCACCGAGTCCGTCAGGTCCGCCCAGGTGCCCGAGACCCCCGGCACCTGCGCCTGTCCGCCCAGGGTGCCCTCGGTGCCGACCTCGCGCGCCACCCGGGTGACCTCGGAGGTGAACACCGACAACTGGTCCACCATGCCGTTGAAGACCTTGGCGATGTCGCCCAGGAGGCCGTCGGCGTCGTCCGGCAGGCGGGTGCCGAAGTCCCCGTCCCGCACTGCCGTCAGCCCTGCCAGCAGCCTGAGCAGCTCCTGGTCTCCGGGCACCGCGTCGGTGCTCTCGGGACTGTTGCCGCTGGTCATGCGCACCCTCGTTCCGCTCCCCGGGAGTTCCCGCCGACGGGAACTCGACCACCCCTGCCGGGCCGCCGCGCGACCCGGCCGCCATCCCCGCGTTTACGCAGTTCACGGCTCCGCAAGATGAGAAAGACGCCGAAGGCTAACCCAGTTCGCGGGCGCTCACCAAAGCGCGGGCACCCGACCGGAATCGGCGGACGTGAACTGGCGCGAGCCGTGCATGGCCCGGACGATGAGGGGTAGTCGGACGAGTTCTCCCGCGGCCGCGGACGGCCCGCCGGACAGGCCGTCGAAGCATCCGGGTTTCCGGCGCCCGACTCGGTGTATGCGCAGGCGGGTAGCCGGGTATTCGCTGCTGTGAGCCGAGCGGCACGCACCCGCCCCGACCGCGCGCCCCCCGAGCTGCCGGCTCCGCGTCATCGTCACGTACCGAAGGAAAGGCAGGGGACAGCGTGCCCATCGACAGCATCTGGTCCTACGCGTCGGACCTGGGTCCGGCCCGGGAACAGGATCTGACCGGCTACACCGTCGTGGCGAGCGACGGCACCATCGGGCACGTGGACCGCCAGGCCGATCACCACGGCATGCGGCACCTGGTCGTGGACACCGGCGTCTGGGTGTTCGGCCGGAGTCTGCTCGTGCCGGTGGGCGTCGTCGAGGGCATCGACAGCGGGGAGCGGAGGATCACGGTGGCCTGCACCCGCGCCGAGGTGAAGGCGGCACCGCGTTTCCGGACCGACAGCGAGACCCAGGATCCCGTCTACCTGACGTCCGTGGGCGACTACTACCGGTCCCTGGGCGGGGGACAGGGGCCCACATGCTGAACCGTCACGTCCGCCGGCCGGACGCCGGTTCCGCCGGCGCCGGTCACCAGGGCAGGAAGACGTGGATGTCCTTGCCGCCGTCACCGGCGACGACACTGACCTGGTCGCACAGCGTGTGAATCAGGTGCCAGCCGATACCGCCCCCGCCGTGACTGGGGTGGAAGGGCCGCGGGGCGGGCTCGGTGGTGCTGGTGTCGTGCATCACCACGTGCACCCCGTCGAAGGTCCGGCGCAACCGCAGCTCGAACGGCCCCGGCGCGTACTGCACCGCGTTGGCGGCCAGCTCCGTCACCACCAGAAGGATGTCGTCCCAGTGCTCCGGGGCCGACGGCGCGGACACCCGGGCCAGGTCGAAGAGGAACTCCTCCGCGACCAGGCGTGCGTCCGTCACATCGTGCAGCTCCCCCGGGAAGCTGGCGACGCGACTCGTGATCTCCTCGGCAGCCAGTGTCCTGTCCCAACGCGACTCGAATGCCATCTCGCCTTCCCGGCCCCGGCTTCGGCGGGGCTGTGGTCCATTCCCTGCGTCTTTTCCCCGTGTGGTTGCTGCGGCTTCTCGGTCTGTGGGTTCCCGCGCCGACGGAGCCTACGCGCCCGCATGCCCGAGAGCCGACGGTGACAAACCCGCCACCGGCCCCGGCGGCCCCTGCGCCGCGTGCCCGTCAGGGCCGGAACGCCCGGCACGCGGCAGGGGCGCCCGCCGACGGATGTCGGCGGGCGCCCCTGGGTGAGTGAGGTCACGGTCCGGCCCGGTCAGCGGAAGACGTTGTCCGGGTCGTCCCAGCCGGGCGGCTCGTCCGCCGCGGTAGGACGTCCGGGACGGGACCGCGTCTGGTACATCGCGTCGATCTCCAGCGCGTGCCGGCGCACGATCTCGTCCCGGCGCAGCTTCATCGACGGCGTCAGCAGCCCGTTCGTCACGTCGAACGGCTCGGGCAGCACCCGGAAGACCCGGATGGACTCCGACCGGGACACGGTGCTGTTGGCCGCCGCGACCGCCCGCCCGATCTCCTCGCGCAACGCGTTGTCCTCCCGCGCCTGCCGGGTCGGCGCGTCCCCCTGCAGGGCCAGGGCGGCCCGCCAGTGGCTGAGGAACTCCGGATCGAGCGTGATCAGGGCACCGACACAGGGCCGGTCGTCGCCCACCACCACCGCCTGGTGGACCAGCGGGTGCATGCGCAGCCGCTGCTCCAGCGCGGCCGGGGCGACGCTCTTGCCGCTGCTGGTGACGATGATGTCCTTCTTGCGGCCGGTGATGGTGAGGTACCCCTCGGTGTCCAGCCGCCCGAGGTCCCCGGTCGCCAGCCAGCCGCCGCGCAGCGCCGCACGCGTCGCGGCCTCGTCGTTGACGTACCCCTGGAACACCGAGGGGCCCCGCACCAGGATCTCCCCGTCCTCGGCCAGCCGGATCTCGCTGCCCGGCAGCGGTCGCCCGACCGTGCCGGACTTCTCCCGGCCGAAGGGCTGCATGGTCACGCCGCCGCTGGTCTCGGTCAGGCCGTAGCCGTCGTGCACATAGATGCCGATGCCCTCGTAGAACAGGGAGAGGTCGCGGTTGAGCGGGGAGCCGCCGGAGGTGGCGCGGCACACCCGGCCGCCCAGAGCCGCCCGCAGCCTGCGGTAGACCGTGCGTTCGTACAGCGCGTGCTGCAGCCGCAGGTCGAGGCCCGGGCCCGGGCCGCGCCCCAGCCGCTGCCGCTCCGCGGCCCGGGCGAAGTCCCGCGCCGTGGTGGCGGCCCGTTCGAAGAGGGCACCCCGGCCGGCCTGCTGCGCCACCCGCAGGAAGTTCTTGTAGATCTTCTCCAGGAGCGAGGGCACCGCGTACAGGTAGGTCGGCCGGAAGGTGCGCAGCGCCGAGGACAGCGCCTCCGCGCTGATGTCCGGCTCGTGTCCCATCAGCAGGCCCCCGCGCACGCACAGGCCCTGCACCATCAGCCCGTAGACGTGGGAGAACGGAAGGAACGCGAGGACGGCGGCCTGCTCCCCGGGCGGTGCCGCGGTGTGGCCCCAGCCCGCCAGCAGGATGTCGCAGACCGAGGCCAGGCTCCGGTGGCTGAGCGCGCAGCCCAGGGCGTGGCCCGAGGTGCCGGAGGTGTAGGCGACCGCTGCCGTGGCGTCCGGCAGGACGATGCGGCGCATCGAGTCCACCGTGGCCTGCGGGATGAACTCCCCGCGCGCCGTCAACTGCTCGAGCGCGCCCGCGTCCAGCTGCCACACGTGCCGCAGCTGCGGAAGCGAGGCGCACACCGACCCGACGGTCATGACGCCCTGCTCGTCCTCCACGACCACCGCGACACAGCCGGCGTCCCGCAGGATCCACTCCACCTGGTCGCGCGAGGCGGTCGGGTAGATCGGCACGACCTCGGCGCCCACCGCCCACAGCGCGTAGCACAGGACGGTCCACTCGTAGCGCGTGCGCGCCATGATGGCCACCCGGTGGCCGGGCGAGAGCCCCGACGCTATGAGCCCCTTCGCGATGTCGACGACCTCGTCGCGGAACTCGACGGCGGTGACCTCCTCCCAGGTGGAGGAGGCCGCGTCGCGGCGGCGGGCGAGCATCGGCAGCGTGGGCGTGCGGGTGGCCGTCTCGAAGAGACTGTCGGCGAGGCCCCCGGTCAGGGGCGGGGTGGATGGGGGAGCCAGAGCGAGGTCGCGCATGCACTGCTCCTGACATGTACGCGGTGTGACTGGGCCGATGAGGACAGTCATCGGCGGTGCCTGAATGTAGCCCAGCCGGAGCCGCGCGGGGCCGGGTACGGCGGATTGTTCCCAGACCGATGATCTCGGCCCGACGGGG
Organism: Streptomyces sp. NPDC101219; assembly: GCF_044767675.1. NCBI lineage: Bacteria > Bacillati > Actinomycetota > Actinomycetes > Kitasatosporales > Streptomycetaceae > Streptomyces > Streptomyces sp. NPDC101219. The sequence continues at coordinate 482,197 of NZ_JBIWOK010000001.1, forward strand.
GACCCGTACCGCATGAGCCACTTCAATCCCGATCCCGAACCGGACCGCACCACCGGCCTCGAACCGGGCGGCGGCGTACCCCCGGGCGAGACCCCGCCCGCGGAGAGCAGCATGCCCGAGGCGGGCCCGCTGGAACGGCACAACCCCACCAAGGGCTGGAGCAAGGGCCCGCTGACCGTGATCGTCGTCGTCGCGGTGCTGATCGCGGCGTTCTTCCTGGCCTACGCCCTCGTGCTGATCCTCTGACCGGCCGCCCGCGGCCCGCCCGGGCGCCTCACGTGGCCTGGGTGTGCCGCACGCACTGCGTGACGACGTCCCGCAGGCTGCCGGTGCGGTCCAGCAGGGCCCGCTGCACCTGTGCCCCGTTGCCCTCGCGGAGCAGCCGGTCGCAGTCCTCGCGCGCCCGCTCCAGGTCACCGCTGCCGGCCAGCGCGTCGGCCGCGTGATCCAGCAGTGCCTTCACCACCGCCTCGGCGGGCGTGCGGCGCATGGTCACCGGGTGCAGCAGCTCACCGGACAGGCCCGACCGCGCCGACTGCCAGGCGGACAGGCGCAGCAGGCTCACCCCCGGGTCGAGCGGTTCCCGCCCCTCGCGCCACTCGCGGGCCGCGGTCTCCACCAGACCGCGGGCGAGCGTGGCGATCAGCGCCGCGGTCCGCGCGTGCAGGCAGACGTCCGAGACCCGGAGCTCCACCGTCGGGTAGCGCTCGGAGAGCCGGGCGTCGAAGTAGACCATGCCCTCGTCGAGGATCACGCCGGTGGCCACCATGTCGGACACCAGCCGGTGGTACCGCTCGGGCGAGCCGAAGGTCCCGGTCGGTCCGGCCGACGGCCAGCGCTGCCAGACGCGGCTGCGGTAGCTGCTGTACCCGGAGTCGTTGCCCTGCCAGAACGGCGAGTTGGCGCTGAGCGCGGTCAGGACCGGCAGCCAGGGACGCAGCCGGTCGAGGACCGCCACGCCCTCCTCGTCGGACTCCACGGAGACGTGCACGTGGCAGCCCATGACGAGCTGCTCCCGGGTGGCGATCCCGAACTGCTCCTCCATCCACCGGTAGCGCCGGCCGACCCCGATGGAGGGGCTGACCGGCAGCGGGGAGGTGGCCAGGGCCGCCACCGTGCAGCCGATCTGTTCGGCGTGCCGGGCGGCCTCCTCGCGGCACCGGGCGATCTCGGTGTGCAGGCGCTCCATGGAGGACTGCGGATGCGTGGCGAACTCCAGCATCTGCTCGTGCAGTTCCTGTTCGAAGACGTCGTCCGCGTCGTCCCGGGCGGCCCGGGCCAGCACGGCCGTCGACAGGGCCTTCGGCTCGCCGGATTCCGGGTCCACCAGGAGGAGTTCCTCCTCCACTCCCACCGTCCGCACGTGTGGCCGCCTTTCCCTGAGTCTCCGCGACGACGCCCGAGGTGCCCTCGGCCGTACGACCCCGGATGCCCCGCTCAGGGCATCGGACACCTCGCGGCGGCGCGGCTTCTCACGGCAGGGACGGAGTCAGCCACACGGTGGCCAGCGGCGGCAGGGTGAGCGAGAGGCGGCCGTCGTCCGGCTTGACCGGGTCCGGGTTGCCGACGTCGCTGCCGCCGTACCGGGCGGCGTCCGTGTTGAGGACCTCCTGCCAGGCGACCACGTCGTCGCCGGTCTCCAGCCGGTAGTCGTGCCGGACCACGGGGGAGAAGTTCGTCACCGCGAGCAGCGGCCGGCCGCCGGCGTCGTACCGCAGGAACGCGAAGACGTTGTCGTCGGCGGCGTCCACCGCCACCCACCGGAAGCCGGCCGGATCGGTGTCCCGCTGCCACAGCGCCGGCGTGGCGCGGTAGCCGGAGTTCAGGTCACGGACCAGGTCCTGGATCCCGCGGTGGTCGCCCGCGGAGTGGTAGTCGTCGTCGAGCAGCCACCACTCGGGGCCGTGCTTCTCCGACCACTCGGCACCCTGGGCGAACTCCTGTCCCATGAATAGCAGTTGCTTGCCCGGGTGGGCCCACATGAAGGCCAGGTAGGCGCGCACGTTCGCCCGCCGCTGCCACCAGTCGCCGGGCATCTTCGACACCAGCGCCTGCTTGCCGTGCACCACCTCGTCGTGGGAGATCGGCAGCACGTAGTTCTCGCTGTAGGCGTACACCATCGAGAAGGTCATCTCGTGGTGGTGGTACTTGCGGTGCACCGGCTCGTGGGAGACGTACTCCAGCGAGTCGTGCATCCAGCCCATGTTCCACTTCAGGCCGAAACCGAGGCCGCCGGTGTCGGTGGGCCGGGTCACGCCGCCCCAGGCGGTCGACTCCTCGGCGATGGTCACCACCCCGGGGCAGCGCCGGTAGACCGTCGCGTTCATCTCCTGGAGGAAGGCCATGGCCGCCAGGTCCTCCCGGCCGCCGTAGGCGTTGGGCTCCCACTGGCCGTCCTCGCGGGAGTAGTCCAGGTAGAGCATCGAGGCGACCGCGTCGACGCGCAGCCCGTCGATGTGGAACTCCTGGCACCAGTACACGGCGTTCGCGACGAGGAAGTTGCGCACCTCGGTGCGCGCGAAGTCGAAGGTGTAGGTGCCCCAGTCCGGGTGGTCCGCGCGCCGGGAGTCCCCGGGCTCGTACAGCGGCTCCCCGTCGAAGCGGGCCAGCGCCCAGTCGTCCTTCGGGAAGTGCGCCGGCACCCAGTCCATGATCACGCCGATGCCGGCCCGGTGCAGCGCGTCGATCAGGTGCTTGAAGTCGTCGGGCGTGCCGAGCCGCGCCGTCGGCGCGTAGAAGCCGGTGACCTGGTAGCCCCAGGACGGGCCGAACGGGTGCTCGGAGACCGGCATCAGCTCGACGTGGGTGAAGCCCAGGTCCTTGACGTAGCGGGGCAGTTCGACGGCCAGCTCGCGGTAGGACAGGCCGGGCCGCCAGGACGGCAGGTGCACCTCGTACACCGAGAACGGCGCCTCGTGCACGGGCGTGGCGGCCCGGCCGCGCATCCACTCCTCGTCGTCCCACTCGTAGTGCGAGGCCGTCACGACCGACGCCGTGTTCGGCGGCTCCTCCGCCAGCCGCGCCATCGGGTCCGCCTTGAGGAAGCGGTGCCCGTGCCGGGAGTGGATCTCGAACTTGTACCGGGTGCCCTCACCGACACCCGGCAGGAACAGCTCCCACACCCCGGACGAGCCGAGCGAACGCAGCGGGAAGGCGGTGCCGTCCCAGTGCGTGAAGTCGGCCGCGAGACGCACCCCCTGGGCGTTGGGGGCCCACACGGTGAACCGGGTGCCGGTCACGCCCTGGTGCGTCATGGGGTGGGCGCCGAGCGCCGTCCACAGCTCCTCGTGCCGGCCCTCGCCGATCAGATGCAGGTCGAACTCGGGCAGGGCGGGCAGGAACCGGTACGGGTCGTGCGTCTCCACGGGCCGGCCGTCCCCGTAGGCCACGGCCAGCGTGTAGACGGGCACGGCGTCCAGCGGCAGCACACCGGAGAACAGGCCGTCACCCTCCGACACGAGCGGGGTGCGGTCACCGTCGACGACGACCTCCACCGTGCGGGCGAACGGCCGCAGCGCACGGAAGGCGATCCCGCCCGGGACGGGGTGCGCGCCGAGCAGCGCGTGCGGGTCGTGGTGGGCGCCCGCCAGCAGGCGGCCCCGGTCGGCGGGGTCCAGGGGCGGCGCGGTCCCGCCCGCCACCGGGGCGGACGGGGCGGGCCCCGCGGATTCGGGCAGTGGGGTGTCACGCAGGGCCACGGCTCAGTCTCCTCTCACGGCGAGGCGCTCGATCGCCGCCATCGGTACGGGCAGCCAGTCGGGTCGGTGCCGGGCCTCGTACAGCACCTCGTACACGGCACGGTCGGTCTCGTAGGCGCGGAGCAGACCGTGCTTCTTGCGGGGGTCCCAGCCGGCCCGCGCGGCGTAGCCCGCGCAGTAGGCCTCGCGGCAGCGCCGCGCCCACTCCGGGCGCCAGGGGCGTCGCTGCCGGGCGGCGTAGTCGAAGGAGCGCAGCATCCCGGCGATGTCCCGGACGGGGGAGTGGGCGCTGCGCCGTTCGGAGAGCGGCCGGGACGGCTCGCCCTCGAAGTCGATGACGAACCACTCGCGCCCGGCCCGCAGGACCTGCCCGAGGTGCAGGTCGCCGTGGATGCGCTGGGCGGGCGGCCCGGAGTCGCAGGTGGTGAGCGCCGCGAACGCGGCCCGCAGTCCCGGCACGAACGGCTGGAGCGCCGGTACGGAGTGCGCCGCCGAGGTCAGCCGCTCGGTCATCGCCGCCGCCGTGCGGCCGTTCTCCCCGGGCCCGCCCAGCGGGAAGGCCGAGGCCAGGGCCAGGTGCACGTCGGCGGTGGCGCGGCCGAGCGCGTAGGCCTGGGCGGTGAAGTCGTCGCCCGCGGACAGCGCGGCCAGGGCCAGGGTCCAGCCGTCGGACGCGTCGCGCAGGTACGGCTGGAGCACGCCCAGCGTCGCCTTGAAGGGGTGGGTGGTGCGGAACCAGGCGACCGGCGCGGGCACCCGGTGGCAGCCCTGGCGGGACAGCGCGCCCGGCACCTCCAGGTCCGGATTGACGCCCGGCTGGATCCGGCGGAAGACCTTCAGGATGTACTCGTCGCCGTACACCAGCGAGGAGTTGGACTGCTCGGCGTCCAGCAGCCGCGGCACGAGTCCCCCGGGCAGCGGCTGGGACGGGTCGCACTCGAAGTGCAGCGGGCCGGCCGCCCCGGGGTTGCGCAGCCGCTCCAGGAGCAGCTGGGCGCACCGCGGGTCGTGGAGGGCGTCGTAGACCGTCCGGCCGGCCAGCGGCCCGTCCTGCACACAGCCGATGAGGGCCCGGCCGAGCCGCGGCGCGGGCCGCTCGCGCACTCCCAGCAGGAGCTGGTAGCAGTCACCGGCCGGGGGTGTGTGCCCGGGCGTGGGCACGCCGCCGTGCCCGGCGTGGACCAGCACGTGCAGGCAGCCCGGGAACAGCTCCGTCATCGACAGCACGTGGAGGTCGGAGACGGGGCGGTCCTTGCCGGCGAACCAGCGCTGGCCGGGCAGCCAGTCGCGCAGCAGCCCGGCGAGCGACTCCAAGGGCTCGGCGGGGGCGCTGCGGGGGCGCAGGAATGCGGTCTTCGTCATGGTGACGCCTCCTGACGTCGGCGCACGCTCACGGGCGTCGGCCGATGCGGGATGCGACTCGGGTGAGCCGGAACCAGTAGAAGCCGTGTCCCCCGAGGGTCAGCAGATACGGCAGCTCCCCGACGGCGGGGAAGCGCACCCCGCCGAACAGCTCGACCGGGTGGCGCCCGGCGAACTCGCGGAGGTCGAGCTCGGTCGGCTGGGAGAAGCGGGAGAAGTTGTGGACGCACAGGACGAGGTCGTCCTCGTACTCGCGCAGGAAGGCGAGGACGGCGGGGTTGGAGGAGGGCAGCTCGGTGTAGGTGCCCAGGCCGAAGGCAGGGTTCTGCTTGCGGATCTCGATCATCCGGCGGGTCCAGTGCAGCAGGCTGGAGGGGGAGGCCATGGAGGCCTCGACGTTGGTGACCTGGTAGCCGTAGACCGGGTCCATGATGGTGGGCAGGAAGAGGCGGCCGGGGTCGGAGGAGGAGAAGCCGGCGTTGCGGTCCGGGGTCCACTGCATGGGGGTGCGCACGGCGTCGCGGTCGCCGAGCCAGATGTTGTCGCCCATGCCGATCTCGTCGCCGTAGTACATGACGGGGGAGCCGGGCAGGGACAGCAGCAGGGCGGTGAACAGTTCGATCTGGTTGCGGTCGTTGTCCAGCAGCGGGGCGAGGCGGCGGCGGATGCCGATGTTGGCGCGCATGCGGGGGTCCTTGGCGTATTCCGCCCACATGTAGTCGCGTTCCTCGTCGGTGACCATCTCCAGGGTGAGTTCGTCGTGGTTGCGCAGGAAGATGCCCCACTGGCAGCCGGAGGGGATGGCGGGGGTCTTGGCGAGGATCTCGGAGACGGGGTAGCGGGACTCGCGGCGGACGGCCATGAAGATGCGGGGCATGACGGGGAAGTGGAAGGCCATGTGGCATTCGTCGCCGCCGACGGCGTAGTTGCCGAAGTAGTCGACCACGTCCTCGGGCCACTGGTTCGCCTCGGCCAGCAGCACGGTGTCCGGGTACTGCGCGTCGATCTCCTTGCGCACCCGCTTCAGGAAGGCGTGCGAGGCGGGCAGGTTCTCGCAGTTGGTGCCCTCGGCCGCGTAGAGGTAGGGCACCGCGTCGAGCCGGAACCCGTCGATCCCGAGGTCCAGCCAGAAGCGCAGGGCGGCCAGGATCTCCTCCTGCACCCGCGGGTTCTCGTAGTTGAGGTCCGGCTGGTGGGAGAAGAAGCGGTGGAAGTAGTACTGCTTGCGCACCGGGTCGTAGGTCCAGTTCGACGCCTCGGTGTCGACGAAGATGATGCGTGCGTCCGGATAACCCGTGTCGTCGTCGGCCCACACGTAGAAGTCGCCGTAGGCGCCGTCGGGGTCTTTGCGGGACTCCTGGAACCAGGGGTGCTGGTCGCTGGTGTGGTTCATGACGAAGTCGATGATCACCCGGATGCCGCGCTGGTGGGCGGCGTCGACGAACTCCACGAAGTCGGCGAGGTCGCCGAACTCGGGGAGCACGGCGGTGTAGTCGGAGACGTCGTAGCCGCCGTCGCGCAGGGGTGACTTGAAGAACGGGGGCAGCCACAGGCAGTCGACGCCGAGCCACTGGAGGTAGTCGAGTTTGGCGGTCAGCCCCTTCAGGTCGCCGACGCCGTCACCGTTGCTGTCCTGGAAGGAGCGGACCAGCACCTCGTAGAAGACGGCGCGTTTGAACCACTCGGGGTCCCGGTCCCTGGCGGGAGTGTCCTCGAAGGTGTCCGGCACGGGTTCGTTCAGGGTCATGACGGTCGTGGCCCTCCGTTTCGCGGTGCGGCGGGCGGTCGCTGGACGTGCAGGACATGCGCGGGAGCCCGCCCCGGCTCCAGCCGCACGTAGTTGGCGCTGCCCCAGTGATAGGTCTCACCGGTGAGTTCGTCGCGCACCGGCACCGACTCGTGCCCTTCCAGGCCGAGTTGCGGCATGTCCAGCGAGACCGTGGCCTCCTGGGTGTGGTGCGGGTCGAGGTTGGCGACCACCAGGACGACGTCGGAGCCGCTGCGTTTGCTGTACGCGATGACGGCGTCGTTGTCGGTCCGGTGGAAGCGCAGGTTGCGCAGCCGCTGGAGTGCCGGATGCTCCCGGCGGAGGGTGTTGAGCTTGGTGATGAGCGGGGCGATGGTGCGGCCCTCGCGTTCGGCGGCTTCCCAGTCGCGGGGCCTGAGCTGGTACTTCTCGGAGTCGAGGTACTCCTCGCTGCCCTCGCGCAGCGGGGTGTTCTCGCACAGTTCGTAGCCGCTGTAGATGCCCCAGGTCGGCGAGAGGGTGGCGGCCAGGACCGCGCGGACCTCGAAGGCGGGCCGGCCGCCGTGCTGCAGACAGGCGTGCAGGATGTCGGGGGTGTTGGCGAAGAAGTTGGGCCGCATGTAGGAGGCGGCCTCCCCCGACAGTTCGGTCAGGTACTGGGTCAGCTCCTGCTTGCTGTTGCGCCAGGTGAAGTAGGTGTAGGACTGCTGGAAGCCGATCTGCGCCAGCGTGTGCATCATCGCCGGCCGGGTGAACGCCTCCGCCAGGAAGATCACGTCCGGGTCGGTGCGGTTGATCTCACCGATCACCCGCTCCCAGAACACCACCGGCTTGGTGTGCGGATTGTCCACCCGGAAGATCCGCACCCCCACCCCCATCCAGTGCCGCAGCACCCGGCAGGTCTCCGCCACCAGCCCGTCCAGGTCCGCGTCGAAGGCGATCGGATAGATGTCCTGGTACTTCTTCGGCGGGTTCTCCGCATACGCGATCGACCCGTCCGGGCGGTGGTGGAACCACTCCGGATGCTTGTGCACCCACGGATGGTCCGGCGAGCACTGCAACGCGAAGTCCAGCGCCACCTCCATCCCCAGCTCCCCGGCCCGCGCCACGAACCGGGCGAAGTCCTCCAGCGTGCCCAGCCGCGGATGCACCGCGTCGTGCCCGCCCTCGGCCGACCCGATCGCCCACGGCACCCCCACATCGTCCGGACCGGCGTCCAGGGTGTTGTTCGGGCCCTTGCGGAACGTGGTCCCGATGGGGTGGATCGGCGGCAGGTACACCACGTCGAACCCCATCGCCGCGATCGCGTCCAGCCGCCGCGCGGCCGTCTCGAACGTGCCGTGCGGCTCCCGCGCGGTGCCCTCCGAGCGCGGGAAGAACTCGTACCACGACCCGTACAGCGCGCGTTCCCGCTCCACCAGCAGCGGCAGCGGTTCGCTGCTGGTCACCAGCTCCCGCAGCGGATACCGGGCCAGCACCGCCGCCACCTGTGGCGTCAACGCCGCCGCCAGCCGCGTGGCGCAGGGCAGGGTGTCGTCGCGCAGGGTCTCCGCCGCGGCGAGCACGTCGGCCCGGCCGTCCTCCCGGGGGATGCCGGCCGCTGCCCGTTCGTAGAGGTCGCCGCCCTCCTCCAGCACCAGTCCCGCGTCGATGCCCGCGGGCACCTTGATGCCGGCGGTGCGTCGCCAGGTGGCAATGGGGTCGGCCCACGCCTCGACGCGGTAGGTCCACAGGCCGACGGCGCCGGCCGTGACCTCGGCGCCCCACCGGTCGCTGCCGGGCGACAGTTCCCGCATCGGGGTGAACGGGCCCGGACGGCCCTCCGGGTCCTTGAGCACCACGTTGGCGGCCACCGCGTCGTGTCCCTCGCGGAACACGGTCGCCGAGACCTCGAACGCCTCGCCCACCACCGCCTTGGCCGGCCTGTTGCCGCACTCGACGGACGGGCGGACGTCCCGTACCGGAATGCGGCCGATGGGCTGGGTCGTCTTCATGGGTCTGCACCTCCGCCGTGTTCGACGCCGGGCCCGCGCCCGGTCGTGGGACCAAACTGAGGCGGGAAGGTCCTCACCTTCCCGCCGGGGAGTGCCGCTCGCCGACCGGTGGCCCCCTCCGCACCGTCGCGGTGGGACGGGGCCGGTCGTGCTGTTCCTGCAGATACGTGACGGGGGTGGTGCGCAGGTACCGCTCGGCGGCGTCCGCCGCCTCGCGGGCGCAGCGCTTCCCCATCAGCACGCAGAGGGTGTAGCCGGAGTCCTCGAAGGTGGCCCGTACCGTGAGGTCCGCCGGGGCGGCGAGCATCACGCGTTCCCAGGCCCGGTAGCGACGCAACTGCCGGGCAACTTCGGCTTTGGCGGGTAGCAGCATGGCGCCGTTCACCTTTCCGGGGCTCGATGAGGGCACGTTGTCCCGACGGTCGGGCGGCGGCCGTGCGTGTGTCGGCACGGACCCGTAACGGCGATCGAGGTCTTCACACATGGTGCACGTGGGGTGACTCAGCGTCTTGTTGGATTTTCAACCGCCTTCCGCCGCCTTCCGCCGCCTTCCGCCGCCTTCCGCCGCCTTCCGCCCGTCCGCACCCGCCTCCGGGCCGGCTCTCGCGCTCAGATGTCGCCCCCTGTGCCTCAGGCGTGCTCTCGTGTTGCACGAATGGACCAACCCCCTCACGCTGAAGGTGACTCAGAAGCGCCAACCGCTCACGTTCCGTACTCGGGGGTCCGTCCCGACGGACGAGAGGAACGCCGAGCTTCGCGGTGAGGAGCCAACGACGATGAAGACCGCAGTGCCCTGCTACTACCACCTCGACGTGGAAGTCAGCCCGGAGAAGGTCGGGCAGGTCAGCCGCATTCTGGCCGCGTACCTCCGGTTCTGGGACCTGGAGAACCTGATGCAGCCCGTCTGCAACGGCGCCGAGATGCTGCTGCGCGCCATCGACGAGCACGCCACCGACAAGAACACGTCGATCGAGATGTGGTGGAACGGCCAGCACCTCATCACGGCCATCGGGGACAACGACCGCGCGCTGCGCCCGGACCAGGAACTGCGCGGCTGCCTCCAGCACATCGCCGCGAGCAGCGACGGCTGGGGCTGCTGCGCCACCGAGGGCGGCAGCAAGGTCATCTGGTTCTCGCAGCGCGCCCGCGCCGGGGAACGCGTCCCGCTGGTGCCGACCGCACCCGACCCGCGCACGAGCGAGGGCCTGGACCTGCCCCGCGAGGCGGCCGTCGCCCAGGCGATCGCCCTGGTCCGAACGCCGGCCGGGGTCCTGGAGGAGGCCCGGTGACCCGGCGCCGGAACAGGAAAGGGGCGCCCGCCTGGAGCGGGCGCCCCTATCCGCTGGGTGCGTCCCCGGACGGGGAGGGCACCAACTTCGCCCTGTTCAGCGAGGTCGCCGAGCGCGTCGAATTGGTCCTGGTCGACGACGACGGGCGGCACAGCACCGTCCCGCTGACCGAGGCCGACGGCTTCGTGTGGCACGGCTACCTCCCAGGCATCGGCCCCGGACAGCGCTACGGCTACCGGGTGCACGGCCCCTGGGACCCGTCGGCCGGCCACCGCTGCAACCCGGCGAAGCTGCTCCTCGACCCGTACGCCACCGCCGTGGACGGGCAGATCGACAACCACCCCTCGCTGCACGAACGCGACCCGCACGGGCCCGACCCGGGCGACAGCGCCGGGCACACCATGCTGGGCGTGGTCACCGACCCCGCCTTCGACTGGGGCGACGACACCCGGCCCGGCCGCCGGTACGCCGACACCGTGATCTACGAGGCCCACGTCAAGGGCCTCACCCGCACCCACCCGGAGGTGCCGCCCGAGCTGCGCGGCACCTACGCCGGTCTCGCCCACCCCGCCGTGGTCGAGCACCTGACCTCACTGGGCGTCACCGCGGTCGAGCTGATGCCGGTGCACCAGTTCGTCCAGGACGGGGTCCTCCAGGGGCGCGGGCTGGCCAACTACTGGGGATACAACACCATCGGCTTCTTCGCCCCGCACAACGCCTACGCGGCGGCGGGCAGTCGGGGCCAGCAGGTCACCGAGTTCAAGGAGATGGTCAAGACCCTGCACGCGGCCGGGCTCGAGGTGATCCTCGACGTCGTCTACAACCACACCGCCGAGGGCAACGAGAAGGGCCCCACGCTCTCCTTCCGCGGCATCGACAACTCCTCCTACTACCGCCTGGTGGACGGCGACTGGCGGCACTACTACGACACCACCGGCACCGGCAACAGCCTGCTGATGCGCCACCCCTACGTCCTCCAGCTGATCATGGACTCGCTCCGGTACTGGGTCACCGAGATGCACGTCGACGGATTCCGCTTCGACCTCGCGGCCACCCTGGCCCGGCAGTTCCACGAGGTCGACCGGCTCTCCGCGTTCTTCGACCTCATCCAGCAGGACCCGGTGATCAGCCGGGTCAAGCTGATCGCCGAACCCTGGGACCTGGGCGAGGGCGGCTACCAGGTGGGCAACTTCCCCCAGCTCTGGTCGGAGTGGAACGGCGAGTACCGGGACGCCGTGCGGGACTTCTGGCGCGGCGAGGACCACACCCTCGGCGAGTTCGCGTCCCGGCTGACCGGCTCCGCCGACCTGTACGCGCACAGCCGGCGCCGCCCGCGGGCCAGCGTCAACTTCGTCACCGCGCACGACGGGTTCACGCTGCGCGACCTGGTGTCCTACAACGACAAGCACAACGAGGCCAACGGCGAGCACAACCGGGACGGCGAGAGCACCAACCGGTCCTGGAACTGCGGCGTCGAGGGCCCCACCCGCGACCCCGCCGTACTCGAACTGCGAGCCCGCCAGCAGCGCAACTTCCTCGCCACCCTGCTGCTGTCCCAGGGCATCCCGATGCTCTCCCACGGCGACGAGCTCGGCCGCACCCAGCGCGGCAACAACAACGCCTACTGCCAGGACAACGAGATCTCCTGGATCGACTGGCGGCTCGGCGACGAGCAGCGGGACCTGCTGGACTTCACCCGGCGCCTGATCGCCCTGCGCGCCGCCCACCCGGTGCTGCGCCGGCGCCGCTTCTTCCTCGGCGAGACCGTGCGGCACGCCGGCCAGCCCCTGCCCGACCTGGTGTGGCTGCTGCCGAACGCCCGGGAGATGACCGACGACGACTGGCGGCGTTCCGACGCCCACTCGGTGGGCGTCTTCCTCAACGGCGACGCCATCGCCGAGCGCGACCCCCGGGGCCGGCGGCTGGTCGACGACTCCTTCCTGCTGCTGCTCAACAGCCACTGGGAGCCGGTGGGCTTCCGGCTGCCGCCCAAGGCGTACGGCGAGCGCTGGACGGCGCTGATCGACACGGCCGACCCGGAGGGCACCCCGGACGAGGCGGAGTACAAGGCCGCCACCCGGCTGACCGTCGGGGCCAGGAGTCTGATGGTGCTCTCCCGGCCGCCCCACGGCGACGGCTGACCCGCCCCGGCCCCACGGCCGGCGGTGGGCCCCCGCACAGGCGCCCACCGCCGGCCGTGCCGCGCCGATCCTCGTCGCCGGGGTCAGCGGCGCCGGCGGGAGCTCACCGTGAACCGGGCGCCGTCGTTGTCGCGCAGCACGGCCTCGTCCTCGGACTCGGAGAGCACACTGCCGCCGTGCCGCTCGGCGGCCCGGGCGCAGGCCGCGACGTCGGACACGGCGAAGTGCACCCGCCAGTGCGGCCGGATGTTCGGGTCCGGCGCCGACTCCAGGGCCCCCGACTCGATGCGTGCCACGACGTCCCCGCCGCTGCGCAGCACCACCTCGTCGCTCTCGTAGCGCACCTCGCACAGGCCCGGGCCCTGCGAGCCCCAGTCGAAGACCTCGCCGTAGAAGATGGCGGCGTCGAAGGCGTCCCGGGTGTGCAGCATGATGGAGACCGGCTGGGCGCGATGCCAGGTCAGCCAGTCGGTGAAGAGCTCGCCCTCCCAGATCCCGAAGGTCGCCCCGTCACGGTCGGCCAGCAGCGCCGCCCGCCCCGGCGGCAGCGACAGGGGTCCGACGGCCAGGGTGCCGCCGCGTTCCTGCACCCGGGAGACCGCCTCGTCGGCGCTGCGCACGGCGAAGTACGGGGTCCAGGCGACGGCCATCCGCCACATGGTGGCGACCGCCGCGATCCCGGCCACGGGCGCCCCGTCCGCCAGGGCGACCCGGAAGGACTCGCCCAGCCGGGCGGGCCGCCATTGCCAGCCCAGGACGGCGCCGTAGAACTCCTCGGTCGTCTTCACGTCGCGACTGGTCAGACTCACCCAGCAGGGCGCGCCGTACACGGAGTGCGTCGAGACGACGTCCGTCGCGCCGGTGGGGGAGGGCATGTCGTGGTTCATGGAAGTCGTGTCCTGATCTCTTCGGCCCGGCAGCCACCGGAATGACACCAGTGTCCGGCCCGGACCGCCTCGGGCGCCTGCCGAGTACCCCGGCGGCACTGCCGAAACGAAGATCCGGAAGGCTCCCGTCCGGCCCCGGTGGCAGAGGGCGGGACGAGTGGCGACGATGGAGGGGCCGGACACTGGGTGAAGGCACTCAAGCACTCTGCGACGGCATCACGACGGCGGCACACCGGATCCGGAGGTGACCATGCCCACGGACGGGGGCTCGGACCGCATACTCCAGCTGGAGGAAGAGGTTCAGCAGCTCAAGGACGCCGTGGTCTCCCACGCGGTGGTGGACCAGGCGATCGGCATGATCGTCGCCCTTGGACGGGTCTCCCCCGACGAGGGCTGGACCGTGCTCCGGGAGGTCTCCCAGCGCACCAACATCAAGCTCCGCAACGTCGCCGACCTGATCCTGGTCTGGGGGCGGACGGGGCTCCTGCCGCCGGAGGTGCGCGCGGAACTCGAGGACGCCCTGGACCGCCTGGGCCCCACCCGTGTCCTGGGATCACCACCGGACGCCTGATCGGGACGATCCCGGTCCGGCCGCCAGGCCGTGCCCGGTCCCGGCCGTCTGCGCCCCGCCGTCACCGCCCCTCGGAGAGCAGTTCGGCCCGCAACTGGGCGAAGCAGCCGCTCAGCAGCCGGGACACGTGCATCTGCGAGATCCCGAGCCGCTCGGCGATGTCGCTCTGCGTCATCCCGCGGAAGAACCGCAGGTACAGGATGACCCGTTCGCGCTCCGGCAGCGCCTCCAGGCACGGCCGGGCCGCCACCCGGTCGACGACCTGGTCGAAGGCGGGGTCGGGGGCGCCGAGCGCGTCCCCCAGCGCGTAGCCGTCGGTGCCCGGCATCTCCGCCTCCAGCGACAGCGCGGTGAAGCACTCCAGCGCCTCCGAGCCGGTGCGCACCTCGTCCTCCGTCATCCGGGCGTACGCCGCTATCTCGGCGACCGTCGGGGCCCGGCCGGGTGTGGTCTGCGCCAGCTCCCTCACGGCGCCGCGCACCCGGTTGCGCAGATCCTGCACCCGCCGGGGCACGTGCAGGGTCCACATGTGGTCCCGGAAGTGCCGCTTGATCTCGCCGGTGATGGTCGGCACCGCGTACGCCTCGAAGGCACGCCCGCGCGCCGGGTCGTAGTGGTCGACGGCCTTGACCAGGCCCAGCGCCGCGACCTGGTACAGGTCCTCCAGGGTCTCCCCGCGGCCCCGGAAGCGGACGGCCAGCCGCTCCGCCATGGGCAGCCAGGCCGCGACCAGGGCGTTGCGCAGGTCGCGCCGTTCCGGGCCGTCCGGGAGCCGGACCAGCCGCGCGAAGTCGGCGGCCGTGTCGGGAGCGTCGTCGTGGGGATGATGCGGCTTCGTGGTGCTGCCGGCGATACGCATCATGCGCACCTCCCTGAGCAGGTGCCGGGGGACAGACACCGGGGAGGCGCGGGGCTCGGACCACGGGAGGACCCGGGACCCGGCGCGCCGTTCCCGCGGACGTGCCTCCTGTCCGAAGCACTGAGCATTCCTTTCCCGTGACCCGCCATTCCGAAACGGTACGGAAAGCAATATGCGAAAAGACCGGGAAAACAGAACAGCGTCGCACACGGTATGGAATCGCGGGAATTCGAAGTGTGAAATTCCGGGGGCGGGCGCGGAGCCCCGCGGCGCGCGGGTGCGGGCCGCGCCGCGGTCCCGCCGGCCGCCCGGACGGCGCTCCCCCTCCGGACGTGATGTGCGGCACGCCCCGCCCGGGGCACGGGGCGCGGTCCGGGGGAACCCTCCAGCGCAGCGCTTGATCGCCGATTCCGGGGGGCGAACTGCCTGACCACGCCGCATTCTGCCCATTTGACAGTGCGCTGAGCCCACAGATAGGAAGCTGCCACAGAAATCGAGAGGTGCACTGTGTACGAGCCGAACGTGGTCGGGGACTGGCAGGAGTACGACGAGCATGCCGGTCTGCGGGTCCGCGTCCACCGTCTGGAAACGGGCGAACCGCCGCGCGGACGCGACGAGGCCGCCGAAGGGCTGACGTACTTCAGTGTCCGCGTGACCGTCGAGAACCGCGGACGGCGTGCCGTCGGAATTCATCTCGAGGACGGCCAGATCGACGTACGAATCGGCCCCGACGGAGAGAGCGCCTTCATCGACTGGCGCAACTCCCAGTTCATCGAGGGGTTCGACGTCTATCCGCTGCGCCGCGCCACCGCCGTCGTGTACGCGGCCGGGCGCGAGGCGGCCCTGACCCATGTCGACGTCCAGGTCCAGCTGCGCGTCGACGAGGAGTGGACGGCCCGCCGGCTGTGGACGGGCGGCGTCGGTGTGCACGAGGGGTCCCCGGGGGCGCCGGCGGCCGCCGGCCGGGAGAGCCTCGCGCAGCAGGTCAGCGTCTTCCTCCAGGACCAGGCGGAGGAGGGGACCGCCTGACGGGGCGTCCGTGCCGCCCGCGGGAGCCGGGCGGCACCCGGACTCCCGCGGACGGACCGGCGCTCACCCGTTCGGGTCGAAGGGGACGCCCGACGGCTTCGCCTTGGCGAGGTGGGAGGCGAAACTGCCGTCCTTCAGTCCGAAATGGGCGCTGCCGAAGTCGTGGGAGACCAGCTTGTCGCGCAGCCCGGGCGGATAGCCGTCCCAGCCGACCAGGGCCGGGTACTGCCAGGTGCCCCGGTGGTTCTCCGGCGGTTCGTCGCGCGAGGTGGCGAGGCGGAAGCAGTGCGTGCTGATGCCGTCCTTGTGGTACACGACCTTCGGATGCGTCCCCTCGAAGCGCACGGCCGAGCGGGCGTGGATGGTGAACGAGCCGTGGTTGGACGTCGCGACGTACTCCACCGTGCCGTCGCGCACCCATACCACCACGTGCTCCCAGTCGTGGCGGTGGCCGCCGAGGCTGACGCCCGGCAGCGCCTGGTCCTTCTCGAAGTAGAGGGCGTAGACGATGGCGCACCAGCCGTTGTTGCAGGTGGAGCGCGCGTAGCCGTTGGTGTTCTCCAGGTCGGAGGCGTCCCGGCAGTTGCCGTTGAGGGCGCCGGTCGGCTTGAGCCCGGGGTTGACGGAGCCGTCAGGGCCGATGGCGGGGGAGGCGTAGCAGCCGTCCTTGTCGTAGTCGTAGGCGGGCTGGAAGGTCCGCTCGAGGTCGTTGGCGTCGGCCGGCAGGGCCGGGGGCGGCGCGGCGAAGGCGGTGGCGGGGAAGGCCAGTACCAGCGCGGCGGCTCCGGCGAGACCGGTCAGCCATCTCCTGCGGTGGGTCCGGGACGTGCTCGACGACACTGCGTCCTCCTCTTGGTCCGGGCGCAGCCCAACGGCTGTGGGGGGCAAGGGCGTTCAGCATCGCGGCTGGACGCTCCGGTGCCAAGAGGCCTCTGACGCACGATCGTTGAGGGGGAGCGGGATCCGCTCCGATCACACCACGTCGTCCGGAATGTCCGCGGCCGAATCCTCGGGCGCCAGGTCCGGGCGCAGGCGCAGCCAGGACGGCTGGCGCAGCCGCCCGTCCCGGGTACGGGTGCTGTAGCGCACCTCGCCGACCAGCCGGGGCACCACCCAGCGTGCGCCCGGCACCGCCGGCACCGGGTCGAAGGGGCACACGTCGGTCGCGGCGGCCCGCAACAGGCCCGCGAGTTCCGTCCGTTCGTCCTCGCTCCAGCCGGTGCCCACCCCGCCGACGTACCGCAGCCGTCCCGCCGCCCGCTGACCGACGAGGACGGCACCCGGCAGGCCCGTGAGCCGTCCCTTGCCGGGCAGCCAGCCGCCGATCAGGACGTCCTCGCTGCGCATGTTGCGGATCTTGATCCACGCCCTGGAGCGCACCCCCGGTTCGTACACCGAGTCCAGCCGCTTGCAGACCAGGCCCTCCAGCCCGTGCTCCCGGGTGGCCCGCAGGGCCTCGGCGCCGTGGCCCACCAGCGCGACCGGGGTGGACCACGACGGCCCGGCGAGACCGAGCCCCTGAAGTTCCTCCCGGCGCCGCGTGTAGGGCAGCCGCAGCAGGGACCGGCCGTCCAGGTGCATCACGTCGAAGAGGATCAGGTGGACGGGGACGGCCGCGGCCCGCCGCGCCGCCCGGCCGGGGGCGTGCGCCAGCCCCATGCGGGACTGGAGCAACTGGAAACTGGCGCGCCCCTGTTCGTCCAGGGCGAGGATCTCGCCGTCCAGCACGGCGGGGGTGCCGCCGAGGGCGTCCGCCAGCGGCAGGAGTTCCGGATACGCGCCGGTGATCTCATGACCGGACCGGGCGCGCAGGACGATGCCGCCGTCCCCGGGCAGGTACACCACCACGCGCTGACCGTCCTGCTTGGTCTCGTACGCCCAGCGGGCGTCCGCCGCGGGGGAGGGGAGGGTGCCGGGGGTGGCGAGCATGGGCGGAATCAGCGGCAGGGTCACGGGTCAGTTGTGAACGCCCGCCCGTGGCGCCACGCGCGTCCCCCGGCGCTTTCGCCCGAACGGCGCCCCGGGGAGCCGGCCGGGCACGGCCGGAGGAGTCACCGGGCCCGGAGCCGTTGTCCAGGGTCCCTGTCCCCGGGCCGGGCGGCGGGAAACGGCGGTGGGAGCGGCGGCCGGGTCCGGCGGGGCCGGCGCTCACTTACCGTCCGGTAGGGTTGCGGGCCACGTCTCCAGAGGAGGAACCGTGCCCCGGTCACCCCGCTCGCCCCTGCCGCTCTCCGGCCGGCCGGCCGCCGGTGCGCTGCCGCCCCGACCCCGCAGCGCCTCGCCCGTGACGGCCGGCCGTCGGGCCGCGGAGGGCGCCGCGTGAGCGGGCGGGTCGGGGTGGGCGACACCGTCGAGGACTTCGCCCTGCCCGACGAGACGGGCACCGAACGCAGGCTGTCGGAACTGCTCGCCGACGGACCCGTGGTGCTGTTCTTCTACCCGGCCGCGCTGACCCCCGGCTGCACCGCGCAGGCCTGCCACTTCCGGGACCTGGCCGCCGAGTTCGCGGCCGTCGGCGCCCGGCCGGTCGGCGTCAGCGGTGATCCCGTCGAACGGCAGGCGGAGTTCACCGGACGGCACACCCTGGGCATGACCCTGCTGTCCGACGTCGACGGCACCGTGCGGGAGAGGTTCGGTGTGAAGCGGGGCTTCGCCGTGGCCCCCACCAAGCGGGCCACGTTCGTCATCGCCCCGGACCGCACCGTGCTCGACGTGGTACGCAGCGAACTGCGGATGAACGCGCACGCGGACCGGGCGCTCGCCGCCCTCCGGACGCACCGGGGCTGAGACCGGCCGAGGGTTCCGGGCCCCGGCCCGTCAGCTTCCGCCGTCGTCCGCGGCGACCTGGGCCAGAGTGCGGCCCGACATGGCCGAGCGGGCCCGGCGCGGGTCGGGCGCGCCCCGGCCGCGGCCCCCGGCCCGGGCCTTGCGCACCAGCAGCCACGCCTGCTCCGCGTCGCCGTCCCCGCGGAAACGGGTGAGGGCGTAGACACCGCTCAGCTTCCTGCCGTGCAGCCGGAAGGTGGCGTGCCCGCGCCGCAGCGACTCGGCGAAGTCGACGGGCCGGCCCCGGCGGTCGTGACTGAGCGGCTCGTAGGTGCCGAGGTCCCAGACGATGACCGTGCCGCCGCCGTACTCGCCGTGCGGGATCACGCCCTCGAACTCCTCGTACTCCAGCGGGTGGTCCTCCGTGGGCACGGCCAGCCGCTTGTCCCGGGGGTCGGCGGACGGGCCCTTCGGAAAGGACCACGACTTCAGCACGTCGCCCACCTGGAGCCGGACGTAGAAGTGCATCCGGCGCGCGTCGTGGATCTGCACGACGAAACGGGGCTCCGCCTCCCGCCCCGCCGCCCGGCCCCGGGGCTCAGCCGTCCGTCCGAAGTCCCGCCTGGCGTGGTAGTCCCGCAGCCGGTCGCCTTCGCCCACGGTGGTGCTCCTCTCCGTGCCGGGCCGTCCCCGCGCGGGGCCCGGGTACCCGCGCGGCGCCCTCAGAACTCCTCGTGCACCTCCGGGTCGCCGCCGATGCGGCGGTGGGCGCGGTCGGAGACCGTCCGCATCTGGGCGTCGTCCAGGGTGAAGCCGAACACGTCCAGGTTCGCGCGCTGCCGTGCGGGGTCGGAGGACTTCGGCACGGGCAGCGCCCCGAGCTGGAGGTGCCAGCGCAGCACGGCCTGGGCGGGCGTCACCCCGTGGGCCTCCGCCACCGCGGCAACCGCCAGGTCGTCCAGGAGCTTCGAGCCGCGGCCCAGGGGGCTCCAGCTCTCGGTGAGCACCCCCTTGGCCGCGTGGTGGGCGCGCAGGTCCTCCTGCGGGAAGTACGGGTGCAGCTCGATCTGGTTGATCGAGGGCAGCACTCCCGTCTCCCGCTCCAGCCGCCCGATGTGGTCCGCGGTGAAGTTGGAGACGCCGATCGACCGCACGAGTCCCCGTTCGCGCAGGTCGATCATCGCCCGCCAGGAATCGGCGTACCGGTCGACCCGGGGGAGCGGCCAGTGGATGAGGTACAGGTCGACGTACTCCAGGCCGAGCCGGGACCTGGACTCCTCGAAGGAGGCGAGGGTCTCCTCGTAGCCGTGGTGGCGGCCCGGCAGTTTCGTCGTCACCACGATCTCCTCGCGGGGCACGCCCGACCGGGCGACGGCGCGGCCCACACCGGTCTCGTTGCGGTAGTTCGCCGCCGTGTCGATCAGGCGGTAGCCCGTCTGAAGGGCCGTCGTCACCGCCCGCTCGGCCTCCGCGTCGTCCATCGGCCAGGTGCCCAGGCCCAGTGCGGGGATCGTCGTGCCGTCGTTCAGCGTGTGGCTCGGGATGCTGCTCACGGGGGGACCCTTCCGGTGGGGGTGTCGTCCCTCCAGCCTCAGGGACGCGCCGGGGGGTGCTCAACCCGGGGCCGGTCGGCCCCGGGCGCCGTCACCCCGCCGGCCGGTGGTGAGCCGCCGTCACTCCACCGCCCCCGGCAGCGGAATGGTCACCTCGTCCTCCACCGGCGGGTCGATCTCCTGGGCGCGGTTGCCGGTCGCGGCACAGCAGCGCAGCCGGACGGCGTCGGGACCGACGTCCAGCCGCAGGAAGCTCTTGAAGAACGGCGGGCGGTACGTCGCCGAACCCGGCGAGAACAGCTGCGTGTACAGCTTGCGCACCGGCAGCCGGAACCGTCGGGTGCGGTCGGGCCGGCGGCCGGTGCCCAGCAGGCCCGCGACCAGACGCATGCGCCGGGTGACCCGGGCGGGCGCCTCCGGTGCCCGGGTCGGGCCGATGCCCAGGCGCTCCGCGATCACGGCGGCGGCCTCCGCCTCGGTCAGGGCGAAGAAGCGGGGCAGCCGCAGCCGTCGTCCGTAGAGCGCGCTGTAGAAGGCGAGGGAGTCGCCGCGCAGCGGATAGCAGCGGAAGTCCCGCTCGCTCACCCCGGCGACGTCGACGCGGGGGATGGTGTGGGTGGCGTGGGTGAAGGCACCGCCGCCGCCCGCCACCACGTACTGCAGGGTGCGGCCGTCGGGCAGCCGCACAGGGTAGCGCTGGTAGTTGTGGATGTCGCCGCCGATCGCCGCCACGAAGCGGTTGTCCGGGGCGCGGACGATGTCGTCGACGGTGCCGCCGCCCTCGATCGGGCACGGGCGGTACCGGCCGTCCACGTACAGGGGCGAGCCCGTGACGAGGATCTTCGGGCGGGGCCCGCGCGCGACCTCCCGCAGCCAGGCGCCCTGCTCGGCGTCGAGGGTCCCCAGCAGTCCGGTGTCGATGCCGATGACGCGCACCGGCCCGGCGTCGATCGCCCAGTACGGCCCGGGCTGGACGGCCCGCTGGCCGGGTGCCGACCGCAGCGCGCGGGCCTCGTCGAGGCGCCGGCCGTCGTCGGCGCGGGGCCGGTGCCACAGCAGCGCGCGCAGCCGGGCCCGGGTCAGCGGGCGGGGCGCCGGCCCGGGCGGCAGCGCGGGCGCGTCGTCGCAGAACACCCGCATGAACGCGCCGAGATCCTCGTACCAGTCGTGGTTGCCGGGTATCGCGTAGACGGGCGCCGGATAGTCCCGGTAGGGCCGGAAGAACTTGGCGGCGTAGTCGTCGGCGCTGCCCACCGGGTAGATCACGTCGCTGGCGATCACCGCGAACCGGGTGTCCCGGCCCGCCTCCAGCAGCCCCGGGACGACCGCGTACTGCGGCTCCCCGCCCTCACCGGTGTCACCGATCACGAGGAAGGAGAAGCGGTCGGGGTCGTCCCGCCGGATCACCTTGTCGGCGGGTGCGCCGGCCGCCTCCCGCTGGGCCACCCACCGGCTGCGGGTCCGCCCCGTCGGGTCGCCGAACCAGGACGCGAGGACGCCGTTGCGGGCGGCCCACAGCATCCTCGGATCGAGCCAGGAGATCCGCTCCCGGCGGTCCGAGGCGGGCATCGACGGCCGGTAGGTGCCGCGTTCCGCGGGTCCCCAGCCGGCTCCTTCGGCACTCTCGCGCGATGAGGAGGACATCGGGGCACCGTAACAACGCGGCGGGCGGCGGCCGGAGGGCGGGGCGGGCGCCGGGCCCGGGCGCAACCGCCGCAGCCGCACGGGCCGTTGGCCGTTGGCCCCCTGTCGTGCACCCCGCCCGGCCGCTCCACCGGCCGGTCGCGGCTCACAGGGCGCGGCGCAGCAGGCCGAGCAGGGCGGCCCAGTGCCGCTCGTCCGCCTCCCGGTCGTAGGCGGACGTGTCGGCCTGCGTGTAGCCGTGCGCGGCCCCGGCGTACACCTCGCAGCGGTGGCGCACCCCGGCCGCGGCGAGAGCGTCCCCGAGGCGCTCGATCTGCTCGCCGGGCAGCGACGGGTCCTGGTCGGCGTGGCCGAAGTACAGCTCGGCCGTGACGTGGCCGGCCACCAGGTGGGGACTGTCCGGCCGGTCCGTGGCCAGCCGGCCCCCGTGGAACCCGGCCGCCGCCGCCACCCGGTCCGGGTGGGCGCCCGCCGTGCGCAGCGCGAGCGCCGCGCCCATGCAGTAGCCGGTCACCCCGACCGGGCCGTCGGCCGCCACCGGGCAGGCGGCCAGCCAGCGCAGGTAGGCGCCGGCGTCACGCATCGCCCGCTCCGGCGTCAGCTGCCGCATCACCGGCATCATGCGCCGCAGGACCGGGCCCCGCGCCCGGTCGTCGACGAACGCGGGCACCTCGGTGACCGGGGCCCGCCCGCGCCGGTGGAACACGTTGGGCACCAGCACCGTGTGACCGGCTTCCGCGAGCCGGTCGGCCATCGCCCGCACCGCCGGGCGCAGGCCGAAGGCGTCCGTGTAGAACAGCACGGCCGGCCGGGGCTCGCCGTCCGCCGGGTGCGTCAGATACGCGTCGGCGACGCCGTCCCCGGCCGGCACGTCGACCTCGGTTCCGCGTACGGCGGTCACGGTCACTCGAACCGTGAGGTGTCGCCCGCGCCCCGGCGGACGATCTCGGCCTCGCCGCCCGAGAAGTCGATCACCGTGGTGGGTTCGGTTCCGCAGTCGCCGGAGTCCAGCACCGCGTCCACCACGTGGTCGAGACGGTCCTTGATCTCCCAGCCCTGGGTCATCGGCTCGTCCTCGCCCGGCAGCAGCAGCGTGCTGGACAGCAGCGGCTCACCGAGCTCGGCGAGCAGCGCCTGGGTGACGACGTGGTCGGGGATGCGCACCCCGACGGTCTTCTTCTTCGGGTGCTGGAGCATGCGCGGCACCTCCTTCGTCGCGGGCAGGATGAAGGTGTAGCTGCCCGGCGTGGACGCCTTGACCGCCCGGAACACGTCGTTGTCGATCCGTACGAACTGGCCGAGCTGCGCGAAGTCCCGGCACACCAGCGTGAAGTGGTGCCGGTCGTCCAGCTTGCGGATCGTCCGGATCCGGTCGATGCCGTCGCGGCTGCCCAGGCGGCAGCCCAGGGCGTAGCAGGAGTCCGTCGGATACGCGATGAGAGCGTCCGAACGGATGCTCTCGGCCACCTGGGAGATGGTGCGCGCCTGCGGGTTGTCGGGGTGCACGTCGAAGTACTTCGCCATTCACCGAGCTTATGCCTCTCCCGCGGCCGGCCCGCACCGACGACCCCTCCCGTCCCGGCGGCCCCGTCGGGCACGACCCCCAGAGGCGCTCGGGATGAGCCCGGCGCGAGGGTGGGGTAACGTCCCCGGACTGGCCGGAAACAGTGAGCGCGACGAGGGGAAGGCCGAGGTGACAGGCGGCAGGGACGGCATCCGGCGGTCCGACGGGACGGACGGGCCCGGCGGGACGGAAAGCGGTGGGACGAGAGGGACCCGAGGAACGCCAGGGGCCCCCGGGACCGCCGGAAACGGCACCGCACACGGGGCTCCCGGGACCGGAACCTCACCAGGGACCCCGGGCGACGCCGGAACCGCACCAGAGCCCCCGGGCAACGCCGGAACCGCACCAGAGCCCCCGGGCAACGCCGGAACCGCACCAGAGCCCCCGGGCAACGCCGGAACCGGAACCGCACCAGGGGCCCCGGGCAACGCCGGAACCGGAACCGCACCAGGGGCCCCGGCCAACGCCAGAACCGGAACGGCGGGGGTCGCCGCGGCCACCGGGACCGGCGCGCCCGTGGCGCATCCCGCACCGGCCGGCGGGGGCGCCCCCGCCTGGGAGCGGGAACTGCTCGAACACCTGCGTCCCGCCGGACGCGACCTGCGCCGGGTCGTCGACTGGCTCGCCGGGACCGTGCGGGGCGTCGCGGGCCTCCAGGACGCCGACGGCACGCTTCTCGCCGGCACCCTCCTCCCCCTGGAGAAGGGCGTCGCCACCGGCATCACCTCCGGCCGGCTCGCCTCCGCGGCCTGGGAGGGCGAGGGCCGCCACCTGCGGCTGGTCAAGGTCGAGCACGCCGGCCGGATCCACCTGCTGGCCGTGTCCCGCCCGGCCCCCTTCGACCGGCACACCTCCGACGTCGTCACGCACACCGCGCAGGTGATCGAGCTGCTGCTGGCCGCGCGGGAGAGCACCGCCGCCGGGCAGCGGCTCCGCCGCGCCACCGCCGACCTGCGGCTGGCGATCCTGCAGCTGCTGATGGTCGAGGACACCGTCGCCGCGCGCCGGGTCGCCGCCGGCCTCTGGCCGGGCCTGCTCGACGCGGACCGGGCCTGCGTCTACGTCGTGGAGTCCGACGCCGAGCGGCGCGACCGGCTCGCGGAGGAGTGCCTGGACACCACGGAGGAGGAGGCCCTGGTCGTCCGGTGCCCCGCCATGGACGGTCACGTGATCGTCGTGAGCCCCCGCGAGGCCACGGCACCCGCGCTGCGCTCGCTGGTCCGGCGCCACCCCGGCACCTATCTGGGCGGCAGCGTCTGGCAGAGCCTGGCCCGCACCGCCACGGCGTACGGGCAGGCCGTCAGCGCCCTCGCCGTCGCCCGCTTCCGGCCCGACAAGACGGCCGTGTACGCCGAACGCACCCGCCCCGAACGACTGATGGACCCGGCGGCGCTGCGCGGCTGGAGCGCCGCCCTGCTGCGCCCGCTCGACGCGCTGCCGCACCACACCCGGGCCGAGCTGCTCGCCACCACCCGCCTCGGCCTGGAGTTCACCGCGGTCAACACCGCCAAGATCCTCGGCGTGAGCCGCAACACCGTGCGCGCCCGCATGGAGCGCGTCGAGTCCATGCTGGGCACCGACTTCGACGACATCGCCGCCCGGGCCGTCGTGCACCTGGCCCTGCACACCCAGATCAACCTCCAGGACGGGCGGCCGGGCACCGGCCCCTCGGCGGCCCCCGGCAGGCTCGCGGACCTGCTGGCCGGCCCCGCCGTCCGCACCTGGGCCGAGGGGCTCCTCGGTCGCCTGGACGAGGACACCCGGAACCTGCGCCGCACCCTGCGCGCCTGGATCGCCGTCGGCGGCAACGCCGAGCGGGCGGCGCAGACCCTGGGGGTGCACGCCCAGACCGTGCGCGAGCACGTGCGCAGCGCCGAGCCGGTCCTGGAACGCCGGCTGCCGGCCTTCGGCACCGACCTGTACGAGGTGGTCCTCGCGCATCTGGCCCTGGGCGACCTCCCCCGGCCCGTCTTCGCGGCGGAGCGCGCGGGGGAGCCGGGTCCTTCACCGGCCGGCTGAACGACGTGCGGGGACGGCGGAAGCGGATGTGCTCCCGGACTGCGCCCAATCCGGACATCCGGTGTGTTCCGGACGCGGCTGTGCACGGCTGAGTCCTCCCGCGGCTCCACCGGGCACGGACGCGATACCCAGGCCCGCCGCGGGCCGCGTAGTTTCGGCGTATCGCGGGAGCGCGACCGGAACGGGGGACCGGTCGGCTCCCGCGTCGTGCGTCCGTCCGCCGTGCGGACGGCGGTGTGTCCCGGGGGAGGACGGGTACCCGGCTGCCGCTGTGGGGTCCGGGTTCCCCGGACGCGGGACGGTTTCCCGGTGCCGCGGACCGGCAGGAGGGCCCCGAGGGAGAACACCGCGAGGAGGAGGCCCGCATGAGCAGTGGCACGGAGACCGGCGAAGTCACCGGTACCCAGGACAAGGACTACAACCTGATCTGGTACGTCGAGGCCTGCCTGAGCAACGCGCTCCGCCTCGACAGTTACATCCAGGACGCCGAACGGGCCAAGGACACCGAGGTCGCGGACCTGTTCCGCAAGGCCCAGGCGGACAGCCGCAAGGGTGCAGAGCTGGGCAAGGACCTGTTGCGCGCGCGGCTGGGCGGAGGCTGACGCTCCGGCCGACCGGGCCCGGCCGTCGCGCGGTGCGCGCACGGCCGGGCCTTCGGCGTTCCCGGGGGAAGGGCCGCACGCGTCTGCTACGGTCGAATACGCGTCCAACTCGGTTGGTTACGCGCTGTTCACCTCCGCCTGTTCGACCGGGCGGACGGGGTTGCTATCGTGCCACTCGCCGATAGCACGTTGAACGGGGGTTCGGGGGGCGGGTGTTGACCACACCAGTGCTCCCCGGGGTGTCAACGGCATGGGCTGGCAAGGGGGCCAGGCCGGCCGCGGCGTCGCGCGTACCCGGAACGCGGCCCTCTCACTCCGGTCCCTCGCACTGACGCAGAACAGGTGATTCTCCTCCCATGGCCCGATCCCTGGTCGACCTGCTGTTCCACCACGCCGCCGAGCATCCCGACCGGACCGCCTACCGCTTCCTCGTCTCCGGGGACAGCGACGGCGAGGTCCGCACCGTGTCCTACGCCCGGCTCGCCGAGCGCACCCGCGCCGTCGCCGCCCGGCTGCAGGAACGCGGCCTCGCCGGCTCCCGCGCGATGCTCCTGTACCCGCCCGGACTGGAGTTCATATCCGCCTACCTCGGCTGTCTCGCCGCCGGTGTGGTCGCCGTGCCCGGAGTGCCCCCGCGCGGACGCACCGCGAACCACCGGGCGCTGACCCGGATGAAGCGCCTGATGGCCGACGCCGGGGCGACGGTGGTCCTCGGCGACCGCGAGGCGGTCACCGTGCTGGACACCCTGGCCGAGCACCTCCCCGGACCGGCCGGCGTCACCCGCGTCGCCACCGAGGACATCCCCGACG
This sequence comes from Streptomyces sp. NPDC101219, assembly GCF_044767675.1. Classification (NCBI taxonomy): domain Bacteria; kingdom Bacillati; phylum Actinomycetota; class Actinomycetes; order Kitasatosporales; family Streptomycetaceae; genus Streptomyces; species Streptomyces sp. NPDC101219. The sequence goes on from NZ_JBIWOK010000001.1 coordinate 508,732, forward strand.
CACTGGCGGCCGACTGGCGCGAGCCCGGCCTCGGCCCCGACACCGTCGCCTTCCTGCAGTACACCTCCGGCTCCACCGCCGCCCCGCGCGGCGTCATGGTGACCCACGGCAACCTGCTCGACAACGAGCGCGTCATCACCGAACGGCTCGGCCACACCCCCGACGTACTCGCCGAGTACGACAACGAACTGTTCGTCAGCTGGCTGCCCGTCTACCACGACATGGGCCTCATCGGCCCGGTGCTCAACACCGTCTACACCGGCGGCACCAGCACCCTCTTCTCCCCGCTGGACTTCCTCCGGCAGCCCCGGCGCTGGCTCGACGCCGTCAGCCGCCACCGCCCGCACACCAGCGGCGCCCCCAACTTCGCGTACGAACTCGCCCTGAAGCACGCCCCGCCCGCCTTCCTCGACGGACTGGACCTCAGCGGCTGGCGGATCGCCTTCAACGGCGCCGAACCGGTACGGGCGGCCACCCTGCGCCGCTTCGCCGACACCTTCGCACCGGCCGGGTTCCGCCCCGAGGCGCTCACCCCGTGCTACGGGCTGGCCGAGGCCACCCTCATGGTCACCTCCGGCGGGGCCGGGGCCCCGCCCACCCTGCTGCGGGCCGACGACGGCGGCCCGCACGCCGGCGCGGCCGACGCGGCGGCCGTCGGCACGGGCCGTCCCGGTCCCGGCGTGACCGTGGTCGTCGCCGACCCCGACACCCTCGACGAACTGCCCGACGGCGAGGTCGGCGAGATCCGTGTCGGCGGCCCGAGCGTCGCCCGGGGCTACTGGCGCAACGCCCTGGCCACCCGCGAGACCTTCCGCGCCGGGGTCAACGGCCGGGACGGCCGTTTCCTGCGCACCGGCGACCTCGGCTTCCTGCGCGACGGTGAACTCTTCGTCACCGGCCGCCTCAAGGACCTGATCGTCGTCGACGGCCGCAACCACTACCCGCAGGACCTCGAACTCACCGCCGAGATGGCCCATCCGGCCCTCCGCCCCGGCTGCACCGCCGCGTTCGCCGTCGACACCGGCACCGACGGCGAACGGCCCGTCCTCGTCGCCGAGACACCACCGGAGAGTGCCGGCGAGGCGGAGAAGATCACCGACGTCGTCCGGGGCGCCCTCGGCGACGCCCACGGACTGGCCGTCCACGACGTCGTCCTGGTCCGGCCGGGCACCATCCCCAAGACGTCCAGCGGGAAGATCCAGCGCCACGCCTGCCGCACGGCCTACCTCGACGGGACCCTGTCCCGGACCGACGCGCCGACCGCCGGGTGACACCCGGTCCGGCGCCACCCCCGCCGGCCGTCCCGCCCCGCGAGGCCCCCGCGGTCCTCCCGCCCCGCGCCCGCGCGGCGGCGGGCGGTGACCGCCGGTCGCCCTCCCGTCACCGAACCAGCCCGCCCAGCGCCCGAGTTGCCTAGGACACCTGTGCCGAAGACGCCCGAGAACGACCGCCCGCACCCGTCCGACCAGCAGGTCCCGACCACCGTGGACGAGGTGCGGGAGTGGCTGGTGGCGGCCGTCGCCGAGGCGGCCGGGGTCGACCCCCGCACCGTCGACCCGGACCGCCCGATCGCAGAACTCGGGCTCGGATCACGGCAGTTGGTGACCCTCGGCGCCGGGCTCGCCGAGCTCACCGGCCGGACGCCGGACGCCTCCGCCGTGTTCGACCACCCCACCGTCACCGCTCTCGCCGCAGCGGCCCTGCACGAGCCCGGCGCGGCACCGGACACCCGGCCCGGCGTCCCCGCCCCACGCCCGCCCTCCGGTCCCATCGCCGACGAGCCCCCCGGTCCCGCCGGCGACGACATCGCCATCGTCTCCATGGCCTGCCGCTTCCCCGGCGGCGCCGACGACCCCGAGGCCCTGTGGCAGCTCCTCGTCGAGGGCCGCGACGCGGTCACCGACGTCCCCCCGGGACGCTGGACCACCGACGGTCTGCACGACCCCGACCCGGAGGCGACCGGCACGGCGTACAGCCTGCGCGGCGGCTACCTCACCGGCATCGACCGCTTCGACGCCCCGTTCTTCGGCATCTCGCCCCGCGAGGCCGAGGCCATGGACCCCCAGCAGCGGCTGCTCCTGCAGACCGCCTGGGAGACCGTCGAACGCGCAGGCATCGTCCCCGGCACCCTTGAGGGCAGCGCCACCGGCGTCTACGTCGGCCTCTACGACAGCGGCTACCTGGCCGCGGCCGGCCTGGACCGGCTGGACGGCCACGTCGGCACCGGCTCCGCCTCCAGCGTGGCCTCCGGGCGCATCGCCTACTCCCTCGGGCTCCAGGGCCCCGCCGTCACCGTCGACACCGCCTGCTCCTCCTCCCTGGTCGCCCTGCACCTGGCCGCCCGCGCCCTGGCCGACGGCACCTGCGACCTGGCCCTCGCGGGCGGCGCCACGCTCCTCGTCACCCCGCGCGGACACGTGGAGTTCAGCAGGCTGCGCGGACTGTCCCCCAGCGGGCGGTGCAGCCCCTTCTCCGCCGACGCGGACGGCGTGGTGTGGGCCGAGGGCTGCGGCCTGGTCCTCCTCAAGCGCCTCGCCGACGCCCGGCGCGACGGCGACCGGGTGCTCGCCGTGATCAAGGGCTCGGCGGTCAACCAGGACGGCCGCAGCCAGGGCCTCAGCGCCCCCAGCGGACCGGCGCAGGAACGCGTGCTGCGCGCCGCGCTCGACGCGGCCGGCCTGCGGCCCGGCGACCTGGACCACGTGGAGACGCACGGCACCGGGACCCGGCTCGGCGACCCGATCGAAGGCCGGGCCCTGGTACGGGTGTTCGGACCGGACCGCCCCGCCGGCCGGCCGCTCGCCATCGGCTCCCTGAAGTCCAACCTGGGCCACACCCAGGCCGCCGCCGGCATCGGCGGCGTCATCAAGACGGTCCTCGCGCTGCGGCACGAGACCCTCCCCGCCTCCCTGCACGCCGGGACCCCGACCGAGCACATCGACTGGGCGGACGGCGGTCTGCGCGTCGTCGGTGCCGCCGAACCCTGGCCGCGGGACCGGCACCGGGTGCGGCGGGCGGGCGTGAGCGCCTTCGGCATCAGCGGCACCAACGCGCACGTGATCCTGGAGGAGGCGCCCGATCCGGCCGGCGCGGGCGAGGAGCCGGCAGGGCTCGCGGCCCAGGGCACCCCGGGAGAGGCGGCATCGCCGTCCCGGCCCGGCACCCCACCGGGGGCAGCACCCGCGGAACCCGCCGGACGCCCGCTGCTGTTCCCGCTGTCCGCCCGCACCCCGGCCGCCCTGCGCGGGCAGGCCGACCGCCTCGCCGACGCCCTGGCCGTTCGGCCCGGCACCCCGCCCGCCGCGGTGGCGGCCGCGCTCGCGCACCACCGCACCCACTTCGAACACCGCGCCGTCCTGCCCGCCGCCGACCGCGACACCCTGCTCACCGCGCTGCGCTCCCTCGCCGCCGGCACCCCCGACCCCGACATCGTGATCGGCCCAGCGCGGGCCCTGCCCCGGGGCAAGGTGGCCTTCGTCCTGCCCGGCCAGGGCTCCCAGTGGGCCGGCATGGCGCGCGACCTCCTCACCCACGACCCGGTGTTCGCCGACGAACTCGACCGCTGCGACGCCGCCCTGCGCCCCTACACCGACTGGTCGGTCACGGCCGTCCTGCGCGGCGACGACGGGGCCCCCTCCCTCGGCCGGGTGGACGTCGTCCAGCCCGTGCTGTTCGCCGTCATGGTCGCGCTCGCCGCCGTGTGGCGGGCCCGGGGCGTCGAGCCGGACGCCGTGATCGGACACAGCCAGGGCGAGGTCGCCGCCGCCTGCATCGCGGGCGCCCTCAGCCTCAACGACGCGGCGGCCGTGGTCGCCCTGCGCAGCCAGGCCCTCACCGGCCTGTCCGGCACCGGCACCATGGCCGTCGTGGCGCTCTCCCCCGGCGAGGCGGAGGCGCGCATCGCCGGGTCCGGCGGCCGGGTGTCCGTCGCCGCCGTCAACAGCGACCGCTCCACCGTCCTCGCCGGGGACACCGAGCCGCTGGAGCGCCTGCTGGACGGCCTCCACCGTGACCAGGTCTTCGCCCGCCGCCTCGACGTCGACTACGCCTCCCACACCGCCCGGGTGGAACCCCTGCGCCGGGAACTCCTGGAGGAACTCGACGGCGTCCTCACCTCACCCACGCCCGTCACCTGGTACTCCACCGTCACCGGCGAACCCGTCACCGGGGAACTGGACGCCGGGTACTGGTACACCAACCTGCGCGAACCCGTCCGGTTCGCGCCCGCCGTCGAGCGCATGATCGCCGACGGGCACCGCTTCTTCGTCGAACTCGCCCCCCACCCCGCCCTGCTCACAGCCCTGCGCACCGTCGCCGGGGACGAGGACGACGTCGTCGTGGTCGGCTCGCTGCGACGCGACGAGGACGGCCCGGCCTGCCTGGACCGCGCGAGCGCCGAACTCCACGTCCGGGGGCTGCCCGTCGACTGGCGGCGGCTCGTGCCCCGCACCGCCCCGGCCGACCTGCCGACGTACGCCTTCGAACCGCACCGCTACTGGTCCGAGCCGGCCGCCGCGGCGACCGCGCCCGGCCTCTTCGACCGTGCCGAGCACCCCCTGCTCGGCCTGCGGGTCCGCTCGGCGGACGCCGCCCGCTGGACCTTCCGCGCCGCCTGGTCACCGGCCACCGCCCCCTGGCTCGCCGACCACGAGGTCTTCGGCCGCACCGTGGTCTGTGCGACCACCCTCCTCGAACTGTGCCGCGCCGCCCTCGCCGAGGCCCGCCCGGACGGCCCGCCGGACGTCACCGGCCTGCTGCTGCCGGCGCCCCTCACCCTGCCCGCCACCGGCACGGTCGAGGTGTCCGTGGAGGTGGACACCTCCCTGCCGGTGCCGGAGGTCACCGTGCACAGCCGGCCCGTCGGCCGGGACGGCGCCGACTGGGTCCTGCACGCCACCGCGTCCGCGCACCCCGCGCTCCCGGCCACCGGTGAGGAACCGCCGCCCCGCCCCGAGGGGGCCGCCTCCACCTGGACCGAGGAGACCTACGACCGGCTGGCCGCCCTGGGGCTCGGCTACGGCCCGGCCTTCCGCGGGGTGCGCGAGGTGCTCCGCACCGGCGACGACACCCTGCTGGCCCGGCTGTCCCTGCCCCGCGCCGCCCGTGACGACGCCGACGGCTACCCGGTCCATCCCGCCCTGCTGGACGCGGCACTCCAGGCGGCGGCGGTGTTCGACCCCGACGACCGGCGGGTGCTGCTCCCCGTCGCGGTGGGCCGCTGCACCCTGCCGCCCGGGGGCGCGAGCGACCTCACGGCGTCCCTGCGGCGCACCGGCTCCTCCGGCCCGGACGTCACCCTCGACGTGCTCCTGTGGGACACTGACGGCATGCCGGCCGGCCGGCTCGACGACGTGCGGCTGCGCGCGAGCGACCCGGCCGACCTGGACGGCGCCTCCGAGAACGCCCGGCACCTGTACGAGGTCGCCTGGACTGCGCTGCCCGGCGGCGCCCCCGGCGGGCCGGACCCCGAGGGCACCTGGTCGGTACGGGAGCCGGAGCGCTCCTCCGCCTCACCCGACCCGTCCCTCACGGAGGCGCTCGCGGCGGCGGGCGTCCCCCTTGCCGCTCCCGGGACCCGCCCCGACGTCGTCGTCCGCCTCTGGCCGGGGTCCGGCCCGCAGGACGAACCGGCCGCCGCGGCGCACGCGCTGGCCGCCGCCGCGCTCACCGAACTGCGGGACCTGATCGCCCTCCCGCCGGACCGGGCACCCGCCCGGACCCTGTGGGTGACCCGGGGCGCCGTCGCCGCCCGGCCGCAGGACACGGTGCCCGGCCTCGCCCAGTCGGTGCTGTGGGGACTGGCCCGCAGCGCCCGCGCCGAGCACCCCGGCCTCGGCCTCGTCCTGCTGGACCTCGACCCGGCCGACTCTCCCGACGACACCGTCGCCGCCCTGCGCTCCGATGACGACACCGTCGCCGCCCTGCGCTCCGCCGCCGCCCGGCACGACGAACCCGAACTCGCCCGGCGCGCAGGGACGTTGCTCGCCCCCCGGCTGGTGCGGGCCCGCCCCGACACCGCCCTCGTCCTCCCCGCCGGCGACGCCTACGCCCTGACCGGCTTCCCGGCCGCGCCACGGGCCGACGCCGTCCCGGCCCCCGCGCCCGGCCCCGGGCAGGTGCTCGTCGAGGTGCGGGCCCTCGCCCTCGGGGACGACGCCGTGCCCGCCGTCGGCGCCGGCGTGATCACCGCGTGCGGCCCCGGCGTCGACGGCCTCGCGCCCGGAGTCCGGGTCACCGCCCCCGCCGGGAGCGCACCGGGCTCCGGCACCGTCGCCGACGCCGCGTCCGTCACGGTGCTGCCGGAGGACATCCCGTACACCGTCGCCGCCGCCGGGACGGACCCGGCCGGCCCGCCGCCGGTGGTCCTGCCCGTCACCGCCGCCCGCGAGGCGGTCCGGCGGACCGCCCCGGGCGGCCGTCCCGTCGTCCTCGACCTCGCCGGGCGCCCCGCCCCGGTACCCGCCGACGGCACCGTGCTGATCACCGGCGGCCTCGGCGCGATCGGCCGGACCGCCGCCCGGCTCCTCGCCGCCCACGGCGTCCCCCGCCTGCTGCTCACCTCCCGCCGCGGCGCCGACGACCCGCGCGCCGAAGACGTCACCGCCGAACTCACCGCGCTCGGCGCCCGCGTGGAGATCGCCGCCTGCGACGTGGCCGACCCGGACGCCCTCGCGGCCCTCGTCGCCGGCATCGACACCGCGGCACCCCTGCGCGGCGTCGTGCACTGCGCCGGCGTCCTGGCCGACGCGGCCGTCACCGAACTGACCGCCGACCGCCTCGCCCACGTGCTGCGCCCCAAGGCCGACGGCGCAGCCCACCTGCACCGCCTCACCGCCGGCCGGCCCCTCGACCTGTTCCTGCTCCTCTCCTCGGCCGCCGGTGTCCTCGGCAGCCCCGGCCAGGCCAACTACGCCGCCGCCAACGCCTTCCTCGACCAGCTCGCCCACCACCGCCGCGCCCTCGGCCTGCCCGCCCTGTCCCTCTCCTTCGGCGCCTGGGCGGACGAGGGACTGGCCGCCGCGCACGCCGACCTGGACCGCCTGGCCCGCCACGGCCACCGCGCCCTCACCCCGGACCAGGGCCGGGACCTGATCGAGCTGGCCCTGCGCCGCACCACCGCCCACCTGGTCGCCTCGGCGCTGGACCTGCCCCGCCTGCGCGACACCGTGACCGGCGGCCCCGCCGCCACCACCGCCGTCTGGCGCACCCTGCTGCCCGCACCGCGCACCGCACCCGGCACCGGCACCGCGTTCGCCGAGCGGCTGGCCCGGCTGCCCGAGGCCGAACGCGGCGCCCGCGTCCTGGCCCTGGTCCGCGAGGAGGCCGCCCGGGCCCTCGGCCTCCCCGGCCCGGACCCGGTCCGCCCCGACGAGCCGCTGCGCGACCTCGGCATGGACTCGGTGACCGCCGTCGACCTCCGCAACCGCATCGGCGCCCGCCTCGGGGCCCGGCTCCCCGCCACCCTGCTCTTCGACCACCCCACCCCGGACCGGCTCACCGCCCACCTGCTCACCGGCGTCCTCGCCGCCGGGCCCGCGCCCGCACGCCCCGCCCCTGCCCGCCCCGCGCCGGCCGCAGGCACCCCGGCCGCCGACGAACCCGTCGCCGTGGTGGGCACGGCCTGCCGGCTGCCCGGCGGGGCCGACGACCCGGAGTCCCTGTGGCGGCTGCTCGCCGAGGGCCGGGACGCGGTCGGCCCGTTCCCGTCCGGACGCTGGGACGTGGAGTCGCTGTACGACCCCGACCCCGACACCCCCGGCACGTCCTACGTCCGCGAGGGCGGCTTCCTGGACGACATCGAGTCCTTCGACGCGGCCTTCTTCGGCATCACCCCCAAGGAGGCCGCCGCCATGGACCCCCAGCAGCGGCTGCTGCTGGAAACGGCCTGGGAGGCCCTGGAACGCGCCGGGATCGTGCCCGGCGACCTGGAGGGCGGCACGGCGGGCGTGTACGTCGGCATGTTCGGCAGCGACTACCTGGCGGGCTCCCGGCTGGACCAGCTCGACGGCTACGTCGGCACCGGCTCCGCGCTCAGCGTGGCCTCCGGCCGGCTCGCCTACACCCTCGGGCTGCACGGCCCGGCGATGACCGTGGACACCGCCTGCTCCTCGTCCCTGGTGGCGACGCACCTCGCCGTGCAGGCGCTGCGCTCCGGGGAGTGCGACCTGGCCCTCGCGGGCGGCGCCACCCTGATGGTGACCCCGCAGACCTTCGTCGAGTTCAGCCGCCTCAGGGGCCTGTCCCCGACCGGCCGCTGCCGCTCCTTCTCCGACGATGCCGACGGCGCCGTGTGGGCCGAGGGCGCCGGCATGGTCGTCCTGAAGCGGCTCGGCGACGCGCACCGCGACGGCGACCGGGTGCTCGCCGTGCTGCGCGGCACCGCCGTCAACCAGGACGGCCGCAGCCAGGGCCTGTCGGCGCCCCACGGCCCGGCCCAGGAACAGGTGATCCGGCGCGCGCTGGAACGGTCCGGCCTGCGGCCCGGCGACATCGACCACGTCGAGGCCCACGGGACCGGCACCACCCTCGGCGACCCGATCGAGGCGCACGCCCTGGCGCAGGTGTTCGGCGCGGACCGCCCCGCCGGCCGCCCCCTCCACCTCGGCTCCCTCAAGTCCAACATCGGCCATGTGCAGGCCGCGTCGGGCATCGCGGGACTCATCAAGGTCGTCGAGTCGCTGCGGCACGAGACCCTGCCGCGCAGTCTGCACGCCGGCACGCCCACCCGGCACGTCGACTGGGACGGCAGCGGACTGCGTCTGCTGCGCGAGCCCGTGGCCTGGCCGTCGGGCGGACGGGTGCGGCGGGCCGGGGTCAGCGCCTTCGGCATCAGCGGCACCAACGCGCACGTCGTCGTCGAGGAGGCGCCGCCCGCCCCGGCCGCAACGGATTCCGAATCGGCACCGCCCGCCCCGGCCGCAACGGACGCCGAAGCGGCACCGCCCGTGCCGGGCCGCGGCCTGTTCCTGCTGTCCGCGCGCAGCGAGCCCGCCCTGCGCGGCCAGGCCGCGCGGCTGGCACACCACCTCGGCGACGGCGGCACACCACTGACCGACGTGGCCCACACCCTCGCCCGGCACCGCGGCCACTTCGAGTGGCGCGCCGGCCTGGTCGCCGGCGACCGGGACGAACTCCTGGCCCGCCTCGACGCCTTGGCGAGCGGACGCATGCCGGTCTCCCCGGTCGCCGCCGACCCGGCCGGCAAGGTGGCCTTCGTGTTCGCCGGACACGGCGGGCAGTGGCCCGGCATGGGCCTCGAACTGATGCGCCAGTCACCGCAGTTCCGCGACGAACTGCACCGCGTCGACGAGGCCGTGCGGCGGCACGCCGGCTGGTCGGTGCTCAACGTGCTGCGCGCACCGGAGGAGTTCTCCCCGCTGGAACGCACCGAGTACCTCCAGCCGGTGCTGTTCGCCGTCAACGCGTCGCTGGCCGCCGCCTGGCGGGCCCTCGGCGTCCGCCCGGACGCGGTCGTCGGCCACAGCCTCGGCGAGATCGCCGCCGCGTACACCGCGGGCGCCCTCGGCCTCGACGACGCGGTCACCGTGGTGACCGCCCGCGCCCACGCCGTCGTCCCGCACGTCGGACACGGCGGGATGCTGGCCGTGGAGCTGCCGCCCGAGGAGGTCGGGGACCTGCTGTCCGCCGCCGACGGACGGCTGTTCGTCGCGGCCGTCAACGGCCCGCGCTCCACGGCGGTCTCCGGCGATTCCGGTGCGCTCGCCGAGCTGCGCGGCCGGCTGGAGGAGCGGGGCGTCACCGTGCGCCCGCTGTCGACCCCGTTCGCCTCGCACACCCCGCTGATGGAACCGCTGCGCGACGAACTCCTCGCCCGCCTCGGCGACATCCGGCCCACCCCGTCCGACGTCCCGGTCTACTCCGCCGTCCACGCCGAGCGCGTCCCCGGCGAACGCCTCGACGCCGCCCACTGGTTCGGCAACCTGCGCCGGCCCGTCCGGTTCGCCGACACCGTCCGCCGCCTGCTCGACGACGGCTACCGCCACTTCGTCGAACTCAGCCCGCACCCCTCGCTCACCGGCTCCGTCGAAGCGGTGGCCGCCGACGCCGGCATCGCCGTGTCCGCCGTCGGATCACTGCGGCGCCAGCAGGACGGCCGGAACGTGCTGCTGCGCCGGGCCGGCGAGCTGTACGCGGGCGGACACACCCCCGACCCGGCCGTCCTGTTCCCGGCCGGCCGGCCCACCGTCCTGCCGACCTACGCCTTCGCCCGGTCCCGCCACTGGCTCGCCCCCGCCTCGGCCGCCGCACCCGGCGCCCCGCCCCTGCTCAGCACCCACGTCGAGGCCGCCGACGAGCCCGGACGGCACCTGTTCCAGACCGAGATCGACCTGCGCGACAGCCGGTTCGCCTACCTGGCCGACCACCGGGTCACCGGTGAGGTCTGGCTGCCCGCCGCCGCCTTCCTGGAAACCGTCCTGGAGGCGGCCGCCGCGCTCGACCCCGGCGCCGGCGCCGAACTGACCGACATCGGCTTCCTGCGCCCGCTGCGCCTGCCCGACGACGGGCCGGTACGGCTCCAGCTGGTCCTGCGGCCCGCCGAGGACGGCGCCCGCGACGTCACCGTCCTCGCCGCGGCCCCCGGCGCCCGCTGGCACCAGCACCTCACCGGACGCGTCCGTACCACGCCCCCGGCCGCCCCGGCGGACCGCGAACCGCCCGCGGCGCTGCGCGCCCGCGCCACCGGGCAGGCGGACCTGCCCGCCCTCTACGGCCGGTTCGCCGCCCTCGGCATCGACTACGGGCCCGCCTTCCGCGGCCTCGCCGAGGGCCACCGCGCCGACGGGGCCGCGCTGGCCCGCCTGACCGGCCGGCCCGCCGAGGGCCACCTGATCCACCCGGCGCTCCTCGACGCCGCGTTCCACACCGCGGCCCTGCCCGCCGGGGCGCCCACGGACCGGGCCTTCGTACCCGCCGGGATCGGCAGGCTGCGGTTCACCGGCCGGCGCGCCGCCCCGGCCTGGGTGACCTGCCACCCGCGGTCGGTGTCCGGCGACACCCTCACCTACGACCTGCGGCTGTGGGACGCCGACGAGCACCTCGTCCTGGAGGCCGAGGACCTCCGGCTCGCCGCGCTGTCCCCGCTGGACGGCGCCCTGTTCGAAACCCGCTGGCAGCCCCGCCCCGACCCGGCCGGACGGCCCGACCGGGGGAGCTGGCTGATCCTCGCCGACGACAGCGGCACGGCCGCCGGGCTCACCGGCCGGCTGGACCCGTCGGTGCCGCACGTCGTCGCCCGGCGCGGAGCGCGGTTCGCCGCCGAGGGCCCCGGCCGCTACGTCCTCGACACCGCCGACCCGGACCAGCTGGCCCGGTTGCTGGACGAGGCGTTCCCCGACGCGCCGCCCTCCCGCGTGGTCCAGCTCTCCGCCCTGGACGCCCCCGCCGTCACCGACGGGCGCACCGCCGAGGAGGCGGCCCGGCTGTGCTGCCTGACCACCCTCCACCTGGTCCGGGCCCTGGCCGGACGCGGCCCGGCCCCGCGCCTCTTCGTCATCGTGCGCGGCAGCCAGGCGGCCGGTGACAGCACCCGTGTCGCCCACCCGCAGCAGGCCCTCGCCTGGGGCTTCGGCCTCGCCCTGGACCAGGAGCACCCGGAACTGTCGACCACCCTGATCGACCTGCCGGAGACGGACGGCGCCGACGCCCTGTGGACCGCGCTCGCGCACGCCGACGACGAACGCCTCGTGGCCCTGCGCGACACCGGACGGCTGGTGCCGCGCCTGACCCGCGCCCGCCCCGACGACGGCGGCACCGGTGTCTCCGCGGACGGGGTCCACCTCGTCACCGGCGGACTGGGCGGCCTCGGCCGGGTCGTCGCCGAACGGCTGGTCCGCGGCGGCGCCCGCCGCCTCGCCCTGATGAGCCGCGGCACCCCCGACGCGGACACCGCGGCCTGGATCGCCGGACTGCGGGACGACGGCGTCACCGTGCACCTCGCCCGGGCCGACGTCGCCGACCGTGCCGCCCTCGCCTCAGCCCTGGACACCCTGCGCCGCGACGCCGGCCCGATCGCCTCCGTCGTCCACACCGCCGGCGTCCTCGACGACGCCACCGTGGCCAACCTGACCGACGAACGCGTCCTGCGCGTCCTGGCGCCCAAGGTCCTCGGCACCGCCCTGCTCACCGAGCTCACCCCCGAGGCGGACGGCCTCGTGCTGTTCGCCTCCGCCGCCGGACTCCTCGGGTCGGCCGGCCAGGCGCCGTACTCCGCCGCCAACGCCTTCCTCGACGCCTGGGCCCACCACCTGTCCCGCGCCGGCCGCCGCGCCCTCAGCCTGGACTGGGGCGCCTGGAGCGGCGTCGGCATGGCCGCCGCGTCCGCCACCCGCGCCGCGGAGACCGGCCGGTCCGGCCTCCTCCCCTTCACCCCGCAGGAGGGCGGCGAGCTGTTCGCACGCGTGCTGGGCACCACCCGGCGCCAACTGGCCCCGCTCGCCCTGGACCGTGAACTGCTGGCGCTGGCCCCCGACCTGGTCCGCTCCCGCCCGCTCCTCGGCGACCTGGCCGGCGGCACGACCGCGCCCGGCGACACGGACGGGCTCGCCGCGAAGGCCCTCGCCGCCACCACCGGCGCCGACCGCGCCACCTGGCTGGAGGCGTACGTGCGCGCCCGCGTCACCGCCGTCTCCGGCGGCACCGTGGACGCGTCCGGGACGGCGGCACTGAAGGAACTGGGCCTGGACTCCCTCATGCTGGTCCGGCTGCGCAACGACTTCGCCCGCGACCTGGGCGTCGAGATCCCCGCCGCCGAGGTGTTCGCGGCCACCGACACCCGCGGCCTCGCCCGCGTGCTGGCCGAGGCCCTGCCCGAGCGGGCGGCCCCCACCACGGCGGCACCGGGGGAACCGGACCGCGGCCGCACCGACGTGCCCGACAGCGAGCTGCTGCCCGCGACCCGGGACGTCGTCCGCCTGCTGCGCAGCGCCCGGCCGGACATGCCGGCCGCCGCCCACGGCATCGGCCTCGCGGCCCGCGTCACCACCCCCGTCACCCGCGAGGACCTCACCGCCCTCCTCACCCGCCTCGCCGCCCGCCACGCGGCCCTGCGCACCGCCGTCGTCCCCGGCCCCGACGGCCCCCGGCTGCGGGTGGACCGCGAACCGGCGGGGCCGCTGCTGCGCTGGACCACCGCTACCGGCCCCGACGACCCCGGCCTCGACCCCGGCGAGCGGCTGAGCGCCCTCCTGGAGGAGCCGTTCGACCTGGCGGAGCCGCCCCTGTGGCGGTTCGAGTTCGTCGACGGCGGCGAACGCGGCCGGTATCTCGTCCTGGGCGCCCACCACGCGGTGAGCGACCTGCAGTCCCTGCTGCTGGTCGCTGCGGAGATCGACGCCGAACTGTCCGGCACCCCGCTCGACGGGAGCCCCGACAACCGTGACCTCGCCCTGCTGGCCGAGGCGCAGCGGACCGGCCCGCACGACCCGGAAGCGGCCGCCGCATGGCGGTCGGCCTTCGAGGGCGCCGCCCGCCTGGACCTGACGCTCAGCCACCCCCGCCCGGCCCGCCGGACCTACCGGGCCGGCAGCGTCACCGTGCCGCTGCCCGAGGACCTCACCGCCCGCATCGCGGCCGCCGCGAGCCGCCTCGCCGTCACCCCGGCCGCCTACTGCCTCGGCGTCCTCACCGTGCTCCTGGCCCGGCTGCGGGAACGCGAACGGTTCGTCCTCGCCGTCCCGGTGGACACCCGCATCCACGCCGACGCGCCCGGCGCCGTGGGCTTCTTCGGGGTGCCGGTGCCGTTCCCGGCGCAGGCCGGGCCGGGGGAGCGGATCGAGGAGGTGCTGCGCCGCACCGACCGGCGGCTGCGGCGGATCCTCACCCGGGGCGCCATGTTCTCCGACGTCCTGCCCGCCCTCGCCCGGCAGGGCCTGCACCGGCCCGAAGCCCCGCTGGTGGAGGTCTACTTCAACTACGTGCGCTCCGGCGGCGGCCGGATGGATCATCTGGAGGTGCTGCCCGCCGGCACGGGCTGGTCCGACCTCGACCTGATGGTCACCATGACCCCCGACGCGGGACGGATCCGGCTGGACCACAACCTCGACATCCTCGACGCGGCGACGACGCACGGCCTGGCACAGGAGTTCCTGCGGCTGCTGGAGACGGCGGCCCAGGACCCCTCCGGGACGGTCGCGGCGGAGACCGCCCCCCGCACGGCCGCCGGACCCGGGCAGCAGGACGGTGCCCGCCCGGCCCTCGCCGCCACCTTCGCCCTCGGCCGGCTGCCCCTGATGTGCGGCACCGCCCTCGACGCCCGGCACGAGCACGACCGAGGCCCCGACCACCCCCGGACGACGGTCGCCGAGGCCCCCTACCACCAGGTCCTCGCCGCGCTCCGGGACCCCTCCGGGGTGCTCGCCGACCCGCGGACGGACGTGGGCGTGGTGCTGCTGCGCGGCGCCGACCTCGCCCGCTTCGGCCCCGTCGACGACACCCTGCTCGCCGAACTGCGCACCGCCTACCCGCAGGCCGTGCGCGACCTGGCCGAACGGACCGGAAAGCCCCTCGTCGTCGGCATCCTGCCCACGGCCCGGCCCGAGGACCGGTTCACGCGCTGGGAACAGGAGGTGACCGCCGCGCTCGGCGAACAGAACGGCGTGGCGGTCCTCGGCCCGGACGACTGGACCCGGCACCACCCGGTGGACGAACGCTTCGACGAACGCACCGAACGCCTCGCCCACCTGCCGTTCACCCCGCAGTTCCAGGCGGCCGTCGCGCTCACCCTCGCGGAGGTCGTCGACACGGTGCGCCGCCCGGCACCCAAGGTGATCGCGGTGGACGGCGACGAGACCCTGTGGGGCGGCGTGGCCGGGGAGACCGGCCCGGACGCCGTGGACCTCACCGGGGCACGCCGGACACTGGCACGCCACCTGCTGCGCCTGCGGGAGGCCGGAGCCCTGCTCGTGCTCGTCAGCAACAACGACGAGGACGTCGTCCGCGCGGTGCTCGACCGTGCCGACAGTCCGCTCGGGCCCGACCACTTCAGCGTGCTGTCCGCCGGCTGGGAGCCCAAACCGGAACGCCTCTCCCGGGCGGCCCAAACCCTCGGCCTCGGCCTGGACAGCTTCCTGTTCCTCGACGACAACCCGGCCGAGATCGCCCGGATGCGGGCCGCACTCCCGCAGGTGCTGTCCGTGACCTGCCCCCCGGCCGACCGACTGCCCGGCTTCCTGCGGCGGTTGTGGCCCCTCGTGCCGGCGGCGGTCACCGCGGAGGACGGCCTGCGGGCCCGCTTCTACGCCCAGGAACGCGAGCGGGACGCGGCCCGCGCCGAGGCGGGCTTCGAGGAGTTCCTGGCCGGCCTGGAACTGGCGGTGGACATCCGGCCCCTGGCCGACGCGGACGTCCAGCGGGGCGAACAACTCGTGCGCCGCACCAACCAGTTCGTGCTGCGCGCCCGGGCGTCCGACGGTACGGACCTGCAGCGGTGGCGTGCCGCCGGCGAGGTCTGGACGGCCGCGGCCCGCGACCGGTTCGGCGACTACGGGCAGATCGCCCTGCTCGCCGTCCGGGCGGACGGCGACCTGCTCGACGTCCTCGCCTGGGCCATGAGCTGCCGGGCACTGGGCCGCGGCGTCGAGGAACGGCTGCTGCAGTGGCTGGCCGACCGCGCCGACGCACTGGGCTGCACGAAGGTCCGGCTGACCGCGGACCGCACCCCGCGCAACGCACCGGCCCGGCGGCTGCTGGCCGCGCTCGGCGGCGGCAGCCCGGACGACGACCGGCTGGAGGCCGTCGTGACACCGGAACACCTGCGCACGTTCCGGTCCTGGCGCACGACGGACGCACCGTCGTGACACCTGCGCACGACCGACCGGCGGACACACCCGCGGCAGCGGGACGGAAAGGACACGGAACAGTGACGGCAGCGAAGGCGTCGGGGGGCTCCCTTGCGTAAGACGGAGGACCAGGACGCGGTGGCCCGCGCCGAGGCGATCGAACAGGGCGGTGGCGGCCCCCTCGGCATCGCCGACCTGCTCGCCAGGGTGGCGGAGGCGGAAGCGGCACAGCCCGCAGAGGCCGAGCCGCCCCGCGACGCGGACGCGGCGGGTGCGCCGTCCCCGGCCGCCGCCGCGGCGGGCCCGCCACCACCACCGGACGCCGACACGGCGGATGCGCCGCCGCGGCCGTTCGAGGACGCAACGGGCGCGCGTTCGCCCGGCGTTGCGGCGTCGGACGTGTCGCCGTCGCCGTCGGTGGCTGCCACGCCGGGCGCGCCCGCGTCGGCTGCTGCTGAGACGGAGCCACGGTCGCCGGCCGCTGCCCGGCCGAACGCGCTGTCGACGGCCGTTGCCGAGACGGGCGTGTCCGGGTCGGGCGCTCCCGTGCCGGACGCGTCCCCGTCGGCCGCCGCCTCGGCGGAGTCACCGTCACCGGCCGCTGCCTCGCCGAGCGCGCCGTCGCCCGCTGCACCCGTGCCGGACGTGCCCCAGTCACCCGCCGCTGCCGAGTCGGACGCGTCCCCGTCGGCTGCTGCCGGGACAGAGCCACCGTCCCCGGCCGCTGCCCCGCCGAGCGCGCCGTCACCGGCCGCCTCGCCGGACGCGTCGGCGAAAGCCGCTGCCCCGCCGAACGCGCTGTCACCGACAGCTTCTTCGCCGGACGCGCAACCGCCGGCCCCCTCCGTCGCCCCGCCTCCGTCCCCGCCCGCCCCGCACACCCCCGACGGCCTGGTCGCCGCCATCGCCGCGACGGCCGGCCGCTTCCTGCCCGGCGGGCACCTCGCCCCCGACGCCGACTTCTTCGACGCCGGAGGCACCTCCGTCGACGCGGTGGAACTCGCCGCCGCCCTGGAGGACGAACTCGGCGTCGTCCTCGACCTGGACGAGATCTTCTCCGACGCCCGCCCGACCAGCCTGGCCCGCCGCTGCCTGCCCGCGGCGGCCACCGGCACGGCCACGGACACACCGACGGCCGCCGACGACACCCCCGCGCCACACACCCCCGCCTCCGAAGCCCCCGCCCCCGAACCCCCCGCGCCCCCAACCCCGCCCCCGGCGGCCCGCCCTGCCGCAGCGCAGGGCGGGCCCCGCGCCGGGGCCCGCCCCGAGGTGCTGGACCAGATCCTCGCCGACCTCGCGCTCGCCGACCGCCTGCCGTTCACGGCGGACCCCGAGCCGCTGCCGCCCCGCCGCCTGCTGCTGACCGGAGCCACCGGGTTCCTGGGCGGGCACATGCTTCTCGACCTGCTGCGGCACAGCGACGCCCACGTGTACTGCCTGGTGCGCGCTGCCGACGAGCAGGCCGGGCTCGCCCGCCTCGGCGAGGCGCTGGCCGGTCACCGCCTGCCCTGGTCCTCGGAGGTGCGCCGCCGCATCACCGTCCTGCCCGGTGACCTGCGCAGCCCGCGCCTCGGCCTGGCGGAGGAGACCTGGAACCGGCTCGCGGACGAACTGGACGGCATCGTCGGTGTGGGCGCCGCCGTGGACTTCCTGCGCGGCTACGCGTCGCTGCGGCAGAGCAACGTCCTCGGCGCGCTCACCCTCGCCGAACTGGCCGCGACGGGACGCCCGAAGCCGCTGCACCACATCTCCTCCGTCGCGGTGTTCAACGAGGTGGGGATCGTCTCGATGGGGGAGGACGACCCGCTCGCGCACGTCGACCGCCTGGTCGCCGGGTACGACCAGAGCAAGTGGGCCGCCGAGGTGGCCCTGCGCCGTGCGCGGGACCACGGGCTGACCGTCACCGCGCTGCGCCCCGGCGGCATCGGCGGCCACACCCGTACCGGCGCCTACAACCCGCAGGACCTCAGCAGCGGCCTGATCTCGGCCTTCGGCCGCTTCCGCACCGTGCCCGCCTTCCGCTACCTGAACGCGGCGCCCGTCGACTGGGTGAGCCGGACGGCGGTCGCCGTGATCTGCGAACCGGACGCCTGGGGCTTCGACTACAACCTCACAGGTGTCCCGAACACGCTGGACGACGTCGTGCGGGACATGGCGTTCGGCGGGCTGCACGTGAGGGTGCAGGACTGGGACGAGTGGCGCGCCGACACCCTGGCCCGTCTCGAGGCCGAGCCGGTCGACGGGCTGTCCTTCCTCACCCGCGTCCTGAGCAGCCCGTCCGCTCTCGCCCTGTGCGAGGCGACCCTCACGGGCCCGGCGGCCGGCATGGAACGCACCGCAGCCCTCGTGGAGGCGCTGGACCTGCCCCGGGCCGCCCGGTACGACGCCCGGGCGCAGCTCAGGACGTTCGAGCGGCTCGCCGAGGACGGCCTGGGGCGGCTGCCGGGCAAGGAGGACCCGCCCTACCTGTGGTTCACCGAGACGACCGAGGGCTCCGTCGGCCCGGCCGGTGCACCCGCCGACAGCCCGTGTTCCATGGCACTGACCCTGTCCGTCGCGAGCATGCACCAACTGGTCTCGGAGCGCCGCGTCGACGTCCGCGGGGTGGTGAGCTGCCCCGCCGTGCACGAGGGGCCGCTGACCGTGGAGGACGGCGACCTGTGGGTGCGGCCCGAGGAGGGCATCCCGCAGCGGCACGGCATGACCCACCAGCTCATCCGCTACCGGCTGCGGTTGCGGGACCCGGACGGCGGCCAGTGGTGGCTGGAGGGGCGCAAACACGCCCGGGCCCGCCGCGACCTGTGGCGGCAGACGCGCGCGCTGACCGTGGAGATCGGACGGGAGGGCGAGCCGGCCCGCCTCACCGGCGAGGTCGTGGTCCCCGCCGACTCCTACGTCCGGGACCAGATCGACGGCATCCGGGTCGACCCGCGGCTGACGGACCGGGAGAAGCGGGCCGCCAAGCTGACCTGGCTCGCCTGGTTCGGTCTGGAGATGGGCCGGGGGCTCCTCGGCCCGTTCGCCCGGGCCGCCGCGGACCTCCTCGACCTGCGTCGCACCACCACCCTCACGGAGCGCCACCGATGATCTTCCGAACCGCTCGTTCCGCTCCCCGGCCCGCGCTGCGCCGGGTCCGGTCGGGTCCCGCGCTGCGGCCCCTGAAGCACCGCCTCGACCCGGCGGCCGTCGAGGAGATCCCGTTCCGGGCGGGCGACGGCGTCCGCCTCGGCCTCACCCGGGTGGATCCCGGCGAGCAGGGCCGTCCGGCGGTGCTGCTCCTGCACGGGCACACCGCCTCCGCCGACATGTTCCTGCTGCCCGAGGTCCGCAATCTCGTCGACGTGCTGCTCGACGACGGCTACGAGCCCTGGCTGCTGGACTGGCGCGGCAGTTGCCGGCTGCCCTCCAACGAGACGGGCGGCCGCTACACCTACGACGACGTCGCCCTGTACGACATCCCGGCCGCCGTCGACCACGTCCGGGCCCGCATCGGGGAGCGGCCGCTGTTCGTGGTGGCGCACTGCATCGGTTCCCTGTCGCTGTCCCTGAGCATGACGGCGGGCCTGGTGCCGGGACTGGCCGGCGTGGTCTCCCAGGGCGTCTTCCTGACGCCGAAGCTGGCCGGCCGCACCACCCTGCGGATGTCCGTGGCGGGGGAGCTGCTGAAGTCCCGGATCGACCACATCCCCGTCGACTTCCGCAAGGTCGGCCTGTGGTCGAAGTACACGCCCCTGTTCGCCCTGGCCTCCCGCGGGGCGGGCTGCCCCGACCCGACCTGCCAGATCCTGCACAACTCGGCCTGGGGCAGCGGCGCCTCGCTGTTCCGGCACGAACACCTCGCCGCGGCCACCCACGACCGGCTCGCCGAACTGCTCGGGCCCGCGCCCCTGTGGATCCTGCCCCACCTGCGCCGCATCGAGCTGGCCCGCACCGTGGTCCGCTGGCACGACACCGACCACCGCTACCGCGCCCTGCCCGCCAACGCGCTGGACGCCGCGGGCCGGATCGACAGCCCGGTGCTGCTGCTGTCGGGGAGCGACAACGGGCTGTGGCTGGATTCCCAGAAGCTGTGCCACGAGGTGCTGACCCGCCGGCAGCCGCACCTGGACGTGCGCTACACCGAGATCCCCGGGTACGGGCACCTCGACACGTTCCTCGGCCGGGGCGCCGCGCTGGACGTGTACGGCCACATCCTGGACTTCCTCGCCGAACGGCGCTGACGGCAACCCCGCCGACCGCTACGCTACCCGTGAGTAACCGGATCGCACTCCAGGAGGCGACGCCCCATGCCGCAGTTCGCTGTCGACGGCGCGGAACTGACGTACGACGACGAGGGGCCCCGTGACGCCGAGGACGTCCCCCTGGTGTTCATCCACGGCTGGACCGCGAACCGGCACCGCTGGGACCACCAGCTGGCCCACTTCTCCGCCGGCCGCCGGGTGATCCGTCTGGACCTGCGCGGGCACGGCGGGAGCAGCGGAGCCGGCGCGCCCAGCATCGACGCGCTGGCCCGGGACGTCGTCGCCCTGCTGGACCACCTCGGCGTCGACCGGTTCGTGCCGGTCGGCCACTCGATGGGCGGCATGATCGCCCAGACCCTCGCCCTCGCCCACCCCGACCGGGTCGAGCGCCTGGTCCTGGTGAACTCCATCAGCCGCATGACCTACAGCCGCGGCCGGGGACTGCTGATGGCGGCGTCCACCCGGGTGCCGTTCCGGCTGTTCGTCGCGGCCAACATCCAGCGGGCGTTCGCCCCCGGCCACCCGCGCGAGGAGGTCCGGAAGTACATCCGTGACTCCTCGGCCACCCCGCGCGAGGTGGTGATGACGCTGTACTCCGCCATGCGGGCCTTCGACGTCCTGGACCGGGTCGGCGAGATCCGTGTCCCCACGCTCCTGGTGCACGGACTCCACGACATCCAGCTGCCGGTACGGCAGATGCTGCGGATGGCGACCCGCTACCCGGACGCGGTGATCCGCATCGTGGACGCGGGACACGAACTCCCGGTGGAGAAGCCCGCCGAACTCACCGCGGCCCTGGACCGCTTCCTCACCGCCCCGGCCCCGGAGGCGACCGCCTGACCACGGCCGTGGGCTACTTGCCGCGCACGTCCCCGAGGGGTTCGGGGGCCGCCTCCAGCGCCGCGACCGCCTCCTTCCAGTCCGTGTCGTCCTCCGCCAGACGGCTGCGCAGGTAGGCGGTGGTGAGCCGCTGGAGCAGCGCCACCCGGGCCGGGTTCTCGTCCGTCGTCTCGGCGGCCTCGTAGCCGGAGATCCCGCCGAGGGAGTGCTCCGCGCCGTACAGGGTGAGCAGGTCCGTGGCGCCGGGGGCGTGGGCGTAGACGTCGGTGAACCAGTCGGGCCCGCGGGTGGACAGCGCGGACCGGTCGTGGTCCCCGGCGACGACGAGCGTCGGTGTGGTCAGCGTGGCGAAGTGCGGGCGCATGAAGGGCAGGTGCTCGACGGCGAACGGCGTCAGGTCGTCGCCCAGCCCGGTCGCGGCGAGCAGGACACCCGCGGTCACCCGGGGGTCGGACAGGTCCTCGCCCACCTCGCCGTCGGGTCCGAGGACCCGCGCGCCGAGCAGGACGCCGGCCGTCTGGGCGCCCCACGAGTGGCCGGCCACGGCGACGCGCCGCCGGTCGACGCGCCCGCCCAGTCCCGGCACGGCCGCCTCCAGGGCGTCGAGTCCGTCCAGGACGCGGGAGAGGTCCGTGACCCGGTGGCGCCAGATCAGCGGGGTCCGCGGGTCCGTCGGCGGCAGGGCGAGCGTGCGGGAGTCGAGGTGGGTGGGCTGCAGGACCACGAAGCCGTGGGCGGCCCAGTGGTCGGCCAACGGGCCGTAGTGACGCATCGAGCAGCCGAAGCCGTGCGAGAGGACGACGACCGGCAGGTCGCCGCCGGCCGCGGGGGCGGACACGCGGACCTGGAGGTCCTCGCCCCGGCCGGGGGCGGGCAGGACGACCGGCTGTGCGGAGATCACGGTGGCGGGGCCACCGGTGGTGTGCGCGAGATCCATGAGAAGTGCCTTCCGGGCAGCACGCGAGGGCGGCCGCCGTGGGGAAACTGAAACGGAACAGTGCTCCGCTTCAAGATACGGATCAGTGTTCCGTTTCGCAATGGACTCCGGAAATCGTCGCTCTGCGTCATCTCCCGGATGCGCCGAGTCGCCGCCCGGATCGATCCACGGCAGCATGGCCCCGTACGCACGCCCTCGCGTGCCCCGGGCACCCGCCGGTGCCGGCCGCGGTCCTCCGCCCGTCCGCCGGGCGGGGCGAACGGGGCTGCCGGAGCGTGCGTGACCCCGCGACGCGGGGATACCCGGCCCTCCGCCACGGCGGCCGGTGGCCGGTGGCCGGCGTCACCCGCACCGGCCCGCCAAGCCATGAGCAGTTCGAAGGAGCCCACGATCATGACGGACGTTTCCAGCCGGGGTCCCGCTCCGGGCGACGAGCGCAAGGTCCTCACCAACCGCCAGGGCCACCCGGTCTACGACAACCAGAACCAGCGCACGGTCGGCGCCCGCGGCCCCGCCACGCTGGAGAACTACCAGTTCCTGGAGAAGATCAGCCACTTCGACCGGGAACGCATCCCCGAGCGCGTCGTGCACGCCCGCGGCGTCACCGCCTACGGCCACTTCGAGGCGTACGGGAAGTGGGGCGACGAGCCGATCTCCCGTTACACCCGCGCCAAGCTGTTCCAGGAAGCGGGCAAGCGCACCGACGTGGCCGTCCGCTTCTCCACCGTCATCGGGGGGCGCGACTCCTCCGAGACGGCCCGCGACCCCCGCGGCTTCGCCGTGAAGTTCTACACCGAGGACGGCAACTGGGACCTCGTCGGCAACAACCTCGGCGTCTTCTTCATCCGGGACGCCATCAAGTTCCCCGACGTCATCCACGCCCTCAAGCCCGACCCGGTCACCTTCGAGCAGCAGCCGCGCCGCATCTTCGACTTCATGTCGCAGTCGCCGGAGTCCATGCACATGCTGGTGAACCTGTTCAGCCCGCGCGGCATCCCGTCGGACTACCGCCACATGCAGGGCTTCGGCGTGAACACCTACAAGTGGGTGAACGAGGCCGGCGACACCAAGCTGGTCAAGTACCACTGGATGCCCAAGCAGGGCGTGCGGTCCATGACCGAGGAGGACGCGGCGAACGTCCAGGCGGAATCCCTCGGCCACGCCACCAAGGACCTGTACGAGGCGGTGGCCCGCGGCGAGTACCCCGAGTGGGAACTGCTGGTCCAGATGATGGACGACCACGACCACCCGGAGCTGGACTTCGACCCGCTCGACGACACCAAGACCTGGCCCGAGCAGGACTTCCCGCCGAAGCCGGTGGGCCGGATGGTGCTCGACCGCATGCCGGAGAACTACTTCGCCGAGAACGAGCAGATCTCGTTCGGCACCGGCGTCCTCGTCGACGGCCTGGACTTCTCCGACGACAAGATGCTCGTCGGCCGGACCTTCTCCTACAGCGACACCCAGCGCCACCGCGTCGGACCGAACTACCTCCAGCTGCCTGTCAACCAGGCCAAGAACGCCGAGGTGCGCACCAACCAGCGCGACGGCCAGATGACGTACCACGTGGACGGCGGCGGGGAGAACCCGCAGGTCAACTACGAGCCGTCGATCACGGGCGGCCTGCGGGAGGGTGAGTTCCCGACCCACGACGAGCAGGGCCCGGAGATCCGGGGCCGGCTCACCCGCAAGCGCATCCCGCGCACCAACGACTACCTCCAGGCGGGCCAGCGCTACTGCCTGATGGAGGACTGGGAGCGCGACGACCTGGTGAAGAACTTCATCGACCTGTTCGGCCAGTGCGACCAGGAGGTGCGCGAGCGCATGGTCTGGCACTGCTACCTGGCCGAGAACGACCTCGGCCGCCGCGTCGGCGAGGGGCTGGGCATCACGCCCGAGGACCTCGCCGGCCTGGAGCCGCTCGCGAGCCAGGACCTCACCGACGAGGACCGCAAGCGGCTCGCCAACCTCGGCGACAACCCCCCGCGGGACGTCGAGGGGCTCACCATGACCCACTGCGTGCCCAACGAACGGCACGTGGTGACCCGCTGACCGACCGGCCCGGCCCAGCGCCGGGCACCCGGCCCCGGGCAGCACCCGGCGGCACCGCACCACGGCACACGGCGTGCACCGGCGACCCGGAAGGGCACCGGCGCACGCCGTGCGGCGTGTCCGGCCCGGCTCTCTGCCCGCCCGCCCCGCCGTACCGCTCCGGATGCACCCGGCACCGGTCACGCGGGACGGTGAAATCCCGCCCCGCACCGATCGGACGGCCGGGCGGCGGGGGACTGCTGGAACATGACGAGTTCATCGTTCCAGCGCACCCTCATCCTGCCCGCCGCCGTGTGCGAACAGGCCGCCCAGTACCTCGAACAGGCGGCCCGCCGGACCGTCGACGGAGCCGGGATCCCCCTGAAGGCGTTCCGCGCCGCAGCCGACAGCGACTACACCCTCCCCGTCTCCGTGGTCGAGCAGGCGGCGGGCTGCCTGCTGGTCCTGGCGACCGAGACGGCGCAGACCGTGCGGCCCTCCGCCCTGCGCGCCACCATCAGCGTCGCCCTGTCCCTGAGGGACGCCGTCGAGGCGCTCCACCAGCCGGCCCTCACCACCCGCTACTGGTGAGGGCGGCCCGCGCGCCGCATGCCCGCACCCCGCCGGGGAACCCGGCGTCCCGTCCCGCACCCACGGAACCCCAGGAGAAGGCATGAGTCTGCTGCGCGTCCTCGGCCGTCCGATGCTGGCCTCGATGTTCGTCGCGGGCGGTCTGGACTCCGTCCGCAACCCGCGGAAGGTGTCCCCGGCCGCCGAGTCCGTGGTGCGGCCGGTCACGGAACGCGTCGACGCCGTGCCCGACCGCACCGAGGACGCCGTACGGCTCAGCGGCGCCGTCCAGGTCGTGGGCGGACTGCTCCTCGCGAGCGGACGGCTGTCCCGGCCCGCCGCGCTCGCGATCGCCGCCACCCTGGTCCCCACCACGCTGGCCGCCCACCGCTTCTGGGAGGTGGACGACCCGTCGGAGCGCGACCGGCAGCGCATCCACTTCCTGAAGAACCTGTCCATGCTCGGCGGCCTGCTGATCACCGCCGACGACACCGGCTCCGCCCCCTCCCTGCTGTGGCGTGGCCGGCACGCCGCCCACGACCTGCGCCGCGACGCCCACCTGGTACGCCGTTCCGTCCGGGCCGGCGCCCGCCCCGCCGCCGCGATGGGCCGGGTCCGCGCCAAGCTGCCGGCCTGACCGACGCCGGCCGCACCGCACGGCCGGGTGCCGGGTTAGTCCCGCGGGGCCCTGGGGACCCGGGGGTTCAGCGGCGCCCGGCCGGGGGGCCGCTGCGATACGGAGGTGAAGACGATGGGACACGGCGGAAACGTCATCGACGAGCTGGTGACCGACCACCGGGAGGTCGAGGAACTCTTCGGCAAGATCGAGGCGCTGCCGCCCGGCCACAAGGACCGCAAGCTGTACGCCGACCAGGCCACGATCGAGCTGGTGCGGCACTCGGTGGCCGAGGAGGCCTACCTCTACCCGGCGGTGCGCGAGCACGTGGCCAACGGTGACGCCCTGGCGGACCGGGAACTGCGGGACCACGCCGAGGCCGAGCAGATGATGAAGGACCTCGAGGGCTGCGACGCGGGCGACGCCGAGTTCGACCGGCTCATCGGCATGCTGATGAGCGAGATCCGCGAGCACATCGCGGACGAGGAGCAGAACCTCTTCCCCCTGCTGCGCGCGGCCTGCGGCCCCGAGGAACTCGACCGCCTCGGCGACAAGATCCGCCAGGCGAAGAAGACCGCGCCGACCCGGCCGCACCCGGCCGCCCCGGACAAGCCCCCGGCGAACAAGCTGCTGGCGCCGGGCGCCGGGATGGTGGACCGGCTCCGGGACGCGCTGAGCGGCCGCGGCAAGGCCGACTGACCTCCGGGTCACGGCGCCGGGGACACCCAAGGAGGGGCCCGTCGGGGAGACGGGCCCCTCCCACGTGCCCGGGTGCCTCGTGAACCGTCCCCGGCCCCCTTGTGAGCAACCCCACTCACACCCCAACGCCCGTGCGCGCCCGCCCCTTTGGCGCCTGCCGGGCCCGGCGGCACCGCCCACCGGACATGACTCGGCGACCTCGTCTGCCACGATGGTCCGCGCCGTGTCCCGGTGCCGGGGGCCGCCGCGCGACGCAGCCGGTGCTCCGCCTCCCGCGCCCCCTCGCCCGGAGTCCTCCGGCTCGTCCCCGAGTAGCGCCCTGTGTCTTCCTCCTCCACCCCTGCCCGGCCCGCCCCTGCCCGCGACGCCGCTCCACCGCCCGCCGGGAAGGGGTCCCACTCGCCGTGGCGGTCCCTGCGCCACCGCAGCATGCGCTGGTGGTCCGTCGCCAACCTCGTGTCGAACGCCGGCACCTGGATGCAGCTCACGGTGCAGAACCTGCTGGTGCTGGAGATCACCGGGTCCGCCGCCGCCACCGGCCTGTCCATGTCGGTGCAGGCCGCCCCCGCCCTGCTGATGAGCCTCCTCGGCGGCGCCGTGGTCGACCGCTGGCCCCGGAAGCTGACGGCCGCCGTCAGCCAGGCCCTGCTCGGCGCGATCGCCTTCACCACCGCGGTCCTGGTCGCCCTGGACCGGCTCGACCTGACGTCCCTGATGACCCTGGCCGCCGTCACCGGCATCGTCGCCACCGTCGACGGGCCGGCCTGCGCCCTGCTCGGCAACGACCTGGTGCCCGCCGAGGACGTGCCCTCGGCCATCGGCGTGGGCGCGCTGGTGCACAACGCCGGGCGCCTCGCCGGTGCCGCGCTCGCCGGGGTGACCGTCGGTCTCCTCGGCACGGCCGCCGCCTACTTCGCGAACGGGATCTCCTTCCTCTTCGTCACCGCCGTCATCCCCTTCCTGCGCCCCGCGCGCGGCGCCGCCCGGCGCGTCGCCGGGGAGCGGGGGAGCGGTGAACGGGCCATGAGCATCCGCGAGGGCCTGGCCTTCTTCGTCCGCCGCCCCCGCCTGCTGGCGCTCGCCGGGGTCACCGGGGTCAGCGCGGTCTTCGGCCGCAACTACGCGCTCACCCTGGCCGTCCTCGTCACCGGCCCGCTCGCCGGCGGTGCCGGGGCGTTCGGCACGGTGTCCACCGTCCTCGCCGTCGGCGGCATCATCGGCGCGGTGCTCGGCGCCCGGCTGCGCAAGCCGTCCGTGCGCCTGGTCGGCGCCCTCGCGGCGGCGGGCGGGCTGCTGCAGGTGGTGGCGGGGATGTCGCCGTCGCTGGCGGTGCTGCTGGTGCTCGTGCTGCCGATGGCGGTGGTCGAGTCCGTCTCCGACACCGCGGGCACGGCCGTGCTGCAGACCGACCCGCCCGCCCGGCTGCGGGGCCGGGTCCTCGGCGTCTGGGGCAGCATCGGCACGGTGTGGGGCCTCGGCGGCCCGCCCGCCCTCGGCCTCCTCATGGAACTGGCCGGGCCGCGCGGCGCGCTCATCGCGGGCGGTCTGATCATCGCCGGCTGCATCGGCGCCGGCCACCTGCTGCGCGGCCGGCGCACCGCGGCGCCGGTCCTGCTGCCCGCGGAGCCGGGCGGGCCCGCCGTACGGCCCGCGCTCGGCCGGGCGGCCTGACGCCCCTCCCGCGGGCGCCGGGGTCAGGCGGCGGCTTCCGCCCGGAACCAGTCGATGGTGCGGCGCAGGCCCTCCTCGGCGCCTGTCCGCGGCTGCCAGCCCAGCTTGTCGCGGGCCAGGGTGATGTCGGGGCAGCGCACGGCCGGATCGTCCACCGGCCGTTCGATGAAGCGGATCTCGGAGTCCGACCCGGCGAGCTCGATGACCAGCTCCGCCAGCTCCAGCATGGTGATCTCACCGGGGTTGCCGATGTTGACCGGGCCGCGCAGGCCGTGCGCGGCCGCCGCGAGGATGCCGGCCACCGTGTCGTCGACGAAGCTCAGCGACCGCGTCTGGCGGCCGTCGCCGGTCACGGTCAGCGGCTCCCCGTCCAGCGCCTGCCGCACGAAGGTCGGCACGGCACGGCCGTCGTGGCCGCGCATCCGCGGGCCGTAGGTGTTGAACAGCCGCACGATGCACGTGTCGGTGCCGTGCGCGTCGGCGTACGCGGTGGTCAGCGCCTCGCCGAACCGTTTGGCCTCGTCGTAGACGCTGCGCGGGCCGACCGGGTTGACGTTGCCCCAGTAGCGCTCCTCCTGCGGGTTCTGCTGCGGGTCGCCGTAGACCTCGGAGGTGGACGCCAGGACGAAACGGGCGCCCGCCGCACGGGCGAGTTCGAGGGCGTTGCGGGTGCCGAGGCTGCCGGTCTCCATGGTGTGCAGCGGCAGCCGCAGGTAGTCGGCGGGGGAGGCGGGGGAGGCGAAGTGCAGGACGAGGTCCGGTGTCCGCCGCACCGGCAGCTCCTCGGCCACGTCGGCCTGCACCAGGGTGAACCCCGGACGGTCGAGCAGGGGGGCGATGTTCTCCGGCCGGCCGGTGCAGAAGTCGTCGACACAGGTGACGGCGGCGCCCGCGTCCAGCAGGGCGGCGCACAGATGGGAGCCGACGAAGCCCGCGCCGCCGGTGACGACGACGTGCTCCCAGTTCCGCGAGATGACGGTGCTCATGGCGATCGGCCTTCCGGGCGTCGGTGGACGGGCCCGGGTACCCAGGGCGTCGGACCCTCGGCCAGCGTGCGCCGTCCCGGGCCCCGCGGCACGGCCGCCTGGTACGAACCGGTGAGTGACGGAACGTGAGGGACGCGGAGCGTGAGCGGGACGCCGGGGGCGTCAGGCGGTGAGCGTGTGGTCCGGCGCGAGGCGGTCGACGAGGCCGGCGTGGTGGAGCGCGCTCACCGGGGCCAGCAGATCGGGGTGGCGCAGCAGGGCCGCGGCCCTGCGGTCCGCCTCGTCGGGTTCGAGCAGGCGCCGGAACTCGCCCGGGGCGGCGCCGGGGCCGTCCGCCGCGAGCGCGGCCACCGCGCGGGCCGCCAGCCGGGGATCACCGAGCAGACAGGCCGCCCAGCTGGCCACCACCTCGTCCACCCACGTCCGCCAGGCGTGGCGGTCGCCCGCCGCACCGCAGTCGTCGGCCGTGCCGGTGTCGGCGCCGGTGACCCAGTCGAGCCGGGCCGACCCGCCCGGGCCGGCCACGCCGACCAGCGCGGCGTCCATGGCCGTCGGGTAGCGCAGCCGGGCGGCGACGGTCACCGCCTGCCGGGCCTGCACCTCGCACAGGGCGGCGGACAGCGCACCGCCGGAGGCGGGGAAGGAGAGGGTCAGCCACTGCGCGGTCGCCGCGACGACGGGAGAGAGATCTGCGTGCACTGCGGGCCGTCCGAACGGTTGGGTAAGGTGAGCCTTCCTCGGCACCGTAGCCCGCCCCGCGAGCGGCCCGGAGTGATGTAAACCTCCTCCGCGGTGTGGGATCGGCCACACCGGTGCCCGGGCCCGGCGATCACCCGACGGGCGGAGTGTCCCGGCAGGCCGCCGGGGCACCCGCCGACCATGGACGTACTCAGCCGCCCCCTGGGTGACCGCACGCTGCCCCTGCTCGTGGAGGGATACGGCTGGCTGCCCAACCGCATGCGCGACAGTGCCGGCCCGGTCGTCCGGACCCGGCTTTTGGGACGGCCCGCCCTGGCCCTGCGCGGGCCCGACGCCGTGCGGTTCTTCTACGACGAACGCAACGTGCAGCGGCACCGCGCCATCCCCGAACCGGTGCTCGGCACCCTGTTCGGCCACGGGGCCGTGCACACGCTCGACGGGCCCGCCCACCGCTCCCGCAAGGGGCTGTTCCTGCCGCTGACGGAGCCGGACCGGATCGCCCGGCTCGTCGACCACGTCACCCAGGCCTGGGACGAGGCGGTCCAGGCCTGGAGCGGGCGGGACTCCGTGGTCCTCTTCGACGAGGCGAGCACCGTGCTCACCCGCGGTGTCCACCGCTGGGCCGGCGTCCCGCTGGACGGCGCCGAGGCGGAGTCGACCGCCCGGGACATGATCGCCATGGTCGACGGGTTCGCCACCGCCGGACCCCGCCATCTGCGGGCCCGCAGGGCCCGCGCCCGGCAGGAGGAGCGGCTGACCGCCCTCGTGACCGGGGTCCGCGCGGGCCGTGTCCCGGCCCCGGCGGGATCCGTGCTGGACCTGGTGTGCCGGCACCGGGACGCGGAGGGCGGCGTGCTGGACGCGGACACGGCCGCGGTCGAACTCCTCAACGTCCTGCGCCCGACGGTCGCCGTCAGCTGGTTCGTCGCCTTCGCCGCCCACGCCCTGCACCGCTGGCCCGGACACCGGGCGGCGCTGCGCGCGGGTGATCCCGCGTTCGCCGCCGCCTTCACCCACGAGGTGCGCCGCTTCTACCCCTTCGTGCCCTTCCTCGGCGGCCTGGCCGTCCGCGACCTGGAGTGGCGGGGCGAGGCGCTCCCGGCGGGCGGCCTCGTGGTGCTCGACGTGTACGGCCAGAACCACGACGAGGAGCTGTGGGGCGACCCGTACGCCTTCCGCCCGGAGCGGTTCCGGGACCACGCGCCCAACGGCGACACGCTGATCCCGCAGGGCGGGGGCGACACCCGCACCGGACACCGCTGTCCCGGCGAGGGCGTCACCGTCGGCGTGCTGGAGGCGCTCACGCAGCGGCTGGCGCGCCTGGAGTACACCGTGCCCGAGCAGAACCTGACGATCGCCCTGCACCGCGTGCCCACCCGCCCGCGCAGCGGCGTCGTCGTCACCGGGGTCCGCCCGCCGGGGTGAGGAAAACGCCAGGGGTCCGGGCCCGGCCCGCGGCGCCCGCATGCCCCGGCCGGGCAGCCCGCTCCCGTATGACGTTGCCGGGTCCGGACGGCTGAGAGCCGAAGACCCCGGCCGGCACCCGGCACGCACACGGCGGCGCCGGCCGCGGCACCGGGGCCGCCGCCGGCGCCGGAGCGCGCCGCCGGAAACGGTGTCAGACGCGCTGCCACAGGGCCGGGGTACCGGCGGGTGCCCACGCGCTCTGCGCCTGGTGGGTCTGCAGGCACCGGTAGCTGACGCCGTCACGGGTCACCGTGGCACCGGCCTCGTAGACCCGGCCGGCCGTCCACGCCCGCGGGTCGCCGTCCTGGGGGAGCGGGGCGGCCGCCTGCCCGGCGGCGGTGGTCAGGGTGAGACCGAAGTCGGCGAGGACGGGGTTCACCGGCTGGTAGAACGTCGTGCCGCCCCTGGTGCAGTCACCGGAGCCGCCGGAGGTGACGCCCTGCGCCTGGGAGCCCGCGAGGTAGGGGCCGCCGGAGTCACCCGGCTCGGCGCACACCGTGGTCCGGGTCAGTCCGTCGACCCGTCCCTCGGCGTAGCTGACGCTCGTGTCGTGCTGCTGGATGGTGCCGCAGTGCCATCCGGTGGTCGAGCCGGAACGGCACACGGACGCCCCGACCAGGGCCTGCACCGAGCCGGTGACCTGGACGACCTCGCCGTCCTGCGCCTTGACGCCGGGCGTGGCCGTCCACTGGTCGTTGGTGGCCACCCAGGCCATGTCCTTGCCGGGGAAGGTGGACGCCTCGAAGGTGCCCTGCGCGGTCCGGTCGAACCCGGTCGTCGTGTCACCGGGGTCGCCGCAGTGCCCGGCGGTGACGAAGCCCGGCTGTTCGTCCGCGGTGACGGAGAACCCGACCGAGCAGCGGGCCGAGTCGTCGATGTAGAAGGCGTCGCCGCCGGTGATGTCCGCCAGCAGGCGTGGCCGCTGCTCGGCGACCCGGACGGCCACGTCCTGCCCCGCGAGCCCGGCGGCCTCCACGAAGGCGGTCCCCGCGGCCTCGTCGAGCGCCTCCACGACGACCCGGTTCGCGGTGACGTCGACGTACCACAGCGGGGTGTCGGCGGTGTCCCGGCCGGCGGCGGCCGCGTCCAGCTTGCCCTTGGCCGCCGTGAGGTCGGCCAGGGTCCGGCCGACGACCGCGGCTTCGGCGCCCTGCTCCCGGATGGCGGGGACGTCCGCCGCGTCGGTGGTGGCGACCGTGAGCTCGCCGGAGGTCGCGCCGCGCACCCAGGCACCGGCGAACCGGTCGCCGAGGGAGGCGCGCAGGACACCCGCCCGGGTGCCCGCCTCGGCCTCGTTGACCAGGCGTTCGGAGGCCTGGGCGGAGGTCAGGTCCAGGTCCCGCCCGAGGGCCTGGAGCAGGTGCGCCGACGGCCGGTCGGCGCCCAGCGTCTGGGCGGCGCCGGGCACCGGCCCGGCGGTGGGGGCCGGTTCGGCGGCCACGGCGGAGGGCGCCGCGGCCAGGGCGAGGGCGCCGAGGGCGGCCAGGGCCGCCCGGGCGGCGGTCCCGGCGTGTCTGTGGACCATGCGGTGGGTCTCCTTCGTTCGGTGGCGGGCTGCCGCGAGCGGTCGACGTCCTGTCGTCACCTCGGCGCCGGTCCCGCGACGTCCGGCACGGCCCCAGTCCTTGCCCGCGGCGTCCGGCGGGATGTCACCGGGGGCACCTTTTCGCGCGCTTTGGGGAACCGGACGGGCGCCATGTGCAGTACGGGGGGCGCGGCGGGGTGCGCCGGCGCGGTCAGACGGGCCGCAGGCCGGGCGATCCGGCCTCCGTGACGAAGGAGGCCGTGGTGGTGACGGGGGCGCCGGGGGTGGTCACGGCGGTGACGGTGCGGAAGTCGGCGCGGGCGCTGTGCCGTCCCAGTTCGACCCGCAGGTAGCCGCGCCGCCCGTCGTAGTGCTTCAGGTGCGGGTTGGCCCGCATGTAGGTGTCCCAGTTGGCCGGCCGCTCCACGCCGTCCCGCCCGCTGGTCACGGAGGTGCAGGTGAGTTCGGTGCCCAGGGTGGCGGAGTCGGGGTCGTCGAAGTCGTCCTTGATGTCGAGGGCGTACGCGACGTGGACGTCGCCGGTGAGGACCAGCCAGTTGCCGGCGCCGGCGGCCTTCGCGCCCGCGACGACGCGGTCGCGGTTGGCGCGGTAGCCGTCCCAGGCGTCCATGGACAGCTTCGCCCGCGCGTTGAGGTCCAGTCTCCGCTGGGAGAAGCACACCTGCTGGGGCATCACGTTCCACAGCGCGGTCGACGCCGCCCAGCCGTCGATCAGCCAGCGCTCCTGGGCGTCCCCGGTGAGACTGCGCGCCGGGTCGTCGCTCTCCGGTCCCGGAACGTGCGGCGCGTCGCCGTAGGCCTGGTCGGAGCGGTACTGGCGGGTGTCGAGGATGTCGAACTGGGCGAGGGAGCCCCACCGGAGCCTGCGGTACACCTGCGCGTCGGGGCCCTGCGGGATCTGGGCGGCCCGCAGCGGCTGGTTCTCCCAGTAGGCCCGGTGGGCGGCGGCGCGGCGCACCAGGAACCGCTCCGGAGGGCTGCCGTTCTCGTCCCGGTCGGCGGCGTAGTTGTTCTCCGTCTCGTGGTCGTCCCACGTGACGACGAACGGGTGCGCCGCGTGCGCGGCCCGCAGGTCGGGATCGCTCTTGTAGAGCGCGTACCGCATCCGGTAGTCGGTCAGGGAGGACGTCTCCCGGTTGAACACCGGGGGCAGCACCCGGTCGGTGTACCCGCGGGCACCGCCCGCGGAGTTCACCGCGTACTCGTAGAGGTAGTCGCCGAGGTGGAACACCAGGTCGACGTCCTCCTCAGCGACGTGCCGGTGCGCGGTGTAGTAGCCGTCGTGGTACGCCTGGCAGGCCACGGCGGCCAGGCGCAGACCCGGCACGGCGCTGCCGGCCGGGGGAGCGGTGCGGGTGCGGCCCGTGGGGCTGATCCAGCTGCCGGTGCGGAACCGGTAGTGGTACGGGGTGCCGGGGATCAGGCCGCGCACGTCGACGCGCACGCTGTGGCCGTACTCCGGATGGGCGAGGGCGGTGCCCCGCTGCACCACCACGGCGAAGGAGTCGTCCAGCGCGACCTCCCAGGACACCGGCACGCGCCGCTGCCCCAGCCCGCCGTCGGCCTCGAAGGGGGCGGGGGCGAGCCGGGTCCACAGGAGCACCGAGTCGGGCCGCGGGTCGCCGGAGGCGATGCCGAGGGTGAACGGGTCGGCGGTGAGGCGGGCCCCGTCGAGTTCCGTGGCGGCGAACGCTCCGCGGGAGGGGAGATTGGTGGTGAACGCGAGGGCGGCGGCGGCCGCGGTGACGGTGAGGAAGCGACGGCGGGCCAGGCGCGGGGCGGCGCCGCGCAGTTCGGCGTCGTGCGGGGAGGCGGCATGCTCACGGAGGCGGCCGGTCGGCGCCATCGGGTGTCCTCTCGGGGGCGGGCGGATCGGTCGACGAACGGCACGACGAGCGATACGGCCCCCGGCGGTCGCCCCGCGCAGGCCGGCGGCGAGCCCGGCCGGCCGGCGCGGTCCGCCGCCCGTGCCCGGTGTGTGGCGACAGCGATCACGGGAGGCGGAGCCTGCATGGTAAGCAGGCAAAATGCTTGAACCGGGCGCACCGGGCGGGCCGTTCACACAAGAGGCGGTACGCGGGACCCGGCGCGCACGACGACAGCGCCGCCGGCGGACGCCGACGGCGCTGGGGGAGCGGGGCGGTGGGGGGAGTGGTGCAGCGGGCCGGGCTCAGCCGGCGGGCCGGGCACCCGGGCCGGAGACCACCCGTTCCCGGACCGGCAGGTGGTACACGTGGAACGCCCGGCCGATGACCGGCTGGGCCACGTTGCGGACCTTCACGCCCCCCGTGGTCATGCCGTGTTCGGTGCCCGCGTGCGCATGGCCGTGCACGGCGAGATCGGCACCCGCCGTGTCGATCGCCTCGGCCAGCAGATAACTGCCCAGGAACGGATAGATCTCCAGCGGCTCCCCGGCCAGGGTCTCGGGCACGGGGGAGTAGTGGGTGAGCGCGACCCGCGCGTCGCAGACCTCGCCCGCCAGCCCCTCCAGCGCGGTGCGCAGCCCGTCGGCGCACTCCCGCGAGTGCCGCACGAACTCCTTCATCACCGGCTCGCCGAACTCCCCGGCGCTGCGCCCCGGGAAGCCGCCGCCGAACCCCTTGGTGCCGGCCACCCCGATGCGGGCGGAACCGGTGTCCACCACCGTGCCCTCGCCCTCCAGCACCCGGGCGCCGGCGTCCCGCAGCAGCGACATGACCTCCCCGGGGCGGTCGTCGTGGTGGTCGTGGTTGCCGAGCACCGCCACCACGGGGACGCCGAGCCCCCGGATCTCGTCGGCCACCACCCGGGCCTCCTCGACGGTGCCGTGCCGGGTGAGGTCCCCGGCCAGCAGCAGCACGTCGGCGCACTCGGGCAGGGTGTCGAAGGCGGGCCGCAGCAGACCCCGGCTGTCGGGGTCCAGATGGATGTCCCCCACGGCGGCGATGCGGATCATGTCAGCTCCTCCGCGTGGTCGGGCGAGGAGGCGTCGGCGACCACCAGGTCGCAGTGCACCTCCAGTCCGGTCAGCTCCTCACGGACGGTGCGCAGCACCTCCTCGCGGCACGGGGCGGAGGGTACGGTCCCGGTGACCAGCACCGCCCCGCCGCGCACCTCGACGCGCACACCGAGTTCGCCGGGCTCCCCGGCCGCGAGCCGCTCCTGGAGGTGGGCGACGCGGTACTCCGGGCTCTGCTCCGGGGGCACGCCGCCCGCGGAGGCGGTGCCTTGGCTGCTCATGGGTGCTCCTCTCCTCGGGCCTTCGGACGCCGCGCATGCGCACGGTGGCCTCCGGCGGCGCCCTCACGTCCCGGGGCGCCGGATGACGTCCAGCCGCTCCAGCAGGTAGAAGAAGGCGGACGGCATGGGCTCGTCCCCGCAGTCGCGGCGCACCCGCTCCCAGTCGACCTTCTCCCGCAGCGCGCGTGCGATGGGCAGCACCGCGCCGAAGTCGCAGTGGTGTTCGGAGAACGCGGCCATCAGGCTCCACAGCAGGTCGGTGGGCGCCAGGACCGGCATCCGCACCGACTCCACCGGGAGTTCCTCTGCCCGGCCGAGCATCTCCGCGGAGACGGGCCGGTGCGCCATCTCGAAGATGATGTCCACGTCCTGGCCGAAGCACCGCGCCTTGATCAGCCAGTCCTCCGGCGGGGTGTAGACGGTCAGCCCCGCCTCCCGGAGGGTGGCCGCCACCCGTTCGGCGTCCTCGGGCAGCACGCAGAAGTCGACGTCGTGCTGGAGGTTGCCGCTGCCGCCGTGGGCGTACACGGCGACGCTTCCGGCCAGCGCGAACGGGTGCTCCGCTCGCTTGAGGACCGCGCCCACCTGCTTGGCGGCCTCCAGGATGGCCTGGTTGCGGTCGCGCGGCAGTTCCGCCTCCGGGCCGCCGGACGGTGCCACGCCCACCGGGGCCTGCCCGGCGACGTCCGTGGCCAGACGGAGGTCGGGGATCCCCGTCCGGCCCACGAACGGGGTGTCGTCACCGTTCTCCGTCATCGCCACTCCACTCCCTTCGTCCCGGACCGGGGTGCTCGGACCCGCCGCACATCCGGTCCGGGCCCGTGTTCCGCCCGTGCTGAGTACCCTCCGCGCCCGCCGCGACACGGGTCCGCCGGACGGCTTCCGGCAGCCCCCCGGGGGGTACGGCGGCGGACGCCCAGCGATGGCGGACGTCGCCCCTCCTGGTGAGGCTGGGGCCACCCGGCCCGCGTCCCAGGGAGCACCCATGCACCGTCCGCCGTCCTCACCACCGGCGCCTCCGCTCTGCCGTGCGCACCCGCCGCCGCGGCCGCTCCCACCGACGCCGAGGCCAGGGAGTGCATCGCGGGCGGCGGCATGATCGCCATCTCGGAGGAGGGCGCCGGGTCCCCGGCGTCCACCATGCGCTGCTCCGGGGGGGCCCACGACGGCGGGACGGTCGTCCGACGGCCCGCCCGGCGGCCGACCCGGGCCGTCCCGGAGCGCGCCGGAGGCGAACCAGGCCGAATATGGGGCCGAGGACAGGGAAACCGACCATCGCCCCGGAGACGCGCTCGTGGAGGTCGTCATGGACCAGGACACATCTCGCTCGCCCGATCTTCCCCCGCCCCTGCGGGCCGTCGTCTCGGGGCTGAAGCACCTGCCGGGAGCCGAGCAGGCCGGAAAG
This sequence comes from Streptomyces sp. NPDC101219, assembly GCF_044767675.1. NCBI lineage: Bacteria > Bacillati > Actinomycetota > Actinomycetes > Kitasatosporales > Streptomycetaceae > Streptomyces > Streptomyces sp. NPDC101219. Next base: position 545,459 of record NZ_JBIWOK010000001.1, read on the forward strand.
GCCGCCGGCGGCGCGCTGGACGCGATCGGCGCGGTGTCGCCGCGCGGCCGCCGCATGGCCGTCTACGCCGGGGCCGGAGTGCTCGGCGTGGCCGGACTCGTCGAGTGGCCGGTGGCCGTGACCGGTGCCGCCGTCGCCTGGCTCACCCGGCCGCGCCCCGGGCACGGGCCGGAGACGGGACCCGCCGACGGTACCGGGGCGCACGGCGCGCGCCCCGCCGCGGAGACCGCCCGGACCGGCTCCGGCGACGCCCCGGCCGCCGACCTCGGCCCCGGTGACCGTCTGGAGTCCTCCCGCCGCCGCCCCCGTCCGCCCGCACCCACGGCGCACGAACAGCCGGCGAAGGTCGGCGACACGGCCACGGCCTCCGCGCTGAAGCAGGTCGCCGAGGCGACCGCGCACCACGACCCCCACCACGAAGCCCCGCACCCCGCCCGGCAGCCGGACGCGGACGCGGCCGACGGCGCCGGCCGGCACGACGGCTGAGCCGAGGAACCGGGACCCCCACAGATGCTCACACGAATCGACGTCGCCCCCCTCGCCGGCGCCGTGGCCGGGGCCGCCGCGGGCGCCGCCCGCACCACCGCCCAGGGCCTGACGTCCGCCCACACCACCACCCGCCGCATCGGCCACGTCGCCCGCAACGCCCTGTCCGGCGGACGGCACTGGCGCGCGGGACACCGCTTCCACCTCGCCCTGCACGGCGCCGGGGACGACGCCGCCCCCCTCGCCCGCAAGGTGGCCGCCGAACTCCTCGACCACCCCGACGTGCTGACCGCGTACTGGGACGCGGGACTGTCCCGGCTGGTGGTGACCGCGGTCGGGGACGCCGCCGCCGACCGCGTGACCGAGCGGGCCACCGCCCTCGCCACTCGGCTCGGCCTCGGCGAGGGAACCGGACCCGGACCGGACGACGACACCCCCCACCCCGGGGACCCCCGCGAGGTCCGCGTCGCCGCCGCCGCCCTGCTGCTGAACGCGGCCGGCGCCGCCGGAGCCCTGGCCGGCCGGTCCCTGCGCCTGCCCCCCACCCCGAAGACGGTCACCGCCACCGTGACCCTGCTGCGCGAGAACCCCCAGTTCAAGGCGATGCTGCGGCGCCGACTCGGCAGGAGCGGCATGGAACTCGTCCTGGCCGCCGCCAACGCCGCCGCGCACGGCGCGGGCCAGTCCCCGGTGTCCCTCCTCCTCGACGGACTGCTGCGCGCCGGCCAGCTGGCCGAGGCGACGGCCCGGACCGCCGCCTTCGAGGCCCTGCACGACGACCTCTGCCGCGAGCAGCGCACCAGCCTGCCCCCGCCCGACGGCGTCCGCCCGCCGCTGCGGGTGACACCGGCCCAGGAGTACGCGGCCCACGCCGGCACCGGCAGCGTCGCGGGCGCCGCCGCCACCCTGCTGGTCACCCACGACACCCGGGAAGCGGCCGAGGCGGTCCTCGCCGGGTCGCCCAAGGCCGCCCGCTACGGCCCCGCGGCCTTCCACGCGGCCCTGGGCACCTTCCTCGCCCGGGCCGGGATCCTGGTGCTCGGCACCGAACGGCTGCGGCAACTGGAGATCGCCGACTCCCTCGTCCTGCACGCCGACGCCCTGCGCGGCCGGCCGCACGACGCCGCCGCCCCCTCCGACGGCCTGCCCGACGACCCGGTCGACCCGTTCGCCGAAGCCGTCCTGGACGCGGCCCGCCGCGCCGGACTGCACGTCGTCATCACCGGCGGCCCCGGCCTGCGGGACATCACCCGCCTCGCCGACGAAGTCGCCCCCGCCGACCTGCCGTTCGGGGACGTGGTCCGGTCCCTGCAGAACGACGGGCACATCGTCGTGGGCGTCGCCCGGCCGTCCCCCGGCGGCGACGACGACATCGCGGAGGGGCTGCCCGCCGGGGACGTGGCCATCGCCCTCACCGGCGACCGCGCGGCGGTCCCCTGGGGTGCCGACGTGCTCGCGCCCGGACTGACCGACGTGGTGCTGCTCCTCGCCGCCATCCCCGCCGCCCGCCGTGTCGGCCGCCGCTCACAGACCCTCGCCCGGGCCGGCGCCGCCCTGTCCGGGCTGATGGTCGCCCGCGGCGGCACACCCGCCGGCCGCACCTGGCAGCTGCTGACCCGGCACGGGCCCGTCAACATCGCCGCCCTGAACGCCCTGTTGGCCGGCTGGATCGAGGCCGCCCGGGTGGCCCGCGCCACTCCGCCCGAGCCCCGGCTGCACATTCCGTGGCACGCCCTGGAACCCCACGAGGCCCGCGACCGGCTGCGCCGCGACGACACCGCGGACGAACCCGGCGGCCTCGCCCTCCTCACCGACCGCGCCCGGCAGCAGGCCGCCCGCCTCGCCCGCCATCCCGTGGCCGGGCCCGCCCGCTGGACCTGGCAGGCCACCGGCGCGGTCCGCCGGGAACTCGACGACCCGCTCACCCCCGTGCTCGCCACCGGCGCGGTCGCCTCCGCGCTGCTCGGCTCCCTCGTCGACGCGCTGCTCGTCGTCGGGGCCATGGACCTCAACGCGGTGGCCGGCGGCCTCCAGCGGCTGCGCGCCGAGCAGGCCCTGGCCCGGCTCGCGGCCCGGCAGCAGCCCAAGGCCCGCCGCCAGGACGCCCGTCGGCGCACCGTCACCGTCGACGCCGCCCGGCTGCGCCCCGGCGACCGCATCGACCTGGGCGCCGGTGACGTCGTACCGGCGGACGCCCGCCTGCTGGAGGCCGACGGCCTGGAGGTCGACGAGTCGTCGCTCACCGGGGAGTCGCTGCCCGTGACCAAGGACGTCGGCCCGACCCCCGGCGCACCGGTGGCCCGGCGGACCTGCATGGTCTTCGAGGGCACCACCGTGGTGGCCGGACACGCCACCGCGCTCGTGGTCGACACCGGCGACAGCACCGAGGCCGGCCGCGCCGTCGCGCTGGCCGCCCGCACCCCGCCGCCCGCCGGGGTCCAGGCGCGGCTGCAGGAACTCACCCGAAAGGCCCTGCCGGTGACGCTCACCGGCGGCGCCCTGGTGACCGCGCTGTCCCTGCTGCGCGGCAGCCCGGTGCGGCGGGCCGTCAGCGGCGGTGTGGCGGTGGCGGTCGCCGCCGTCCCCGAGGGCCTGCCGCTGGTCGCCACGGTCGCGCAGATGGCGGCCGCCCGGCGGCTGTCCCGGCGCGGCGTCCTGGTCCGCACCCCGCGCACCCTGGAGGCGCTGGGCCGGGTCGACACCGTCTGCTTCGACAAGACCGGCACCCTCACCGAGAACCGGCTCCGCCTGGTCCGGGCGGCCACCGCCGACGGCACGGTCCACGCACCGGACGCCGAGGGCGCCCTGCCGGTGCTGCGGCTGGCCGCCCGGGCCTGCCCGCAGGAGGAGACGGGTCAGGGGCGCCGCGTCGCGCACGCCACCGACGAGGCGGTCCTCGACGTCGCCCCGCCCGACGACGCCTGGACGCCCTCCGGCGAACTGGCCTTCGAGGCCAGCCGCGGCTACGCGGCGGCCGTCGGCCGGGACGGCGACGCGGACACCGGCGGGCTCCTCGTCGTCAAGGGCGCCCCCGAGACGGTGCTGCCCGCCTGCCGGGACCTGCCCGAGGCGGCCACCCGCACGGCCCACGAGCTGGCCGGACAGGGGCTGCGGGTGCTCGCCGTCGCCCGGCGCCCCTGCCCGGCCGAGGACCCGGCCGACGCGCTCGACGCCGACCTGGGGGGCCTGGAGTTCGCCGGGCTGATCGCCCTCGCGGACGTCCCGCGCGACACCTCCCGGGCCCTGCTCACGGACCTGCGCGGGCTGGGCATCGACCCCGTCATGCTCACCGGCGACCACCCGGAGACGGCCCGCGCCATCGCCCTCCAACTGGGCTGGCCGGAGGAGACGGAGGTCGTCACGGGGGACGAACTGGTCGCCATGGGCAGGCGCGACCGGGTGCGGGCCCTGCACGGCGCCGCGGTCGTCGCCCGGGTCGCCCCCGAGCAGAAGCTGCACGTGGTGGAGGCCCTGCAGCAGGCCGGCCGGGTCGTCGCGATGGCCGGCGACGGCGCCAACGACGCGGCCGCCATCCGCGCCGCCGACGTCGGCGTCGGCATCGAGACCCGGGGCTCGGCGGCCGCCCGGAACGCCGCCGACCTCGTGGTCACCAACGGGGACCTGTCGCCGCTGGTGGACGCGGTCGCCGAGGGGCGCGCGCTGTGGCGCAGCGTCGCCGACGCGGTGAGCATCCTCATCGGCGGCAACGCCGGCGAGGTCGGCTTCAGCGTGCTGGGCACCCTGCTCGCCGGGGCTTCTCCCCTGTCGACCCGTCAGCTGCTGCTGGTCAACCTGCTCACCGACATGTTCCCGGCCATGGCCGTCGCGGTGACACCGAGCGACGACCCCTCCACGGCCGTGCACGCCGAGACCGGCCCGATGGGTCTGGACGTGCTCGGCGCGCCCCTGCTGCGGGCCATCCGGCGCCGGGGCGTGACCACCTGCCTCGGCGCGGTCACCGCCTACCTCATCGGCCGCGTCACGCCCGGCACCGAGCGCCGGGCGACCACCATGGCGCTGTGCGGAGTCGTCGGCGCCCAGCTGGTGCAGACCCTCTCCGGCCGCCGCCACAGCACCCTGGTGTGGGCGACCGCGCTGGGGTCCGCCGCGGTCCTGGCCGCGCTCGTGCAGACACCCGGCGTCAGCCACTTCTTCGGCTGCACCCCGCTCGGCCCGGTGGCCTGGTCGGGCGTGGCCTTCGCCATCGCCCTGTCCGCCCTGGCGCCGCGCCTGGAACGGCTCGCCCCGGTCCGCGGCCTCTACGCCGCGGCGTCCCGCGGTGCCGTGCGGCTGGGCGAGTACGTCGAGCAGCTCCGCCGCCTCCTGCACAGCGGCGTCGCGCGTCCCGTGGCGGCCTGACGGGCGGCGCGCGAGCGGCCCGGGCGGGCGGCGCGGGCCGGGACCGGGCGGTCCGGGCCACCGGTCCGGGCCCTTCGGCCCCATGCGCGCGGCGGCCGGGTGGCCCACCCTGGAAGAGGTGACACCGTGCCGCCGCGCGCGTGGTGCGAGCGCCTTCGGCAGGACCGGCGCGGCGCGGTGTGCGGGACCGCGCGAGGAGGTGACGACCCATGGCGAGGACGCGGGGTGAGTGCCCCCGCAGGGTGCGGTTCTGGCGCTGGAGGCGGAATCCGCTGCGGCGCCGCAGCGATGTGATCGAGGCCTGGCTGCTGCTCACCACGCTGGTCCTGGGCATCGTCCTCGGCGGGTTCGGTGCCCTGGCCGCCGCCGGGGCGGTGGACGACTCGCTCGCCGAACGCCGGGCGTCGAGCCGCGAGGTGCGCGCCGTGCTGACCGAGGACGCGGCCCGTGCCCTGCCCGCGCCCGCCCCCGAGAGCGGCGACACGCGGGTGTGGACGAAGGTGCGCTGGACGGCGCCCGACGGCACCGGGCGGACCGGCCGGGCACGGGCCGACGCGGACGCCGAGGCGGGCAGCGCGGTCACGGTGTGGACCGACCGGGAGGGACGGCTCGTCTCCGAGCCGCCCGGCGGAGCCGAGGCGCGCTTCCAGACCCTGATGGCCGGGGCCACGGTCGCGGCCACCGCCGGAGGCATGGCGCTGCTCGCCGCGTGGGTGCTCAGGACCCGGCTGCTGCGGCGGCGCGCGGCGGAGTGGGAGACCGAGTGGCGGCTGGTCGAACCGGCCTGGCGGAAGCGGATGACGGGCTGACGGACGGCGCTCCAGCGCGGTCCCCGGCGGGGCGGCACAGCGTTGACCTGCGCAGTTGCAAAATTTAGCAATTGCATACATGCTATAAGTCGTAATCCCGTGGAATTCCGGGCGGGCCGAGAGCGCCCGCCCGCCGCCGTGTGCGGCCCGGACCGCGGGAACCGCAGCCACCGGGAGAACGAGGAGTCGTGTCCGTACCTATGGCGCGGGCCGGAGTCCTGTCCCGGTTCACCGCGCTGCTGCCCGACCGCACCGATCTGCGCCAGATGCGGCGCCGTCCGCGCCGTGACCTGCTCGCCGGTCTGACCGTCGCCGTCGTCGCCCTGCCGCTCGCCCTCGGCTTCGGCGTGTCCTCCGGGCTGGGCGCCGAGGCCGGGCTGGCCACCGCCGTGATCGCCGGCGCGCTCGCCGCCGTGTTCGGCGGTTCCAACCTCCAGGTGTCCGGGCCCACCGGGGCGATGACGGTGGTGCTGGTGCCCATCGTCGCCGACCACGGCCCCTCCGGAGTGCTCACCGTCGGCCTGATGGCCGGACTGATGCTGGTCGTCCTGGCCCTGCTGCGGGCCGGGGGCAGCATGCGCTACGTGCCCGCACCCGTGGTGGAGGGCTTCACCCTCGGCATCGCCTGCGTGATCGGGCTCCAGCAGATCCCCAACGCCCTCGGGGTGTCCCCACCGGACGCCGAGCGGGTCCTGGAGGTCGCCTGGCTGGCCCTGCAGGACTTCGCGCGCAGCCCGGACTGGGCCGCCCCGGCCCTGGCCGTCGCCGTGGCTGCGGTCATGCTGCTCGGCGCGCGCTGGAAGCCGACCGTGCCCTTCTCCATCCTCGCGGTGATCGGCGCCACCCTGCTGAGCGAGGCCGCCGGTCTCGGCGTACGCCCCATCGGGGACCTGCCGTCCGGCCTGCCCGCCCCCTCGCTCGGCTTCGTCGACACCGCCGCCCTCGGCAGCCTGGTCGCCCCCGCCGTGGCGGTGGCGGCGCTGGCCGCCCTGGAGTCGCTGCTGTCCGCGTCCGTCGCCGACGGCATGACCGTCGGACAGCGGCACGACCCGGACCGGGAACTCTTCGGCCAGGGCATCGCCAACATCGCCTCCCCGCTGTTCGGCGGCGTCCCCGCGACCGGCGCCATCGCCCGCACCGCCGTCAACGTGCGGACCGGCGCCACCTCCCGGCTGGCGTCCCTGGCGCACGCGGCCGTCCTCGCCGTGATCGTCTTCGCCGCCGCCCCGCTGGTCTCGCGGATCCCGCTCGCCGCCCTCGCCGGTGTGCTGCTGGCCACCGCCGTCCGCATGGTCGAGGTCGGTTCGCTGCGCGCGATGGCCCGCGCCACCCGCTCCGACGCGCTGATCCTCGTCCTGACCGCCGTCGCGACCCTCGTGCTCGACCTCGTGCTCGCGGTCATCATCGGACTCGCCGTCGCCGCCGTCCTCGCCCTGAGCGCGGTCGCCCGCCAGGCCCGGCTCGCCCCGCTGCCCCTCGACCGGCAGGGCGACCACAGCGACGCGGAGCACGAACTGCTCACCGAGCAGATCGTCGCCTACCGCGTCGACGGCCCGCTGTTCTTCGCCGCCGCCCACCGCTTCCTGCTGGAGCTGACGGAACTCGCCGACGTGCGGGTGGTCATCCTGCGCATGTCCCACGTGAGCGTCGTCGACGCCACCGGCGCCCTGGTCCTGAAGGACGCGATGGAGAAGCTGGCACGGCGCGGCATCGTCGTCATGGTCTCCGGGATCCGCACCGAACACCGCCAGGTCCTCGACTCCGTGGGCGTCCTGGACCTGCTGCGGGACGGGGACGGGGAGTACGCCACCACCCCCGAGGCGATCCGCGCGGCCCGCGACCTCCTGCACCGCACCAGCGTGTTCCCGCCGGCCGGCACCGCCGACCCCGCACCGGTCGTCCCGCCGCCCGGACGGCCGGCGCCCACCTCCGCCGCGGCGCACGCGGCCGCCCGGGAGACACCATGACGACGATCCTCACGCCGGCCGCCCTCCCGCACCGGCACGTCCTGACCCTCCCGACGGAGCCGGCCGCCGTCCGGGTAGCCCGCGAGACCGCCGAACGGGCGCTGGCGGAATGGGGGATCGACCGGCACCACCCGGCCGTCGGTCCCGCGCTGCTCATCCTCGGCGAACTGGTCACCAACACCGTCCGGCACGCCGCCGCGGTCTCCCCGCAGACCACCGTCGTCTACGCGGCGGGCCCGGACTGCCTCGTCCTCGCCGTGCACGACCGCCACCCCCACCGGCCGAGCCTGCTCACCCCGGCACCGGGCCGCGGCACGGGCGGCCTCGCCACCGTCACCGAACTCACCCACGGTCTCGGCGGCACCGCCGTGGTGCGGGGGGACTCCGACGGCCGGGGCAAGAGCGTGTGGATCACGCTCCCCCTGTGACGGGCGGGACCCGGGCCCGCACGACGGCGCGCAGGCAGGGAGTTGCTAGTGTCGGACACCGTCGAGGCCGGGAACGGGCGGACGGATGAGGCGAGGGACTCGGGGCCGGCCGTCGGGGCCGTGCCGCCGCGCCGGAAAGGGAACGGCACGATGACCACGCCGCTGTACCAGCTGAAGGCCGAGTTCTTCAAGACCCTGGGTCACCCGGCCCGCATCAGGGTGCTGGAACTGCTCAGTGAGCGCGAACACGCGGTCGCGGAGATGCTGCCCGAGGTGCGCATCGAACCCGCGCACCTCTCCCAGCAGCTGGCGGTGCTGCGGCGGGCGAACCTGGTCGTGGCCCGCAAGGAGGGCTCCACCGTGTACTACTCGCTGACGAGCCCGCACATCGCCGAGCTGCTCCGGGTGGCCCGCACCATCCTGTCCGGCGTGCTCGCCGGCCAGGCCGAACTGCTCGCCGACCTGAGGGCCTCCTCGCAGAACGAACCCGGACAGCAGCCGTAGGCCCACCCCCGCGGACCGCCGCGCCGGGCGCGGGCCTCCCACGCCCGGTCAGTCCGCGGACGGCCCCGGACCGCGACGGCAGTGCAGGAACAGGTGGGGCTCCGGAGCGGCGTCCGCATGCGTCGGCCGGAACATCACGCTCTGCTCCGACAGCACCGTCAGACCCGCCTCACGCACCAGGGCGACCACGTCCTGGGCGGCGAAACTGGTGAGCCGGACCCGCTGCCCCATGAAGACGCCCTCGAAGTTCTCCACGTCCAGCGGCACGGTGGCCAGCACCAGCAGCCCGCCCGGCCGCAGTGCCCGAGTCAGCCGCCGGACCACCGCGGCCTGCCCGGCCCGGGACATCAGCAGCAGCGAGAAGTACACGCAGACCGCGTCGAACGACTCCTCCTCCAGCGGCATCGACGCGACGTCGGCGCAGCGGAACTCCGCCTCCGGAACCCGGCGCGACGCCAGCTCCGTCATCACCGGGGAGACGTCCACCCCCAGCACCCGGTGGCCCGCCCCCGCCAGCACGGCGGCCGTCGGCCGTCCGGTGCCGCTGCCCGCGTCCAGCACCCGGCTGCCCGCCGGGAGCCGCTCCAGCAGCCACTCCAGCGACGCCCGGTGCGCCGGCGAACCGGCGAACGCCTTCTCGTACTCGCCGCCCAGCGCGTCGAACACGGCTGCTGCCGATGACCTGTGACCCTCGTCGACCAACCCGCACTCCGTCTCCGCGTACCGATGCCGGGCATGCTGCCACCCGTCACGAGCCGTGACAACGGGACCCCGCCGCCCGGCGCGCCCCCGGCCCGGCTTGCGGAGCCGGGCCGGGGCACGGCAGGGTCGGGGCGTGCCCACTCTCCTGATCGTCCATCACACGCCCTCGCCGAACTGCCAGGCCATGTTCGAGGCCGTCCTGTCCGGGGCGACGGCGCCCGAGATCGAGGGGGTCCGGGTGGTGCGGCGGGCGGCGCTGGCCGCGACCGCCACCGACGTCCTGGAGGCCGACGGCTACCTCCTGGGCACCCCCGCCAACCTGGGCTACATGTCGGGGGCCCTCAAGCACTTCTTCGACCAGATCTACTACCCCTGCCTGGACAGCACCCGGGGCAGGCCCTTCGGCGCCTTCGTGCACGGCGGCAGCGACGTCACCGGGGCACTGCGCGCCCTCGACACCGTCACCACCGGCCTGGGCTGGCGCCGCGCCGCCGACCCGGTGACCGTGACGGGCGCCCCCGGCAAGGCCGACACCGAGCGCTGCTGGGAACTGGGCGCCACGCTCGCCGCCGGCCTCACGGACTGACCCCGCCGGGGCGTCAGGCGCCGTCCAGGCGCCGGCGGTCCTCCTCGTCCCAGGCGCGCGTGTCGCGCGGCTCGGTGTACGGCTCCTCCTCGGGCGGATGGCCGCCCGCGATGGCCCGCTGCCGGGCGATCTCGGCGTCGAACTCCAGCCCCAGCAGGATCGCCAGGTTGGTGATCCACAGCCAGATCAGGAACACGATGACACCGGCCATGGTGCCGTAGGTCTTGTTGTACGAGCCGAAGTTGGCGACGTAGAAGGCGAAGCCGGCGGAGGCCAGCAGCCAGATCACCAGGGCCAGGAAGCTGCCCGGTGTGATCCAGCGGAAGCCCTTGACCTTGGCGTTGGGGGTGGCCCAGTACAGCAGCGCGATCATGAAGACCACCAGCACCACCAGCACCGGCCACTTGGCGATCGACCACACCGTGATCGCCGTGTCCCCGAGGCCGAGGAAGTCACCGGCCCGGCGCGCCAGACCGCCGGTGAAGACCACGATCAGCGCGCTGGCCACCGCCAGCACCATCAGCACGACCGTCACCCCGAGCCGTACCGGCAGCACCTTCCAGACCGGCCGGCCCTCCGGCACGTCGTAGACGGCGTTCGCCGAGCGGATGAACGCGGCCACGTAGCCGGACGCCGACCACACGGCCAGCACCAGGCCGAGGATCGCCACGAGCGACCCGGTGCCCGCGTTGCCCTGCAACTGCTCCACGGCCCGGGTGATGATGTCCCGGGCCGGGCCCGGGGCCAGGTCCTGGACGTTCTCCAGCACCTTGTCCGTGGTCGACTGCCCGGCCAGGCCCAGCAGCGACACCAGCACCAGCAGGGCCGGGAACAGGGCCAGCACCCCGTAGTAGGTGAGCGCGGCGGCCCGGTCGGTGAGCTCGTCCTTCTTGAACTCGCGCAGGCTGCCCTTGAGCGCCGCGCCCCAGGACTGCTTCGGCAGCCCCGTGGGGCTGTCCGGCGCCGCCCGTTCCACGTCGTCGTCGGGGCCCGGCCGGGAGCCGGCCGCCCGCCGCGCGCTGTCGTCCGGGCCCGGTCCGGGACCCGCCGCGGGCTCCGTACCGGAACCCGGGCGGACGTCGCCGTCCGCGGCCTCGCCCTCGTGCCGGGTGTTCCGCCCCGGAAGATGCAGTTTCATGCGCACCGGGTAACCACCGAACCCGGCGCTAAGCCAGAACGCCGGCCGCCGGAGGAAAGATACTTGTGGGAGCGCTCCCATCCGGGCAGGATCGACACCATGACGTCGCAGCCCCTGATCCGCCCGTACGACTCCGCCGATCGCCTCGCCCTGGACGACATCTGCATCCGCACCGCGCACAACGGCCTCGACAGCCGCCCGCACTACCGGGATCCCGGCATCCTCCCGGACATCTTCGCCGCCCCCTACGTCCACCTCGAACCGAATCTCGCCTTCGTGCTGGACGACGGGCGGGGGCGCGCGGTCGGCTACATCCTCGGCACCGCCGACACCCCCCGCTTCACCGCCGCCTTCCGCAGCGAGTGGCTCCCCCGGGTGGCCGACCGCTATCCCGAACCGGCCGGGGAGCCCGCCACGCCGGACGAGGCGATGGCCCGGCTGCTGCACCGCCCCGAGCGGATGGTCCTGCCCGAACTCGCCCCGTACCCCGCCCATCTCCACATCGACCTGCTGCCCGAGTGGCAGGGGCGGGGCCACGGACGGGAGTTGATGCGGAGCTTCCTCAACGCCCTGCGCGACGCCGGGGTTCCGGCCGTCCACCTCGTGATGTCGACCGCCAACAAGCCCGCCCGGGCCTTCTACGACCGGATGGGCTTCCACGAGATCGTCACCTCGCTCGACCCGACGGTCGCCTGCCTCGGCCGGACGACCGAGGACGCCGGCCGCCTCTGATTCTTCCGTCCGGCCCCACCCTCGCCGCCCCGCACTCCGCGCCCCGCCGCCCTCGCCCCGACCTGCGTCGATCCCCGTCCGGGGCAGGGGAGTCGGAAGGGGAACGCGAGGCCCCGGGGGCGGCCGGGGCGTCGGATACGGCGAAGATTTCGTGCGGCCTTTGAACACCCGGCGGTCCGCCTGCGTATGGGGCGTGGGAATTCCATGCCGACCCCCCGCTACAAAGCGTAGGAGTACTGCCTTGGCACGCAACACACGCAGACGCCCGAAACAGCGCGCGACGCTCGCCGCCTTCGCCCTGATCCTGGGCGGAGGCGGGATGATGGCGGCCAACGTCTACGCTTCCGCGACGGAAGACGGCGGCGACACCGCGCAGGTGTTCTCGGGCGCCACGATCGACTGCCCCGACGTGGCCACCGAACTGACCTCGGTCCCCGACGAGGCGCGGGCGGAGGTGGACAAGGAACTCGCCGCCCTGGACGCACAGATCGCCGACGCCTACAAGCGGATCGGGGAGTCCGCCGACGCCCTGCGGCAGGACCCGGCCTTCGCGCAGAACGCGATCGCCGGCCCGCTCACGGAGAAGCGGTCCGCGACCCTCGCCCGCATCGCCACCGCCATCGACCGCGTGGGCGACCGCCCCGAGGGCCTCGACGAACTCGCCGCCTGCGAGGTGCGCGAGTCGGGCAACGCCCCGGCGGAGCCGGAGGCTGGCCAGGACGGCGGCGACAACGGCGGCCAGGGCGGACAGGCCGGCGACGCGGACGGCGGCCAGGACCAGCAGGGCGAGGAGCAGGGCCAGGGCCAGGAGGGCCAGGGCGGAAACGGCGGCCAGGCCGGCAACGGCCCGGTGGCCGGCGACTACGTCGACATCAAGAGCGTCCAGCCGAACGTCTCGGCGCCCGAGCCGTCGAAGAACGCCTCCCGCGGTACCTTCGTCAGCGAGTGCGGCGTCAACGAGAACGGCCTGTTCAACTCGGACAACGTGATCGCGGCTCCGGGTGTCGCCAACGGCGCCCACCACTTCCACGACTACATCGGCAACCAGGCCACCAACGCCTTCTCCAGCGACGACGACCTGGCGGGCGCCGAGACCAGCTGCGCGGACCAGGGTGACAAGTCGTCGTACTACTGGCCGGTGCTGCGTCTGCAGAACGGTGTCGAGGAGCGCGACGCGAACAGCCCGGGCGGTGGCATCGAGGGCAACGTCGGTGAGATCGTGACACCCAAGGAGGTCACGCTGACCTTCGAGGGCAACCCGCAGGGCGAGGTCACCGCGATGCCGCGGTTCCTGCGCATCATCACCGGTGACGCGAAGTCGTTCGTCAACGGCCCGGCCAACGCCAACGCCTCCTGGAGCTGCACGGGCTTCGAGGACCGGCAGCTGACGGACAAGTACCCGCTGTGCCCCGAGGGCAGTGACGTGGTGCGCACCTTCGACTTCCAGAGCTGCTGGGACGGCCGCAACACCGACAGCGCCAACCACCGCACGCACATGGCGTTCGTGGACGAACAGGGCAACTGCCCGTCCGGCTTCAAGCCCGTTCCGCAGCTGGTGCAGCGCATCGTCTACGACGTCGACGCGCCGAGCCTGAACGACGGCGGCAAGACCGTCCCGCTGTTCGCGGTGGACTCCTTCCCGGAGCAGCTGCACAAGCCGATCACGGACCACGGCGACTTCATCAACGTCTTCGACGAGGACCTGATGAACGAGGTCGTCTCCTGCATCAACGAGGGCCGCACCTGCGGCGCCGGGGGTGACGGCGGCAACGGCGGCGGCGACGACGGCAACGGCAACGGCGGCAACAACGGCGGCAACAACGGCGGCGACAAGCCGGAGGAGCCCACGGCCGAGCCCGAGGACCCGAACCAGGGCGGCGACCAGAACAACGGTGGCGACCAGGGCAAGGGTGACGACGGCAAGCAGAACGACGGCAAGCAGGACGACGGCAAGCAGAACGACGGCAAGCAGGACGACGGCAAGCAGGGCGGCGACCAGGGCGACGGCGGCCAGGAGCCGTCGAAGGCCCCGGCCACCCAGGAGCCGGCGGACGACAAGGGGGCCGAGAAGCCCGCTCAGCCCAACGTGAAGGCGTCGTCCCCCGCGGACGACGACCAGGACGCGGGCGCCGGCGGCAACGACGGCAAGGACGGCAAGGACGACGGCGGCCAGGCGGCCCAGGCCTCCCAGGTGCCCGGCAGCCTTCCGGAGCTGGAGAAGACGACCGGGGCGCAGGCCCAGGGCGGCAGCCTCGCCGAGACCGGCGCGCAGCTCTGGCCGGCCGCGGTCGGCGGAGTGCTGGTGATCTTCGGCTTCTTCGTCCTGCGGAGTGTCCGGCGCAACGCCTGATCCTCCACGGCACGTGCACGGCGGCAGGGCCCTCGGGCCCTGCCGCTTCGCGTTGCGCCGGCGTCCCGTCGGGCCCGCGCCGGTGGGCCCGCCGCGGCCCGACGGCCGCTACGACGGTGTGCGCGCGGGCGGTTACGACGGTGTGCGCGCGGGCGGCGCCGCCACCGCGCCGCCGCCCTCCGCGTCGATGTGCGGCATGATCCGGTCGAGCCAGCGCGGCGTCCACCAGGCGTGCCGGCCCAGCAGGGTCATGACGGCCGGCACGAGCAGCAGCCGCACCACGGTCGCGTCGATCAGCACGCTCACGGCGAGGCCCAGACCGAGCATCTTGACCACGATGTTGTCGCTGACGATGAACGCCGCGAACACGCTCACCATGATCAGCGCCGCGCAGGTGATGACCCGGGCGGTGATCTCCAGAGCGTGCGCGACGGACGCCTTGGCGTCGCCGGTGCGTTTCCATGCCTCGTGGACCCGGGACAACAGGAAGATCTCGTAGTCCATGCTGAGGCCGAAGATGATCGCGAACATCATCATCGGCACATAGCTCTCGATCGGCACCGTGCCGGACACCCCGAGCGCGGGCCCGCCCCAGCCCCACTGGAAGACGGCCACCACGACGCCGTAGGACGCGGTGATGGACAGGACGTTGAGGACGGCCGCCTTGACGGCGATGAGCAGGCCGCGGAACACCGCCAGGATGATCAGGAACGCCAGGGCCACCACGACGCCGATGATCAGCGGCAGCCGCTCCGCGACGACGTCGCGGAAGTCGACCTGGGCGGCGGTGGTGCCGGTGACGTAGGTGGAGGCGTCCGTGCCCCGCACGGCCTGCGGCAGCGTGTCGTCGACCAGCCGGTTGGTGAGGCCGGTGGTGGTGGCGCTCTGCGGCGACTCGGTGGAGTACACCGTGCCGACCAGCACGTCCCCGTCCTGGGTGGGGGTGAGCGGGGTGACGGCGGCCGCGTCGGCGACCCCGTCCAGGGTCTTCTGGGCCTGCGAGGCGAGGTCCGACCGGTCGGAGGCGGGCACCGAGGTCTGGTCGATGACGACGGTGAGGGGCCCGTTGGACCCGGGGCCGAACGCGTCGGTCATGAGGTCGTAGGCGCGCCGGTCCGTGTCGGACGTCGGGTCCGCCCCGTCGCCGATGTGGCCGAGCTGCATGGAGAACACCGGAATCGCCAGGACGGCGATGGTGACCACGCCCGCGGCCAGGAACTGCCACGGTCTGCGCGCCACCCGCTGCGCGTACCGGTGCCAGGTGCCGTGGGCCTCGGCCCCCGGCGCGGCGTCGGTCTCGGCGACCGGCTTCCGCACGTGGTAGCGGTCGATGCGCCGGCCGATCACCCCCAGCAGCGCGGGCACCAGGGTCAGCGCCCCGGCGACGGCGGACACCACGGTCACCGCGGCGGCCAGCCCCAGTTTGGCGATGAACGAGACACCGGACGCGGACAGACCGGCCAGGGCGATGATGACCGTGCAGCCGGAGACCAGGACCGCCCGGCCGCTGGTCGCGTTGGCCTGCCCGGCGGCCCGCGCCGGATCCATGCCGTCCATGAGGTTCTGCCGGTGCCGGGTGATCAGGAACAGCGCGTAGTCGATGCCGACGCCGAGGCCGATCATGGTGGCCAGGGTGGGGGAGACGGTGGCGAAGGTGAAGGCCGCGGCCAGCAGACCGAGGATGGCCAGACCGCCCACCACGCTGACGAGCGCCGTCAGCAGGGGGAGTCCGGCGGCGATCACGCTGCCGAAGCCCACCAGGAGCACGACGATCGCGACGCCGAAGCCGATCAGCTCGCTCACCCGGTCGTCGGGCGCGGGCCGGGCCAGCTCGCCGAGCGGACCGCCGTACTCGACCTCGGCACCGGCCTGCCGCAGCGGCTCGACCGCGTCGTCCACGCCGTCGAGGTAGCCGTCCCCGAGGGTGGAGGGCTGCACGTCGAAGCGGACCGTGATGTAGCCGGTCTTCCCGTCGGTCGACAGCGGGCCCACGTTCGGCTGTTGTTGTTGCTGGTCGGACGATCCGGCGGCGGACAGCGGGTTCTGCGCCGACAGCACGTGCGGCAGCTTCTCCAGCGCACTGACCGTGCCGGACATCTGCGAGCCGAGGGCGGTCAGCTGCTGCTGGTCGTCGTGCAGCACGATCTGACTGCTGTAGCCGCCGGCCTGCGGATCGTGCTGCTGGAGGACCTCGATGCCCTTCTGGGACTGGGCGTCCGGCAGCGTGAAGTTGTCGGAGTAGGTCCCGCCGACCACGCGGCTGACGACCTGGAGCGCCACCAGGGCCACCAGCCAGCCCACGATCACCACCACGAAGTGCCGGGCACACCACTCGCCCAGCCGCCGCAGCAACCCCGCCTTCGCCTGCCCCCCGGACCCGCCCCCGTCGTCCCGTCTGGAAGCCATTGCGTGGCCCCTCCGACCGGCCGAGCCGTTCTCGGCCCCTCACCTCATTACAAGCGGGCGGGATCGTCCCGGCATCTCGGGCGGCGCGGCACCCGCCCCTCCGGCGCGGGGGTCCCGGGGGTGCGCCCTTGCTCCGGATGCCGCAGTACGGCGGGCCGCGGTGCGGACCGGCGGTGAGGCTGTGCCTGCCGTTCCGCTCGCCCCCCGGGAGTTCCCATGCCAGTGCGCCCCCTGCCGTCCCGCGCCGCCCGTGCGCGGTCCCGTTCCCGCCTGCGTGCGTCCGCCGTCCTGGCGGTCTGTGTCGCGGCCCTGTGTCCGGGCGTGGCCGACGCCGCCGCCCCGGCCGAACCGCACGACGGCCGGCGCCTGCGGCAGCAGATCGAGGAGTTCGTGCACAGTCCCGGCGGCCCGCCCGGCGTGATCGCCGTGCTCCGGCGCGACGGCGACACCCGCGTGGTGCGGGCCGGGGTCGCCGACCTGGAGACCCGCCGCGCTCCGCGCGTCGACGACCACATGCGGATCGCCAGTACGGCCAAGGCGTTCAACGCCGCCGTCGTGCTCGCCCTCGTCGACCGCGGCGCGCTCGGCCTCGACGACCGCCTGCGCGAACGGCTGCCGCGGCTGCCCGCCGCCTGGGGCGACGTGACCCTGCGGCAGCTGCTGAACCACACCAGTGGGCTGCCCGACTACTCCGAGGACCCCGCGTTCCTGGAGATCCTCGCCGCCGATCCCCGCCACCGCTTCGACTCCCGGCGGCTGCTCGACTTCGTCGCCGGTGAACCCCTCCGGTTCCGCCCCGGCAGCCGGTACCGGTACTCCAACTCGGACAACATCGCCGCCGCCCTCATGGCCGAGGCTGCCACCGGCACCCGCTACGAGCGGCTGCTGCGCGACCTCGTGTACCGGCCGCTCGGACTGCGGCACACCAGCCTCCCCCAGGGGTACCGGCTGCCCGACCCCCACCTGCACGGCTACGACGTCACCCCGCCCCCTCCCGAGGACGTCAGCGAGGTCCTCAGCGCCTCCGCCGTCTGGGCCTCCGGTGGCATCGTCTCCACGCCGGCCGACATGACGCGGTTCGTCCGCGGCTACACGGGCGGCGCGCTGTTCGGCCGGGCCGTCACCCGGGAGCAGCGCCGCTGGCGGGAGGGCGCCTCCGAGCCCGCGGGGCCCGGCCGCAACACGGCCGGCCTGGGCATCTTCCGCTACGCGACCCGGTGCGGCGCCGTCCTCGGACACACCGGCAACTTCCCCGGCTACACCCAGCTCGTCGCGGCGACACCGGACGGCCGCCGGTCCCTGACGTTCTCCGTCACCACGCAGATCAACGAGGCCCTCGCACCGGACCGGCTGGCGCGGCTGCGGGCGATCCAGGAGGACTTCGTCTGCGCGCTCCTGCGCGAGCGCAGCTAGCCGCTCACCGGCCCCGGCCGCTCCCGGTCCTCCCAGCCGTACGCGGTGAGCAGCAGGGCCACGTCGTCCGGCCGGTCCTCGGCCCTGCGGGCCGCCTTGATCAGCTGGTCCGCCAGATGCTCCACCGAGCCGGTCCGGGTCCGGGCGAGGCAGGCACGCGCCGCCTGGATACCGGTCTCGATGTCGCTGCCGGGCTGCTCGACCAGGCCGTCGGTGTACAGCGCCAGGACGCTGCCGGGCGTCAGGGTCAGCGCGGTGACCGGGTACAGGGCGTCCGGCTCCACGCCCAGCATCACCCCGCCCAGCAGGTCCAGGGTCTCGGTCCGGCCGTCGGGGTGCCGCAGCAGCGGCGGGGGATGACCGGCCCGCACCGCGAGGGCCCGGCCGCTGCGCGGGTCCAGTTCGATGTAGCAGCAGGTGGCGAAGGCGTCCGCCTCCAGTTCGGCGAGCAGCCGGTTGGTGTGGGTGATGACCTCCTGGGGAGGCCGCCCGCTGGTGGCGAAGGCGTGCACGGCGCTGCGCAGCTGCCCCATCACGGCCGCCGCCCCGACGCTGTGTCCCTCGACGTCGCCGATGACCAGGGCGACGCCCCGCCCCGTCTTGATCACGTCGTACCAGTCGCCGCCGATGGCCATGCCCTGGGTGCCGGGCAGATAGCGGCCGGTGGTCACCAGCCCCTCGATGGCGGGCAGCCGGTGCGGCAGCAGACCCTCCTGCAGCCCGCGCGCGACCGCCGACTCCGCGTCGTAGAGCCGGGCCCGCTCCAGCGCCTGGGCGGACAGCCCGCTCAGCGCGGTCAGCGCGGAACGCTCGTCGGGGGTGAACCGGTGCGGCTCGGCCCAGCCGAGGATGCACGACCCCACCGCGTGCCCGGAGGCGATCAGCGGCAGGAACGACCAGGACTGCATGCGGTCCAGGGCGATCCCCGGGTACGCCTTGCTCAGCGCGTCCGGCGACTCGAAGAACAACGGGAACCGCGTGGTGAGCGCGTGCACCCCGGGCAGCTGGGCGTCCAGGGGGACGGCCTCGAAGGGGGCGAGGAAGCCCGCCTGGTAGCCGGACTCCCACAGCAGGTGCATCCGCCCGTCGCGGACCGTGTACAGGGCGATCTCCTGTGCCCCGAACGCCGGCAGCAGCTGCTCGGCGACGGCCCGGCACACGTCCTTGACGGTCACCGCCTCCGTGAGCACGCTCGCCATCTGCACGACGTGGTACAGCACTCCCGCGCGGGCCGCCACGACCGGTTCCGGCGGCCCGGCGGCGCCCGTGCCGATCAGCGCCCCGGCCCGGCCGGGGGTGGTGGGCCGGGTGCTCACCGGCGCGGTGGTGCGGAACACCCGGCCGGTCAGCCCGTGCACCCCGGGATACAGGACGAAACCCAGCCAGGTGCCGTGCGGATCGTGCACCAGGTACGTCACCGGCTCCTGCGACAGCATCGCCGCCCGGTAGCGGTCCTCGTAGGCGGGATCGTGCAGCCAGGTGATGACCTGCCAGGGGAGGTGGCCGAGCAGCTGCTGGCGGTCGCAGCCGAGCAGTTCCTCGCACCGGCGGTTGGCGTAGGTGACCCGGCCGTCCTGGTCGAGGGAGAACAGGCCGTCGGGCAGGCGTTCGGCGGCCTCGGCCGCGGTCACCCCGCCCTCCGTGTCCACCAGCGCGCCCACCAGCAGTTTCCCGGCGGCGCCGACCCGGACCACATGGCCCCACAGCTCGACGGGCCGGTAGCGGAGCTGGCCGTCCTCGTCGGGATCCTCCATGACTCTGAAGTGCCGGGAGCGCACCTGCCCGTGCGTCAGCGCGTCCCGCCGCCCCGCCCGCAGTTCGAACAGGTCGTCCGGGCACACCTGCGCCTCCACGTCGGCCAGGGTGCCGCCGAAGTCCTCCCGCGTGAGACCGAGAATCTGCAGCGCCTCGTCGTCCGCCGACCACCGGTCGCTGTCCAGGTCCCACTCGACCATGCCGACCTGCACCGTGTGGGCCGGCGGGGTGGGCAGCCGCACGCTCACCGGCTGGTCGTCGTACTCGATGCCGTACGCCACGACGTCCGGGTCCGCGGTGCGGGTGTCCGCGATCCGGCGCGCGTACCGGGTGAGCCGGGCCTCCATGTCCTGCCCGGCGGCGCGCAGCACCGGCTCCACCTCGTCCGGGCCGACCGGGTCGCGCACCGAGCGGAGCACGGTCATCACGCCCACGGTCTCGCCCTCGACCCGCACCGGCCGGTACGCGGACGCGAACGCGTACGGCAGCGCGGCGGTGAACTGCGGGAAGCGGAGCATCGTCGCCTGCTCGTCCGGCAGCCACATGACGTCACCCGTGCGGTAGCACTCGGACGCCGGCAGCGCCCCGCCCACCGGCACGCGCCACCAGGCGTTCAGCAGGGACCTCGGCACCCCGGTGACCACCGACAGCACCAGCGAGCGCCGGTCGCGGGAGCGCAGGTACACCAGGCCGCCGTATCCGCCGATCCCCTGGACCGCCGCGACCAGCGGCTCCGCGAGCGCGTCCTCCAGCCGGTCCGCCGTGGCCCCCGTCCCGTGCCCCGCCGAGCCACCCGCGCGCACGCCGGAGCGCCCGTCGTCCGGTACGGCGGCTGGCATTTCCATCTCGCGTCCTCCCCGGTGCGGACGCACGGGACATCGTTCGCTCCCCCCAGGATGTGTCATGGCGGGCGCTCCGGCGCGGTGGATGCGCACACCAGGTCGTCGCCGGCCACCGCGTCCGGGCCCGGAGAGGCCCCGGGCGTATGCCCGTCCCCGGTGCCGGGCACCAGGTCACCGGCGGCTCCCGCCCCGTGCGTCCCGCTGTCACCGTCGGTGGCGGGAACCTCACGTTTCGCCGGGGAACAGCGCAACCATCGGGTGAACCCGGCCGTCTCACCCGATATCAGCAAGAGGCCACCTCGGGGGGCGAAAATGCTTCGAACCAGAACAATCCGATCCGCAACCATCTGCGCGACCCTCGCGCTCGTCGGCGCCGCACTGGGCACCGTCGCGGTCCCGGCCGCCGCCACCACCACCCGGGCCGCGACGCCACAGTCCACCGCCTGCCCCACCGGCTGGGGCAGCCTGCCCGAGACCGGCACCCCCGCCACCGCCACACCGGTACGGGACATCAGGACCGGCCGCCACGCCTGCTACGACCGGATGGTCGTGGACGTCCCCGGCGCCGGGAACGTGGGCTACTCCGTCCGCTACGTCGACCGCCTCCACCAGGACGGCTCCGGCCGTCCCGTCCCCGTCACGGGCGGCGCCGTCCTCGAGGTCCGGATCAACGCACCCGCCTACGACCCCGCGACCGGCCGGGCGACCTACCCGGCACAGGCCGGGCGCGCCCTGCCGGGAGTGGACCTCACCGGGTACCGCACCTTCCGGGACGCCCGGTTCGCCGGCAGCTTCGAGGGCGACACCCAGGTCGGTCTCGGGGTCCGGGCCCGGCTGCCGTTCCGGGTCCTGCAACTGCCGGACCGCGTCGTGATCGACGTGGCGCACAACTGGACGGGCGCCCCCTGACCCCGGGCGGACGCTCCGGGAGCGGGACGGCCGGGCGGGACAGCTCCCGCCCGGCCTGCCGCCGGCCCGCTCAGGGCTCCGCGGCGCCGGTCTCGCAGACCCGGCGCGCCACGTCCCGCAGCTTGGTGTTGGTGCGCTGCGACTGGGTGCGCAGCAGCTCGAAGGCCCGCTCCTCGGTGACGTGGTGGCGGCCCATCAGGATGCCCATCGCCTCACCGATCATGTGCCGGGTGGCCAGGGCCTCCTGGAGCTGGGCGCCGGTCAGCGCGGTGGAGAAGGCCACCGCCGCGTGCGAGGCCAGCAGCCAGCCCGCCGTCTCGCTGTCCTCGGTGAACACACCTGGCTTGCGGGAGTACATGTTGAGCGCGCCCAGCTCCTCCTCGCGCGTGTACAGCAGGAATCCCATCATGCTGCCCAGCCCGAGGTCCCGGGCCCGCGGCACATAGGCGGGCCAGCGCTCCGGCGGGGCGGTGAAGTCCGGGATGCGGAAGACCCGTTCGTCGAGTTCCGGGCGGGCCACGTCGAAGCACGGCCCCTCCCGGAGCCGGTCCTGGAGGCGGTCGCTGTCCACGACCAGCTGGTCGGTGGGCGCCAGGGACCGGGCCCGGCCCTCCTCCAGCACGAGGATCCCGGCGGCGTCGCAGCCCGGCACGAGCCGGACCGCCGATTCGGTGATCTCCTCCAGGGTGGGTTCGAGGCCGGATTCGGCCAGCAGGTTCCGGGCCATGGAGGCCATCTGCTGCGCGAAGTCACGCCAGTCCACGGTTCGCCTCCTGCTCCCTGCCGCCATCGACACTGCCATCGTGGCACGTCGTTCCGGGACCGCGGTCCTGATCGAGCCCCGGTGCCCGGTCCGCCCCGCTTTTCCCGCCGCGCGGCCCATTGTCAGTGGGAGCTGTCACCCTGCGGTCATGGACGAGCTGGAGTTCATGCGCGGACGGGTCTACGGCGCCGACCACGACGATCCGGGGCCGCGCGACGGGAGGGTGTACGCGGAGCTGGCGGGCGGACCGCTCGACGGACTGCTGCTGGACGTCACCGACCGGTCCGGACCGGAGCTGGCGGACGGGATCGGCCTGCGCACCGAGATAGGCCGCTACGGCCCCGGCGGACGGGCGGTGTACGTGCGCAGAGAACCGGACGGGCACGTCCTCGACTGGCGCGGCGACGTGCCCTGAGACGACGGGAAGGGGGACATGCGGCCGGTATGCGGCCCGCGGGCGGCCGGGTCCGGAGCGGAGGGCCCGCCGCGCCGAGGGGTACCCGGGCGCGGAGCCGGGCAGACGACAGCGTAGGGCGGTGGACGGCCGGGCGCGGCAGGCCCGCAGGGCGGAGGCACCATGGGACTTCTCTCGGACGGCGGTCCGGCCGTGCGCGACCGCATCGGCCGGGCGATCTTCACCCGGGTGGCCGGACCGGACGGGCCGGACAGCCGGGCCCGCATCCACGGCACGCCCGGCCCCCGCTGGTTCGGGCCCGACCGCCCGGTCCGCCGGGTGCACGGGGACGCCTCGATGTTCATCGGCGGCCTCGCCGCCCTGCTGCACCAGTCGCTGCACCCTCTCGCCATGGCGGCCGTCGCCGGGCACTCCGGATTCCGCGGCGACCCCTGGGGGCGGCTCCAGCGCACCAGCACCTTCCTCGCCGTCACCACCTACGGCACCGCCGACAGCGCCCAGCGGGCGGTCGACCGGGTCCGGGCGGTGCACGCCACCGTGCGCGGCACCGCCGCCGACGGCCGCGCGTACCGCGCCGACGACCCCCGGCTGCTGGGCTGGGTGCACATCGCGGAGGTCGACGCGTTCCTGCGCGCCCACCAGCGCTACGGTGCCCGCCCGCTCGACGCCGCGGGCTGCGACGGCTACGTCGCCGACATGGCCCGCATCGCCACCGCCCTCGGCGTTCCCGACCCGCCGGTGACACGCGCCGAGCTGGCCGCACGCCTTGCCGAGTACCGCGGTGAACTGCACGCGACCCCCGACGCCCGGGCCACCGCCCGCTTCCTGCTGCTCAACCCGCCCGTGCCGCTCGTCGCCCGCCTGCCCTACGGCGTCCTCGCCGCCAACGCCGTGTCCCTCCTGCCGGTGTGGGCCACCCGCGAGCTGCGGGTGCCCCGGATCCCGCCCGCCGAGGGACTGTGCGTCCGCCCCCTCGGCACCGCCGTGACCGCGGGCATCCGCTGGGCGCTCGCCCCCACCCGGGAGGGCACCGTCCCGGCCTGAACCGCCGGTCCGGCCCCTGGGCCGTGTCTTTCGGATCTCCCCGGGGCCGCGGGGCTCGGCACGCACTCCCCCGGAGGGGGCACCCCCAGCCGCGTTGTCGTCGGTTGCCGATGCTCCGCATCGGCGCCCTCCTCCGCCTTGCAGCTGCACGCACCGAGCCCCGCTCACCGGCAACCGTCAAGGCACCGTCGATCCGAGTCGGAGTGATCCGAAAGGCACGGCCCAGCCGCGGGCACCACCGGTTGACGCGTCGCAGACGGGGCACTCAGTGCTGACCGAAAGACCGCAGCCGGACACGGGAGGTCGCAGTGGCGGTTCGTCATCGCCTGATCAGAACGAGCCCGCGGACCGTCTGGGAGGTCCTCTCGGACGGCAGCCGCTACGCCGAGTGGGTGGTGGGCACCGCCTCCACGGAGCCGGTGCGCGGACGGTGGCCGGAGCTCGGCTCGGCCATCCGCTTCCAGGTGCGCCTCGGGCCCGTGACCCTGTCCAACCACACGGTCGTGCGCCGCTGCGAGCCGGGCAGCGACCTGGAACTGGAGGCGAAGGCCGGCTCCCTGGGCACCGCCCGGATCGCCATCGCCCTCAAACCGTGGGGCGACTACTGCCTGGTCGTCGTCGACGAGCATCCGCTGCGCGGCATGGGCGGCTTCGTGCACAACGCCGGCGTGGAGGCGCTGATCCAGCTCCGCCACCGGTCCATGCTGCACCGGCTGGCCGACCTCTGCGAGGAGGTCGCCGCCGAGGAGGAACGCCGCCGTCCCATGGGACACGTCGTCGCGCCGCAGACCGGTGGGGGAGAGCCCCGTGGCTGACGCCGTCGTGATCGGCGCGGGACCCAACGGGCTCGTGGCGGCGAACCTGCTGGCCGACGCCGGATGGAGCGTCGAGGTACTGGAGGAACAGCCGGAACCGGGCGGCGCCGCCCGCCACGACCGCGGCGTCGACCCCGAGTTCGTCAGCGACCTCTTCAGCGCCTTCTACCCGCTCGCCGCCGCGTCCCCCGTCCTGGCCGGGCTCGGACTGCACGACCATGGACTGCGCTGGCAGCACGCTCCGCACGTCCTCGCCCACCCGCTGACCGACGGCCGCTGCGCCGTCCTCGACCGCCGGGTGGAGGTCACGGCCGACTCCCTGGAGGCGTTCGCGCCCGGCGACGGGGCGGCCTGGACCCGGCTGCACGACACCTGGCAGCTGCTCCGCCCCGACCTGCTGGAAGCGCTGTTCACCCCGTTCCCGCCGGTGCGGTCCGCCGCGCGGGTCGCGATGCGGCTGCGGGCCGCCGGAGGACTGCGCATGGCGCGCACCCTGGTGCTGCCCGTGCGCCGGCTGGCGGAGGAGGAGTTCCGCGGGGAGGGCGGCGGGCTCCTGCTGGCGGGCAACGCCCTGCACGCCGACCTGGCCCCGGAGGCCGCCGGCAGCGGCGGCTTCGGCTGGCTGATGTCGATGCTCGGCCAGACCTACGGCTTCCCGGTGCCCGAAGGCGGCTCCGGTGTCCTCACGGGCGCCCTGGCCCGCCGCCTTCAGGCCCGCGGCGGCGTCCTGCGCTGCGGGCAGCGGGTGGAGCGCATCCTGGTGCGAGACGGCCGGGCGGCAGGCGTGCGCACCGCTGGCGGGGAGACGGTCGCCGCCCGGCGGGCCGTCCTCGCCGACGTGTCCGTCCCCGCCCTGTACGGCGGCCTCGTCGCCCCCGAGCATCTGCCCGCGCAGGTCCTGTCCGACCTGCGCCGCTTCCAGTGGGACTTCGCCACCTTCAAGGTGGACTGGGCGCTCGACGGCCCGGTGCCCTGGCAGGCGGAGGGAGCCGCGGGCGCCGGCACGGTGCACCTCGCCGACGGGGTCGACGAACTCACCCGCTTCGCAGCCCAGCTCGCCATGCGCCAGATCCCCGACCGGCCCTTCTCCCTGTTCGGCCAGATGACGACCTCCGACCCGTCCCGCTCGCCCCGGGGCACCGAGTCGGCGTGGGCCTACACCCACGTCCCGCACCAGGTCGCCGGGGACGCGGCCGAGGAGGGACTGACCGGGGCCTGGGACGCCAAGGAGCAGGAGGTCATGGCCGACCGCGTCGAGCGGCAGGTCGAGCGGTTCGCGCCCGGCTTCCGCTCCCGCATCCGGGCCCGCCGCATCCTCGCCCCGCCCACCCTGCAGTCCATGGACCGCAACCTGCACGGCGGCGCCATCAACGGAGGTACGGCGGCCATGCACCAGCAGCTGTTCTTCCGTCCGCTGCCCGGCACCGCCCGCCCGGAGACCCCCGTGCCAGGCCTGTACCTGGCGTCCGCGTCGGCGCATCCGGGCGGCGGCGTGCACGGCGCGCCGGGCGCCAACGCGGCCCGCGCCGCACTGCGCCGCAAACCCGTGCCGGCCCTGGCCCAGCGGGTGCTGACCCGCCGCGACCGCACCGGACACAAGCGGCCGCTCACGGAACGCCGGGCACCCGGCACCTGAACGACGACCCCACACGGAGGCGACACGATGACCGGTCACGACGACGGACCCGACCGCGCCCACCAGCGTCCCGAGGGCGTCAGCGCCGAGACCGTGGAGGCACTCGGGGCGCTGTCGAAGGCCCTGGAGACCACCGAGCGCGCCCGCGGTCACCTGTACAGCTTCCACCAGCTCACCGGCACCGCCGACCTGGAACTGGACCGCGCGGTCGAACTGCTCCACAAGGCCGGCCACCCGGACTGGGCCGAGACGGTGCGCACCCAGGTGCTGGGCCGCAACGTCATCCCCGGACACTGGACGTTCCAGATCGTCGAGGCCTACGACGACACCTACTACCAGCCGTTCCGCGACATCGAACGGGCCGCCGTCGACGAATTGGCCGAGGGGCGCGACCACCTGTACGAGGCCGCGATGAAGGAGGACCGCCGCACGGCCGGCCACCCGGACCACACCGCGCGCCCCGAGACCTCCCCGGAGAGCGAGACGTCCGCGAAGGAACGCAACGCCTCCGGGCGGGCGGACCCGGCGTGACGCGGACCGGGAGCGCCCTGCGCGCCGGGCGGACCGCGCCGCTGCACGGCCGCACGGTCGTGGTGACCGGTGCCGCGCGCGGGGTCGGCGCGGCCCTCGTCCGGGAGCTGTCCCGGCGGGGCGCCCGGCCGGCCCTGCTCGGACACGAGGGCGCGGAACTGGAGGCGGTGGCCGCCTCGCTGCCCACCCCCGCCCTCGCCCACGAGGCCGACATCACCGACGACGCCGCCCTGGAGCGCGCCGCCGCGGTCGTACGGGAACGGCTCGGCCCCCCGTACGCGGTGGTGGCCAACGCGGGCGTCGCGGAGGGCGGTCCGTTCGCCGGCTCCGACCCGGCCGACTGGCGCCGGGTCGTCGACGTCAACCTGACCGGCAGCGCGGCCACCGCCCGCACCTTCCTCCCCGACCTGTTCGGGACGAAGGGGTACTACCTCCAGGTCGCCTCGCTCGCGTCCCTCGCCGCCGCCCCCATGATGAGCGCCTACTGCGCCTCCAAGGCCGGGGCCGAGTCCTTCGCCCACAGCCTGCGGGCGGAGGTCGCGCACCGCGGTGTGGACGTCGGCATCGGCTACCTGAACTGGATCGACACCGCCATGATCCGGGACGCCGACCGGTACCCGGTGATGCGGGAACTGCGTGCCCACTTGCCGCGGCCCGCCCGCCGCACGCTGACGCCGGAACAGGCCGCCGCCCGTCTCGCCACGGCCGTGGAGCAGCGCAGCGCGGCCGTCTACCTGCCCCGCTGGCTGCGCCTGGCGCAGGCGGCACGCGCCGCGCTGCCGCCCGCGGTGCTGTGGGTGACCCGGCGCGAACTGGGCCGGCTGGAGGCCGAGGCCCCACTGCGGCACACGGGCCTGCTGGGCGAGGGCGGCGCCGCCGACCGGCGGGCGGCCCGGCCCCGCCCCTGACCCGGGCGCCCCGCGTCAGGGCGCGGGCGTCGCCCGCAGCACCGCCCCGTGCACGGCGCGGGCCAGCCGCGCCCCCCACACCGAACGCGGACCGGCGAACGCGTGCGTCTCCTGGCCCGGCGAGGGCACCCGCGCGGCCACGCACACCGCGTCGGTGGGCGTGCCGGAACAGTCGTAGCCGGCCTCCAGCAGCGCCTGCACCTTCGCCTCCGTGGCCGTGCTCACCGCGTTGACCAGCGCGGCGTCCCCGAGCGCCACCGGCAGGGCCACCACGATGTTGATCGTGCCCGCCCCCGGCGGACCGTCCGTGCCCTCCCGTGCCGAGGCGGCCCAGCCCCGCACCGAGATGCCGGCCGTCGCGACGGCCTCCGCACCCTCGTCGTGCCCGTGGCCGTACGCCGAGACGTCCGCGGCGGTCATCAGACCCACCCCCGGCCCGCGCATCCCCGCCGCGGCGGCGAGGGAGGCCAGGTGCCGGTCCGGGTCGGTGCGCCGGTAGCCGTGGGACACCTGCGCGTTGAGGATCCACTCCCGCTCGCCGAGCCCGCCGCCCAGCACGGCGCTGCTGATCATCCGCCAGCCCGGCCCGGCCGTCCACAGCAGCGCGTGCAGCTCCTCGCCCTCCTCGACCCGGCTCAGCCGCCGCAGCGGCAGCAGTCCGTCGACGGTCGGGGGCGGCGGGGCGGCGGTCACCGGGCGGACTCCAGTCATCGGTCGGACGGGGCCGGCCGATCGTATGCCGGGACGCCGGCCCCGCCCGCACCGGGGCCGGACGGCGGCGACGACCCGGGCGGCCCGGACCCCGGGCGGGACACGAGAGGAACCGGGCAAGCCGGACCCCGGGCGGGACAGCAGAGGAACTGGGCAAGCCGGACCGGACGTGGCACGATCGCACGAGTGAGCAGCAGACCCGCCGCACCACAGCACCTGAGCGACCTCGCGCGGCTGCGCCGCGTCCGGGACCGCATCGACCGCGAGTACGCCCGGCCGCTGGACGTCGAGGCACTGGCCCGGGGCGTGCACATGTCGGCCGGACACCTCAGCCGCCAGTTCCGCCTCGCCTACGGCGAGTCGCCGTACAGCTACCTGATGACGCGCCGCGTCGAACGCGCGATGGCGCTGCTGCGCATCGGCGAACTCAGCGTCACGGAGGTCTGCTTCGAGGTCGGCTGCGCGTCGCTGGGCACCTTCAGCACGCGCTTCACCGAACTCGTCGGCATGCCGCCCAGCGTCTACCGGCGCGAGGCGGCCCGCGCCACCGCGGGCATCCCGTCGTGCGTGGCGAAACAGGTCTCGAGGCCGGTCAGGAATCGAGAAGCGCGCACCAGGACCGACGCCTAGCGTGGGGTCCATGGACATCACCATTCACTCGAGCTTCCTTCCGCACGACGACCCGGACGCCGCGCTGGCCTTCTACCGCGACGTCCTCGGCTTCGAGGTCCGCAACGACGTCGGCTACGAGGGGATGCGCTGGATCACGGTCGGTCCCAAGGACCAGCCGGCCACCTCCATCGTGCTGCACCCACCGGCCGCCGACCCGGGCGTCACCGACGACGAACGCCGCGTCATCGCCGAGATGATGGCCAAGGGCACCTACGGGGGCATCATCCTGGCCACCCGGGACCTCGACGGCACCTTCGAGAAACTTCAGGCCGGAGACACCGAAGTGGTCCAGGAACCGACCGAACAGCCGTACGGTATCCGGGACTTCGCGGTACGGGACCCCGCGGGCAACATGGTCCGGGTCCAAGAGGTGCGGTGACCGGTCGCCCGACCGGAACCACCGCGTCCCGCCCCGCGGCCACGGCATCCGTCCGCCGCGGGGCGGGACGCCGCGGAGTCACAGTCCACCGCACGGCCCGACCGAGCCGCGCGCCGACGGGGCCGACGGGCGGCCCCGCCTCATCGACGGAGAACACATGACCAGCACGGGGAAGAACAAGCGGCCCGCCGAGCCGCACGCCGCCGACCGCCACGACCTGATCCGGGTGCACGGCGCGCGTGAGAACAACCTGAAGGACGTCAGCGTCGAACTCCCCAAGCGCCGCCTGACGGTGTTCACCGGAGTGTCCGGCTCGGGCAAGAGCTCGCTGGTGTTCGACACCATCGCCGCCGAGTCCCAGCGGATGATCAACGAGACCTACAGCGCCTTCCTCCAGGGCTTCATGCCCACCCTGGCCCGGCCCGAGGTCGACGTGCTCGACGGGCTGACCACGGCCATCACCGTCGACCAGCAGCGCATGGGCTCCGACCCGCGGTCGACCGTCGGCACCGCCACCGACGCCAACGCCATGCTGCGCATCCTGTTCAGCCGGCTGGGCAAGCCGTACATCGGGCCGCCGAGCGCGTTCTCCTTCAACACCGCCTCGGTCACGGCCAGCGGCGGCATGACGGTCGACCGCGGCGCCGACAAGACGAAGACCGAGAAGGTCACCTTCAGCCGCACCGGCGGCATGTGCACGCACTGCGAGGGCCGCGGCACGGTCTCCGACATCGACCTCACCCAGCTCTACGACGACTCCAAGTCCCTCTCCGAGGACCCCTTCACCATCCCCACCTACACCGGGGGCGGCTGGACGGTGCGGGTCATCACCGAGTCGGGCTTCTTCGACCCCGACAAGCCGATCCGCAAGTACACCAAGAAGGAACGGCACGACTTCCTGTACCGCGAGCCGACCAAGGTGAAGATCAACGGGATCAACCTCACCTACGAGGGCCTGATCCCGAAGCTGCAGAAGTCGATGCTCAACAAGGACCGGGAGGCGATGCAGCCGCACATCCGGGCCTTCGTGGACCGGGCCGTCACCTTCGCCACCTGCCCCGAATGCGACGGCACCCGGCTCACCGCCGGAGCACGGTCCTCCAAGATCGGCAAGGTCTCCATCGCCGACGCCTGCGCCATGGAGATCAGGGACCTCGCCGAGTGGGTCCGCGGCCTGGACGAACCGTCGGTAGCGCCGCTGCTCACCGCGCTGCGCCACACCCTGGACTCGTTCGTGGAGATCGGCCTCGGCTACCTCTCGCTCGACCGGGCCTCGGGCACGCTGTCCGGCGGCGAGGCCCAGCGGGTCAAGATGATCCGGCACCTCGGCTCCTCGCTCACCGATGTCACCTACGTCTTCGACGAGCCCACCATCGGACTGCACCCGCACGACATCCAGCGCATGAACAACCTGCTGCTGCGCCTGCGGGACAAGGGCAACACGGTGCTCGTCGTGGAGCACAAGCCGGAGGCGATCGCGATCGCCGACCACGTCGTCGACCTCGGCCCCGGCGCCGGCACCCGGGGCGGAACGGTCTGCTACGAGGGCACCGTGGAGGGCCTGCGGGCCAGCGACACCGTCACCGGCCGGCACCTCGACGACCGGGTGTCCCTCAAGCAGACCGTGCGCGAGCCCACCGGCAAGCTGCCGATCCGCGGCGCCACCGCGAACAACCTGCGCAACGTCGGCGTCGACATCCCCCTCGGGGTGCTCACCGTCGTCACCGGTGTCGCGGGCTCCGGCAAGAGCTCGCTGGTGCACGGCTCGATCCCCGCCGAGGAGGGCGTGGTGGCGGTCGACCAGACGCCCATCCGCGGCTCCCGGCGCAGCAACCCGGCGACCTACACCGGGCTCCTCGACCCGATCCGCAAGGCGTTCGCCAAGGCCAACGGGGTCAAGCCCGCGCTGTTCAGCGCCAACTCCGAGGGCGCCTGCCCGACCTGCAACGGCGCCGGGGTCGTCTTCACCGACCTGGGCATGATGGCCGGGGTCTCCACCACCTGCGAGGACTGCGAGGGCAAGCGGTTCCAGGCCTCGGTGCTGGAGTACCGCTTCGGCGGCCGGGACATCAGCGAGGTGCTCGCCATGCCGGTGTCGGAGGCCGAGAGGTTCTTCGGCGAGGGAGAGGCGCGCACGCCGG
Source organism: Streptomyces sp. NPDC101219 (assembly GCF_044767675.1). NCBI lineage: Bacteria > Bacillati > Actinomycetota > Actinomycetes > Kitasatosporales > Streptomycetaceae > Streptomyces > Streptomyces sp. NPDC101219. The sequence continues at coordinate 576,860 of NZ_JBIWOK010000001.1, forward strand.
CCGCGCACCGGATCATCGAGCGGCTCGCCGACGTCGGTCTCGGCTACCTCACCCTGGGCCAGCCGCTCACCACGCTGTCCGGCGGCGAGCGCCAGCGCCTGAAGCTGGCCACGCACATGGGCGACAAGGGCGGGGTCTACGTCCTGGACGAGCCGACCACCGGCCTCCACCTGGCCGACGTCCAGCAGCTGCTCGGGCTCCTCGACCGGCTGGTCGACTCCGGCAAGACGGTGATCGTCATCGAGCACCACCAGGCCGTGATGGCGCACGCCGACTGGATCATCGACCTCGGCCCGGGAGCGGGTCACGACGGCGGCCGGATCGTCTTCGAGGGCACCCCGGCCGACCTGGTCGCCGCGCGGTCCACCCTGACCGGTGAACACCTCGCGGAGTACGTGGGCGCCTGACCGCCCCGGCCCGGCGTTCCCGTGGAACGCCGGGCCCCGGTCCCTCCCTCGGTCCGCCCGGCCGGGTCAGCGGTGGCCGCCGCCGCGGAACCTGCCCAGCAGCCGGGTCGCCTGCTCCCGGCGTCGGGGGTCGGACGCGGCGCGGCGGACCTGCTGGGTCGCACGCCGTCCCTGCGGGCTCCGGCCGAACTCCTTGAGACGCTGCAGCATGCTCGGCATGGACTGCTCCTTTCCGAGGTCCGTGCGGGGGCGGCACGCCCCCCCACGGACCGGTTACCCCCGCACGGCGGCCTCACCCCCTGCGCCCCCGGGTCGGGCACCGCACGCCCCACGTCCCGGCACCCGTACCCGCTGCCGCCCGCCCCACGTACGGCACCACGGAACCCGTACCCGCTGCCGCCCGCCCTCCCGGCGGCCGGCGCCCGGTGAAGTGACACCCCGGCACGACCCGTTCGCCGCCGGGACCGTCACGTCACCGTCCCGCGGACGGATTGTGACCGACCGTGTTTGCCGTGGGAGGGAGAGGCAAGTCGAAAGTCCATGAGCGAACAGAGCAAGAACACCCGTCAGAAGTCCACGTCCACCCGGACCGCGGCGGACAAGGCCCGGCAGACCGCGGACAAGGCGACCGCCCCGGCCGCCGAGACCGCGAAGGGCGCCGCCACGAAGGCCGGTGACGTCACGTCAGCGGTCGCCTCCGGCAGCGAGCGCGTCGCCGCGGTGACCAACGGGGCCGTGCAGTCGGCGGCCAAGGGAGTCGAGGCCGGCCGCCGCGCGGTCGTGGCCACCACCGGCCAGGTCGCCGCCGGCGCCAAGACCGCCTGGACGGTCGTCGCCCACCGCAAGCTGGTCGCCGCCGGTGTCGGCGCCGGCCTCACCGTGCTGAGCGCCGCCTCGTACGCCGTCGGCCGGCGCGCCGAGCGCCACTCCTACGGTCCGCTGACCCGCATGACCGGCGGACGCATCTGACCGGGCCGGCGGCACCGGGCCCGGGCACGGCGGCGACGCCGTATCCGGTGCCCGGCCCGCGCCCGGCGGCGCCGGCGGCCCGAAGACGCGGGTGGCCGCCGGCCCTACTCGCGCGTCCGGGTCCTGAAAAGGGAAGATGTGTCCGCAAGCGAAGGATGCGACCCTCACGGAGGAGTGGGCACATGCAGCACGAGCGAGCCGGCGGCCCGGCCGGCCCCGAGGATCTCGTCGACGTCGCTCGGCTGGTGACGGCGTACTACGCGCTGCGCCCCGACCCCGACGACCCGGCCCAGCGCGTGGCGTTCGGCACGTCGGGGCACCGCGGCTCGTCACTGAAGGGCGCCTTCAACGACGACCACATCGCCGCGACCAGCCAGGCCATCTGCGAGTACCGCGCCGCCCAGGGCACCGACGGCCCCCTCCACCTCGGCGCGGACACCCACGCCCTGTCCGAGCCCGCGCGGGTCACCGCCCTGGAGGTGTTCGCCGCCAACGGGGTCACCGTGCTCATCGACAGCGCCGACGGCTACACGCCGACCCCGGCCGTCTCGCACGCCATCCTCACCCACAACCGGCGCAACCCGGCCGGTCCCCGCGCGGACGGCGTCGTCGTCACGCCCTCCCACAACCCGCCCGCCGACGGCGGATTCAAGTACAACCCGCCGAGCGGCGGCCCCGCCGGCTCCGACGCCACGACCTGGATCCAGGACCGGGCCAACGACATCATCCGGGGCGGCCTCAAGGACGTCCGCCGCATCCCGTACGCGCGCGCCCTCGCCGCCGACGGCACCGGCCGCCACGACTTCCTCGGCAGCTACGTGGCCGACCTGCCCGAGGTGCTGGACCTGGACGCGATCCGGGCGGCCGGAGTACGGATCGGGGCCGACCCGCTCGGCGGCGCGTCGGTGGCCTACTGGGGCCGGATCGCCGAGGAGCACCGCCTCGACCTGACGGTCGTCAATCCGCTCACCGACCCCACCTGGCGCTTCATGACGCTGGACTGGGACGGGAAGATCCGGATGGACTGCTCCTCGCCGCACGCCATGGCGTCCCTCATCCGGCAGCGCGACCGCTTCGACATCGCCACCGGCAACGACGCCGACGCCGACCGCCACGGCATCGTCACCCCGGACGCCGGGCTGATGAACCCCAACCACTACCTCGCCACGGCGATCGGCTACCTGTACGCCCACCGCCCCGAGTGGCCCGCGGCGGCGGGCGTCGGCAAGACGCTGGTGTCCTCCGCGATGATCGACCGGGTCGCCGCCGACCTGAAGCGCGAGCTCGTCGAAGTGCCCGTCGGCTTCAAGTGGTTCGTCGACGGCCTGGCCGACGGCACGCTGGGCTTCGGCGGCGAGGAGTCGGCCGGGGCCTCCTTCCTGCGCCGGGACGGCTCGGTGTGGACGACCGACAAGGACGGCATCATCCTGGCGCTCCTCGCCTCCGAGATCACGGCGGTCACGGGCAGGACGCCCTCCGAGCACTACACCGCGCTCACCGCCCGGTTCGGCGAGCCCGCCTACGAGCGCATCGACGCCCCGGCGACCCGCGAGGAGAAGGCCCGCCTGGCGAAGCTGTCCCCGGCCCAGGTCACCGCCGACACCCTGGCCGGTGACGACGTCACCGCCGTCCTCACCGAGGCGCCGGGCAACGGCGCGGCCATCGGCGGCATCAAGGTGACCACCCGGAACGCCTGGTTCGCGGCGCGTCCCTCGGGCACCGAGGACGTGTACAAGATCTATGCCGAGTCGTTCCGGGGCACCGAGCACCTGCGCCGGGTCCAGGAGGAGGCGAAGTCGGTGGTGCTGTCCGCGCTGAGCGGCTGATCGCGGCCTCGCGCCCGAGCCGCCCCCGCGCCCGAGCCGCCCCCGCCGCGTCCCGGTCCGCGCCCGGTCAGCCGGGCTGTACCGCGGGCGTGGCCGGGGACGGGGAGCGGGGGCCGGGCACGGAGGTGGTCGCCGGCAGTTCCACCGGTGCCTCCTCGGACTGCTGCAGGATCGTGTCGCCGGGCCCCTCGTGACGAGGCGCCCTGCCGGTGGACGTCACCGACCAGACACCCAGCACCAGGGCGACCGCGGCCGCGGCGCCCACCACCCGTCCGACACGACGCCGCCGGGCACGGCCGTCCAGGCTCCGCCAGGACGGGCCCTCCCACGGGTCGTCCGGGTGCCACAGGTCACCGACGGCCTCGGCGCTGCCGCGTTCCCGCTCCGTGGCGTCGGTCGCGGGCGCCGGGCGGGGCCACGGGCGTGCCGCCCGCTGGAGGGCGGACGGTTCCTTCGGGGCGGAGGCGCGGATGGCGTGTTCGTCGTCCATGAGGAACCGCTGCCAGACGTCGTCGGGCAGCGACGGCGCGGGCTCTTGCCCCTCCGGCGTCCCGCCCTCGTCGCCGGGCCACTGCGCGGTCACGTCCGTCGCTTCCTCTCGTGTGAGGGAGTCCGCCGGCCGCCCCGCGAGCCCCCTGCGCCCCCGAATACCGCAAGGATCATCGCACAGGGCGGCCACGGGCCCGAGGGAGCCCGCCGGCTCCCGTCCCGGCAGGGGAGATCCTACGGATCCGGCCCCGGGAAGCGTGCCCACGGCGCGGGCGTCGCACACCGGACCGTCACCGGCCACGGCGCGTGCACGCGTGAAGGCCCTGGAAGGGGACTCGATCGGATAAAAGTCCGCCGTGGGAGCCGCCGTCGGCCGACGGCCGTTGCATAGGCTCAAGGCGGGGGAGGGCGGCCCGCGGTGGGACCGGGGCGGGCCGGAGCGCGTCGACACCGTGGGAGCAGGGGATGACCGACAGCAAGCCGCCACCGGGCCAGACGGCGCTGGCCCTGACGCCGTTCGTGGTGATGGCGGCGATCGCGGTCATGGACCTCCTGGCCGGACCCGGGGTCGGGCTGCTGCCGCTGGTGTCGCTGGGCCCGGCCTTCGCGGGACTGGTGGGCGGCTGGCGCCGGACCGCCGTGATCGGCGCGCTGGCCCTCCTGCTCTGCGTCGGCCTCGGGCTCTACAACGGGCTGTTCGCCGAACGGCGGGGCTACGCGGCGATGGGGTCGGTGGCCGGGGTCACCGGCGTCGGCATCGCCGCCGCCGTGGCGCGCTCCCGGCGGGAGGCCGAACTCGCCAGCGTGCGCTCGATCGCCGAGGTGTCCCAGCAGGTGCTGCTGCGGCCGGTGCCGCTGACCGCGGGGCCCGTCCAGGTCGCCGTGTCCTACACCTCCGCCGTCGCGGAGGCCAGGATCGGCGGGGACCTCTACGAGGTGGTGTCCTCGCCGCACGGCGTGCGCATCATCGTCGGCGACGTCCAGGGCAAGGGCCTGGCCGCCGTGGAGACGGCCGCCGTGGTGCTCGGCGCCTTCCGCGAAGCCGCCTACGACGAACCGGACCTCGTCGGACTCGGGGCGCGCGTGGAGCGGAGCGTGGCCCGTGAACTGGAGGGCGAACGCTTCGTCACCGCGATCCTGGCGGAGATCGGTGCCGACCGGGAGGTGGTGCTCCTCAACTACGGTCACCCCGCACCGATGCTGGTCCGGCGCGACGGCAGCGCCGACTTCCCCGAGCCGCCGTCGTACGCCCTGCCGCTGGGCCTGGGCGCGCTGGCCGCCGACGGGCCGCGGCCCTTCCGGGTCGGTTTCGCCCGCGGTGAGCAACTGCTGTTCCACACCGACGGCGTCACCGAGGCACGGGACCAGGACGGCCGCTTCTACCCGCTCGGCGAGCGCACCCACCTGCTGAAGGAACCGGACACCCACCGCGCCCTGGAGGCGCTGCGCGAGGACCTCGTCCAGCACGCGGGCGGCCCGCCCGGCGACGACGCCGCGATGCTCCTGGTGCGCTACCACGGGCACGGCGACGGCACGCCCGGACCGGCCTCCCCGTGAGGGAGCCCCGACGAGGGCGCGGCCCTGCCGTCCGCCGGCCGAGGGGGCGCCCCGCCGCCGCGCACCCGGGCCGGGTGAGGCGTTCGGCCGCCCGGCCAAATGCGCATGCTAGGTTCCTATTTGCGATGCCGGTCCGAGCTCCCGGCACCCGCGCCACGAACCCCACGGGACAGGTGACACCTGATGACGGCAGACGGCAGTGAGACCCCCGTGCCGCCCGGCGACGACGACCCGCTCCCGCGGATCCTGAGCGACACGGCCGCCCTGGCCGCACTCGACGACGCCCCCGGCGGGGCCCTGTGGCGGCTGGCGGAGCCCGGCCGCCAGCTCGACGCCAACGTCGTGCGCATCCCGCCCGGCCGCCGGGTCGACACCCACCGCGAGCCCGAACTGGACGTCCTGCTGCTGGTCCTCGCCGGCAGCGGCACCCTCACCGCCCCGGACGGGACGCATGTGCTGACCTCGGGCACCCTGACCTGGCTGCCGCACGGCTCCACCCGCGCCCTCGCGGCCGACGACGGCGGACTGACGTACCTGACCGTCCACCGACGGCGCCCCGGCATGCGGATCCAGCGGCCGGGCCCGGACTCTCCCGGCCCGGCCGGGGCCACAAAGTGATAACAGCAGACAACGCCTGAACGAATGATGCGGTCTTGACCGCCATGAAGATCTCTTTTCTGATCCACAACGCCTACGGGATCGGAGGGACGATCACCACCACGTTCAACCTGGCCGCCGCCCTGGCCGCGCAACACGACGTGGAGATCGTCTCCGTCCTGCGCCACCGGGAGGACCCGAACCTCACCCCGGGGCCCGGCGTCGCCCTGCGGGCCCTGGTGGATCTGAGACGGGAACAGGACCATCCGCTGCACCGGAGACCGGCCGCCGTCTTCCCGGCCGCCGAGTACCGCTACCACCAGTACAGCGAACTGACGGACCGGCGGATCGCCGAGTGCCTCGCCGCCACCGACGCCGACGTGGTCGTCGGCACCCGGCCGGGACTCAACGTGCACCTCGCGCTCCAGGCCCCCGACCGGGTCGCCCGGATCGGACAGGAGCACCTCACGCTCGCCCACCACTCGCCGCGGCTGCGGACCGCACTGCGCCGCGCCTACCGCGGCCTCGACGTGCTCACCACGGTCACCGAGGCCGACGCCGACGCCTACCGGCGCCGCATGCGGCTGCCCGGGGTGCGCGTGGAAGCACTGCCCAACAGCGTGCCCGACCCCGTGCTGCCCCCCGCCGACGGCACGGCGCACGTGGTGATCGCCGCCGGACGGCTGGTCCCCGTCAAGCGCTACGACCTGATCGTCCGGGCGTTCGCCCGCGTCGTGGCGGAGTTCCCCGACTGGCAGCTGCGCATCTACGGCCGGGGCGAGGAACACGACCGCCTGCGGGCGCTGATCGAGCAACTCGGGCTGTGGGACCACGTGTTCCTCATGGGCACGGCCAGCCCCATGGAGGCCGAATGGGTCAAGGGCGCGATCGGCGCGGCCGCCGCCGACTTCGAACCCTTCGGCATGACCCTCGTCGAGGCCCTGCGCTGCGGCCTGCCCGTGGTCAGCACCGACTGCCCGCACGGCCCGCGCGAGATCATCGCCGACGGCACGGACGGCCGCCTGGTGCCGCCCGGCGACACCGACGCCTTCGCCGCCGCCCTGCTGGACCTGGTCCGCGACGACGTCCTGCGCCGCCGCATGGCCCGGGCCGCCCTCACCCGCGCCGCACGGTACGCCCCGGGACCCGTCGTGGCGCGGGCGGAGCGCCTGCTGCGGGCCGCGACCGAGGCCCGCGCCGCCGGCACCCGGCCCGCTCCGGTCCGCGCGGGACTGCACCACGCCCTCGTCGGCCACGGCCACGCCGCACGCGACCTCGCCCGCATCGCGGCCTCCCGCACCCTGCGCACGCTCCGGAAGGGACGCCGATGACCGCCGGCGAACGCGATCCCCACCCCCGCGCCGACTGCACGGCCGACGCCTCCGGCCGCCTCACCGTCACCCTCTGCGGGCCCGCGCCGGAACACGCCCGGCTCGCGCTGGTCCGGCGCCCCGGCAAGGGACGCCCGGAGGAGGAACCGCTGGTGATCGGCCTCCGGCAGGACGGCGACGACGGCCGGCCGCGCGCCGAACTGCCCCCGGAGCCCGCGCTGGTGGAGGGCCGCTGGGACATGTACCTGCTGACCGGCCCGGACGGGGCGCGCCGACGACTGCGCCCCCGGCTGCGGGACGTCCGGGCCCTCGTCGACGGCCGCCGCCGCGACCGGCCCTCACCGGTGGCGGTCCGCGTGCCCTACACCACCAGGGACGGCTTCCTCGCCGTCCGGGCCTGGCTGCGCACCGCGCACGCGGAAGCCGGGCCGCTCGCCCTCGACGACCGCGCCCTGACTCTGCGCGCCCGGCTCCACGGGGCGCGGTGCGCCGACGGAGCCGCCGCGGTGCTGCGGCTGCGCGCGCGCACCGGCACCGTGCGCGAGCTTCCGGTGGACGCCGACGGCCGGGACGTCACCTTCACGGTGCCCCACGCCGAACCCGTGGACGACGGGGACCACATCTGGGACGTGTACGTGCGGCCCGCCGTGGACGCGCCGCTCATCCGGGTCGGCCGCCTGCTCGACGACGTGGCGGACCGCAAACGTGTGCACGTGTATCCGCGGGTCACGGTCGGCGGAGCGGCACTGCGGCCCTACTACACCGTCGACAACGACCTGTCCCTCGCGGTGACCCGGGCGTCCGAAGGCTGACGGCCGGCCCGCGGACGCCGGGGCCGGGGGAGCGGCCGGGTGCCGTTCCCCGGCCGGCCCTTGACCGTTCACCGTGCCGGACGGTTGTGTCACCCCCATGACCCAGCCGCCCCCCGGCCGCCGCCCGCGCGCCGCCCTGGCCATGTCCCCGGACGCCGCGGCCGCCGTCCTCGACGCCGAGTTCCTCGCGGCCCTCGCCGCGGTCTGCGACCTCACCGGGCACCCGGTGCTCGACGACCTCACCACCCCCGAGGCCCGCGCCGTGCTCGCCGGGACCGAACTGCTGGTCACCGGGTGGGGCTGCCCGCCCCTGGACGCGGCGGTGCTGGAGTCGGCGCCGCTGCTGCGGGCCGTCGTGCACACCGCGGGCAGTGTACGCGGCCATGTCACCGACGCCTGCTGGGAACGCGGCATCGAGGTCTCCTCCGCCGCCGCGGCCAACGCCGTGCCGGTCGCCGAGTACACCCTCGCCATGATCCTGCTGACCGGCAAGCACGTCCTGGAGTCCGCCCACGCCTACCGGACCTCCCGCACCCGCCCCGACTGGCTGCGCACCCCCCGCTCCGTCGGCAACCACCGCCGCACCGTCGGCATCCTCTCCGCGTCGCTCATCGGGCGCCGGGTCATCGGCCTGCTGCGCCCCCACGACATCGACGTGCTGCTGTACGACCCGTACGTCACGGACGACGAGGCCCGTGAACTCGGGGTGCGGCGCGTGGGGTTGGCGGAGCTGTTCCGCGGGTGCGACACGGTCAGCGTGCACACCCCGCTGCTGCCGGCCACCCGGGGACTGGTGAGCCGCGAACTGATCGGGTCCATGCGGCCCGGCGCCGTGCTGGTGAACACCGCGCGCGGCGCGGTCGTGGACCAGGACGCGCTGACCGACGCCGCCCTCGCCGGTCGCATCCGCGCGGTGCTCGACGTGACCGACCCCGAACCCCTGCCGCCGGAGCACCCGTTGTGGAGTTGCGGGAACGTCCTCATCACCCCGCACGTCGCCGGTGCGCTCGGCAACGAATGGCGCCGCCTGGCGGACTGCGCGGTCGCCGAGGCCCGGCGGTGGGCGGCAGGGGCCGGCTTCCGTCATCCGGTGCGGCGCGAGGGCCTGGCCTTCCTCGCCTGAACGTCCGCCCGGCGGACCGACGAGGCAGGCGATCCCCCTGCCGATTCCCGGCCGAAGGGCGGCACCCGCCTCCCAAGCGGCCGGACGGGAACATCTCATCGGCGGGTGAACCGGCGCCCCGGGCTGTCAGGACGCGGAGGCGTCGCCCTCCCCGGTGTCCGGGGCGGTGGCGTCCGGCGCGCTGTAGAAGACCGACGAGCCCTGCTTGCTGCGCTGGGCCCGGTTGCGCGCGACCAGCCCCTCCAGCGTGCTGCGCACCACGGTGATCTTGACGGCGCGTTCGGGGTGGGCCGCCCCGAGCGCCCTGGTGATCTCGGCCGCCGAGCGCGGCTCGCCCTGCTCCGCCAGATGTCCGCGGACCAGGTCGACCAGCTTGGGACCCTCCGACGTCCCCTTCGCCTTCGCCCCGCCCGCCGCACGCGCCGGCGCCTTCCCGGCCGCCCTTCCCGAGCTTTCGCGCCCCGGGGCCCGTCGCGCCGCCGACGTGCTCCTCCTCCCGCGCTTCGGCTGTTCCGCGGCCTCCTTGGCGCCCCGTTTCCGCCGTGGCGCCGGGACGGTCGTGCTCCCGGCCGGCGCCTCCGCCTCCGGCTGCGCGGGCGCGGCCCCCAGCGCCTGCTGCATGTTCAGCAGGACGGCGTGGTCGTGCTGCAGGGCGGCCAACTGCTGCTGCAGCGCGGCGATGTCACCGCTGATACGTTCCTGCTCCTTGATGTTGCGCTCGAGGTCGCTCGCCACCTGCGCGGTGTAGTGGGACGTGAGATCCGTGGCGGCAGTGGTGCTCTCGGACATGGCGGTGTCCCTCCCGTAGGTGTCCTGGTGGCCAGTCATGCTACGGCCGCCCGGCCCGGCCCGTGGCTCCTCCCGGAGGGTCACCGTCCCCACACGCGGTGCGCGGAACGCCTGTTCCCCCGCGGACGGGGTCTTGCTCCACTCGGGGCACCGGCGCCGGACCCGCGCGCCGGACCGACGGTTTCCGGCCCGCCGAAGTCAGGCTGACCCCATGGCTTCATCGATCGAGCGTCCACCGCGTGAGGGCCACCGGCACCGCCCTCCGGTCCGGGCGGGACGGCCGTCCGCCCCTGTCCGCGCGCGCCGCCGCCTGCCGTCGGTGGTCGTCGCCCTCGTCGTGACAGCGGCCCTGTCCGCGTGCGGTGTTCTCGGGGGCGGCCCGGCGCCGGACGCCGCACCGGAGAAGGCCCCGGCGACGTCCGCCCCGGCCTCCGTGGCCCCGGCGGCCGGCGCACCCGGTGCCGCGGGCACCGCGCAGGGCAGGGCGGGTGCCGGAGTGGCGACCACCGCCCCCGCCCGGCTGCCCGGACTGGGACCGGAGACCCTCGGGCAGATCCCCGGGGACACCGGTCAGGTCGTCGTGGTCACCGGCCGCGGCAAGGACTCCTCCCGCTCCGAGGCCGTGCTGCACCGGCGGACCGCCACCGGATGGGAGGCGGGTCCGGCCTGGCCGGCCCACAACGCCCTGAAGGGCTGGACCGACGACCACCGCATGGGCGATCTGAGGTCCCCCGTCGGCGTGTTCACCCTGAGCGACGCCGGCGGGCTCCTGCCCGACCCCGGGACCCGGCTGACCTACGACCAGTCCCCGGGCTTCGCCATCAGCGGCACCGGCTTCGAAGGGGAGTCGCTCGAGGGGTCGTTCGACTACGTCATCGCGATCGACTACAACCGCGTGCCGGGCACCTCCCCGCTGGACCGGACCCGGCCGCTCGGCGCCGACCGGGGCGGCGGCGTGTGGCTGCACGTCGACCACGACGGGCCCACCCAGGGATGCGTGAGCCTGAAGGAGCGGCACATGAAGGAGCTCCTGCGCGTCCTCGACCCGGACCAGCACCCGGTCGTCGTGATGGGGGACGCGGAGTCCCTCCTCCGGTGAGCGCGGGCGCACGTCACGCCGCCGCGCCGCCGGCCGCGCGTCGCCGGACGGCGGGCCGCCGTAGCCCGTCCGGGTGGGTACGGCGGCCGGGCGCCGCCGTACGGTGCCGCTCCGCGGCGGTGCCGCCGGGGCGGGGCGCATGACCCGGCACGCCTCGTCCGACCCGCTGCCGAAGGCGCTCGTCGCGGTCACCGCCGTCACCGCGATCGTCGACGCCGTGGCCTTCCTCGGGCTCGGGCAGATCTTCACCGCCTTCATGACCGGCAACCTCCTCTTTCTCGGCTTCGCGGCCGCCGGCGCGGACGGCCTGGAACCGCTCGGGTCCGGCACGGCGCTCACCGCGTTCGCCGCGGGCGCCGTCGTCGGCAGCCGGCTGGGTGCGGCGATGGCGGCCCGCCGCTACCGCCTGTGGCTGTTCACCTCGGCGACCACCGCGGCCACCCTGCTGGTCGCGGCGGGGGTCACGGCCATCGGCCTGGACCTGGTCGACCAACGCGACCCGGTGCCCCGGCACCTGGTGGTGATCGCCCTGACGGCCCTCGCGATGGGTCTGCGCAGCGCCACGATGTGGCGGCTCGGGGCGGTGCTGAACACCACCCTGGTCACCGGCACCCTGGTCACCCTGATCCGGACCTCGGCCCTGGGCGGGGGAACAGGGGGAGAGCTGCAGCGGTACCGGGCGGCCGGCCTGATGGCCGTCGTCGCCGGGGCGGCGATCGGCACCCTGCTGCTGCGGGTGGGACTCTCCGCGGCCCTGCTGGTGGCGGCCGCCGGCGTCATGGCGGGCATGGGCGCCTACGTCGCGCACCCGGCGTCGCGGCGTGGGCCCGGGGCGTGAGACGGCGCCGGGGGTACGGCGTCACCGGCGGGTGATCCGCAGCGTCACCACGTGCCAGTGGGTCTCCACCGCCTTGGGGTCGGCGGCGGCGCGGGCCCGCAGCCCCTCCGCGAGCGCCCCGGCCGCGGCGGACACCTCCGCCTCGGAGCGTCCCGGGTCGAGCGCACTGAACAGGGACGGCTGGAAGGCGGCCTGGAAGAAGCCCGTCACCCCCTCGGCGAAGGCCGCGGCGTCCCCGCTCTCCTCGAACCGCTCCAGGTGCAGGTCGGGCAGGGCCACCAGGTCGTGCTCCTCGACCTTGAGCACCTCCGCCAGCGGTTCCGTGCGCAGCGGCGCGAGGAACTCCTCCGCGGTGCGGTTCCAGGTGGGGATCGTCATCCGCGCGTACTCGGCAGACGTGATCAGGCCCTGCCGCGCCAGGTCGCCCAGGACGTCGTCGGCGGCGTCCATCAGCCCCTCGGCGCCGCTGGCGCCGTCGTCGGTGCACGCCCCGCCCAGGACGACGAGCTGACCGCCGGAGCGCAGCTCCCGCGCCCGGTGGGTCAGGAACGCCTCCCAGTCCTGCCGGGACTGCTCCCGCAGCGCCTCGCGCACCGCGCCGGTGGCCCGGGAGCTGAAGACGTGGCCCATGACCGGACCGGGCACCCGGGACAGCCAGTGCACGGCGATCGCGCTCCAGGCCAGGTGGAGTTCCGCGGTCGGGAACAGAGGTTCGTAGAAGGAGCGGGCCTGCGCGCAGGCGTACACGTCGGGCTCTTGCACGTAGGAGTCGGGGGAGCCGGTGAGGGTGTCGAACAGGGCGTTGAAGTCGTTCGCCGGGATGTCGGTGTGGACCACCGTGACCGGGGTGCGGGCACCGGTGCGGGCACGGACCCCCTCCACCACGGCACGCAGCGGGGCCAGCGAGTTGGTCCCGGCCGCCGCACCGAGGTCGGCGACCCGGAACGGGGAGCCGTCGCGCGGCACGACCATCGTCTCCAGGGCGCGGTGCAGCAGAGGCATCCCGTGGTCGGCGGCGCGGTGCTGCACGCGGGAGTGCCGGGCGTACCCGTGCCCCATGGCGCCTTCGCCGACCTGGGGGCTGTCCGACCCGCTCATACGCACCTCGCTCCGGCAGCTCTGCCCCCTCTTTCACCCTAGTCAGGGCGCCGCGGGCCGCCACCGGTGACGGCTCGCGCCCGGTGGCGGGCCCGCCCGGTCCGGGCCTCAGGTGCTGTCGAGGTCCGGCGGCGGATGCTCCCGCGGCCGTCTCTCGGGGCGCCCGGGGCCGCTCTCCCCGGCGGTGAGGTGCTCCAGCACCTCCATCAGCTCCTGGCAGGCCCGCTCCACCGACCGTCTCGTGTTGTGCTGTTCGGTGATCACCGCGGACAGCAGCAGGGCGGTCAGCGCCATCGCCCCGTTGAACGCCTGGAGATTCAGCATCACCTCGACCCGGTTCAGCTCCTGGAAGGGGCCGGCCCGGTCCGTCGCCGCGACGGTGGCCATCACGGAGGCCAGCAGCACGCACAGCATGCTGCCCGCCAGCTGGAAGCGCAGGGCCGCCCAGATGACCAGCGGGTACACCAGGAACAGCAGGCTGGCGGGGCTGCGGGTGGCGATCGGCACCAGACAGCACGCGATGAGTGCCAGGCCCACCGCCTCCTTCCACCGGTCCCACCGCCACGGCCGGCGCAGCCGCAGCCGCCACAGGAGCAGCAGGACCGGCGTGATGATCAGTACGCCCATCGCGTCGCCCACCCACCAGGCCAGCCACAGCGCCCAGAAGCTCTGCTCGCCGACCCCGGCCGTCGCCGCGAGCAGTCCGGCCCCGGTGCCGGAGCTGATCAGCATGGCGCCGAACGCGCCCAGGAAGACGAGGGCCAGCCCGTCCCGCAGGCGCGCCAGATCGGTGCGGAAGCCCACCCGGCGCAGCATCAGGCAGCCGCACACCGGGGCGATGGTATTGCCGGCCACCAGGCCGAGGGCGGAGGGCTCGGGGGACGTCGTCAGGGACAGGATGACCGCGAAGGCGCCCAGGGAGATCCCCGGCCACACCCTGAGTCCGTAGATCAGCAGCGCGGCCGTCGCGACGCCGGTGGGCGGCCAGACGGGGCTGACGACCGAGTCCTCGATGACCAGTTCGCGCAGCAGGCCCAGCCGTCCCGCGGCGTAGTAGCAGGCGGCGATCGCCAGCGTCCGTACGGTGAAGACGGCGGCTGCCCGCGGATCCAGGCTGGTCGTCACATCAGACATGAGACACCGGCGCCGCGCCGTCTGCGAGGCGGGAGCGGCGGGCCCCCGCCCTATGGCGCAGCGGCTCGCGGGTCGTGCGCGAGGACCAGGACGGCGGCGTCGTCGTCGTGCCCCACCCGTTCCGCGCCCTTGATCACGGAGGCGGCCAGTGCGTCCGCGTCCATGGCGGCGACGGCCGCGACGCCCGCCAGCCGCACGACCTGCCCCAGCCCCTCGTCGAGCGGCATCGACGGCCCCTCCACCACACCGTCGGTGAGCATCACGAACACCCCGCCCGTGGTCAGCCGGTAGCGGGTGACGGGGTAGGCCGCGCCGGGCTGGACGCCCAGGGGCGGACCCCCCTCGTCGTCGGTGACGCCCGACCGGCCGTCCGCCGTGGCCCACACGCACGGCAGGTGGCCGGCCCGCGCGCTCTCCAGCACCCCGTTGCCGGGGTCGAGCCGCATGAAGGTGCAGGTGGCGAACAGCGACGAGCCCAGCGACAGCAGCAGGTCGTTGGTCCGGGCGAGCAGCTCCCCGGGCTCCCCGGTGACGGAGGCGAGGGCCCGCAGGCCGACCCGCACCTGGCCCATGAAGGCCGCCGCCTCGATGTTGTGCCCCTGTACGTCGCCGATCGACAGGGCGATCCGGCCGTCGGGCATGGGGAAGGCGTCGTACCAGTCGCCGCCGACGTTGAGGCCCTGGTAGGCGGGCGCGTAGCGCACGGCCAGGTGCACTCCGGGGGCCTCGGGCAGATCCCGGGGCAGCATGCCGCGCTGGAGGGCCACGGCCAGCTCGACCCGGGAGCGCTGCACCTCGGCCTGCGCGCGTGCCTGAGCGGTCAGCGTCCCGAGTCTGGTCAGCAACTCGTCGCCGTCGTCCGCGGGGCCGGTACGGGACATGGATCACTCACTCGGGGCCGAGGACGAGGCGGCCCGTGATCGCCCTCCGGGCGAAAGGTGCCTGTCCGGGTGTATCGGATCATAGTGCCGGTCGGTGGGGGGCAGCCAGTCTGTGTGCGGCCCTCTCCGTGCCCCGCGGCTGGCGGTCCGCCGCGGCCCGGAGGCCGGACCCGAGTCCCCGCCCGTCGGCCCACCGGTCCGGCCGCCATGATTTTCGGTGCACGGCTCTGGGAAGGTACGGGCCCCGTCGCTACCCTCCGGCCATGATTTCCACGGTGGTGTGGGGTACCGGGAACGTCGGCCGCGCGGCCGTCCGCGCCGTGGCCGCGCACCCCGCGCTGGACCTCACGGCGGTGCTGGTCGCCGACCGGGCCAAGGTCGGCCGGGACGCGGGCGAGCTGTCGGGTCTCGACGAGCGGCTGGGCGTGGCCGCGACCGACGACGTGGCCGCGGTGCTGGCCGCCCGGCCCCGCGCGGTGGTCTACGCGGCCTCCGGCGAGGTCCGTCCCGATGCCGCGCTGGAGGACATCGCGCGGGCGGTCCGGTCCGGGGCGGTGGTGGTCACCCCGTCCGTGTACGGCCTGTACGACCAGCGCAACGCGCCGCCCGGGATCAGGGCACCGCTGCTGGACGCGGTGGCCGCGGGCGGCGGCTCCCTGTTCGTCTCCGGGGTCGACCCGGGCTGGGCGAACGACGTGCTGCCCCTGCTGATCAGCGGGGTCGGCTCCCGCATCGACGCGATCCGCTGCCAGGAGATCTTCGACTACTCCACCTACGACCAGGAGGACTCGGTGCGCCACCTGGTCGGCATGGGGCAGCCCATGGAGCACCAGCCCCTGATGCTGCTGGAGTCCGTGCCCACGGCGGTGTGGGGCGGCCAGGTGCGCATGATGGCCCGGGCCCTGGGCGCCGAGCTCGACGAGGTGACCGAGACCGTGGAGCGACGCCCGCTGCAGGCCACGGTCGTCACCGCGGCGATGGGCGAGTTCCAGGCGGGCACCCAGGGCGCCGTCCGCTTCGAGGTGTGCGGTGTCGTCGGGGGCGAGGCCCGCATCGTCGTCGAGCACGTCACCCGGATCCACCCCTCCTGCGCCCCGGACTGGCCCCAGCCGCCCGGTGACGCCGCCGGGGTGCACCGGGTCGTCATCGAGGGCCGCCCGCGGATCGACGTCACGGTGCGGGCGAGCGACGAGGGCGGCAACGCGTCCGCGGGCGGCAACGCCACCGCCGTCGGACGACTGGTGAACGCCGTCGACTGGCTGACCGAGGCGGAACCCGGCCTCTACGACGCGCTCGACATCCCGCTGCGGGCCGCCGTCGGCCGCCTGGGCGGGCCGGGAAGGACGTGACCGCATGACCCTGCGCATCGACATCCCCGAGGGAGAGAACCCCATCTCCTATGTGTGGGGCGAGATGGTGCCCGGCATCGGCCCGGCCGCGGCCGACTTCTCGCTGGCCGTCTACGCCCACACCACCCTCGGCCTGCGGGAGTTCGAGGCGGCCCGGCTGCGGGTCGCGCAGATCAACGGCTGCGCCTTCTGCCTGGACTGGCGCACCGAACGCGACGGGCACAAGGTCGAGGACGGCTTCGCCGACGCGGTCGCCGACTGGCGCACCACGGCCTCCTTCGACGCGCGCACCCGGCTGGCCGCCGAGTACGCCGAGCGCTATGCGCTGGACCACCACCGCCTCGACGACGCGTTCTGGTCCCGGATGGCCGCGCACTACAGCCAGCGGGAGATCGTGGAACTGACCATGAGCCTCGGCTCCTGGCTGGCCTTCGGACGGCTCAACCGGGTGCTCGGCCTCGACACCGTGTGCGTCCTGCCCGGGCACTGAGGCTGAGAAAGGGCCGGGCGGCCGGGGTGTCCGACGGCACCCCTGGTCAGCCCGGCCCCGCAGCGTCCTCACAGGTCATCGGCGATGATCCGCGCGATGTTGCGCTCCGCGAGGGCGGTGATGGTGACGAACGGGTTGACGGTGGTGTTGCCGGGGACCAGCGCGCCGTCGACCACGTACAGACCCCGGTAGCCGTGCAGGCGCCCGTGGTGGTCGGTGGCCCGGTCCAGCACCGCGCCGCCCAGCGGATGGTAGGTGAGGTGGTCGCCCCAGATCTTGTGGACGCCGAACAGGTCGGTCCGGTAGATCGTGCCCTCCTTCGCGTTGATCCGGTCGAAGATCGTCCTGGCCATGTCGATGGAGGGCTGCTTCCAGGCGGTGCGCCAGTCGAGCTCCACCCGCCCGGCCGCGGCGTTCCAGCCGAAGCGGGCCCGGTGCGGGTTGGCGGTGATCGACAGGTAGAACGACGCCCAGGTCTCGATGCCCGTGGGCAGCGGCGCGATCTCGGCGAAGGCGCCGCCCGCGGCCCAGTTGTCGATGCCCGCGCACGGGATCGAGGACTGCAGGGAACCGGTCGGGTCCCACAGGTGGTTGGCGCGTCCGCACATCACGTTGCCGTTGTCGCCCCAGCCCCGGCCGACCTCCCCGTTGAGGGCGGGCAGGGCGCCGGTGGCCTTCATCCGCACCAGCAGCTTGCTGGTGCCGACGCTGCCCGCGGCGAAGAAGACCCGGTCCGCCGTCACCGACTTGGTGGCCGTGACCCGCCCGTCGGTGGCGAGTTGCTCGATGCCCACGGTGTAGCCGGTGCCGGACGCGGGGGCGACCGACGTGACCCGGTGCAGCGGGGAGACGGTGACCCGGCCGGTGGACCTCGCCCGGGCCAGGTAGGTCTGCTGGAGCGACTTCTTGCCGTGGTTGTTGCCGTAGAGGATCTCCCCGGCGAGGGCCGACCGCGGAACCGTGCCGGCGGCCTCGCGCTCCATGTAGTCCCAGTCGTAGACGTCCGGCACGAACACGAAGGGGAATCCGGACCGTTCGGCGTGCCGGCGCCCCACGCGGGCGTACCGGTAGCACTCCGCGGTGTCGAACCAGGCGGGGTCGACGCTGCCGACGCCGAGTTCGGCGTTGGCGCGCGGGTAGTGCACCTCGTACATCTCGTCGGGGTCGACGGTGGGCAGCACGGCGTGGAAGTTCTCGCGCCGGGGTGTCACCGCCATGCCCCCGTTGACCAGGGAGCCGCCCCCGACGCCCCGCCCTTGGTAGACGAGGATGCCGCCCAGGTCCTCGGCGTCCAGGATGCCGGTGTAGCGGGGGACGTCCTTGTCGAGCGGGAAGCCCAGGAAGTTGCTCAGCGGCTGCTTGGTCCGGGTGCGCAGCCAGTACGAACGGTAGTCGGGCCGGGTGGTGTTGGCGAAGATCCTGCCGTCCTCGCCGGGGGTGTCCCAGGCCATGCCCATCTCGGCCATGTGCACCTCGGCACCGGCCTGGGCGAGCCGCAGTGCGGTGACCGCGCCGCCGTACCCGGTGCCGATCACGAGCACCGGCACGCGGGCGCCCGGTTCGATGACGGCGCCGCCGGAGAGCGGCCGGGGGCGGGGTGCGGCCTGGGCGGGCGACGCGTGCGCGGCGATCGCCGCGGCGCCCAGAATGGAACCTGTTCCAGCGATGAATCCGCGCCGTGAGATTCCGCCGTATCTGTCTCTCTCCTGGAGGGTGGTGCTCATGGGGCACTCCTCGGATCGGGGGTGATTGAAACTGGTTCTACTGCTGGCCGTCGGGCAAGTCACGACATACCGGTAGGTAATCTGGGCTGTCCGGGAGGGGTGCCCGAGGCGCCGGGCGAGCGGGATCCGTCGGCGCCCTGGGGGAAGGGGGTGCGGCTGTCTAGGCTGTGGTCATGGAGCAGCGCGAGTTCATGCAGCGGGGCGTCGGGATCCTCACCGAGGCGCTGGAGATGCGGCGGCAACTGCGGGCCGACCCCGACGCGGTCACCAACAGCGGCGCGGTCTCCAAGCTGCTGGAGGAGATGCTGCCGCACATCGAGCTGCCGGCCGACGCCGGCGCCCGCGAGGTCGCGGACATCGTCACGGCGAAGCTGGGGCCCGCGATCGTGCAGATCACCTCCGCGCTGGCGTTCGCCTTCGTCCAGCTCGCCGAGGTCCACGACGCGGGCCGCACCGACGTGTCCGCCACGGACGTGCTGCGGTCCATCTCGCTGCACTACGAGACGGGAGCGGGGGAGTAGTCCGCCCGGCCGGGGCTCCGCCGCGCCGCGGTGGCCCTGCGGCGGAGGGGCGTGTCCCGTCCGTGCCCCGAACGGCTCCCGGGCGCGTCCCGTCCCCTTCGCGAGCGACTGCCGGCTCCCGGAGTCTTGACTCCTTACGCACCAGTAGCGATCCTCGGCCCGTACTGTGCGCGGTCATGACAAGCCGGGGGTCCCCCGTTCCCCGCCCGTCGAGCGGCCGTGCCGACCGCCGACGGAGGGACGTGGGCCGTGACCATCGTTCGACGCTCCACCGGCAGACGCCGACCAGTCGCCTTCCTGTCCCTGATCCTGCTCGTCCTGGCGGCGGCCCTCGGTCCCACA
Source organism: Streptomyces sp. NPDC101219 (assembly GCF_044767675.1). Classification (NCBI taxonomy): domain Bacteria; kingdom Bacillati; phylum Actinomycetota; class Actinomycetes; order Kitasatosporales; family Streptomycetaceae; genus Streptomyces; species Streptomyces sp. NPDC101219. Next base: position 596,236 of record NZ_JBIWOK010000001.1, read on the forward strand.
CCGAGTTCCGCCGCCGACGGCGACTGGTGGGACCCGACGGCCCGCCCGTCCCCGGACTCGGGGATCGGCGTCACCGGTGAGCCGTTCCAGGGCACGAACTCCGCCGGAGAGGTACGCGGGTTCGTCGACGCGCACAACCACATCATGTCCAACGAGGCGTTCGGCGGCCGGCTCATCTGCGGCAAGCCGTTCTCCGACCGGGGCGTCGCCGAGGCGCTCAAGGACTGCCCCGAGCACTACCCCGACGGCTCGCTCGCCGTGTTCGACTTCATCACCAACGGCGGCGACGGCCGGCACGACCCCGTGGGGTGGCCCTCCTTCAAGGACTGGCCGGCCCACGACTCCCTGACCCACCAGCAGAACTACTACGCCTGGATCGAACGCGCCTGGCGCGGCGGACAGCGCGTGCTGGTCAACGACCTCGTCACCAACGGCGTCATCTGCTCGGTGTACTTCTTCAAGGACCGCAGCTGCGACGAGATGACCTCCATCCGGCTGCAGGCGCAACTCACCTACGACATGCAGGACTTCGTCGACCGGATGTACGGCGGCCCCGGCAAGGGCTGGTTCCGCATCGTCACCGACAGCGCGCAGGCCCGCCACGTCGTCGAACAGGGCAAGCTGGCCGTGGTGCTGGGCGTCGAGACGTCCGAGCCCTTCGGGTGCAAGCAGATCCTGGACATCGCGCAGTGCGACCGGGCCGACATCGACGCCGGACTGGACGAGCTGTACGACCTCGGCGTGCGCAGCATGTTCCTGTGCCACAAGTTCGACAACGCGCTGTGCGGCGTGCGCTTCGACTCGGGCGCGCTCGGCACCGCCATCAACGTCGGCCAGTTCCTGTCGACCGGCACCTTCTGGCGCACCGAGAAGTGCACCGGCCCCCAGCACGACAACCCCATCGGCCTGACCGCCGCGCCCGGGGCGGAGCAGAAGCTGCCCGACGGCGTGGACCTGCCCCGCTACGCCGAGGACGCCCGGTGCAACGTCCGGGGGCTCACCGACCTCGGTGAGTACGCCGTGCGCGGCATGATGAAGCGCAACATGATGCTCGAGATCGACCACATGAGCGTCAAGGCCACCGGCCGCGTCCTCGACATCCTGGAGGCCGAGTCGTACCCGGGCGTGATCTCCTCGCACAGCTGGATGGACCTGGACTGGACCGACCGCGTCTACGGTCTCGGCGGCTTCATCGCCCAGTACATGAACGGCTCCGAGCACTTCGTCGCGGAGGCCGCACGGACTGGCGCACTGCGCCAGAAGCACGGCGTCGGCTACGGCTACGGCACCGACATGAACGGCGTCGGCGGCTGGCCCGCGCCCCGCGGCGCGGACGCCCCGAACCCCGTCACGTACCCCTTCCGCAGCGTCGACGGCGGGTCCGTCCTCGACCGGCAGACCACCGGCGAGCGCACCTGGGACCTCAACACCGACGGGGCCGCGCACCACGGGCTGGTGCCCGACTGGATCGAGGACATCCGGCGGGTCGGCGGCCAGGACGTGGTGGACGAACTGTTCCGCGGCGCCGAGTCCTACCTCGGCACCTGGGGTGCCTCCGAGGCCCACCGCTCCGAGGTGAACCTCGCCGAGGGCGCCCCCGCCACGGCCTCCTCCGCCGAGTGGAACCCGTTCACCAGCTACGCGGCGGGACGCGCCGTCGACGGCGACCGGGGCACGCGCTGGGCCAGCGACTGGGACGACGGCCAGTGGCTGCGGATCGACCTGGGCGAGACCCGGCGGATCGGACGGGTCACGCTCGACTGGGAACGCGCCTACGCCCGTTCCTACCGCGTCGACGTGTCCACCGACGGCACCACCTGGCGCACCGTCTGGTCCACCGCCTCCGGTGACGGCGGCCTGGACACGGCCCGGTTCACCCCCGTGCAGGCCCGGCACGTGCGGGTGCAGGGCCTGGAGCGGGGAACCCGGTGGGGCTACTCCCTGTACGAGGTCGGCGTGCACAGCCGGTGAGCCCGCCGGGGGTCCCGCCGCGCCCGGGCGGGGCCCCCGGGGGCCGGCGGGACGGTCCGGTCCCGCGCCCGGGTCAACCCCCCTGCGTCAGCGCTCCGTCCAGCAGGTCCCGTACCGCGTCCAGGGCCGCCTCCCGGTCGGCGGGCACCAGCCCGATGCGGGTCCGGCGGTCCAGGACGTCGGCCTCGTCCAGGGCCCCCTCGTGCCGCAGCGCCCACAGCACCTCGGCACCGGTGACGGGGTGGGACGGCAGCACGCGCTCCCGGAGCCGGGGGTCGCCTGCGCCCAGTGCGTGGACCGCCGGCGCCTCCGTGCCGTGGCGCTGCACCAGCCGGCGGGGCGCGGGCAGCGCGGCCAGGGTGCGCGGTGCGGCGGCGCCGACCAGCGGGAGCGCGGCCGTGCGGGACGGGCCGGCCGCCAGCCCGCGCACACGCACCGCGGTGTCGACGGCGTCCTCGGCCATCCGCCGGTAGGTGGTGAGCTTGCCGCCCACGACGGTGACCACCCCCTCGGACGAGGTGAGGACCGCGTGCCGCCGTGAGATGTCGGCGGTCCTGGCCGACGCGCCGCCGCCGGCCGTGGTGTCGAGCAGCGGGCGCAGACCGGCGAAGGCTCCCACGACGTCGTCCCGGCGCACCGGCACGTCCACGACCGAGCCGAGGACGTCGAGGAGGAAGCCGATGTCCGTCTCCGGTGCCTCGGCGACGTCCGGGACGGGCCCCTGCACCGGTTCGTCGGTGAGCCCGACGTAGACCCGGCCGTCGTCCTGGGGCAGGACGAGGACGAAGCGGTTGGACTCGCCGGGGATCGGGATGTGCAGGCCGGCCGGGAGCGGCCCGAGGCAGTCGGGGCGCAGCACCAGGTGGGTGCCGCGCGAGGGCCGGATGCGGATGCCGTCGACCAGGCCGTCCGCCCAGACGCCGGAGGCGTTGATCACCGCGCGGGCGCGGATCTCGCCCTCCTCGCCGGTGAGTTCGTCCCGCACCCGGGCGCCCGTCCCGGTCAGGGCGAGCGCCCGCACGCGGGTGAGCACCACGGCGCCGCGCGCGGCGGCGGTCCGGGCCAGCGCGGTCACCAGGCGGGCGTCGTCGGTGAGCCGGCCGTCCCAGGACAGCAGGCCGCCGCGCAGGCCGTCGCCGCGCAGGACGGGCGCCAGGTGCCGGGTCTCCACCGCGGACAGCCGGCGCGGCGGCGGGAGCGTGGCGCGGGCGGTGCGGGCGGCGAGCCGCAGGGTGTCGCCGGCCCGGAACCCGGCGCGCGCGAGGGCGGCCTGACGGTGCGGGACCAGCGGGGTCAGCGGCAGCAGGAACGGCTGGGCGCGCACCAGGTGCGGGGCGGTGCGCTCCATCAGCACCCCGCGTTCCACCGCGCTCTCGTGGGCCACGTCGAGCTGGCCGGAGGCCAGGTAGCGCAGCCCGCCGTGGATGAGCTTGCTGCTGAAGCGGGAGGTGCCGAAGGCGAGGTCGTGGGCGTCCACGGCGACGACGCTCAGTCCGCGCGCGGCGGCGTCGAGCGCGACGCCCGCGCCGGTGGCGCCGAGGCCGACGACCAGCACGTCGACGGTGGGGCCGCCCACCGTGCGGGCGAGTTCGTGGGTGCGCCGGCGGGCCGACAGGGAGGACCCGGGGGGCGGGCCGCTGGGGGAGTTCATGGCGTGAGGGTCCTCTCCAGGAGATCGCGCAGCTCGGCGAGGAGGGCCTCGGCGCCGAGGTCGGGGTCGTCCTCGTCGGTCATGGTCCGCAGGGACAGGGCGAAGGACTGGACGACCAGCAGCAGCGAGCGGGCCTGCCGTTCGGCGTGTCCGGAGCGCACCGAGCCGTCGGCGTGTCCCTCGCGCAGGTCGTCGGCGAGCAGCCCCAGCAGGGCCTGCTGGCTGGCGCCGCGGCGGTCGAGGACGTAGGGCAGGAGCAGTTCGGGATCGACGTCCACGATCTTGCGGAACAGCGGGTGCTCCCCGAAGGCGCGCACCCCGGCCACCAGTCCGGCGACCATCCGGTCCCGGGTCGGCACGTCCGGACGGCGCTCGGGGACGACCCCGGTGGCGACGTCGACCCACTCACGGGTCATCAGGTCCCCGACCAGGGAACGCACGTCGGGCCACCGCCGGTACAGCGTCATGCGGGAGACCCCGGCGCGGCGGGCCACGTCGGTCATCGTGGTGCGGCGCACGCCGACGGCCATCACGCAGTCGCGCACGGCGTCGAGGACGGCGTCGTTGTCCGAACGGTTGTGACGAATAGGCGTCATGTGTAACAGTGTAACGCCAGGTGCGGCCGTCGGCGACGGCACCACTGCTTCATTCCGCTCGAACCGACCGGTGAGGACGACAGTCATGGACATGCTGTGGAGTGGCTGGGGCGACCCGGCCCGGGCGACGCCCCTGCCGGACTCGGTGACCGGATTGCTGCGCGATCTGCTCGGCGTCAAGCCCCGCGCCCAGGAACCCCTCGCGCTGGAGGACCTGACGGTCCCGGCCTCCCCCCTCGACCCGGCCGCGCACCGCGCCCTGGCCGCCGCCGTCGGCGAGGAGCACGTACGCACCGACCCGGAGACCCGGATCCGCCACACCCGCGGCAAGTCCACCCCCGACCTGCTGCGCATCCGCGAGGGCGACCTCTCCGACGTCCCGGCGGCCGTCCTGCTCCCCGCGGAGCACGACGACGTCGTCGCGGTGATGGCCGCCTGCGCCAAGCACGGCCTGGCCCTCGTCCCGTTCGGCGGCGGCACCTCCGTCGTCGGCGGTCTCGCCCCGGACCGGGGGCGCCCCTTCGTCGCCCTCGACCTGCGGCGCATGGACCGCCTGACCGGCCTCGACCCGGTGTCCCGCACCGCCACTCTCCAGCCCGGGCTGCGCGCCCCGCAGGCCGAGGCGCTGCTGGCCGAACAGGGCTTCACCCTCGGCCACTTCCCCCAGTCCTACGAGTGGGCCACCATCGGCGGCTTCGCCGCCACCCGCTCCAGCGGCCAGGCGTCCGCCGGGTACGGCCGGTTCGACGAGATGGTGCTCTCCCTGACCCTCGCCACCCCGCGCGGCACCCTCGACACCGGCCGCGCCCCCCGCTCGGCCGCCGGACCCGACCTGCGCCAGCTCGTCCTGGGCTCCGAGGGCGCCTTCGGCGTCATCACCGCGGTCACGGTACGGATCCGCCCGGTGCCGGACAGCCGCGTCTACGAGGGCTGGCGCTTCCCCTCCTTCGCGGAGGGCACGGCGGCGCTGCGCCGCCTCGCCCAGGACGGGCCGCGGCCGACCGTGCTGCGCCTGTCCGACGAGACCGAGACGCTGATCGGCCTCGCCCAGCCCGACGCCATCGGCGCCGGCGCGCAGGACTCCTCGGCCGGCTGCCTCGCCGTCGTCGGTCACGAGGGCACCGCCGAGGACACCGAGCACCGCAGGGCCGGCGCGGCCGCCGTGCTGCGCGCCGCAGGCGGCACGCCGCTGGGCGAGGAACCGGGCCGGCGCTGGGCGGGCGGCCGCTACTCCGCCCCGTACCTGCGCGACTCCCTCCTCGACGCCGGGGCGTTCGCCGAGACCCTGGAGACCGCCACCTTCTGGTCCCGTGTCCCGGAGCTGTACGCGGCCGTCCGGGACGCGCTGACCGGCACCCTCACCGAGGCGGGGACCCCGCCCCTGGTCATGTGCCACATCTCGCACGTCTACGAGAACGGCGCCTCGCTCTACTTCACGGTCGTCTCGGCGCAGGGCGACGACGCGGTGGCGCACTGGACCCGCGCCAAGCACGCGGCCAACGAGGCGATCCTCGCCGCCGGGGGCACCATCAGCCACCACCACGGCGTCGGCACCGACCACCGCGACTGGTACCTCCGGGAGATCGGCCCCGTCGCCGCACAGGCGCTGGACGCCGTGAAGCGGCACCTCGACCCCGCCGGACTGCTGAGCCCCGGCGTACTCCTGCCCGCCGGTGACTGAGCGGCACCCCGCCGGACCCCGCCCTGCCCACCCCACCCCTCGGCCCGCCGGAGGCAGCCCGATGCGCCAGTTCACCGCCGTCGTCAACCCCACCGCGGGCGGCTCGACCGGCGCCGCCGCGCTGATCACCCTGGCGCGGCTGCTCCGGGAGGCGGGCGCCGACCTGCGGACCGAGTACAGCCGCAGCCTCGCCCACGCGGGCGAACTGGCCCGCGCCGCCGGGGAGCAGGGCCGGGTGGTGCTCGCCGTCGGCGGGGACGGCATCACCGGGTGCGTCGGCGGCGCCCTCAGCGGCACCGGCGCCACGCTCGGCCTGGTGCCCGCCGGCCGCGGGAACGACTTCGCCAGGGCCCTCGGCCTGCCCTCCGACCCCGAGGAGCTGGCCCGGATCCTCCTCACGGGCGAGCCCCGGCCGGTCGACACGATCGAGGTCACGTCCGCCGTCCACGACCGCACCGTGGTCCTCGGCAGCGTCTACGCCGGCGTCGACGCGCTGGCGAACCGGCACGCCAACCGCTCCCGCCTGCTGCGCGGATCGGCGTCCTACTACGCCGGCGGCCTGCGCGCCGTCGCCTCCTGGCGGGCCGCGCACTACCGCGTCACCGTCGACGGCGTGGAACACGCGCACACCGGCTACACCGTCGTCGCCGCCAACTCCGGCTACTACGGCTCCGGCCGCCTGATCGCGCCGGACGCCCGGGTCGACGACGGGCTGCTGGACGTCGTGATGATCGAGGAGGCGCCCCGCAGGCTGTTCTTCGCCCTGATGAACGAGCTGGAGTCGGGGGCCCACGTGAACCGCCCCCAGGTCCGCGTCCTGCGCGGGCGGGAGATCCGCATCGAGGCCGACCGCGAGGTGCCCTACGGCACCGACGGGGAGGTCGAGGCCGTCCTCCCGGTCAGCGCCCGCGTCCTGCCCGGGGCGCTGCTGGTGCTCGGCTGACGGATGGTGCTCGGCCGAGGGTGGTGCTCGGCTGACGGCCCGGGCCGCCCGGGCCCTGGCCGGCGTGCCTTGCGGTTCCCGCGTGCGGACGCGGGCGGGTGGTGCGCACGGCACCACGCGCCCGCGCCCGACGCGGGTTCCCGCCGTCCCTCACTCCTGTGCGCCGTGGTAGCGCTGCGCCAGCCGGGCGAGCGCGACCGCGCCGAGCAGCAGCCCGAAGTCGCGCAGGGCGACGTCGTAGTAGTCCGGGATGGTCAGCAGGTTGAGGATGATGCCGGCCAGCCAGCCCGCGACCAGCCAGCCCCCGAAGCGCGGTGCCACGGCCACGACGACACCGGCCAGGATCTCGATCACTCCCACCATGTACATGGCTGCCTGGGCGTCGCCCGGCACGATGCCGTCGATCCACGGGGCGAGGTACCCGGGCCAGTCGACGAGCAGATTGGCGAACTTGTCCAGCCCGAACAGGATCGGCGCCACGACGAATCCCGTCCGCAGGATCACGTACGCCTGGTAACCGGGGTCGGCGAGCTGCGCGCGCCGCACACCGGTCGTGTTCTTGCTGGTGGTCGTGGAGGCCATGGCCCCTCCTTCTATCGACAAGGTTCATTACTTATAGAAGACCTCCGCCGTTCTTTAGTCAAGGGCTGTGGGTTTTACACTGGTGTTCGTGGACGACACGGACGAAGTACGCGACCCAGACGTCTCCGCCATCGCCGCGCTCGGCGAACCCACCCGCCGGAGGCTCTACGACTATGTGGCGCGCAGCACCGACCCCGTCGGCCGGGACGAAGCCGCGGCCGACCTGGGGCTGGCCCGGCAGACCGCCGCATTCCACCTCGACCGCCTCGCGGACGAGTCCCTGCTCGACGTGGTGTACGAGCGGCGCAGCGGGCGCACCGGACCCGGCGCGGGCCGCCCGGCCAAGCTCTACCGGCGGTCCGCGCGCCAGATAGCCGTCAGCCTGCCCGGCCGGCGCTACGAACTCGCCGGCCGGCTCCTCGCCCGCGCCGTGGAGGAGTCCGGCGCGACCGGTGAACCGGTGCGTGACGTCCTGCACCGTGAGGCGCGTGCGCTGGGCGCCCGCATCGGCGCCGACGGTGCGGGGGAGGAGGTGCTCCGTGTCCTGGAGCGGTACGGCTTCGAACCCCGGCGCGAGGACGGCACCGTCGTCCTGGGCAACTGCCCCTTCCATGCCCTGGCCCGCGAACACACGCAGACGGTGTGCGGGATGAACCTGCACCTGCTGGGCGGAGTCCTCGAAGGGCTCCGGGAAACCGGCTACACGGCCTGCCTGGCCCCGGCGGAGGGCCGCTGCTGCGTCCGCCTGGAACCCGTCGCCTGAACCGGGCCGGGTCAGGGGCGCCGCCGGGCGGCCGGGCCCCCGTGGGGCGGCACGACCCCGGTGACGGCCGTATCGTGGAACGGCGCCGACTGCCCTATGCGGCAGCGCCCAGCCTCCTCGGAGGAGGACGACCCATGTCCACACGTTTCGAGGCCACCGTCGACATCGACCGCCCGATCGACGAGGTCTTCGCCTACCTGGCGGACGGGGAACACGACCCCGAGTTCAGCCCGCGCGTGCAGCGCATCGACAAGGAACCCGGCGGCCCCACCCACGTCGGCACCGTCTTCACCAGCACGGTCAAGGACGCCGGCATGACGACACGGCGGGAGTTCGAGATCACCGAACTGACCGCCCCCACCCGGATCCGCTGGCACGAACGCTCCCGCAACCTGATCACGGCGGACGAAGGCGGCTACGACCTGGAGCCGACCCCCGACGGCGGCACCCACGTGCGGCTCTACAACGTCCTTGAGGGCCACGGCGTCGGCAAGCTGCTCCTGCCGGTGGCGGGCGGCGCGGCCCGCAAGGACGCCCCGGCCTTCGGCCGGCGCATCAAGACGGCGGTGGAGGCGCACTGACCGTGCACAACTCGCCCGCCCGGCGCCCCCGCGAGGCCGGACGGCCCGGACGCCGCACGGTCGTGGCCGCTGACGGTCCCTTACACCTCGTTCGTGACAGCGGCGTCGGCGCTGGCCGGCAGCGCCCTGCTGCTGACCGGCCGGGTCCTCGGAGTCGGCCGCCTGGGCCTCGGCGCCGCCGCGGCCACGTGCGTGCTGATCAGCATCACCTCGCGGTTCGCGACGCCGGAGCCGGAGGGGTCCGGCCCGGAGAAGGAGGGGGCGACCGCCTGACTCCGCCCGAGCCCCCGACGTCAACTGCCGCACCCGGCCGAGTGTTTCTCCACCGGTCGGCGACCGGGATCCGCCCCCGATGTCAGTGCCGAATTGCAGAATGATCGGAAAAGGAGATCAACACCGGCGCCCCGCTGGGTAGACGGTCTCGAGTCCCGGCTCCGGAAAGGCCCTGCTGATGCTCTCCACCGTCGATCAGGCCGCACGCCTCGTCGCCCTCCCGGCCCCGCGCACCCGCTCCTCCCGCACCGTTGCCGGACCCGCCACCCGGCCCCTGCCCCGGCCCCAGGGGGCGCCCGGCACGCCCGCGGCGGACGTGCTGCGCATCGTCTCCGACCCGCGCACTCCCACCTACGTGAGCGTGCACGCCAACGGCCGTCGCCGGTACAGCTATTGGCGTCCGATCGACTCCACCACGGGCCTCGGCGGCTGCTACGTCGCGCTGCCCACGGACGAGTGCGACGCCCTGCACGCCGCCGGCCGGATCACGCTCGGCGACCCCGTGGTCGACCCGCACCGCACGACGTACCGGGTCCGTGCCGCGGTGCGCACGCCCGCCGCCCCGGCCCGCCCGGCGGTCCGCACCGCCGAGCCGCCCGTGGGCCCGCTGCGGGGGCGCGCCCGCGTGGCCTGAGGCCCCGCCCGCCCCACTCAGCCCGAAGGTCCCGCCCGGGGCGGACCGCCCAGCATTGCCTCCGGCGTCACCCCGGCGTCTGACGGGACGCCAGGGACTCCCGACTCGCGCTGGGGCGAGGCCCGTTGAACTTCTGCCGTCCGGGCGGTCATGGTCCCGTCCATCGCGGGCATCCGAACTCCATCCGCAGTCGCCGGGACCCGGGCGAGTCACGTCGCCGTCCGGTCCGGTGCGCCCCCCCGACGGATCGAGGAGGACCGGCATGAGCAGAGGCAGCCGTACCCTTTCCGCGCTCTACGTCGCCGTCGCCCTCTGGCTCGCCTACTGCACCGTGCGCACCTGGGGCACGGTCCCCCTCTGGACCAGCCTCGCCATGGCCGTCGCCGGTCTGGCCCCGGTGCTCGGGGTCGCCCGGGAGGGCGTCATCGCGGAGGAGCGGCATGCCGTCGCCGTCCTGCGCGAGCGCGAGGGCCGACGCGGGGCCTGGCGCGACACGGCCGCCGCGGTGCTCGCCCGGGTCGAGGTGGACGCCGCGTGCTGCGAACGGTGGTGGACGTCGTGCGCGACCGACCACGACCCCGGCTGCGCGCACCGCACCTCACGCGACGGCACGGCCTGACGCCCGTCCACGCCCCGCGGCCCGGCCGGACCGCGCAGGTGTGAACGCCTGGTCCGGACCAAGGTGTTGACGCTCCCTTACCTCATGCCTTGAATCAAGAGGCGACGCTCTTTCCCCCCACCACCTCGGTCCGGCGTGCCCGTCGGCGGGCCGCCGAACGGAAGGGAGAGCCATGGCCTCTCCGCGCCCCCTCCGCACCTGGCTGATCGCCGCCCTGTCCGCCGCCCTCGTCGCCGCCGGAGCGACCGGGACCGCACGGGCCGAACCCGCCGACGTCCCCGCCCCGACGGCCGTGACCTTCTCGGACACCTTCGACGGCCCGGCCGGAGCGGCGGTCGACTCCTCGAAGTGGCAGCTGGAGACCGGCGACAACGAGAACAACCACGAGCGGCAGTACTACACGGGCGGCACCGGGAACGCCGCCCTGGACGGCCGGGGCCACCTCGTCGTCACCGCCCGCAAGGAGAACCCCGCCAACCACCAGTGCTGGTACGGCACCTGCCGGTACACCTCCGCCCGCCTCAACACGGCCGGGAAGTTCACCGCGCAGTACGGACACGTCGAGGCCCGCATGAAACTCCCGCGCGGTCAGGGCATGTGGCCCGCGTTCTGGATGCTGGGCACACCGGTCGACTGGCCCGCCTCCGGCGAGATCGACATCATGGAGAACGTCGGCTTCGAGCCCTCCACCGTCCACGGCACCCTGCACGGCCCCGGCTACTTCGGCTCCGGCGGCATCGGCGCCTCCTACACCCTGTCCGGCGGCCGGGCCTTCGCGGACGACTTCCACACCTTCGCCGTCGACTGGGCGCCCGACTCCATCACCTGGTCCGTGGACGGCACCGTCTACCAGCGGCGCACCCCGGCCGACCTGGGCGGCCGGACCTGGGTGTTCAACAAGCCGTTCTTCCTCATCCTCAACCTCGCGGTCGGCGGCTACTGGCCCGGCGACCCCGACGGCTCCACCGTCTTCCCGCAGCAACTCGTCGTGGACCACGTCTCGGTGACCACCGGCGACACGGCCCGGGGCGTCCCGGTCAGGGGGCTCGCCGGGAAGTGCGCCGACGTCGCCGGGGCGAACCCGGCCAACGGCACCCCGGTGCAGCTCCACGACTGCAACGGCACGGCCGCCCAGCAGTGGACCGCCGGGGCCGACGGCACGCTGCGCGCCCTCGGCAAGTGTCTGGACGCCACCGGCAACGGCACCGCGGACGGCACCCCGTTGCAGCTGTGGGACTGCACCGGCGGACCCAACCAGAGGTGGACCGTCACGGCGGCCCGCGACATCGTCAACCCGCAGGCCGACACATGTGTGGACGTCACCGGCAACAGCTCCGCCAACGGCGCCAGGCTGCAACTGTGGACCTGTACCGGGGGAGCGAACCAGAAGTGGACGCTGGGCTGAACCGCGCCGGGCGCCCCGCGCCGATGAGCCGATCGGCAAACCGGTTGCGGCCCGCGCCCTGATCGCTACGCTCACCGCGTGCGTATCCCCCGCTCGCCCTCGGGCTGGACCATGGCCGTCTTCGGCGTACTCGCCGCGGCGCTCGGCGCCGTCGGCCTGGTCTCACCGGCCGCTCAGCTGTCGCTGCTCGGTCTCGGTGTGCCGGGCGCGCGGGGGAGCGGCGACCACACGGCCGCCTTCGTGACCGCTTCGTCGATGGCGGCCCTCAACATGGGCGTGTATTACGTGCTCGCCGCGCTGGCCGACTGGCGTGCCTTCTACCTGTGGACCGTGCCGTTCCGGCTCCTCACCTGCACGGTGTTCACCGTCGCGGTGGCCGGCGGTAGGGCACCGCAGGCGTTCCTCGGTGTCGCGGTGTGGGAGGGCCTCGGCGCACTGGCCACCGGCGCCGCCCTGCTGCACGAACGGCGCGCCGCCCGGCGGCAGCCGTCCGCCGGCGCCACGGCTCCGGCGTTCCCCGCCCCTGACCCCGACGAGGAGGTGCGTTGACCCCGCCCCGTCTGACCTCCCTGCTGGAGCAGTTCGACTTCGCCCGCGCGCGGCTGACCGGCCGGATGACCGGCCCCGTGACGGACAGCGGTGACGGATGCGGCACCGAGGTCCCGGCGATGACCGACGACGAGTACCTCTGGGAGCCGGTGCCGGACTGCTGGTCGGTCCGCCCCCGCGCCGGCGGGCCGGGCCCCCGCGCGACCCTGCTGGCCGGCGCCGGCCCCTTCGGGCGCGACGCCGCCGCGTATCCGCATCCCTGGCCACCGCCCTTCACCACCATCGCCTGGCGGCTGAGCCACCTGAGCGAGATGCTGGCGCTGCGCGCCGACCACACCGCCGGCAGCCGCCGGCTCACCCGCGACGACCACCCCGTGCCCGGCGACCGGGACGCGGCCGTGGCCGCCTTCGAAGCGGGGGCCGCGGCCTGGCGGAAAGCGCTGCTGGGCGTCGACGACACCGCGCTCGACACCGTCGGGCTGTGCACGTACCCGCACGGCAGCGACGCGGAGGAATCCTTCATCGACATCGTCTGGTGGGTCAACCAGGAAGTGCTCCACCACGGCGCCGAGATCGCCCTGATCCGCGACCTCTACCGCGAGCGCGGCGACCGCGGCCACTGACCCGGACCGCGTCCGGCGGAAACCGCCGCCGCCCCGGGGCCGGACGCTCCCCGGGGCGCGGACGCCCGCCGGCGCGGGCGCCGGGTCAGTCGGCCGTGCGTGGCGTCGTCCGGAACGCCCAGTCCGGTCGCGGCTCCACCGCCCACCGGAAGAACCGCCGCACCGGCGCCGAACACAGGACCGTCACCACGACCGCGGCCACCACGGTCACCACCACCGCGCCCAGCGGCTCGTACAGCCACTCCGGGTCGTACCAGCCCCAGTACTTGCTCACCTGGGCCACGAAACCGTGCAGCAGATACCCGTACAGCGTGGCCGCGCCCAGCGAGGTGAACCACGTCCGCCGCCCCGGCACCCAGGACAGGAAGCAGGCGACGAGCAGCAGCGAGCAGGCGAACACGGCCAGCGTCGCCACCGGCCCGTACCAGACGGGGGCGCCCAGCTCCTGCGCGCTGTCCCGGTGGTAGAACCAGGCGGTGGTCGACCGCGGGACCGCCCAGTACGCCGCGGCCAGCGCCCCGGCGAACACCGGCACCGCGAGCATCCGCATCCGCCGGGTGCGCACCACGCGGAAGTGCTCCGGCCGCAGACACAGGCCGAGGACGAAGAACGGCAGGAACTGCAGCATGCGCTGGATGTCGAGATCCTCGCCCAGCGACGGGGACATCGTGGCCAGCATGGCGATGCCGAGGGCCACCGGCACCGGCCACCGCACCAGCTTCCACACCGGCGTGGTCAGCCGCCACACGAACAACGACGCCAGGAACCACGTCAGGTACAGCGGCTCCAGGAGGGTGATGGGCCGGTCCGGCACTCCGTCGGTCCAGCGGGTGAAGAAGGTGTACGCCGTCTCGAACACCACGTACGGCAGTGCCACCCCGGTGACCAGGCGCCTGATGCGTCCGGGACTGCCGTCGAAACTGCGGGAGTAGTACCCGGCGATGATGATGAACGCCGGCATGTGGAAGGCGTAGACGAGCTGGTAGAGCGCGGTGACGGTGCGGCTGTCGGACCGCAGCGGTTCCCAGGCGTGCCCGACCGCCACCAGCACGATCGCCAGGTACTTGGCGTTGTCGAAGAACGCGTCGCGACGCCCAGGCTGCTGCGCCGCCACGTCCGTCCCGGTGGGCTCGTCTGAGCGGCCGGCTGCCGGTGGACCGCCCGCCGTGGCCAGGGCCGTCGTGCCGGCCGCGGGGTCGGCGTCCGTCTCCGGTGCGGTACCGCGCTCCTCGGGACCGCGGCCGGCGGACCGTGCGGCGTCACTCACCGCGCCTCCCGGGGTCGTGGGTCTGCGATGCCCGGGGGCCGCCGGTGTGTCTCGTGGGGTGGGGACGGAAGGGGAGGGGGAGCGGAGACATCCCAGCCGCCTCACCCGTCGCACGCCGGCTAAACCTGTGGCGTCGCCCACATACGGCCGGACGGGCGCGGGGCGACGGCGGTCTCCACCGAAGGAGTGGCCCTTGCTGTCTCTGCTCTCCTTTCCGCCGGCCTCTCACTCGCGGAATCCGGCGACTCACGGCCTCCGCACGACCAGGCTCGCCACCTCGTAGGCCATCTCCTCGGTGTCCTCGTCCGGCGGCGGGTGGTACCGCCCGGCACACACCGAGAGGTTGACGATGAGATGGGCATGCCAGCCACGCCCCACGCCCCGCCGGTCGGCGAACGCCCGGTTGCCGTTCACCCACCAGACGACGGACCGCGCACCGAACTCCACCCGGAGGTCCACCCAGGCCCCGGGACGCACCGACCGGTGCCGGTAGTAGTGGCCGGTGTCACGGACATGGTTGCTGAGCTCCAGCAGGTCGGGGTTGTCGGGGTGGTACTCGAAGACGTCGATCTCCTGGTCGCCGTCCCGCCAGGTCCAGATGGCCGGCCAGGCCCCGATCTCCCGGGGCAGCCGTACGCGGGCCTCCAGCACGTCCCCGGCCCGCGCGACGAAGCCCTCCTCGCTGCCCTCGGTGGTGAGCAGACCGGTGTTCCACCGGCCGTCGGGTCTGCGCGTGGCGCGGAAGGTGCCCCCGCGGCCGTAGTCGTCGTCCGGTACCAGGTGGTCGAGTTTGTCGTCGCCGGGATTGGTGGGGCCGCCGCCCGGATAGGCCCAGGAGCGGCCCGCGACCCACTGCCGGGTGGACGCGAAGTCGGCCGTGAAGACCACGTCGTGGGCCGGACCGCTGAGCCGGTCATGGAGCGCGCCGGACGCCGGGCCGGGTGCCGGAGGATTCTCGGGCGAGGAGGACGGGAGGTGCCACGCCGGTTCGTGCATGACCGGGTTCTCTCCGCCAGGAGGCCCGCACATGCCCACGCCCCGCCCGGGTCCCGGGCAAACAACGCGTTCGGGTGAACCACCGGGGGGAGGGGGCGGACGGCCATGGCGGACGAGCGCCGACGTACCGACCCGCACGCCCTCTGGCCGGGCGGGGCCGCCCCGCCGAGGCATCTCGTCCTCCATTCGCCGCCCCTCCGGTCTGTTCAGCGACGGGCCACGGCGCCCCCGGTCGGGTCCGCGTCGAGGGTGTGGCCGAGCAGGTGCAGCGGCGCGGCCGTCACACCGGCTCGCTCCACGGCCCGCCAGTGGGCCCGCGCTGCCTCCGCGTCCACCAGACCGTGCACCAGCGGAAGTTCACTTCTGGCGGTGGCGGTGGCGGCCCACAGCAGGGACTCGGTGCGGCACGAGGCCAGCGTGCCCTCGATCCAGGGCTGGGCGAGATGCCCCGCCGCCGCGACGGCCGGCAGGTCCGCTGCGGGCTCCCGCCGGGCGGTGCCGACGTGCAGCAGTCCGCCGCCGACGATCAGCACGTCGTTGCGCTGCCGCATCCGGGCCAGCGCCCGCCCGGTGTCGAAGCAGTGCGGGAACGAGTCGTCGACCACGACGGCCCCGGGCCGCAGCCGGTCGACGTCGAGCACCGTCGTGGCCCCGCTGACCGCCGTCACCAGCAGATCCGCGTCGTACACGGCGTCCGGCAGCACCTGCTGCGCCTCCACCACCCGGACGTCGCCGGTCAGCCCCCGCTCCCGCAGCCGGCGGCCCAGTTCCGTCAGCCGGGGCCCGCTGCCGGCCACATCGCACAGCAGCAGACCGCGCGGCGGCCGGGCCGCGAGCGACAGCAGCAGTTCGAGGGAGGAGGCTCCGATCGACCCCAGCCCGGCGAACGCCACGTCGAGGTCCGCGAGGTCCCGGCCGGTCGCGTCCAGCGCCGCGTGCACGGTCTTGACCACGGAGACCACCGTCGTCGCGTGGCCGGTCGTCACCGCCGCCGGCTGCCGCCCCGCACGCAGCACGTCGAAGCCGTAGCCGGTCAGCGAGGGGATCATGCCCGCCAGCGACACGCAGCGCGCCCCGCCCGACGCGGCGAGCGACACCGCACGGGAGACGTGGGCCACGAGGTCAGGGCCGCCGGCGAGTTCGTCGGCGAAGAGCGGCACGCACACGAACCCCGACCGCCCCAGGCCGGTGGACACGGTCTCCAGCAGGCGCGGCGCCCCCTCCGGGAACAGCATGCCCCGCACCTCTTCACGCGGCAGCGCGCCCGCGGGCAGACCGGCCAGCCGCGCCAGGTGGTCCGGCGCGGGCAGATAGCCGACGAGCGCCGCGTCCATGGCCGCCACGGGCCCCCCGCCCCGGCGCCCGGCCGCCCGTCCTGCTTCAAGCGCGCCGGCCGCCCGGACGAGACGGTCGCGTACCGCGCGGGCGAAGGCCTCCAGCGCGCCCGCCGAGAACGCTGCCGCGGAGCCACGGACGGTCACGCGCAGCCCGTCCTCCTCCGGCCGCACGGCCATGAACACATCCGTCGCCGACGACGGCGGCAGGAACGCCGACGCGCCGTCCCCCGCGTCCCACGACACCCGCAGCACGCTGTCCCCGGCCGGGGCGAGCGCCGCGAAGTCCAGGAACGTGAAGAAGAACTGCGCGGTCAGAGGCAGCCCGTCGGGGTGGTGCGGCGCCGGGACCTCCTCCTGGGCGCGGGCCTCCTCGGCCGCCGCCGCGACCCGGCGCAGCGCGCGGCCGAAGTCGGCGTCCGGGAGCGGCCGGTCAGGCGACGGGGCGGCCCGCACCGGCACGGCGGAGGCGAACGGACCGAACACGCGGTGCACGTCGGGCACCGCCCGGTCGTCCCGGCCGCTCACCGCCAGCCCCACGACCAGGTCCCCACGGCCCGTCAGCACCGCCAGCTCCTGGTGGTAGGCCGTCAGCAGCGGGGCGTGGAGCGTGGTCCGCGCGTCCGAGGCCAGCTTCCGCAGCGCCGCCGTCCGGGACGCGTCGAGCGTGAACTCCGTGGCGTGGAAGTCCAGGTCCGCGGAGCCCGTGGCGGCAACGCCCCGCACGGGGGAGCGCAGCACCGGCGGCCGGTACGGGGCGGCCACCTCGGCCGGGACCGCCCCCGTGCCGGTCGGCAGGCCGGTGCCTGTGCCGGTGCTGGTGACGGCCGGGGCACGGGCCGACAGGACGTGGTCCCGGAAGTCGGCCCGCAGCGGGTCCGGCAGGGGGGCCTCGCCCCGGGTCAACCGGTCGTAGACCTCCGTCAGTTCCCGCATCAGCAGCGCGGCGCTGTATCCGTCCGCGATCACATGGTGCGCGTGCACCAGCAGGACGTGCTCCCGCGGGGAGAGGGTGAGCACCCGCAGCCGTACGAGCGGCCACGCCCATGTGTCCAGGCGCCGCCGCGACTCGGCCGCCGCCCGTTCGTCGACCGCGTCACGTCCGGTGACCGTCTCGAACTCCACCGGCAGCCGCAGTGACCGGGGCAGTTCCTGCTGGACCGGGGGCCGGGCACCGGCCGGGAAGACCGTGCGCAGCATGCCGTGGCGTTCCACGAGCAGGTCCACCGCCCGCTGGAAGAGGTCCGGGTCGAGCAGGCCGGACAGCCGTAGCCGCGCCAGCCACGTGCCGGCGCCCGGCGACAACGCCTCGGCCAGGAGGAACCCGCGCTGGCCCGGCGTGACCGGGAAGGGCCCGGAGGGGCCGGCCGTCCCGTCGCCCGGCGCAGGCACCCGGGCCGCCGACGGCACTCCCGCCGCCTCCGGTGGTCCGGCGGCGTCGACGGCGGACGCCAGCGCCGCCAGGGTGCGGTGACGGTAGATCACGGTCGGCCGGGGGAGCGGGCGTCCGTCCTCGGCGAGCCGGTCGAACACCTGCAGGACGAGCAGGGAGTCGCCGCCCAGGTCGAAGAAGTCGTCGTCCCGGCCGACGGAGGCCACCGGAAGCAGGGCGGACCAGATCGCCGCGAGCCGCCGCTCGGTCGGTGTCGCCGGAGCGGTTCCCCCGGAGCTCTCGGAGCTCTCGGAGCCTGCGGACGTGCCGGACCCGGCCGCCGGGTCCGCCGGTCCGGTGTGCCGGGCCCGCCCGGGGGCCCGCGGGGGCTCGGCTTGGCCGGCCGCCGCCGTCCGGTCGGCCACGCCCGGGCCGGTCAGCGCCGCCCGGTCGACCTTGCCGGTGCCGGTCAGCGGCATCGCGTCGACGACGGTGAGGCGCGCCGGGACCATGTAGGGCGGCAGCAGCGTGGCGAGGTGCCGCCGCATGTCCCGCGTGCCCGGCCGCCCGGCGCCCGCGCGCACGGTGACGAAGGCGTGCAGGCGGCCCTCCCGCGCGATCACGACGGCCCGGCCGACACCCGGGTGCGTCTGGAGGGCGGCCTCCACCTCGCCGGGCTCCACCCGGTTGCCGCGGATCTTCACCTGGTCGTCGAGACGGCCCAGGAACTCCAGTTCACCGTCCGCCGACCACCGGACCCGGTCGCCACTGCGGTACCAGCGCCGCCCGTCCCGCACCACGAACGCCCGCGCGGTCAGTTCCGGTTCGCCCAGGTATCCGTCGGTCAGGCCGGTTCCGGCGATGA
Organism: Streptomyces sp. NPDC101219; assembly: GCF_044767675.1. Taxonomy (NCBI): domain Bacteria; kingdom Bacillati; phylum Actinomycetota; class Actinomycetes; order Kitasatosporales; family Streptomycetaceae; genus Streptomyces; species Streptomyces sp. NPDC101219. Next base: position 614,941 of record NZ_JBIWOK010000001.1, read on the forward strand.
GGAGTTCACCCGGCTCGCCCGGACCGCAGGGCGTGCCGTCGGCGCCGATCACGGCCAGGTCGGTGCCGGCCACGGGCCGTCCGACCGGCACCTGCCGGACGGTGTCGGCGGGGCGGGCGTCGATGACGTGGCACGTGGCGTTGACGGTCGTCTCGGTGGGCCCGTACAGGTTGGCGATGCGCGCCCCCCGGCCGAACAGGTCGAACCAGCGGCGCACATGACCGGCGGGCAGGGCCTCCCCGCCGACGTGCACCCAGCGCAGCGCGGACAGGTCCGGCACCGCGCCCCCGTTCCGTACCCGCTCCTCCGCGGCGGACAGCAACTGCTCCCACACCGTGGGCACCGAACTCCACACGGTGATCCGGGTGCGCTCCACGTGGGCCAGCAGCATCTCGGGATCCCGCAGCAGGTCCCGGGACGCCGACACCACCGTGCCCCCCACCATCAGCGGGGCCAGCAACTGGCGGACCGAGGCGTCGAAGCAGGGCGACGCGGTGCGGGCCAGACGGTCGGCGGGGCCGTAACCGAAGGTGGCGACCGCCCAGTCGAGGTAGTTCTCCATCGCCCGGTGACTGATCGGCACGGCCTTCGGGCGGCCCGTGGAACCCGAGGTGAAGATGACGTACGCCACCGCCTCCGCGCCGGTCACGGCGAGATCGGGGGCGGCCGCGGGGGACACGGCGGCCCGCCGTTCCTCGTACCCGCCCGCATCCGCGTCCGCAGCGTCCACGGGCACCGGCCGTGCGCCGTCCAGCGCGCCCGCAAGGTCCCGGGTGGCCGCGTGGCAGACCACCACGGTCGCGCCCGTGCACGCCAGCTGACCGGTGAGCCGGGCCTCCGGGTGGTCCGGGTCCAGCGGGACCCAGCCGGCGCCCGCCCGCAGGATGCCCACCACCCCGGTGACCGTGTCCGCTCCCGGCTCGGTGAGCAGCCCGACGAGGTCACCCGGCCGCACCCCGTCGGCGCGCAGCCGGGCGGCGAGCCGGGCGGAGGCCCGGTCCAACTGCTCGTAGGTGAGGGACGCGTCCCCCGTCTCGACGGCGATCGCGCCGGGACGGTCACGGAATCGGGCCAGCAGACGGGCGATCAGCGGGACGCTCCCGTCGGCCCGCACGGGCACCGGGCGCGGCGCCCCGGCCGCATGGTCCCGGCGGGAGGGCGCCGGGAGCGGCGCGCCGGGTTCCTCCGGTGCGAGCAGGGCGGCGAGTTCGGCGCGGAACTCGCGGTCCAGCCGGGCCACCGTCGTGCGCGCGAAGAGAGGCGCCGGGAAGTTCCACGCCATGCGCAGCACGGGACCGTCGGACCAGCACAGCAGGCTCAGCCGGGTCGCGGCCGACCCGGTGCCCGCGGCGGTCGCCCGCACCTCGACCGGGCAGCCGTCGGCGAGCCGCGCGGGGAAGCGGGCGAAGCTGAAGCCCGCGGGGCTCACCGTGCGCGGACCGGTCCCCGCCCCGGGCAGCAGGCCGGCCAGGTCGAGGCTGCTGGGGCCGGCGTGCCGCTCGCTCTCCAGCCAGGCCAGACGCACCCGTTCGGCCAGCGCCACGAGGGGTTCGCCGCCGGTGGTGCGGCACAGCAGCGGCAGGGTGTCCGCGAGCGGGCCCACCAGGCGCTCCACGCCGTCGAACCGGTCCTCCCGCCGGGCCCGGGCCACGTTCACGGCGATGTCCGGCCGCCCGGACCAGCGTGCCAGGCAGCGCACGTACGCGGCGAGCAGGAGGTGGAACAGGGAGACGTCGTGCGCGGCGGCCAGCCGTTCGAGCGCCCGCGTCGGTTCCGCGCCCAGCTCGCCGTGGTGCTGCACGACCGGCCCGGCCACGGGCGCACCGGGTGCGGTACCCGGCGGTGGCGTGTCGTAGGGCAGCCGCAGCGGCTCGCCCAGGCCGGCGAGACGCTGCCTCCAGTAGCGCAGGTCGGCTTCGGGGGCGCCGTGCGTCGTCGCAGCGGCATGGCGCGCGAACTCCGGTGCGGCCGGCAGCCCGTGAGGGCTCTCCCCGCGGTGCAGCGCGGTGTAGACCGTCCAGAGTTCCTCGGCCAGGAGGTTCAGGCTGTACCCGTCGGCCGCCGCGTGGTGCGCCACCAGCAGGAGATGGGCGAGCTCCGGCTCCTCGCGCAGCAGCACGGCACGGACGGGGGGCCCGGCCGCCAGGTCGAAGGGCCGGTTGCACAGGGCCGTCTCTGCGTCGGTCAGGTCCCGGGCGGGGCACGCGCGCACCTCGTACCAGTCGGACAGGGGCGCCGGTGGGGCCACGCGTTGCACGGGCAGCGGGCCGCCGTCGTCCACGCGCAGCCGCAGCATGCCGTGCCGTTCGGCCAGCGACTCCAGCGCACGGCCGAGCAGGCCGGGGTCCAGAGGGCCGCGGACCGTCATCCGCAGGTGACCGCGGGCCGGAACCTCCGGATGCAGCCGGCTGCTGGTGTGCAGCGCGAGCTGGACCGGCGTCAGGGGGAACGGCACACCCTCCCCGGTGGCGGCCGCCCCTGAGGACACCGCCTCCGGCGTCCGCGCCCCCGCCCGGGGGGACCCGTCCGGCTCCGGACGGTCGAGGCGGGCGGCGAGTTCACGCACCGTGCGGTACTCGAAGAACAGCGTGGCCGGCAGGTCCCGGCCCGTCCTCCGTTCGAGCCGCTTGACCAGGTCGACCGCGCTCAGCGAGTCCAGGCCGAGGCCCAGGAACGGCGTGTCGTCGTCGACGCCCGACGCGGGAATCCCCAGCGACTGGGCCAGCAACTCCCGCAGCAGAGCCGCGTGTCCGCCTCCCGCCGACGCCGCTTCACCGGCCCCGGCCGTCGCGGCGGGGCGGGCGGGAGCGGGGGAGAGGGAGGGGCCGGCGGGCCGGTCCGTCGACGGTGCCGCCGTGACGGCCGGTCGCGCCCGCTCCTCGTCCGGCCGGGTCCGGGACGCCCCGGTCCCGAGGTCGGCGAGCACCACCTGGGCCGTGTCCGTCCCGCACACCGACTGCAGGGCGGCCAGCGCGGGCGCGATGGCGAGGGGACGCCCCGCCGGACCGGCGAGGACACCGGCGTCCGCCGCCCCCGCGGCCATGCCCGGACCGGCGAACGGGCCGAAGTTCACCGACAGCCACGGGCGTCCGGCCCGCCGCTCGGCCCCGGCGAAGGCGTCGAGGAAGGCGTTCGCCGCGGCGTAGGCACCGAGCGCCCCGGCGAGGCCGGGCAGCACCGACGCCACCGACGAGAACGCCACGCACAGGCCGGCCCGGCGGCCGTGGCGTCCGAGCGCCTCCGCCAGCAGGACGGTGCCGGCCGTCTTCACCGCCAGGACGTCCAGCGTGTCCGCCACGTCCGTACCACGCAGACTGCCCGGCCGTACGACCCCGGCCGCGTGGAACACCGCGTCCAGCGGCGGCAGCCCGGCGACGAGCCGCTCCACCTGGTCCGGCACGGTGAGGTCGGCGGTCACGTAGCGTGCGTCCGCGCCGAGCGCGGTCAGCTCCTCCAGCAGGCCCCGGGGCGGACGCACGGAACGCCCGGTCAGCACCAGCACCGGCCGGCCGCGGCCCGCCAGATCCCGGGCGAGGGCCGACCCCAGGGCTCCGGCGCCGCCGGTGAGGAGGTAGGTGCCGTCCGCGGGAAGGCGGTCGGCGACGGCCCGCTCACTGGTACTCGGTCCATCCGTACCCGGCGCATCCGTGCCCGGCGCATCCGTGCCCGGTCCGGCCGTGCCCGGTCCGGCCGTGACGGTCCGCCGCCACCGCCGGCCGCCCCGCCAGGCGACCGGCTCGGGTGTCCGCGGGACGGACAGCTCGGCGGCCACGGCCCGGACGCGGCTCAACGCGTCGTCAGCGGAGGCGAGATCGACCCAGTGCGCCGAGGCACCCGCCGACTCCGGGTCGACGGCCAGGGCCAGCCCGCCGAGGACCGCCTGCCCCGGCACCGGGCGCTCCACGCCCCGCCCGGTGACGTGCACGTCCTCGGTCACGAGCAGAAGCCGCCGCGCCCCGTACCGGTCCACCAGGGCCAGCGCGTCCCGGAACTGCTCCACCGCTCCGTGCAGGCCGGTGTCCGGTCCGGTCGCCGTTCCCGGGTGCGCCGGTCCGGGGGCTGCTCCGTGCTGGTCCGCGTCCGGCCCGGCCGCGGTCGTGGAGGCCGCTCCGCGCACATCCGTGCCGCCCCCGCCGGCCGGCCCCAGCCGTACCGGCCCGGCGAGCAGCAGCACCGTCGCGGGACGCTCGCCGTCCGGGGCCGCGTCGTGGACGTCACCGGCCAGCGCCCGTACCCCCTCGGCCTTCAGTGCGTCCGTCAGGCGTCGCACCGCCACATCGTCCGGCCCCGTCACCAGCACGGCCCCCGCAGGGCTGCCGGCGGCCGGCGGCGCGGGGCGCCAGACCACCTCGTGCAGCAGCCCTCCGTCATCCGGCAGCGGGCCGGGCCAGTACCGGCGGCGCTGGTACGGGTACGGCGGCAGGGGCACGCGCCGGGTGCCGGCGTCGAGTTCCGTGCGGTCCAGCGGCACGCCCCGCACCCAGAGGCGGGCCACGGTCGCCAGCAGTTCCCGCGCCCCGCCCGGCCCGGTCACGGCCCCGGTGTCCTCCACCCCGGCGTCCTCGGGCCGGGCGGGCGCGGACACCACGAGGATGCTGCCGCTCCCGGCATCGCTCGCCGCACCGTCCGCCCCGCCTCCCGCCCCGCCGTTGGCACTCGCGCTCGCGCGCGCCCGGCAGCGGGCGGCGACGGCGCGGACCGGACCGGCGAGGCCCCCGTCGGCCCCGAGAGCCACGAACGTGTCGTAGCCCTCCTCGGCCAGCCGCTCCACCGCCCGGCCGAACCGCACGGGCCGCAGGGCGTGTTCACGGAGGTGCTCGGGGCTGAGCCACGACTCCCACCGGGCGGTGAGCGTGCTCATCAACGGCACGTCGGACGCCTTCGGTGCGAGCTTGCGGGCCGCCTCGGTGAGAGCCTCCGCCACCGGCTCCATCAAGGGGGAGTGGAAGGCACGGGTCACCTCCAGCGGGCGGACCGTCGCCCCCCGCCCGGTGAGCCGTTCCGCGGCCCGCCGGACCGCGTCCGGCGTACCCGACAGCACCAGCCGGCCGGGCCCGTTGTACGCCGCGACCGCCAGGGTGCCGGCCGCGGCGCCGACCAGGTCGGCCACCTCGCCCTCGTCGGCGCCGCGCACCGCGGCCATCGCGCCCGGCGCGGTCGACGCGCCCATGAGCCTGCCGCGTTCGGCGGCGAACGCCAGCGTGTCGGGCAGCGACAGCATCCCGGCGACACAGGCGGCGGTGAGTTCCCCCACACTGTGTCCGACCACCGCGTCCGGCCGCACCCCCCAGGCCGCCAACTGCCGGGCGAGGGCCACTCCGTGCGCCACCAGCAGCGGCTGCGCGACCTCCGTCGCCGCCAACTCCCCGACGTCCGGCGCGGTGTCGGCGCACCAGGCGGTCAACTCCCGTCCGTGCACGGGGTCCAGCACTGCCGAGGCCTCGTCGAGCGTCGCGCGGTACACCGGAGCCGTCGCGTACAGTTCCCGGCCCCGCGCCGGCACCGGAGCGCCCTGCCCGGGCAGGACGAACACGGTACGCGGACGGCGTGTCACCGTGCCGGCGGCGGCTCCGAGCCCCGCGCCACTGTCCGTCCGCAGGGCGGCGAGCCGCTCGCGCAGGTCACCGTCGACGACCACGGCGAGGCGGTGGGGGCGCTCGTCGCGGGCCTGCGCGGCCGACCGGCAGACGTCGCCCTCGGCGAGGTCCGGACGCTCGCGCAGATGGTCCGTGAGCCGTGCCGCCCACGCGTCGAGTCCCGCGGCGCTGCCCGCCGACAGCGTCAGCAGCCGCGGCCCGGCGCCGTCCCGGTGCGGTGGCCGTACGGGGGCGGGCGGGGCCTCCTCCAGCACGGCGTGCGCGTTGGTGCCGCCGAAGCCGAAGGCATTGACGCCCGCCCTGCGCGGGCCGTCCGAGTCCCATCGGGTGGCCTCGGTGACCAGCGCGAAACCGGCCCGTTCGACGGCCGGTGAGGGCCGGGTGCCGTGCAGGGAGGCGGGCAGCCGGCCGTGCCGCAGCGCCAGGACGGTCTTCACCAGGGACGGCAGCGCGGCGGCGTTCAGCAGGTGCCCGACGTTGGTCTTCACCGAGCCCAGCAGTCGGCGCCGGCCGTCCGGGCGGGCCGGAAAGGCGTGGGCCAGGGACCGGAGTTCGATCGGGTCGCCCACGGGAGTGCCCGTGCCGTGCGCCTCCACGTACGTCACCGAGGCCGGATCCACGCCGCAGACCTCGTAGGCCCGGGTGATCACCTCGCGCTGGCGCAGCGGGTTCGGCGCCATGAGGCTGAGCGACGTCCCGTCGTTGTTGACGGCGGTGCCGCGGACGACGGCCAGGACGTCGTCGTCCTGCCGCCGGGCCGCCGGCAGGGGGCGCAGCACGAGGGCGGCTCCTCCCTCGCCCGGGACGAAGCCGTCGGCGTCGGCGGCGAAGGCGCGGCTGCGTCCCGTCGGAGACAGGGCCTGCGCCGCCTCCAGGGCCCGGTGCGCGTCCGGGGTGAGATGCAGGTTGACGCCCCCGACGACCGCCAGGTCGCACTCGCCGTCCGCGAGGCTGCGCCGGGCCAGGTGCAGGGCCACCAGGCCGGAGGAGCAGGCGGTGTCCACGACGAGCGCGGGCCCGTCCAGGTCGAGGCAGTGCGCGACCCGGGCGGCCACCAGGTTGGGCAGCGTGCCGGTCAGGGCCGCTCCGGCGGGCGGCGTGTACGCCGGACCGGCGTCGGCGAGGACCTGCCGGTAGCCGCTGTCGCCGACGGCCGCGAAGACGCCGACCCGCAGCCCCCGTCGTCGCGCCCCGGCGTATCCGGCGCGTTCCAGGGCCTCGTGGGCGAGTTCGAGGAAGATGCGTGCCTGCGGGTCCAGGGCGCGGGCCTCCGCGTCGTCAAGGGTGAAGTGACCGGCGTCGAAGGAGGCGGGATCGTCCAGGAAGGCACCCCAGCGGGCCGTCCCGGGCGCCCCTCCCGCGCGCCTCCCGGCCCCGGAGTCGCCCCCCGGCTCGGCCCCCGCGTGCCCGGCACGGAAGTCGACCCCGCCGTGCGTCCCCGCGCCTCCGGTGCCGGGGCCGTCGTCCCAGCGGCCGGGTGGCACCGTGGTTACCGCGTCCCGGCCGGAGACGAGCAGGTCCCAGAACTCCTCCGGCGTGTCCGCCCCCGGGAACCGGCACGCCAGGGCGAGCACGGCGGTCGGCGGCGCGGGCACCGGCTGCCCGCCGGCGCGCCCCACGGCCCGGTCACCGGAGCCGCCCGCCCGGCGGTCCACCCCGGTCCCGCCGTCCGCACCGTCCGCACCGTCCCCGCCGTCCGCGCCGACCGCCGAGGTCGTACCGTCAGCCCCGCCCCCGACGCCCCGCCCGTCGCCGCCCCGCCCGGCGGGCCACCCCGCACGGGCCGTCTCCCGGACGTCCAGCAGAGGGTCGGTGAGCGCACTCACCGTGTCGTTGCGCAGCACCGCCGGCTCAAGGGGCACGCCCAGCGCGTCCTCCAGCGCGGCGAGCACCTCCATGGCCTTCAGTGAGGTGCCGCCCAGTTCCGCGAACCGGTCACGGTCCCCGAACGACGGCTCCGGCACCGCCAGCACCCGGGCCCACGCGTCCCGCACCGTCCGGCGCACCTCCCGCCGGGAGCGGGGCGGAGCCGTGCCCTCCGGGGTGCGCACCGCCGGCTCCCGCGCGGTGCCCGACGAGGCCGACGGCCGGTAGCCGTCCGCCTCGAACCGGGCGCGCATGCGCTGCCGCCGCACCTTGCCGCTCGTGGTGCGCGGGAAGGACGACGGGGGGAGGGCCAGGACCCGTACGTCGTCGTGGCCCAGGGCCGCCCGCACCCGCCGCGCCACCATGTCCAGGACCTCACCCGCGGAGGCGGGCGGCCGGGCCCAGGCCACGAACACCACCACCCGCTCGCCGCCGGTCACCGGGTCGGTCGACCCGACCACCACCGTCGTCCCCGCGGGAACCCCGGGCGTCGCCGCCGCCACGTCCTCCATGTCCGGCGCGTGGAACGTACGGCCGTTGACGAACAGGACGTCCTTGGCCCGGCCGCTCACGCACAGCCGGCCGTCCCGCAGGAAGCCCAGGTCGCCGGTGCGCAGCCAGCCGCCGGCGAAGGACTCGGCCGTGGCCGACGGCAGCCGGTGGTACCCGCGCGCGAGCTGCGGGCCGCGGACCTCGATGTGCCCCACCCGCCGGTCGCCCAGCGGCCGGCCTCGGTCATCGGTGACGCGCACCTCGCACCCCGGTACGGGTGCGCCGACGTCCATCAACTCCACGGCGCCGGCGCCCGGTTCCCGTTCCACCGCGTGTCCCCGGCTGAGCCGGTCCCGGTCCAGCACCACCGGTGCGGCCACCTCGCCCGGGGGCGGGAACGTGACGCCCAGGGTCGCCTCGGCCAGCCCGTACACGGGTGTCGCCGCACGCGGATCCAGCCCGGCCGTCCGTGCCCGCCGGGTGAACGCCCGCCACACCGTGGCGGAGATCGGCTCGGCGCCCACCAGCAGCAGCCGCACCGCGCTCAGGTCCAGCCGCGCGCACACCTCCTCGGGCACCCGGCGGACGGTGAGCGCCAGCGCGAAGTTGGCCGCCGACAGCACCGTGGCCCGGTGGGCGGACGCCGTCTCGAACCACAGCCGGGGATTCTTGGCGAAGGACAGCGGGGCGATCCTGACCTGCCGGGCCCGTGCGGCGAGGGGCGCCAGATGGGTGCCGATGAGGCCCATGTCGTGGAAGTACGGCATCCAGCTGAGCACCACGTCCCGTTCGGTGAGCGCGGACGCCGCGGTCAGCTGCCGCAGGTTCGCCACCACGGCCGCGTGGGTCAGCTCCACGCCCTTCGGTGCGCCCGTGCTCCCGGAGGAGAACTGCAGGAACGCCAGGTCGTCCGGCGCGGGCGTGGCCGGGTCCGCGAGCGGGGGCCCCTCACGCAGTTCCTCCGCCCGCAGCACGCGTACCCCGTCCGGGAGTTCGCCCGCCACCGGAGCGCAGGACGCGTCCACCGCCACCGGCGGACCGCCGAGGTGCTCCCACACGGGGCGTACCCGCCGCGCGTCCGGTGCCAGCGGCACCGGCACCAGACCGGCCGCGAGCGCACCCCAGAACAGCGGCTGGAAGTCCTCGCCGCGCTCCGCGATCAGGGGCACGCAGGTGCCCGGCGCGACACCGGCCTCGCGGAACCCGCCGGCGACGTGCAGCGCCTGGTCCAGGAGTTGCCGGTAGGTCACGGTCGACTCGCCGCCGTCGCCCCGGACATGGACGACCACCTGGTCGGGGGACGTACGGGCGGCGTCCAGCAGGACGTCGAGGAGCGTGGCGGCGTTCATGGATCCGATCGTTCGGCGAGGGCGGCCGGGACGGGCCGCATGGGGACGGGACGGGGACGGGACGGTGGGGCGGGACGGGGACGGGACGGGGAAGGGACGGTGGGACGGGACGGGGAAGGGACGGTGGGGCGGGACGGCGCCGTGGAGCGGGCGGAGGGCGGGGCGGACGCTATGGGGGACGGTTCACGGACGGTGAGGGTTGCTCCCGAGCCCGGCCCTCGGGACGCCGGTCCGGACCGGCGGTCGTGTCCGCCGCGCCCGGACCCGCGGCGGGCGCACACGGTCACGGCGTGAGCCCTGTACGCGCCCCCGCGTCCGTACCGACAATGCAGTGCCTCCCCCCGGCCGTCCGACGAAGCGCCGCCCCCCGCTGCCCCGCCTCTTTGCCCACGTCAAGGAAAGCAGGTCCCGATCGTGCTGCTGCGTCTGCCCACCTCACTGTCCGAAGCACGCACCTGCCTCGCGGAAGGCGCGGTGCCCGTCGGAGGGGCCACGCTCGTGTGGGGCGTCTGGCAGCGGGACGGCTTCCCGGAACAGGCCGTGTCGCTGCGCCACGTTCCCGAGGCCAACGTGCTGGAGCGCGAGGCGCTCGGCGGTGCCGTCCTGCTGCACCGCGTCGACGACCGGGTGCCGGAGGTGCTGCACCGGGCGGCCGGCAGCGTCGGCACCGGGGCGGTGCGCCGGACCGCCACGGTCGGCGGCAACATCGTGGGCAGCACACTGCGCTGCCTGCTCCCGGCTGCCCTCGTCCTCGACGCGCGCGCGACGGTCCTGGACCGCGACGGGACCTACGAGACCGACCTGCCCGAGGTGGTCGCCAAACGCCACCTGCTGCTCGGCCTGCGCTGGCGCGAGCCCGCGGCGAGCGGCTACCACAAGGCGCCCGCCGACCCGGGCGGACCGCCGCCCCTGGTCGTCGCCACGGCCGCGCACGCCGAGGACGGCGGGCACCGCCTGCGCGTCGCCGTCCGGGACGGCCACGAGGTGGTCACCGGGTCCGCCGCCCGCCTCGCCGGAACCGGCGGCGACCCGGTGCTCCGGGCCCTGGAACGGACCGACCTCGGTGCCCTGCCGCCCACCGCCCGCGAGGTGGTCCGGCGCGAGGTGACCGCGCTGCTGGACCGCCTGACCTGACCGGGCGCCCGCCGCACCGGCCGGCCCCGAAGCGCCGCCCCGGGACGCGTGAGCGGGTCCCGCGGGGGTACCCCGTCCCACCGGAGGAAGCAGTACGGACCGGTGGTGTGACGGGGTCCGGGGCCCCCGTCGGATGGGATGGCCATGTCACACATTGCGGGCGACCTCACGGACAGCTCGGTCGAGATCCAGTTCATCGGCAACGCCACGATCCTCGTACGGTACGACGAGCTCACCCTGCTCACCGACCCGAACTTCCTGCACCGCGGTCAGTACGCCCACCTCGGATACGGGCTGGTGAGCAGGCGGCTCACGGAACCGGCCGTCGACCTCGTCGACCTGCCCCGCCCCGACGCGGTCGTCCTGTCCCACCTCCACGGAGACCACTGGGACCGGCGCACGAACCGGCACCTCGACCACACGGTGCCGGTGCTCACCACCCGGCACGCCGCCCGGCGGCTGAGGGCTCTGCACGGCTTCGGCCGCACCGCCGGTCTGCGCACCTGGCAGGGGCTCACCGTGCGCCGGGGCGGCGCACAGGTCACGGTGACGGCCCTGCCCGGACAGCACGCCGGTGCGCGGGCACTGCGCGCCCTCCTGCCGCCGGTGATGGGGAGCATGCTGGAGTTCGGCCCCGTCGGCGGGCCGGTCCGGATGCGGCTGTACGTATCGGGTGACACGCTGGTCCACGACGGCCTCGACGAGATCGCCCGGCGCTTCCCCGCCGCCGACCTGGCCGTGCTGCACCTCGGCGGCACGCGGCTGCCGGGCGGCTTCGTCGTGACCATGGACGGCGCACAGGGAGCCGAACTGGCCCGCCGGCTGGACCCCCGCCAGATCCTGCCGGTCCACTACCACGACTACACGGTGTTCCGCTCGCCCCTGTCGGCGTTCCTCGCCGAGGCCGAAAGGGTGGGCCTCGGCGACCGGATCGTCCACTGCGGCCGGGGCCAGAGCATCCGCCTGACCCCGGACCGGGGCGTGGTGCCGACCGTGTTCTGAACCCCGGGCGCCGGGCCGCCGCGTCACCCGCCCCGCCGCGGGTACCCGGCCGGCCCGCCGCCCCGCCCGAACGACCCGAGGACGGAAGCGCGATGACCGAGTACGAACGTTCACGCACCATGCCCGCGCAGCCGGAACACGTCTACGACCAGGCCGCGAACATCGGGCAGATGGACTCCTGGCTGCCCGAGGCGCTGCACGTGCACGCCGAGGAGCCGCCCGCGGTCACCGTGCACGAGGACCGCACCGACCACGACACCGCCGCCCTGCTGCGCAGCCGGCACGACCAGATGCGGCTGGAGTGGGGCACCCGCGAGCAGGGCGGCTACAGCGGCTGGCTCCAGGTCGCCGGGATCGGCGGCGGCGCCAGCGAGGTCACGGTGCACCTGTCCTTCTTCGACGACGACCACGACCCGGGCGAGAAGGCCGTGGGCGACGCGCTGGAGACCAGCCTGCGGCGGCTGGAGGAGCAGGTCCGGCTGCGCGTGGACCACGCCGCCGGCTGAGCCCGGGACGGACCGCGCCATGCCACGCCCCGCCGCGTACGCCGTCGCCGCCTCCGGGCAGTGGACCGACGAGGAGGAGGGCCGTCTGCGTCTCCCGGCCGGTGAGGTCCACGCCTGGCAGCCCGGACGCAACGAGACCGTCTGCGGACTGTCCTTGAGCCGCTCCCGGCTGACCCGGTTCCCCCACGTCAGCTGGCCGGACACGTTCCCGGAGTCGGGAGGGGCGGCCGACCGGGTAGGCCGCCAGTGCCCGCGGTGCGCGTCCGTCGCCGGACGCCGCGGCGGCGACGCCCGGCCCCGATGGCGACGGACCAACCCGCGCCCGTGACCCTGGGGGAGGGGGGACCGATTCGCGTCCACGACGGGGGGACCACCCTGCGCCCGGAACCGGGGGACCACCCTGCGCCCGGAACCGGGGGACCGGCCGGCGCCCGTGGACCGGGGGACCACCCTGCGTCCGGAACCGGGGGACCGGCCGGCGCCCGTGGACCGGGGGACCGCCCTGCGCCCGGAACCGGGGGACCGCCCTGCGCCCGGAACCGGGGGACCACCCCGCGCCCGGAACCGGGGGACCGGCCGGCGCCCGTGGACCGGGGGACCGGCCGCGGGCCCGCCCGGCCCGGCTCGCCCGGTGACCGGCGAGGGCCGGGACGAGGAGGACCTTGACGCGATCGCGTTGTGCGCGGTGTCCGGACCGGCGGCGGACGACAGGCTGTCCGTCCGCCTGCGCCGCGCCCCCCGGCCCTGGGCAGAGCGGTGTCGCGCAGGGGACCGCCGCGGGTCGTCCAGGTGGTGGAATCCGCGCCCGTGGCCGGCGGCGGGGAATCCGCGCCCGTGGCACCGGCGGGAGCAGCCCGGCTCGCCGGGCCTGCTGCGGTGGAAGCGCCCTGCGGGGTATGTGGTGCGGGGGCGGCCGCCGAGTCGGCGCTGCGCCTCCCTTCCGAGGGGCGCCACCGGCGCCGGCGGACCGTCCCCACGGACCCGCCGGCGCCGAACCTCCGCACAGCACCCCCGGTGCCCCGGACCGCCGCCGGTATTCCTCGCTGCTCCCCAACTCCCGTGTCGGGGGCCGGGCAGGAACCCGGCCCGCCGGGCGGAACGGTGCCGTGCCGGTCGAAACCGTGAGGATGAACACATTCGTTCGACCATGGTGCCGGTGTGCGGCAAGGTGTCGATGGGCAGTCAATGCCTCGTCGGGGGAAGGGCGGTGTCGGACCTGGGGGGAATCAGCGTGCGCGTGTGTGTGATCGGTGCCGGTCTGTCGGGGCTGGCCGTGGCCCGTTCTCTGGCGGAACGCGGCGTCGACTTCGTCTGTGTGGAGAAGGCGCCGGACGTGGGCGGCATCTGGCGTCAGCCGGGGGCGGGCGAGCGCGGACCCGGCTATGTGTCGCTGCACCTCAACACGGCCAAGGAACTGACGGGTTACCACGGCTTCCCGATGCCGGACGAGTACCCGCTCTACCCCCGGCACAGCGACGTCGCCGCCTACTTGCGCGCCTTCGCCGACTGGGCCGGCGTCCGGGACCGCATCGAACTGCGCACCGAGGCCGTCTCCGTGCGCCGCGACCCCGACGGCACCTGGACGGTCGTCACCCGCGCCGAGGGTGCCGACACCGTGCGGCGGTTCGAGCACGTGATCGTGGCCTCCGGCCACCACTCCCTGGCCGCGCTGCCGGACCCGCTCCCGCCAGGATCCGAGCACTTCGCCGGAACGATTCTTCACTCCCTGGACTACCGCCACGGCAGCGACTTCGCCGGGCAGCGCGTCGTCGTGGTCGGCCTGGGCGCGTCCGCGGTGGACATCGCGGCCGACCTCTCCCGGCACGCCGCCCGCACGGTGCTGTCGGTACGGCGCGGACTGCACATCGTGCCCAAGCAGCTGTTCGGCCTCTCGCTCGACGAGATCGCCGACGCTCCCTGGTGGAACGACATGTCCTTCGAGGAGCAGCGCCGCTTCGTCGAGCAGGCCCTGCTCGTCGCCCGCGGCCGGCTCTCGGACTACGGCCTGCCCGAGCCGGACCACCGCATCTTCTCCTCCGCCGTGACGATCTCGGACGAGATCCTCAGCCGCATCCGCCACGGCGCCGTCGCACCCCGGCCCGCGATCGCCTCCTTCGACCGCGACCGGGTCGTCTTCACCGACGGAGCCTCCGAGCCGGTGGACGCCGTCGTCTACTGCACCGGCTTCCGCCTGGACTTCCCCTTCCTGCCCGACGGCGGCCCCCTGGCGGCGGACGGCACCGTCCGGCTGTACAAGCGCGTCGTCGACGCCGCGAGCCCCGGCCTGTACTTCGTCGGACTGGTCCGGCCCGTCGGTGCCATCACCCGGCTCGTGGAGGCCCAGGCGCAGTGGGTCACCGGCATCATCGAGGGCGAGGTCGCCCTGCCGTCCCCGCCGGAGATGCGCCAGGAGGTGGCCGACTACCTCGACGGCGTCGAGCAGCGCTACGGCCGCACCCAGGGCGCCTCCATCCAGGTCGACGTACGGCCCTACCTGGCGGAGCTGCGCCAGGTGCTCACCGTCTAGACGGGCGACCCGGCCCTCGCGGGCCCGCGGTACGGCGAAGGGCCCCGGTGTGCTCCACCGGGGCCCTTCGCGGCGCTGTGGCTGTCCGGCGCCTCAGCCGACCGTCTGCGGACGGCGCGGGACACCCCCGGCCGGGGGCCGGACCGCGTACGCCTCCGAGGACAGGTAGGCCGTCACCCGGGGCGGCCGGTCCTGCTGGTGGGCCAGCGCGAGATAGGCGATCAGCCCCACGCCGTCCTCCGGGCGCCGGCCGGTCAGGACACCCGTCGACCGCGTGAGGGCGTCGGTGTCCATGCCGTGCCGGCGCAGCAGGCGCTCCGCGCGGGACAGTGCCTCACCGTCGTGCGCGGCGTAGTCCCGCACCGGGATGTGCAGGGTGAACCCGCTGGGCCGGTCCGCGCCGGTGTCGGTGAAGGAGTGGCAGGTCAGCCCCGGCCGCCGGCTGAGCCGCGTGGTGCCCGCACCCCGGCCCGCCGCCGTGCGGAAGAACTCCTCCAGTGCCGCCGGGCCGGGCCCCCGCTCCATGCGCGACAGACGCCCGGCGCGCGCGGCGGTCAGACCGTCGTGCCGGAGGTAGACCTTGACCCGGGGTTCCTCCCAGTCCCCGAGGTCCAGGGCGAGGAAGGGGTACCCGTCCGCCTCGGGCAGCGCGGCGTACGCCCCGCGGTGCCCCAGCCGGCGCAGCGCCTCGCGCACCGTCCCGGCGGCCCGTTCCGGGCCCGACGCCGCCGGGTTGAGGTACACCTTGACCTTCGGCACACCGCCGGGCCGCAGCTCCAGCGCGCACCACAGGGCCAACGGCCCCTGCGGGGACGGCGGCAGGAACAGGTCCTGCACGGCGTCCAGGGCGTCCGTGGCGAAGTCCCACCGCCTCGCCATCGTCCGGACCGTCTCCAGCCCCACCGCGCCGTTGCGGGCCAGGCTGTCTGCGCCGCAGCCCGGTTCCGTCAGCAGACGCAGCGACGGGGCGGCGCCCGGCTGGAACGACAGGGAGAACTCCACGGGTGTGTGGTCGTCGGACAGGAAGGTCCGGTCGGGCGGCGGCAGGTCCAGCGGCCGGGCGGACACCGGGCCCAGGCACTCGGCCAGCACCCCGGCATAGGTGTCCGCGTCCGCGCCGGACAGGCCCGCGAGCGCGCACATGCCGCGCAGCTGACGGCCCGTGAAGGAGCCGAGCGTCGGTATGCCGGGGTCCTCGCCGTCGCCGTGCCGGCCCGCGTTCACCGGCTCTCCCCGAGCCGCAGGGTCCGCACAGGAAGATACCCGCCCAGTAGGGCGGGTATCTGTCGTCCCGGCGGGAAAGCGGTGTCTGAGGATATGTGGTCCATGACACCTCCTTTGCTTCGTGAAACAACGGGTATGCCGCGTTGCTCACTACCCCTGCCGTTGAACCTTCATGCGGGAGAGGCCACTTGGGCACGTGTTGCGTGGATCACCGAGTGAGCCAGTTGAGGAACTGGCTCCAGCGTCCGCCGCGTTCGGACCGTGGCGCCGCACCGCCCGCGGCCTCCGCGGGCGCAGGCGCCGGCGCGGGATCGGGCCGCCGGACGGGCTGCACCGGGGTGAAGCGGGCCGGCAGCGCGGACAGCGCCCGGTGGAAGGGTCCGCGGCGCCAGGACAGACTGTCCTCCGGCACCGCGAGCCGCACATCGGGGAGTTGGTTGAGCAGGTTCTCGATGGCGGTGACGGTGATGTGCCGGGCCGGTTCCTTGGACGGGCAGGCGTGCGGTCCCGCGCTCCACGCCAGGTGGGCCCGGTTGCTGCCCGACTGCCGGGAGGCCTGGAGCGCCGGGCCGGTGTTGGCCGCGGCGAAACTGACCAGCACCAGGTCACCGGCCTGGAGCTGCTGACCGGCGAACTCCGTGTCGGCGGCCGGGTAGTGCGGCGCGTAGTTCGACATGGGAGGGTTCTCCCACAGGGTGTCGTCGAGGGCCTCGTCGATCAGGCCGCCCTCGCGGGCGTACCGGTCGTGGGTGAGGAGCCGGTGCAGCGTGTTGCCGATCAGATTGCGCAGCGGTTCGGCGCCCGCGCCCAGCAGCAGCGCCAGTTGGTGCACCATCTCCTCGTCGGTCAGGCCCGCCTGATGCTGCATCAGCCACGAGGTGACGTCCTCGCCGGGACGGCTCCGCTTGAGGGCCACCAGCTCGCCCACCGCCTGGAACAGCACGGCGGTGGCCTTGTCGGCGTTGACGCCGTCGAACATCCCGGAGATGCCGAACAGCACCCGGTCGCCGATGTCGGCCGGGCAGCCGAAGAGTTCGTTGAACACGAACAGCGGCAGCTGCTTGGCGTAGTCGCCGAGCAGGTCCGCCGAACCCCGGGCACTGAACTGGGAGATGAGGTAGCCGGAGATCTGCTCCGTGCTGTGGCTCAGCCGCCGGGTGTCCACCCGGGCCATGCTGTCGGTGACCGCCTGGCGGAGCCTCAGGTGGTCGGCGCCGTCGGCGAACATGCAGTTGGGCCGGTAGGCCAGCAGCGGGGCCACCGGACTGTCCGGCCCGACCTTGCCCTCGTTGAAGGCCCGCCAGCGGCGTGCGTCCTTGCGGAAGGTGCCGGAGTCCTGCAGCAGTTGCAGGGCCGCGGCGTAGTCCGTGACCAGGGTCGCCTCCACCCCCGGCGCCAGTTCGACCGGGGCGGCGGGACCGTAGTGGCGCAGGAAGCCGTAGTACGCCTGCGGGTCCGCGGCGAACTCCGGTCCGTGCAGCGGCACCCGGCCCCCGGAGCCGTGGGCCGGGCACCCCGGCGGGGGCACCGGGGTGGTGTCGTCAGCGTCCATGTGTGCTTCCCGTCCTAGTGGGCGCGGTCCAGCAGGTAGCGGACCAGGGTGGTGAGGGCGTCGGCCGAGGACTTCTCGTCGCGCGCGTCACAGGTGACGACGGGGGTGTCGTCGAGCAGATCCAGTGCCTCGCGCAGGGCCCGCTCGTCGCGGGGCGGCGCGCCGTCGAAGTGGTTGACGGCGATGGCGTAGTCGAGCCCGTACTGCTCGATGAGGTCGATCACCGCGAAGGAGTCCGCCAGCCGCTCGGGGTCGACCAGCACCAGCGCGCCGAGCGCGCCGCGTGCCATGTCCTCCCACATCTGCACGAACCGCTGCTGGCCCGGCGTGCCGAACAGGTACAGCACGACCCGCTCGCTGATGGTGAGCCGGCCGAAGTCCATGGCCACCGTGGTGGTCGTCTTGCCCTGGACACCCTTGAGGTCGTCGACCGCCTCGGCGGCCCGGGTCATCGTCTCCTCGGTGGACAGCGGCTCGATCTCGGAGATCGAGCCGATGAACGTCGTCTTGCCCACCGCGAAGTGCCCGACCACCAGGATCTTCACCGCGGTCTGGGTCGCCCCGCCGCGGACGTAGGCCTGCTCACCCAAACTTGGCGCGGAGACCATTGAGCACCTCCTCCAGGATCTCCCGGTCGGCGAGGCGTGCCCGCGCCACCGGCGGTCGGGTGATGAGGTAGCCGCCCTCCGTCAGGGAGGCCAGCAGGATCCGCACGACCCCCAGCGGCAGCCCGGTGTGCCCGGCGAGCTCGGCCACCGAGAGGTAGCCGGCGGAGCAGATGTCCAGCAGGCTCTGCTCCTCCGGGGACAGCCGGGTCGGCCGCTGCGCGTGCTCCGGCGACGCCGTGACCAGGGTGATGAGGGAGAGCTGCTGCTCGTCCGGCAGGTCCCGGCCCCTGGTGATGACGTACGGCCGTACTAATTCCGCGGCCTCCGGCTCCCACCCGTCATGACCGGTCATGAGCGGACGCCGAGGTTCTCGCGCGGCGGCGTCGTCAGCTGCTTGCCGAGCTGGGCGACGAGCTGCTGCATCCGGAAGGTGATGTCCGCCATGTCGACGTCCGGGGAGGCGGACACCCCGAGGTAGGCGCCCTCGCCGGCGGATATCAGGAACACCCAGCCGCCGTCGAACTCGACCAGGGTCTGCCGCCAGCGGTGCTGGGGGTCCTCGCAGAAGAAGCCGAGGGTGCGGCTGAGCGACTGCACACCGCTCATCGCGGCGGCGACCCGGTCCGCGTCATCCTTGTCGAAGTCCTTCGTCCGGGCCATCAGCAGGCCGTCGGCGGAGATCAGGACCGCGTGCAGGGCCCCGGGAATCTCCAGGGCGCTGTCGAGCATCCATGACAGGTCGTCGTTCACGAGACATCATGTCCTTCGCTGCGTGCACCAGGGGTGCTGCTCGTCTGGTCCCCGGCCTCCGGCTGTGTGACCCGGCCGGACTGCGTGCCCCGCTGGAAGGCGCCCATGACCTGCGCCTGCTCGGAGTCGGAGCGGCCCGCGGGACGCGGTGCCGACGCGGTGCCGGGCACGATCGCCATCGGCCGCTTGCGGCGACGCCGGGGCAGGCCGTCGACGGTCGACGCCGGGACGGCCGGCGAGGGCTCCGGGCCGTCGTCAGGACCGTTCGTGGCGGGCCTGGCGGCGGGCGCGGGTGCCTTGCGCTCCGGCATGGCCGTCAGCAGTTCGTGCGGGAGCAGGACCACCGCGCGGACGCCTCCGTAGGGTGAGGAGGAGTCCACCGACACCTCGAATCCGAAGCGTTCGCACAGCACGCCGATGACCGCGAAGCCGAACTGCGGTGGATTGCCGAGCCCCGCCACGCTGGACGCGCGCTCGCTGGAGAGCAGCTTCTGGGCGCGGGCGCGTTCCTCCTCGCTCATGCCGACACCGGCGTCGTCGACGACCACGCAGATGCCCTTCGGCACGGTCCGGATGTTGATCTCGACGATGGTGTCCGGGCTCGAGTAGCTGGTCGCGTTGTCGAGCAGCTCGGCCAGGGCCAGCGCCGCGGGCTCGACCGCCCGGCTGGTGATGCCGAAGTCCACCTGGGAGAGGATCTCCACCCGCCGGAAGTGCCGGATGCGGCCCTGGGCGCTGCGGACCACGTCGTACACCGACGCGGTGTCGCGTCGGCCGCCGAGCCAGCCGTCGCAGAGCACCGCGATGGACTGGGCGCGGCGCCCGAACTGCGAGTTGGTGTGGTCGATCTCCAACAGGTCCTGCAGCATCGCCGAGTCGCCGTACTTGCTCTGCAACCGGGAGAGCACGAGCTGCTGTTCGGCGGCCAGTCCCTGGAGTGTCCGCATCGCGGACTTCAGAACGGTCTTGGTCTCCTCCTCGGCCCGCTCCTGCGCGGCCTGCACCGATTTTCCGTAATCGCTCTCGAGCTCCGCGTAGTGATCCCTCAGGCCCTGGATCTCCTGTCGCAGCGCACGCGCGTGCCGGCGCTGACGGACGATGAGGGAGATGGTGCCGACGAGGGCGACGAGGAGAGCCCAGAGCAGTGGGTTCCCTGTGTATTCCGTCATAAGACTCTCTTCAGGCGACTGACAGCCGGCTTGCTGATTGTCCCGTCACTGCGGGCGGTCGCGGACCGCCCGCCGGGGTTGCCGCCCGGGCCGTCCCAGCAGGGGAGATGTCGGCTTTCGCCCATCCGCCCGCTCCGCAAACGCGGTGATCGTATCATCGGCCGAACACATGAACTGACGTCAGCAAGCCTGTTCCCACGGGCGGTTGACCCTTCCATTCCGCTCCGGTGAAGGGGACCCGAACGGCGGGTGCACGGAGCCGGTCGGCAGCGGGCACGCCACGGCCCCGGGCGCGCGTGCGCCGGGCCGCAGGGCGGACGAAAGCGAGGGCGCGCGCGGCTCACGAGCGCCGTTCCCCCGGACGGGCGCACGCGTCCGGTCATGGCGCCCTTCGTCCGGTCCGCCGGAGCGGGGACACTGGGCCCATGCAGAAACTCTCTCTCGACGCCCTCGCCCGGGAACACCTCGAACGGGCCGCCGCCACCGCCAACGGCCGCAGCGCCACCACCGTGTACGGCGGACACGAGCACGTGCTGCGGCAGACCCTCCTCGCGCTCACCGCGGGCACGTCCCTGGCCGAACACGAGAATCCGGGCGAGGCCACCCTGCTCGTCCTGCGCGGGCGGGTCCGGCTCACCAGCGGCGACGACTCCTGGGAGGGCCGCGACGGCGACCTGATCGTGGTGCCCGACGCCCGTCACGGCCTGGAGGCGGTCGAGGACGCCGCCGTGGTGCTCACCGTCGCCAAACGCGACTGACCCCGCCCTTCGGCGGGGTCCCTGGCCGCCCGCACCCGTCCCGGGGCGCTCCCGCGCCGCCGGGACGGGCCGCGCCGGCTACGCGACGCCGAGACCGGCGTCGGCTACGCGACGCCGAGACCGGCGTCGTCGACCGCATCCTTGCCGTCGGCGCGGAGGACCTTGTTCAGCGGGCCGAGGTCGTAGATGCCCTTGAGCCGGGGCTCCTTGAGCAGCCCGGCCTTCACCGCGTACCCGGCCTGGGTGTCGAGCGTGGAGGCCAGCGGGTCGTCCAGGAAGGTGATCGACGGCCAGGCCGGCTCGATGACGTCCGCGGGCAGCGCCTTGCCGGACAGCTTCTCCAGGGCCGCGTTCGCCGACGTCCTGGCCTTCTCGGGGTTGGCGTTGATCCACTCGTTGGTGCGCACCGAGCCGCGCAGCACCGCCTCGACGACGTCCGGGTGCTCCTTGAGGAACTTCTGGGACACGATGATGTTCGTGATGACGAACTTCTTGTCCGGCCACAGGTCGGCCTCGTCCAGGAGGACTTCGGCGCCCTGGGCGACGAGCCGGGAGGCGGTCGGTTCCGGGACCCAGGCGCCGTCGATCGAGCCGGCCGCGTAGGCGTCCGGTGTCACCTTGTTGTCGGAGCGGACCACGGACACGTCCCCGGCTCCGCTCTGCGGGTCGACCTTCCAGCCCTTCTCGGCGATCCAGTTGAGGAACGCGATGTCCTGGGTGTTGCCGAGCTGAGGCGTCGCGATCCGCTTGCCCTTGAGGTCGTCCTCCGACTTGATCCGGTCCGGGTTGACGACCAGCTTCACGCCCCCGGACGCCGAACCGCCGATGATGCGCAGGTTCCTGCCGCCGGACTTGGTGTAGCCGTTGATGGCGGGCGACGGGCCGATCCAGCCGATGTCGATGGAGCCGGAGTTGAGGGCCTCGATCTCCGAGGGGCCGGCGTTGAACGTCGACGCCTTGATCGTGGTGCCGCCCAACTCCTTCTGGAACAGCCCCTCCTGGACGCCCACCAGAGCGGTGGCGTGCGTGAGGTTGGGGAAGTAGCCGATCCGCACCTCGTCGGCGGACAGCTTCTCGGCGCCCGCCGCGACCTGGGACGTCTTGCCGTCGTCGGTGGATTCGGAGCCGTAGCCGCAGGCGGTGAGCAGCAGGGGGAGGGCCGCGGTGGCGGCGAGGGCACGCAGGAGGGTGCGAGGTCGTGCGGCAGACACGGAGGTGTCCTCTCGGGAAGGGTGATCCGGGCAGTACGGACGGTCCGGCCGGCATCCCCCGGCCCCGCGCGAGCGGAAGTCGCGGGTTCCGGGATGGCGGCGGAGCCGTAGGAAGAAGCCGCCCGCCGGCTCCGGCCCCGGTGGCGGGGGAGGAGCGGGCGCGGGCGTATGCGGGGCGCCCGGGGACGCGGAAGCGGTCCTCGCGGCGCGGGCGTGCCGGGCCCGAAGAGGCGGGCGCCGGGCTCAGGCCGCGCGACAGATGGCGCTGGACGTGCGGCCGAAGTCGATGTGGCGGCGCGACGTCAGCAGGAGCAGCAGCCGGGGAGTGCGATCGAACGCGGACACGACCGGCCACCCCCCATGATTCCTAGTTTTCCCACCTGGTTGCTAGGGATCGTGGCAGAAGGAGGCGCGCACCCCAAGAGGGTGTTCACATGGTGGATGACGCGATCTCACAATCCGGTTACGCTGGAAGTGGCGGCAGGTGCGGTCAGGGGTTCACCCAGGCGTCCGGCGCCTCGGTCAACGCCGATACGGAGTCCGGCAGTTCGGCTGCCGCCACGTCGGCCAGCGTGACGCCTTCGAGGATCTCGCGGACGTTGGACCGCAGCGCGATCCACAGCGGGAGCAGCGACCGGGCGGGGCCGGTGTAGGACAGGTCCGGCGGGCGCACACCGCGCACCGACACCAGGGGGCCGTCCACCACGCGTATGACGTCGGCGATGCTGATCTCCCCGGCGGGGCGGGCCAGCCGGTACCCTCCGTTGCCGCCGCGCCGGCTCAGCACCAGCCCGCCGCGGCGCATGTCGTTGAGGATGCCTTCCAGGAACTTGTGCGGGATCTCCTGCGCGTCGGCGATGGCCTCCGCCTTCAGCGGGCCGCCGTCGGGGGACGCGGCGAGCTGGAGTGCCGCCCGCACCGCGTAGTCCGCCCTGGCTGAGATCCGCATGGACGCATTGTCCCGCACCTTCGCGCCGGACCGCCCGCCGGGTCGCCGGACGCGCTCGGGAGCGGGGCGGGTCAGGCGGGCAGATCGAACGGAGGGTGCGCGCCGTTCAGCAAGTAGTCGCCGACGTCCCGGAGCCGGTGCGCGACGGGCTCGTACAGCGTGTGCGTGCGGGCGTTGCGCCAGAACCGGTCGAAGCCCAGCCCCGCGGAGGCGGACCGGACGCCGACGACGTCCAGGGCACGGGCCGTGCACTCCTGGGCGGCCCGGGACGCCGCGGCCTCGGCCATGGCCACCAGGACGGACATCTCCGCACACTCCTCGTGGCTGAGGTCGCCGCCGCGCGCCGGCCCGGCCTCGACGGCGTCGACCGCCTGGTCCGCGAGGACGGCGGCGGACCGGGCCCCCGTCCACCTGTCCCCAGGGAGTCAGTGGGCAACGGTGTGCCGCGGGGGCTCCGGGGCGGCCGTGCCCTCGACGGGCGACGTCCGCCCGGCGGGCTTGCGCAGCAGGAGCAGCGCGGCGTCGTCGTGGAGCCGACCGCCCACGTGCGCCAGCAGTTCCTCGTGCAGCGCCGCGACCGTGCGGTCGGGTTCGTCGTACAGATGCCGGGCCAGGCCCTCGGCCAGCGGGTAGAACCGGCGGGCGGCGTCGCGGGCCTCGGTGACCCCGTCGGTGTAGAGCAGCAGACGGTCCCCGTCGCCGAAGGGCAGCACCTCCAGGTGCGGCGCCTGTCCGGACAGGGCGCGCAGCCCGAGCGGCGGGACCGGCTGCGCCGGCTCCACGGGGACGATCTCGGACCCTCGCACCAGGAACGGCGGGGCGTGGCCGCAGTTGACCATCTCCAGGCGGCCGGGCTCCGGGTAGCCCGCCACCACGGCGGTGACGAAGTCGTCGGCGCGGAGGTTGCGGGCCAGGCTGCGCTCGATCCTGTCGACCACGGCCAGCAGGTCCGGTTCGTCGTGGGCGGCCTCGCGGAACACGCCCAGCACCAGGGCCGCGGTGCCCACGGCCGGAAGGCCCTTGCCCCGCACGTCGCCGACGATGAACCGCACGCCGTGCGGTGTGGGGATCAGCGCGTAGAGGTCGCCGCCGATCCGGGCCTCCGCGGCGGCGGCGCTGTACTGGACGGCCACCTCGAACGGCCCGACGGTGCGGGGCGGCGGCGCGAGCAGCGCGTGCTGTGCGGTCTCGGCGACGGACCGGACCGCTTCCAGTTCCAGGACTTCTTCCGCCCGGCCGCGCCGCCCCGCGGCCAGCGCCCCGGCCAGGGTGACGCCCGTCAGGGCGGCCAGCAGGACGGCCGTCTCCCGGCCGGGCACTCCCGCGTGGACGCCGATCGCGCTCCCCAGCACCGAGGCGAGGAGCCCGGTGCCGAGGACCACGGGCCGGCCGCCGGTGACCGCCGCCAGTGCCGGCCCCGCGGCGAGCAGCGGCAGCCACACCGGCTCCCCGCCGGCGAAGGCGGCGAGCGCCACGGCCCAGACGCCCAGTAAAGGGAGGAGGTGGCGCAGGACCGGCAGGGACGGCCCGGCAGACGTGTGCGGCTCGGCGGCGGTGGCCCGGTGCGCGGGGATCCGTGTCCGGGCGTGCTGTCGGGCGTTCCTCATCTGTCGTCCGCGGTCCTCACCTCTGCGCGCAGTACGCGCTCCCGATATGTCTGATGTAAAGGAAACGCGACCGGCGTGAGGCGTCACAAGGCACGGTTTTTCAGATAGTGAGAGAAAGGCTCCGCGTCACCCGTCCGGCCGTCGGGAGCAGCCGGGACCGGACCTCGGCCAGCCCGGACAGCCGGTCCACCGGCAGCGACACGCCCAGCGAGCCGAGGGTGTTCCCGCTGCGGACCGGCACAGCGAGGCAGACGGTGCCCAGCGCGTACTCCTCCAGATCCGTGACGGCCGGAGCCTCGGGCGCGGTGTCCAGGCGGCGCAGCAGCTCCGGCGCCGCGGTGATCGTCCGCGGGGTCAGATCGTTCAGCGGATGCCGGGAGAGGTACTCCTGACGGGCCGCGCCGTCCAGCTCCCGCAGCACCGACTTGCCGAGTGCCGTGGCGTGCCCCGCGTCGGCGAACCCCACCCAGAGGTCCACCCGGGGCGCGCGGGGGCCGTCCACGATCTCGGCGACCCGGATCTCGCCCTCCTCGTAGAAGGTGAGATACGCCGCCGCCCCGAGTTCGTCGCGCAGCGCGGCGAGCGTCGGCCGGACCCGGCTGAGCAGCGCCTGTCCCCGGCCCGCGGTGTGCAGGGTGTGCAGGCGCTCCCCGAGGACGAACGCGCCGTCGTCCAGCCGGCGCAGGTAGCCGTCGTGGACCAGGGTGCGCAGCAGGTGGTAGGCCGTGCCCAGCGGCAGCTGCGCCTCACGGGCCAGCTGTTTCGCGGGCGCGCCGTTCTCGTGCGCGCCCGCCGCCTCCAGCAGGCGGAAGGCCCGCTGCACGGAGGTGATCAGCGTGGGGCCGGTGGCCATGGGACCAGCCTGCGCCCGGGCCGGCCGCCCGGGCAAGCCCCGGCCGCCGCCGGGAGGACCCGCCTCACCCCTGCCGGGCGCGGCGCGGGACGGTGGGCGGGTCGACGTAGGACTCCAGGGTGCCCCGGCGTCGGACGTCCAGCGTGGCGCAGTGGAACGAGCCGCCGAACGGCGCGTAGTGCAGCAGGTCGCAGGGGATCGGCTCGAAACCCCACTTCTCCAGGGCCCGCAGCATCCCCGTGTGGTGGCGCTCGGCGATCACCCGCTTCTCGTCCACCATCAGGACGTTCATGCTCAGCCACTTGCCGCACATCGAGGTGACCCGCAGCAGCGGATCGCGGATCGGCTCCGGCTCGGGCGCCGTCAGCACGTCCCAGGAACGCAGCACGTCCGGCAGGCGGTCGATGTCGATGTACTCCGGGTTGATCATCACCTTGCCCGGCCCGAGCAGGACGAACGTCGTGTCGATGTGCATGGGGGTGCGGCAGCGGCTCTCGATCTCGTGGATCCGGTAGCCGGGGCCGAGATGACGGCGCAGCCACTCGATCCCCATGCGGTTGGTGACGTTGCTGCGGGTGACGAACAGGTCCCGTCCCGCACGGACGAAGTCCGCCGCGTCGAACACCGGCTCGAACTCGGTGAGGATGTAGCGCATCGGCTCGTCGGCCCGGGGGATGCGGAAGTCCGGTTCGAACAGCGCGTCGGTGAGTTCGGGCTTCGGGGCGGCGGTCCAGCGCGCGCCCCGCCGGAAGTAGTCCTTGAGGACTCGGCGGTAGGAGTGCGTCTCGAAGTAGCGGCACGGCCAGGCCATCGGGGTCTCGATGATCTCGTCCCCGACGACGAGCATGCTGTCCCGGGGGCACGTGGTGCAGAAGCCGCGGGACGACCAGTCCGGGGTGGCGAACCTGCGCCGGTGGTCGACCGGGTCCGGACGCCGCACCGTCACTCCGAGGTCTTCGAGCAGGGTGACGAAGTGGTCGAGTTCCTGCTGCGCCCGCTCGACCAGCCGGCGCGGATACCTCCGGCCGGCCGCGAGGCCCTGCAGCCGCGCCGCCCACGGCGGGACGTTGCAGGTCACCACCGGGTGGCCGGACGGGATCGTCGCGCCCTCCAGGCGGCCCACGATGATCTCCTCCAGCGGGTCCCACTCGTTGTGGGACATGACCGGTGAGGCGGGAGCGGTGCCCGTCCCGGTCGCGGTGGTCGAGGGTGCGGACATCGACAGGCCTCTTCCTCCCGTGGACGACCGGTTGCCCAGTATAGGCGGCGGGTCACGGAATGTGCAGGTCCGTGCGCGAGGCGTCAGTCGACCGGCCAGGTGTGGACCGGGGCGTTGAGGTGCATGTAGTCGATGTACTGCTGCGTCATCCGGCGCAGCGCCTCGTGACGGCCGCAGCGCGCGGAGGCGTCGATGTGATGGAACATCTCCTTCTGCCAGACGGCCCCGTTGCGGCCGGTCACGCACCGCTGCTCGATGATGCCGAGCAGCGGCTCCCGCCAGGCCGCGTCCATGCCGGAGAGCTCCAGCCCGTGGTGCGCCATCGGCAGCAGGCGCCGCAGGACCAGTTCCGGCACCATGACCTCGCCCATGCCGGGCCAGTACACCATGGCCTCGATGCCGTGCCGGGCGGCCGTGTGCAGGTTCTCCTCGGCGGCGGAGAAGGACATGCGGGACCACACCGGCCGCTCCTCCTCCACCAGGGCACGGGTGAGGCCGTAGTAGAAGGCGCCGTTGGCGAGCGTGTCCGCCACCGTCGGCCCGGCCGGCAGCACGCGGTTCTCCACCCGCACGTGGGGCTTGTCGTGGGCGACCGCGTACACCGGGCGGTTCCAGCGGTAGATGGTGCCGTTGTGCAGCGTGAGCTCGCCCAGTTCGGGGACGTCGCCGCGGTCCAGGGTCTCCCTGGGGTCCTGCTCGTCGCACAGCGGCAGCAGGGCGGGGAAGTAGCGCAGGTTCTCCTCGAACAGGTCGAAGACGCTGTTGATCCACCGCTCCCCGAACCACACCCGGGGGCGGACGCCCTGCACCTTGATCTCCTCCGGGCGGGTGTCGGTGGCCTGCTCGAACAGCGGGACGCGGGTCTCGTGCCACAGCTCCTTGCCGAACAGGAACGGCGAGTTGGCCGCCAGCGCGATCTGCACCCCGGCGATCGCCTGGGCCGCGTTCCAGTAGGCGGCGAACTGCTCCGGGTGCACCTGCAGATGGAACTGCGTACTGGTGCAGGCCGCCTCCGGGGTGATCGTGTCCGCGTAGGTGCGCAGCCGGTCCACGCCGTCCACCGCGATGCGCAGGTCCTCCCCGCGCGCCGCGAAGATCTGGTCGTTGAGCAGCCGGTAGCGCGGGTTCTCCGACAGCGCCCCCTCACCGACGTCCTCCTGCCGCAGGGTGGGCAGGATCCCGGACATGATGAGATGCGTGCCCACGGACCGGGCCCGCTGCTCGGCGTGGTTCAGCGCGGCACGGATCTCGCTCTCCCAGGCGTCGGGGCCGCCCGCCGTCAGACGGCGCGGCGGAATGTTGATCTCCAGGTTGAACCGGCCGAGTTCGGTCGACCACGCGGGGTCCGCGATCGCCTCCAGGGCGTCGCTGTTGCGCATCGCCGGTTCCGCCTGCTCGTCGACCAGATTCAGCTCGATCTCCAGGCCCACCTGGGGGCGCTCGGACTCGAAGCGGGCCTCGCGCAGCATCAGCGCGAAGGTGTCGAGGCACTCCTGCATCTTGATCCGGTACCGACGGCGGTCCTCGCGGGTGAACACCATCGCCGGGACATCCCGTCCCATCGGTTCTCCCTCCCGGCTCGTGCCCTGGGGGTTGCCCAACCCCCAGAGTGGCACCACCGGGCGACTGCGACCACGCGACGGCGTCCGTGCCGGGTGCAACCACCGGCACCGGACCGGCGTCACAGTCGGCGCGCACGACCGCCACGGCCGCCCGGCCGTGGCACCACAGGGCAGGAGAGGCGCACATGGCGGGAAGAGCCAAAGTCAGCATCGGTCTCGACGCGGAACTCGTGGTGGAGGTGATGGTCCTGTCCGGGATCGGTTCGCCGCAGGACGCCATCGAGGCCGTCGTACGGGACTACGTGGCCCGCGGCCACCGGACGGAGGCCCGGACCGGCCTCGTCGACCGCGGCCTGGGCGAGACCGACGCCGCGCCCCAGGAACCGCAGGGCTGACCGGCCGCGCGCCCCGTCCGGCGGGCGGCCCGGCGGCCCGGCGCGCTCGCGGCGGAGCGTGCGGCACGTCACCATGGCACCTGGGGGCGGGCCGCACTCGTCATCCCCATGTCCCGGAGGACCGCCGTGAGCATCCTGGTGCCCGTCGTGTTCGCGCTGGCCGCCGCCTTCAGCAACGCGCTCGCCACCGTCCTCCAGCGCAAGGCGGCCCTCCAGGTGCCCCGGTCCGACACGCTGCGGGCGGGGCTCATGCTGGACCTGCTGCGCCGTCCCGTCTGGCTCGCCGGCATCGCCGCCGTGATCGCCGCGGCCGTCTGCCAGGCGGTCGCGCTCGCCACGGGGCCGCTGACCGTGGTCCAGCCGCTCCTCGTGATGGAGCTCCCGCTCGCCCTGGTCATCGGCACCGTCCTGCTGCGCGGCGGACTGTCCCGCGCGGGCTGGACGGTCGTCCTCGCCGTCGTGGCCGGACTCGTCGTCGCCCTCGGTGCCGCCTCCCCCTCGGGCAACCGGACGCACGTGCCGATGGACCGGTGGATCCCCGCGCTCGCCGTCTGCGCCGGCGCGATCGCCGCACTGGTCGTCGTCGCGCTCCGCCGCCCCGAGGGCCGGGCCCGCGCCGCCTGCTTCGGGCTGGCCACCGCCGTCGCCTACGCGGTGACGGCGGCGCTGATGAAGGAGTCCATGCACACCCTCGACGACGGCGGGTTCACCGCGTTCCTCACCGCCTGGCAGACCTACGGTTTCGCGCTCTTCGGGGCGGCCGCGCTGTTCTTCCTGGAGAACGCGCTGCAGTCGGGCCCGCTGGTCGCCTCGCAGCCCGCGATCACGCTGGGCGACGCGGGACTGAGCCTGGCCCTCGGGCTCACCCTCTACGCCGAGTACGTGCGGTCCGGCTGGTGGCTGGTGCCCCAGCTGCTGGGCGTCGCCCTGGTCGCGGGAGGCGTCTTCGCGCTCGCCAGGCTGCCCCAGGCCCGCGTGCTGGCCGGGGAGGACCGCGCCACCGTCGGCGCCGGGCCGCCCTGAACCCCAGCAGTCGGGTCCCTTTGCGGCGCGGCGCCGCCGACGCGCGGGCGTCCGGACCCGGTGTCACGCTGATACGGACCGCGGAACGCGTGAAGGGATTCGCCGTGATCATCAACGACCGCACCCCCGGCTCCCCCTGCTGGCTCGACCTCGGAGCCCCCGACGTCCAGGCCGCCGCGGCCTTCTACGGCGCCGTGTTCGGCTGGGAGTACCAGTCCATGGACGGCGGCGGCGAGGACATGGAAGGCGGCATGTTCCAGAAGGGCGGCAAGACGGTCGCCGGGCTCGGCAGGCTCACCGAGGAGGGCGCCCGGTCGGCCTGGATGATCTACTACACCGTCGCCGACGCGGACGACACGACCGGGGCCGTCGAGCGGGCGGGCGGCACCGTCCGGGTGGAGCCGAGGGACCTCGGCGAATGGGGCAGGATGGCGCAGTACAGCGACCCGCTCGGCGCCCAGTTCGCCGTCTGGCAGCCGGGCCGGAACGCGGGCTTCGAGCTGGTGGAGGAACCCGGTTCGCTGTGCTGGGCCGAGCTGTACACCACGGACGCGGCGGCCGCGCAGGAGTTCTACGGCGAGGTCCTCGGCTGGCAGTTCAGCGACATGCCGATGCCGGGCGGCGAGGGCGCCTACACGCTGATCACCCCGGCCGGACTGCCCGAGGAGCGCATGCACGGCGGGCTCATGCAGGTCGCCGCCGACGACCTCGCGGCGACCGGCGGGCGGCCGTACTGGCACCCGGTGTTCGCCGTCACCGACTGCGACGCGGCTGTGGACCTGGTCACCGGGAACGGCGGCAGCGTGCGGGCGGGACCCGACGACGCGGAGGGCGTGGGCCGGCTGGCCGTCTGCGCCGACCCGGCGTCGGCGGACTTCGTGGTCCTGGCACCCGCCCCGCGCTGACCCGGCGGAACGGGGGCCGCCGCCTGCCCACGCGTGCGGCAGGGGTGGAGCGTACGTTCGTACGCTCCGGGTTGTAGTGTCCTCCGCATGACTGTTGACGTACTGCGCCGGCCTGCCCTGGCCGAACGGCAGGCCCGGGTGGCCGTCGCCGCGTTGTTCTTCACCAACGGGGCCCTCTTCGCCAACCTCCTGCCGAGGTATCCGCAGATCAAGGCGGATCTGGGCATCGGCAACGCCGCCTACGGTCTGGCCGTCGCGGCCTTCCCGACCGGCGCCATCGCGGCGGGCCTCGCCGCCGGGGTGCTCATCCGCCGGCTGGGCTCGGCGCGGGTGGCGGTCGCCAGTACGATCCTGACCGGCGTCGGCATCCTCGCCGCCGGAACCTCCGGCACGGTGATGTGGTTCGCCGCCGCGCTGTTCGCGGCCGGAGCGATGGACGCGATCACCGACGTCGCGCAGAACGCCCACGCCCTGCGTGTGCAGCGCCGCTACGGCCGCTCCATCATCAACTCCTTCCACGCCATCTGGTCCATCGGCGCGGTCACCGGCGGCTCCATGGCCGCCGCCGCGATCGCCCTCGACCTGTCCCTGGGCGTGCACCTGCTGATATCGGCGGGGCTGTTCGCGGCCGTCGCGCTCGTCGCCCTGCGGTGCTGCCTGCCCGGCCCGGACACCGAGCCCGCGGCGGACGGCGACGGGGGAGCGGGCCGGCGGTCCACCGGCCGCCCGGCGGCCGGTCCGCGCACCGCCTACGTGCTGGCGGCGCTCGTCGTGATCGCCACCGCCGGCACCCTGGTCGAGGACGCGGGCAACTCCTGGGCCGCGCTCTACCTCTCCGACTCCCTGCGCGCGTCCGCCGCGCTCGCCGCCTCCGGATACATCGCCCTGGTGGGCGCCCAGTTCGTCGGGCGCCTCGTCGGCGACCGGCTCGTGGACCGCTTCGGGCAGCGTGCCGTGGCCCGCGCCGGCGGTCTCGTCGCCGCGGCCGGCATGGGCCTGGCGCTGGCCGTGCCCACGGTCGGCGGGACCGTCCTCGGCTTCGCGGCCGCCGGGTTCGGTGTGGCCACGCTCGTCCCGGCGGCGATGCAGGCCGCCGACGAACTGCCCGGCCTCAAGCCGGGATCGGGACTGACGATCGTCTCCTGGCTCATGCGCCTGGGCTTCCTGCTCTCCCCGCCGGTCGTCGGCCTGGTCGCGGACGCGACCAGCCTGCGCGTGGGCCTGGTGGTGGTGCCGCTCGCCGGAGTCGTCGTGCTCCTGCTCGCCGGAGTGCTGGCGCCCAGGCGCCGGTGAATCCGACGCCGGTGGATCCGACGCCGGTGGATCCGGCGCCGGTCCGGCCGCGCTGGAGCGTACGGGCGTACGCTCCGCCCGGTACGCTCGGGCCATGCCGACGGACCACTTCGCGCACGACCCCCGCACGAACCTCGAACGCATGCAGGCGGGCGACCTCTACATCGCCGACGACCCGGAGATCGCCCGCCGCCAGCAGCGGGCCGTGCGCCTGGCCGCCCGCTACCAGGCCGCCTTCGCCGAGGACGCCGGGGCGGCACGGCTCCTGCTGGAAGAACTCCTCGGCTCGCTCGGCGAGCAGGCCGAGGTCCGGCCGCCGCTGTACGTCGACTACGGCAGCAACATCACCATCGGCGCCCGCACCTTCGTCAACTACAACCTGACCGCCCTGGACGTCGCGGCGATCACCGTCGGCGAGGACTGCCAGATCGGCCCCAACGTGCAACTGCTCACCCCCACACACCCGCTGGAGCCGCAGCCGCGCCGCGACAAGCTGGAGGCCGCCCGGCCCATCACCATCGGGGACAACGTGTGGCTGGGCGGCGGGGTCATCGTGCTGCCGGGCGTGACCATCGGCGACGACTCCGTGATCGGCGCCGGCTCGGTGGTGACCCGGGACGTGCCGGCCGGTGTCGTCGCGGTCGGCAGTCCGGCCCGGCCGGTCCGCACCCTCTGAGGGGGCGGACATGGCCACCGGGTACACCGATCCGCGACGCCGCGAACGCATCCTGGACGCCACGCTGGACCTGATCGCCGACGAGGGCATCGCCCGGGTGTCCCACCGGAGGATCGCGAGCCGGGCCGGTGTGCCGCTGGGCTCGATGACCTACCACTTCGAGGGCATCGACCACCTCCTGAAGGAGGCGTTCGGCCGCTTCACGGACCACATCGTCGCCGTCTTCGACACCCACCTCGCGGCCGCCGCCGACCGTGCCGGGGCCCGGGAGGCGGTCGTCGACCTGGTGCACACCCTGTCCGAGGGCAGCCGGCGTGACCTCGTGCTCACCCAGGAGCTCTACACCCTGGCGGCCCGCCAGCCCGCGTACCGCGAACTCACCCACGAGTGGATGCGCCGCAGCCGCGTGCACCTGGAGAAGCACTTCGACCCGGACACCGCCCGTCAGCTCGACGCCCTCATCGAGGGACTGACCCTCCACCGGGCCCTGGCCCGGGAGCCGCACGGGCGCGCCCTGACCCGTGAGGCGGTGACCCGGATCACCGGGACGGACCGGGGCCTGACGGCGTGTCCCGAAGCGGTGCGGGCCGTTCAGGCGGAGGGGGCCTCCGGCGCGGCCGGCGGGTGATGCCGGCCGCGGATCAGGCTCTCCCCGCCGTCGAGCAGCCGTTCCAGGCCGAACTCGAAGTCGTAGTCCGGGTTGTCGTCGTCCTCGAAGACGCCGGCCTCGACCACTTCGTGCAGGTGCGGGTGGCTGCGGGCGTCGATGAGGCGGCGCAGCAGAGTGCCGTAGCCGCGCAGGTCGTCGCCCGGCAGCCCGGTGGTGCCGTCGCGGACGTGTTCGTGCAGATCGGTGGTGAGCGTCGCCTCGTTTGCGGACGAAGCCGGTGACCAGCAGGAGCACCGAGAGCCGGTCGCCGGGCGGAAGGGCGGCGCCGTGCAGGGCGGCCAGGCCCATCGGCGGCACCGCCGTCCTCGC
The DNA here is from genome assembly GCF_044767675.1 of Streptomyces sp. NPDC101219. Lineage (NCBI taxonomy): Bacteria > Bacillati > Actinomycetota > Actinomycetes > Kitasatosporales > Streptomycetaceae > Streptomyces > Streptomyces sp. NPDC101219. The sequence continues at coordinate 648,147 of NZ_JBIWOK010000001.1, forward strand.
CGGCCACGTGGTGGCCAGCGTGGCGCGCAACCTCGTCTCCTGGCCGGGGTCCTCTTCCGGCGGCGCACCGAGGGCTGAGCGGGCGCCGCGGAGCGTACCCCCACGGGTCCTGCCGCGCAGGATGCGCTCCCCGTGAGGGGGCCGTTCGAGCGAACAAGCTGAATGTCCCGTTTGATGTGCTTATCATCCTTGATGTCCCGGGTAAGGATGGGTCAGTTTTGACCCTTTCCAGCCAAGGAGCTACCCATGGCGGAACGCACTGCACGACGGCGGGGCTACAAAGAGGGCCTCGGCGGCGAGATGGTGGCAGAGTTTCTCGGAACATTCGTCCTGATCCTGTTCGGACTCGGGTCCGTGGCCGTCGCGGTGGTCGGTCTGCCCGGCTCCGGCCGGCAGGCGGTGGACTTCGGCCCCGCCAACTGGCTCATCATCGCCTGGGGCTGGGGCCTCGCGGTCGTCTTCGGCGTGTACGTGGCCGGCGGCATCAGCGGCGCCCACCTCAATCCCGCGGTGACCCTCGGATTCGCGGTACGCAAGGACTTCGCGTGGAACAAGGTGCCGGCCTACTGGCTGGCGCAGGTCTTCGGAGCCTTCGTCGCCGCCGCGCTCGTCTACGCGAGCTACCGGTGGGCCATCGACGCCGCGAACGCGGACGCGGGCATCCCACGCGACGAGTCGCTCGCCACCTACTCCATCTTCGCGACCTTCCCCGCCGAGTACTTCGGCAACTCGTGGTGGGGTCCGCTGCTCGACCAGATCATCGGCACGGGAATGCTGCTGATGCTGATCTGCGCCGTCATCGACACCCGCAACACCGCACCCATGGCCAACCTCGGCCCGTTCATCATCGGCCTGATCGTCGTCGCGATCGGCCTCACCTTCGGCACGAACGCCGGCTACGCGATCAACCCGGCCCGCGACTTCGGTCCACGTCTGTTCACCTTCTTCGAAGGCTGGGGCGACATCGCACTACCCGGCACCTTCGGCTGGTTCAGCGGCTATTGGTGGATCCCCATCGTCGGACCGCTCATCGGCGGCGTCATCGGCGTCCTGGTGTACGACTGGCTCATCGGCCCGCTGATCAAGGCCCGCACCGTGCAGGCCGAGGAGCGCGAGGAAGGCCCCGCGACCCCCGAGCCGTAGGAACCCCCCGCCTCCGTCCGGCCCCGCGCCGGCCGGGGGCGCGCCCCATCCGCCGGACAGGGGTGCCACCGGCGCGACGCGGTACCCCACCGGGAGACAACGCATCAGGAGAAGAGGCGGCAGACCATGCCCGAATTCGTCGGCGCGGTGGACCAGGGGACCACCAGCACGCGCTTCATGATCTTCGACCACTCAGGCAACGAGGTGGGCAAGCACCAGCTCGAACACCGGCAGATCCTGCCCAAGTCGGGCTGGGTCGAGCACGATCCGGTGGAGATCTGGGAACGCACCAACACCGTGATCCAGAACGCCCTGCGCACCGCCGGGCTCACCGCGAGCGACCTCAGGGCGATCGGCATCACCAACCAGCGCGAGACCACCGTGGTCTGGGACCCGCGCACCGGACGCCCTTACTACAACGCCATCGTCTGGCAGGACACCCGCACGGACAGCATCGCCGCCGCCCTCGAACGCGACGGCCACGGCGACACCATCCGTCACAAGGCGGGCCTGCCGCCGGCCACCTACTTCTCCGGCGGCAAGATCAAGTGGCTGCTGGAGAACGTCGAAGGGCTGCGGGAGGCCGCCGAGGCGGGCCACGCCCTCTTCGGAAACACGGACGCCTGGGTGCTGTGGAACCTCACCGGCGGCCCCAACGGCGGCGTGCACGCCACCGATGTCACCAACGCCAGCCGCACCATGCTGATGAACCTGGAGACGCTGGACTGGGACGACGAGCTGCTGGGGATCTTCGGCATCCCGCGCGCGATGCTGCCGGTGATCAACCCCTCGTCCCACCCGGACGCGTTCGGCCAGGCCCGCACGTCCCGGCCGCTCAACGCCGCGGTGCCGATCACCGGCGTACTGGGCGACCAGCACGCCGCCACCGTGGGCCAGGTCTGCTTCGCCCCCGGCGAGGCCAAGAACACCTACGGCACCGGCAACTTCCTGGTCCTCAACACCGGGACCGAACTGGTCCGTTCACAGCACGGGCTGCTCACCACCGTCGCCTACCAGTTCGCCGGCCAGCCCGCCGTCTACGCGCTCGAGGGGTCGATCGCCGTCACCGGAGCCGCCGTGCAGTGGCTGCGGGACCAGCTGAAGATCATCCAGACCGCGCCGGACAGCGAACCGCTCGCCCGCTCGGTGGAGGACAACGGGGGCATGTACTTCGTGCCGGCCTTCTCCGGCCTGTTCGCCCCGTACTGGCGCTCCGACGCCCGCGGCGCGATGGTCGGCCTCGCCCGCTACAACACCAACGCGCACATCGCCCGGGCGACGCTGGAGGCCATCTGCTACCAGAGCCGCGACGTGGTCGACGCGATGGAGCGTGACTCCGGCGTGCATCTCGACGTCCTCAAGGTCGACGGCGGTGTCACCGCCAACGACCTGTGCATGCAGATCCAGGCCGACGTGCTCGGCGTTCCCGTCAGCCGGCCGGTGGTCGCCGAGACCACCGCCCTGGGCGCCGCCTACGCGGCCGGGCTCGCCACCGGCTTCTGGAACGACACCGACGAGCTGCGCTCGCACTGGCAGGAGTCGAAGCGCTGGGAACCGCAGTGGAGCGAGGAGCAGCGCCAGGAGGGCTACGAGGGCTGGAAGAAGGCCGTCGAGCGCACCCTGGACTGGGTCAAGATCACCTGAGGGATCACCTGAAGGTGCGGGCCGCCGGACCCGCGGGGACCTCCGGCGGCCCGCGCGAGACGGCTCAGCGGTCCGCGATGTCCTCGCGCAGGCCGTCGGAGAACTCCCACCACGCCAGCGGGAGCCAGTCGCCCTTGACGAAGGCGTCGACGGTGGCTCCCCGGCCACGGACGGTGACGGTCGTGCCCGGGGGGTAGGTGGTGCCGGACAGTCCCGGCACGGGGACCAGCAGTGTCCCCAGTCGTTGAGCTGACATTTCTCGGTCACTCTCGTGCTGTGCCCCCACGGGGGCACGGAAGTATTGCGTTCACGGGGACATTACCGATTTGCCCCCCACGGAGGGCCGGAGAACCATGAGAGATGGGTCACGCGTACCGAGCGGCAGGGGCGCGTGACGCATCACCGTGCGTTTCTCCGACGGAGGGAGCGGCCATGAAGGCCGTCGTTTACCAGGGGCCCTTCAGCGTCTCGGTCGAGGAAGTCGACAAGCCCGCCATCCAGCATCCCAACGATGTGCTCGTGAAGGTCACCTCCACCGCGATATGCGGCTCCGACCTGCACATGTACGAGGGCCGCACCGCGGCCGAACCCGGCATCGTCTTCGGTCACGAGAACATGGGCATCGTCGAGGAGGTCGGCGACGGCGTCACCACGCTCAAGGAGGGCGACCGGGTCGTCATGCCCTTCAACGTCGCCTGCGGTTTCTGCCGGAACTGCGCCGAGGGATTCACCGGATACTGCACGACCGTCAATCCCGGATTTGCGGGCGGCGCCTACGGCTATGTCTCCATGGGGCCGTGGCAGGGAGGCCAGGCGGAATACCTGAGGGTGCCCTACGCCGACTTCAACTGCCTGAAACTCCCCGAGGGCACCGAGCACGAGACCGACTTCGTGCTGCTCGCCGACATCTTCCCCACCGGCTACCACGGCTGCGAACTCGCCCAGGTGCGCCCCGGGGAGAGCGTGGCGGTGTACGGAGCGGGGCCGGTCGGCCTGATGGCCGCGTACTCCGCCATGCTGCGCGGCGCCAAGCAGGTGTTCGTCGTCGACCGGGTCGCGGAGCGGCTGCAGAAGGCCGAGGAGATCGGCGCCACACCGATCGACTTCTCCCAGGGCGACCCCGTGGAGCAGATCAAGGACCGGACCGACGGCGTCGGCACCGACAAGGGCGTGGACGCGGTCGGCTACCAGGCGACCGCCGGCGGTTCCGGCGAGGAGGAGCCCGCCGTCGTGCTGAACTCGCTGGTCGGCACCGTGCGGCCCACCGGCGCGCTCGGAGTGCCCGGTCTCTACGTCCCGGCGGACCCGGGAGCGCCGGACGAGCAGGCCAAACAGGGCATGCTCCTGGTCGCGATCGGCAAGCTGTTCGAGAAGGGCCTGCGGGTCGGCACGGGCCAGTGCAACGTGAAGCGCTACAACCGGCACCTGCGCGACATGATCATCGAGGGCCGGGCGAAGCCCAGCTTCGTCGTCTCCCACGAGCTCGGACTGGACGAGGCGGCCGACGCCTATGACAAGTTCGACAAGCGGGTGGACGGCTACACCAAGGTCGTGTTGCACCCCTGAGACGGGGCACCCGGTTCCGGCCCGCGGGAGGTGGAACCCGCGGGCCGGGCCATGCCCCGCGGAGGTCACTCCGTTGCCGCGCCGCTGTCGGCGGTCCGCCGGGCAGGCCGTGAAAAGCGCTGATACGTTCCGTTTCGAGCGGTACGTCCCGGAAAGGAATGCGGCCACGTCCCCCAACGGCAACGGGCCCGAGCCCGAGTTCTCAGCAGTCCGACGCCACCCCCGGCTCTTCCGTGCCGCCCAGCGTCGCCGGCAGCCGCGGCTGCGCCGGTCGGACATCACGGTGACGGACGAGCGGGCGGTCAAGCGTGCGGTGAAGGCCGCCTCGCTCGGCAACGCCATGGAGTGGTTCGACTTCGGCATCTACGCCTATCTGGCGGGCACCATCGGCCGGGTCTTCTTCCCCTCCGGCAACGAGACGGTGCAGCTGCTGTCGTCGTTCGCCACCTTCGCGGTCGCCTTCCTCGTGCGACCGCTCGGCGGCATGGTCTTCGGCCCGATGGGCGACAAGATCGGCCGCAAGAAGGTCCTGGCCCTGACGATGATCCTCATGGCGATCGGCACCGCCGCCATCGGCATGCTCCCCACCTACGCGGCCGTCGGCTTCTGGTCCCCCGCCCTGCTGATCGTCTTCCGCCTGCTGCAGGGCTTCTCCACCGGCGGCGAGTACGGCGGCGCATCGACCTTCATCGCGGAGTACGCCCCGGACAAGCGGCGCGGTTACTTCGGCAGCTTCCTGGAGCTGGGGACGCTGGCCGGGTACACCGGCGCCGCCGGCCTGGTCACCGCACTCACCGCGTGGCTCGGCAGCGACACCATGGACGCCTGGGGCTGGCGCATCCCGTTCCTGATCGCCGGACCGCTGGGCATCGTCGGCATCTACCTGCGGCTCAAGCTGGACGACACCCCCGCCTACCTGAAGCTGGAGCAGGAGACCGTCCGGGTGTCCGACGCCGCCGACGCGGTGGAGACCACCGCCCGCGGCGGACTCGCCCGCGTCTTCCGCGAACAGTGGCGCACGCTCGTGCTCTGCATCGCCCTGGTCGGTGCCTACAACGTCACCGACTACATGCTGCTGTCGTACATGCCGACGTATCTCTCGGACGAGCTGCACTACAGCGAGTCCCACGGACTGCTGATCCTGGTGGCCACGATGGTGGTGCTGATGCTGATCATCAACCGCGTGGGCATCCTGTCCGACCGGTTCGGCCGCAAGCCCCTGCTCATGACGGGCATGCTGGGCTTCTTCTTCCTGTCCGTCCCCGCGTTCCTGCTGGCCCAGCAGGGCAGCCTGCTCGCCGTCTCGGCCGGCATGCTGATGCTCGGCCTGTCCCTGGTCTGCCTGCTGGGCACCATGTCGGCCGCGCTGCCGGCCATGTTCCCGACGTCGGTGCGCTACGGCTCCCTGTCCGTCGGCTACAACCTGTCGGCATCGCTGTTCGGCGGCACCACGCCCCTGGTGATCACCGCCCTGATCGGCGTGACCGGCTCGGACATGATGCCCGCCTACTACGCGATGGCGGCGGCCCTGGTCGGCGTGATCGCGGTGGCCTGCATGAAGGAGACCGCGCAGCAGCCGCTGGAGGGCTCACCGCCCTCGGTGCAGACACCGGCGGAGGCCGCCGAGATCGTCGAGGCGCAGGCGCCCACGCCGAGGTTCTGAGGGGCGGGAAACCCGCCCGGGGAGCGGCGCGTCGAGGGCCCTCCCCGGGGCGGCGCGTGTCCGGTCAGGACGACTCGCGCACCACCAGTTCCGTCGGCAGCGTCACCTGGCGGCGGGGCGCGCCGTTGCGGGTGATGTCGGTGAGGATCCGCACCATGGTCCGGCCCAGCTCCTCCACCGGCTGACGCACCGTCGTCAGCGGGGGATTGGTGTGGCGGGCGAGGACGGAGTCCTCGAATCCGACGACGGCGACGTCCTCCGGCACCCGGCGTCCCCGGCGCCGGAGTTCGGCCAGCGCGCCGACCGCCATCAGGTCGGAGGCGGCGAAGACGGCGTCCAGATCGGGCGCGCGTTCAAGAAGCGAACACATCGCGCGGGTGCCGCTCTCCTCGGTGAAGTCACCCGCCTCGACCAGGAGTTCGTCGGCGGTCAGCCCCGCCTCGGCGTGGGCGTCGCGCCAGCCGGCGAGCCGGCTCCGGCCGACGTCCATGTCGTGGGGGCCGGTGATCGTCGCGATCCTCCGGCGGCCGCTGTGCAGCAGGTGCCGGACCGCCACGAGGGCGCCGCCAGCGTTGTCGGAGTCGACGTAGCTGAGCTGCTCGCCGGCGTCGCGGCGGCCGGCCAGCACGGTGGGCAGGCCCATCTCCTCCAGCATGCCCGGCAGCCGGTCGTCGGCGTGGACGGAGACGAGGAGGACCCCGTCCACCCGGCGCGTGGCCACCGACTCGGTGAGCTGGTCCCGTTCGGCCTGGTCGCGCACCAGCATCAGCTGCAGCTGGGTCCGGGTCTCGGTGAGGGCGCCGCTGACGCCCCTGATCAGCGCGGCGAAGAACGGCTCCGAGCCGAGCCTGCTCTCGGACTCCGGGATGACCAGGGCCACGGCGTCGGTGCGGTTGGTGACCAGTCCGCGGGCGACCGAGTTCGGGACGTAGTTGAGCTCCTTGATCGCCTCCAGGACGCGGGTACGGACCTCGGCGCTGACCAGGTCGGAGCCGTTGACGACGCGGGACACCGTGGTGCGGCCGACGCCGGCGCGGGCGGCGACGGTCTTGATCGTGGGACGGCGGTTCCCCGTCATGTGCTCCCCCCTGGGGCCTGTCGTTCGGATCATGCCGCGGACGCGGGGCCGGGCGCGCGCCAGGCGACGCCGGCCGCGGAGTGACCAGCGACAAGTCTTGCAGATGTCGCGCGGTGGCCGGTGCCGAGGTCGGGCGGCACCGGCGGCGGACAGCGGTCCGCGACGAAGAGTTGCGTTCAAGTTATTGACATACGAGCCGCCGCACATGAGTCTTCGTTGCATCGATGGGCACGTTCCCACCCCGAAGTGGGAACGTACCCACCTCATTTTTCAGAGCCGCTGTAGTCATCGCAGACCTCGTCACTCCGGTGTGTCAGCGCCGTCGCTAGGAGGAGATCCATGGGCAGTACCGGTTCGATGCGTTCGAAGGCGGTGGCGGCGGTCGCTGCCGTCGGCGCGCTGACGCTGGTCGTCGGCTGCAGCAGCGGTGACGACTCGGCCACCGGCGGTGGCAAGAAGGACGGCAAGGTCACCATCACCATGGGCCTGTACGGGGTCATGGGCATCAAGGAGACCGGCCTCCTGGAGAAGTACGAGAAGGAGAATCCGGGCGTCGAGATCAAGGCGGAGATCGCCGGTGACGAGCAGACGTACTACACGGCGCTGCAGACCCGGCTCGCGGCCGGCAAGGGCCTGAAGGACATCCAGGGCATCGAGATCGGCCGGGCCAAGGAGATCACCGAGACCCAGGCGGACAAGTTCGCCGACTTCTCCGAGGTGACGGGCACCGACCACTTCCTGCCCTGGAAGGAGTCCCAGATCAGCACCGCCGACGGCAAGGTGCTCGGCCTGGGCACCGACATCGGTCCCATGGCCGTCTGTTACCGCAAGGACTACTTCGAGCAGGCCGGTCTGCCCACCGACCGCGAGGAGGTCGCCAAGCTCTGGGAGGGCGACTGGAAGAAGTACGTCGAGGCCGGCCGCGACTTCAAGAAGGGCTTCAAGGGCAAGGACGTCGCCTACATGGACGCGGCCAGCGGCCTGTTCAACGCCATGGTCTACGGCCACTCCGAGCAGTACTACAACGAGCAGGGCGACCTGATCTACGACAAGAACCCGGTCGTCAAGGAGGCGTGGAACCTCGCCGCCGACGCCGCCGAGGACGGCCTGACGGCCAAGCTCCGCCAGTTCCAGCCCGGCTGGGACCCGGGTCTGGCCAACGGCACCTTCGCCACGGCCGTGTGCCCGGCGTGGATGCTGAGCCACATCAGCGAGAAGGCCGGCGACGCGAACAAGGGCAAGTGGGACGTCGCCCGGGCCCCCAAGGGTGCCAACTGGGGCGGCTCCTTCCTCGGCGTTGTCGAGCAGAGCCCGGTGAAGGAGGAGGCCCAGAAGCTGGTGGCGTGGCTGACCGCGCCGGAGCAGCAGGCCCACATCTTCAAGGAGATCGGCAACATCCCGTCCTCGCAGAAGGCCCTGGAGACCGCTGAGGTGAAGGGCGCCACCTCCGAGTACTTCAGCGGCGCGCCGATCGGCGAGATCTTCGGCGCCGCCGCCCGGGAGATCCCGGACAAGCAGGTCCTCGGCCGCAAGGACGGCACCATCAAGGACACCTTCTCGCAGGGCCTGACGCTCATCGAGCAGCAGGAGACCCCGCGTGACGAGGCGTGGGACACCACCGCGGAGCGCATCGAGAAGGCGGTCGGCTGACCCGTCACGCCCCGCGGCCGTCCGGGCCCGTCCGCCGCCGGCCGGCGGCGGGCCCGGCGCCCGGGACCGGGATCACGCATTCGCACCCAGGAAGGAAAGACGGTTGGCCACCTCCACCACCAAGGCCCCGGCCGGCGAGGAGCCGCCGGGCCCGCCGCCCGGCAAGGGCGGCGAGAGCACCCCCCGCAGGCGCGGCGCGCTGCTGCACCTGCTGGACGTCAAGGGCGCCCCCTACGCGTTCGTCGCCCCGTTCTTCGTCGTGTTCGCCGCCTTCAGTTTCTACCCCCTCGTCTACACGTCGTGGATCTCGCTGCACCAGGTGGAGCTGGCCACTCTCGACGTCATGGAGTGGGTCGGGTTCGACAACTACGTCGCACTCTGGAGCGACGAGCGGTTCTGGAACGCTCTGGGCAACACCATCACGATCGGTGTCATCTCCACGGTGCCCCAGCTGCTGATGGCGCTCGGCCTCGCCCATCTGCTCAACTACCGCATGCGGGCCTCGCTGTTCTTCCGCGTCGCCTCGCTGGTGCCCTACGCCACGTCGGTCGCCGCCGCCGCCCTCGTGTTCACCATGATCTTCGAGCGTGACTTCGGCATGATCAACTGGGCGCTCGGCACCGTCGGCATCGACCCGGTGGACTGGGAGGCCGACAAGTGGCCCGCCCAGGTCGCCATCTCCACCATCGTCATCTGGCGCTGGACCGGCTACAACGCCCTGCTCTACCTGGCCGCCATGCAGGCCATCCCCGCCGACCGGTACGAGGCGGCCTCCCTCGACGGGGCCTCCCGCTGGAAGCAGTTCACCCACGTCACCGTCCCGGGCATCCGCTCCACCATCGTGTTCACCATCGTGCTGTCCACGATCGGCGCCACCCAGCTGTTCGGTGAGCCGCTGATCTTCGGGCAGGGCCCCAACGGCGTCACCGGCGGCGCCGACAACCAGTACCAGACCCTGGGCCTGCTGCTGTACGAGGAGGGCTGGAAGAACTACCAGATGGGCCGCTCGGCGACCGTCGCCTGGGCGATGTTCCTGCTGCTCGTCCTCGTCTTCGTGGTGCAGCGCCTGATCAAGCGCCTGCGCTCCCGCACGTCCTGACCTGGAGTCGCCATGACCACCCACAGCCTCCCGGCCCGGACCGAGACCCCGGCCCGGCCGCCCGCCGAGACACCGCCGGGCCGCGGCGGACGCCGGCTGCTGCGCCAGCGCGCCGGCCGCCAGCACCACGCGGGCCCGCTGGCCTACGTCCTGCTCGCCATCATGGCGATCCTGTCGATCTTCCCGCTCTACTGGACCATGGTGGCGGCCTCCACCGACAACACCCGGGTCAGCCAGACCCCGCCGCCCTTCCTGCCCGGCCCGAACCTGTTCAGCAACCTCGCCCGGGCCTGGGACGAGGCGGCCATGGGCAAGGCCATGATCAACAGCCTGATCGTGGCCGGCGTGATCGCGGTGTCCACGGTGATGTTCGCGACGCTCGCCGGATTCGCCTTCGCCAAACTGCGGTTCAAGGGCCGCAACGCCCTGCTGATGCTGGTGATCGGCACCATGCTGGTGCCGCCGCAGCTCGGCGTGGTGCCGCTGTTCATGATGATGTCCGAGCTCGGCTGGTCGCAGCAGCTCCCGGCTGTCATCTTCCCCACGCTGGTGAGCGCGGTCGGTGTCTTCTTCATGCGGCAGTACCTCTCCGAGGCCCTGCCCGACGAACTCGTCGAGGCCGGACGGGTCGACGGGGCGCACTCGCTGCGCATCTTCTGGAGCATCGTCCTGCCCGTCGCCCGGCCCGCCATGGCCGTCCTGTTCATGATCACCTTCGTGCACGCATGGAACGACTTCTTCTGGCCGTTCGTGGTGCTCGACATGACCAACCCGACGGTCCCCGTCGCCCTCACCCAGCTCAGCGCCGGCTACGTCCGAGACCAGTCGCTGATCATGGCGGGCGCCCTGCTCGGCACCCTCCCGCTGCTGGCCATGTTCCTCGTGTTCGGCCGGCAGATCGTCAGCGGCATCATGGCCGGCGCCGTCAAGGGCTGACCCGCCGCGCCCGGCCCGTAGCGCCCACCCCCACCACGCGTTCCGCGTGCGACCCCCACCACTTCGAAAGGACTTACGTGGTCACCGCAGCACAGCCGACCGCGTCCGCCCCGGACGCAGCCCGCACCTTCCCCCAGGGGTTCCTCTGGGGTTCCGCGACGGCCTCCTACCAGATCGAGGGAGCCGCCACGGAGGGCGGCCGCACACCGTCCATCTGGGACACCTACGCCCGCACCCCCGGCCGGGTCCGCAACGGCGACACCGGCGACATCGCCACCGACCACTACCACCGCTGGCGTGAGGACGTCGCGCTGATGGCCGAACTCGGCCTGGGCGCCTACCGCTTCTCCCTGGCCTGGCCCCGCATCCAGCCGACCGGCCGCGGCCCCGCCGTGCAGAAGGGCCTCGACTTCTACCGGCGCCTCGCCGACGAACTGCTGGACAAGGGCATCAAGCCCGTCGCCACCCTGTACCACTGGGACCTGCCCCAGGAGCTGGAGGACGCGGGCGGCTGGCCCGAGCGCGCCACGGCCGAGCGGTTCGCCGAGTACGCCGCGCTCGCGGCGGACGCCCTCGGCGACCGGGTGCACACCTGGACCACCCTCAACGAGCCCTGGTGCAGCGCCTTCCTCGGCTACGGCTCCGGCGTCCACGCCCCCGGCCGCACCGACCCCGTGGCCGCCCTGCGCGCCGCCCACCACCTGAACCTGGGCCACGGCCTCGCCGTCCAGGCGCTGCGCGACCGGCTGCCGGCCGCCGCCCAGTGCTCCGTGACGCTGAACATCCACCACGTCCGCCCGCTCACCGACAGCGACGGCGACACCGACGCGGCCCGCCGCATCGACGCCCTCGCCAACCGGGTGTTCACCGGCCCGATGCTCCAGGGCGCCTACCCGGAGGACCTGCTCAAGGACACCGCCGGGCTGACCGACTGGTCCTTCGTGCGCGACGGCGACCTGCGCGAGATCCACCAGCCGCTGGACTTCCTCGGCGTCAACTACTACACGCCCACCGTCGTTTCCGAGACCGACGGCAGCGGCACCCACACCTCCGACGGACACGGCAACAGCGCCCACAGCCCCTGGCCGGGTGCCGACCGGGTCGCCTTCCACCAGCCGCCCGGCGAGACCACCGCCATGGGCTGGGCCGTCGACCCCACCGGCCTGTACGACCTGCTGCGCCGCCTGGCGTCGGACTTCCCGAAGGTCCCGCTGGTCATCACCGAGAACGGCGCGGCCTTCGACGACTACGCCGACCCCGAGGGCCGGGTCAACGACCCCGCCCGGATCGCCTACGTGCGCGGCCACCTGGCCGCCGTCCACCGGGCCGTCCAGGACGGCGCCGACGTGCGCGGCTACTTCCTGTGGTCGCTGCTGGACAACTTCGAGTGGGCCCACGGCTACAGCAAGCGGTTCGGTGCGGTCTACGTCGACTACCCGACCGGCACCCGCATCCCCAAGGCCAGCGCCCGCTGGTACGCGGAGGTGGCCCGCACCGGCGTCCTGCCCGGCGCCTGACCAGGCCCGGTGCGGCACCATTTCGCCGCCCCGCGCGGTGCCGCACCGCCGGACCGCCCCCGCTCCCGGAAGCCCCGGGAGCGGGGGCGGTCCGCCGTCGTCACCCGGCGCCGCTGGGCGTCGGCTGCGGCGTACCGCCCGCCAGGACCTCGGTGAGCCGCGGAGTGCCTTGGGCGACCGCCGCGTCCGTGGAGTCGTGGTCCGCGCCGTCGAGTCCGCCGTTGGTCACGGTGATCGCGTTCGCGCCGACCTGGACCGCCGCCACGTCCAGCGTCAGGGTCACGGGGTCGCCGTCGCTGGTGCCCTTCACCGTCACCGTCAGCCCCTGCCGCGCCTCGCCCTCCTCGGGCAGCGTCCGCTCCACGACCTGGACGGTGCGGTCGCCGTGGTCGCCCCCGGTCAGGGTGAACTCGTCGCAGGCCGAGGGCAGCGACTTCAGCCACTCCATGGACTGGTCCAGGTCGGCCTTCTCGTAGGCGGCGACCTGGTAGTACAGCCGGGAGTCGCCCTGCTCGAACCCGGTGACCGCCGACGCCCCGGACGGGCTGCCGAGCAGGGTCTCGTCGTAGAGCGAGTCCATCAGCCGCTTGCAGTCCTGCGCGTCGCTCTTGCCGGTGAGGAACTTCGCCGCGTCCACGTCACCCAGGAGCAGGGAGTCCCGCCAGGTGGCCGGGTCCTTCACCAGGTTCCAGTCGTCCTCGAGGTCCGACTCGGTGATCAGCGCGTTCCGAGCGCCGGTCTCCGTCAACTCCTGCCCGGGGGAGGGGGAGGCGGTGGTCTGCGCGGCGGGCGGCCGTTCGGCCACGGTGGAGGCGGTGCCCGACGCGGCCCCGGCCTCCCCGCCCCCGCCGGAACAGGCGGCCGTCGCCAGCAGAGTCCCGGCGGCGAGGACGGTGGCGAGGACCCGTACGGGACGGGCGGCCGCGCGCGGTCCGGCCGGCGGCCGGGCGACCGGACGGGATACGGACGCACCCGCCGCGATGACGCGGGACGGACGGACAGCCGGGCGGGGGGTGGTCACGAGCGCCTCCTGAGGACAACAGCGGCCGCCGCCGGCTGGCCCGGGGCGGCTCCCCTTGTCCCCTCACCGCACCACCGGCCCGTCCGGGCGACCAGCGCAACGCGGACATACGGGTGACGAGGGGCCGGGCGGGCGGGGGCCCGGGTTCCACGGCCGCGTCCGCACCGCACCCGCCGCGCCACCGGGACTTTGCCCGCTCTTTACAACCCGCCCCGTCGCTGCCTCGTCTCTCCGCACGATCCGTCACCCGGCCCGCCGGACCTCCGAGCGGGCGGAACCACCAAGGAGAGAGCCACCCATGCGCCGAACCCTGCTGAGTGCCGCGGCACTTGCCTGCACCGCCGTCCTGGCGGGCGCGGCCTCCGCGTCGGCCGACGGCCCCGCCCCGGCCGTGCCCGTCTCGGACGCCGCAGCGACCCCCGTCCCGACCGAGGCTTCCGCCACCGAGCCCTCCCCGGTACCGGCCACGAGCGACGCCCCCGCCCCGACCGAGGCTCCCTCCACCGAGCCCTCCCCGGTACCGGCGGAGAGCGACGCCCCCGCCCCGGCCGAGGAGGCCACGGGGGTGTCCGTCGTGCCCAGTGGCGCGCCCGACACCGGTGCGGCAGCCACCTCCTCCGGCCCGGACGGCACGCTGATCGGCGGGGGCGTCGCCGCCGCCCTCGCCGCCGGCGGCGCCGGTGCCCTCCTCGTGCGCCGCCGGCGGACGACCGCCGGATGACGGCCCTCTCCAGGCGCGCCCTCGTCACCGCGGCGGCGGCCTCCGTACTGGCCGCCTGCGGCACCGGACACCGCACCGGACACCGCACCGGACATCGCACCGGCACCGGGCTTCCCGGCGACGGGCAGGGCGGCACGGCGCGGGCCCCGCGCCCCACCTCGCGGGCGGACCACCCCGGCCGCTCCGTCCCGGTCCGGCTGCGGATCCCGGCCATCGGGGTCGACACACCGGTCATCCGGCTGGGACTGGCCGCGGACGGCACCGTCGAGGTGCCCCCGATCACGGCCGACGACCGGGCCGGCTGGTACCGGTACTCCCCGCCGCCGGGCAGCACCGGACCGTCGGTGATCCTCGGTCACGTCACCGTGGGCGACCACGGGGACGGGGTCTTCCGCCACCTGGGCCGGCTGGGCCGGGGCGACCGGATCGAGGCCCGCCTGGAGAACGGCACCGCATCGCGGTTCACCGTCCGGTCCGTCCGGACGGTGGCCAAGGCGGACTTCCCGACCGAGGCCGTCTACGGCGCCGTCGGCCGTCCGGAGCTGCGCCTCATCACCTGCGGAGGCCCCCGCTCCGGTGGCGAGTACCGCGACAACGTCATCGTGTTCGCCGCGCCCGACCCGGCGCATCCCTGACCGGTCACGGCCCCGGGCAGCCGGACCCGCACCCGGCTGCCCGGGGGAGCGGCCCCTGGGCCGCCGGTGCGCTCCGCTCCCCGACACTGGTCACCCCACGACCCTGGAGAATGTTGAAAAGGTCCCGAGAGAAGGCGGCCGCCGAGCTCTTCGCCGCCCTCTATCCGCGCCTCGCCGGCTGGTGCCGACGCCTGGTCGACGACGACGAGACGGCCCACGAGATCGCCTCGGAGGCGTTCACCCGGCTGTGGGCCCGCTGGACGACGGTGTCCGAACCCCGGGCGTTCCTCTACGTCACGGCCGCCAACCTCGTCCGGGACCACTGGCGCAAGCTGGGACGCGAGCGCCGCGCGGTGGACCGGGTCACCACCGAGACCGCAGTCCGCCCGCACAGCGAACCGGCCGACCCGTCCGTCCGGCTGCTGGTGCAGTCCCTGCCGGAACGCCTGCGCGTGCCGATCCTGCTGCACTATTACGCCGACCTGCCGATCCGTGAGATCGCCGTGGTGACCGGACGCAAGGAGGGAACCGTCAAGGCCGATCTGCACGCCGCCCGGGAACTGCTCCGCGCCCACCTGAGGAGAAGCCTTGATCACACACGCTGACGAGGGTCCGGAGTTCGCGCCCGACGACCCCCTCGCGGTCCTCCTGCGCCCGTCCGGCGACCATCTCGGCCCGCCTCCCGGCCGGTTCGAGGAGGTCCGCCGCGCCGCGGCCCGGCGCCGCCTGGTGCGCGCCGCCGCGGGGGCCGGCCTCGCCTGCGGTGCCGCGCTCCTCGTCGCGCTGCCCCTCCAGCAGACCGCTCCCGACGGGCCGGCCGCTCCCACGGCGCCCCTGGCCCCGCCACCGGTCAGCAGCACCTCCCCGACGCCGACGCCGGCGCCGCCGTCGCCCGAGCCCTCCGTCGCCCGGCCCACCGAACAGCCCACGACCGTGGGCCCCGAGGTCCCCGTACCGTCCACCGGGCACCCCGGAACGGCCGGCCCCCGCGTCCCGTCACCGTCGGCCACCCCGGTCCCGGGGACGGTCCCCACGCCGTAGGGCCGCGACCGGGCCTGCCCGCTCACTCCGGTGAACCCGTCACCCCGGCGGAGCGGCCGGCGTCGGGGCGTGGCGCACCGGCCCTGAGCGCGGCCACGGCCGAGGCGGCGTCGTCGGCGTAGAAGCGGAAGGCCCGGGCCTCGGCGGGCCGGCCCAGCACGCGTACGAAGCGCACCGATTCGGTGAGTTCGACGGTGACCGTGGTCTGCCCCGCCACGGCCAGGTCGGCCGTCCCGTCGTCCCCGACGGCGGCCATCCTCCCCTCGGGGAAGGCCCGGACCGCGCGGACCGAGGCGATGCGGCCGGCCGGGATGCGGATGTCCAGCAGGGCCCCGTACCGCAGCCGCAGCGAGCCGTCCGCCCCGATCACGTGCGGGCGCACCACGCAGGAAGCGTGCAGGGCGACGACGAAGTAGCAGCCCCAGACGTCCACGACGAGCGTCACCGCGTGGACCACCGGCCACGGGATCACCAGCGCCAGCATCACCGTCTCGACGACACAGACGAACAGGAATCCGGCCATGACCGCCGACTGCCCGGAGGCGTACGGGACGGCCGTGTCGCCCCGGCGCACGCCGTGCGGTCCCCGGCGGGTCACCCACCGCAGGAAGCTGGTCGACAGGAAGATCTCGTGGGCCGTGAGCCGGCGCACCGCCGCGGGCACGCTGTCGGCGAGCGCGGCGCGGAGGGCGGCACGCCGGCCGAGCCCTCCGTGCCGGTGCCGCCGGTGGTCGAGGCCGACCAGGACGGTGGCCAGGACCAGCGGGACGAGCGCCGTCAGCCGCACCGTCCACTGCACCCCCGGGGCGATCCGTACCCCTCCCACCACGCACAGGACCAGCACCAGTTCGGCGGGGAGGAGCGCGACGAGGGACCAACGCACCGCCGTGCGCAGGGCCTTGAGGTTCGTGGCGCCGGCCGGGCCGGCGAGCTCGGTTCGCATGGCCCCAGTAGAACCGTTGCCGTCGCGACAGGGTCAAGCGCCGTCCCGGCCTCCCGCCCCGTCCTACGGAAGGCCCGTGCGGGACTCCCGGTCCGGGGCGGGAGCGGGCACGGGCGCGCCCACCTCGACGCCCCGCCACACGGCACGCAGCGCGGATCCGGTGTCGTCGGCCAGGTGGTCGTCCGGTACGGCCCACATCCGCACCGGGGTCGCGTCGGCGCCGATCGCGGGCCAGCCCGGGTCGCCGGACGCGGCGAAATCCGCCCAGGCCCGCACCATCCGGCGGGACAGGGCCCGGTCCTCCTCGTCCGGGGCGCCGCCGATGAGGAACGGGGCCCCCGTCGCGTCCAGGTTGCCGAAGGCGAAGGGGACATCGGCGGTGTGCCAGGGCCGGACCGTGCCGTCCGGTCCCGGGCGGCGGCGGGCGAAACGGGACAGGTGCGCCCGACCGCCGGCCCGCGCGTGCCGTTCCGCCAGCCGGCTGCTGTACTCGCCGAAGCAGGCGTCGCCCAGGAACGCGAGATGCCGGTCGAACACCGGCGCGTCGGGCATCAACGCCCGGTACTGGTCGACCAGTTGTACGGGAAGGCTGAGCGCCTCGGCGGCGTCCGCCGTCGCCCGCTCCGCGTCGGTCCGGCGCACGCTGCCCGTCGCGTGCAGGAACCAGTACTCCTCCAGGGTGTGGCAGACCAGCAGGTCCACGTGGCGGGCGGCACCGGCCGTCACGGCGGTGAGCGGATCGGCGGGCAGCACCTCACCGTCGACCACCGGCTGGAACAGGACGGGGTCGACCGCCTGGCTCGGCAGGACCGGATCGTCAGCGCACTGCCCGGACACCGTGTCGGCGGCGGCCACCAGGCGCCCGGGTGAGGCGGACCGCAGACCGTCGGCCGTCGGCGCGACCCCTGCGGCCCGCGCGATCCTCGCCGTGACCGCGGCGGCGGCCCCGGCGGAGAAGAAGGCGGCCGGCACGCTGTGGGCGATCGCCCGCCGCATCAGCCCGCGTGCCCGGTCCATGCCCAGCAGACAGGCGACGGAGCCCCCTCCGGCGGAGTGCCCGGCCACGGTGACGCGTTCGGGGTCCCCGCCGAACTCGGCGATGTTGTCCCGGACCCAGCGCAGTGCGGCCACCTGGTCCAGCAGTCCCCGGTTGTCGGGGAAGCCCGGCACGTGCCCGAACCCCTCGAAACCCACCCGGTAGTTGCAGCTCACCACGACCACCCCGGCCCGGGCGAGCGCCGCACCGTCGAAGCCGGGCTCCGCGGAGGAACCGAAGGTGTAGGCACCGCCGTGGATCCAGAACAGCACCGGCAGCGGTCCGCCGTCCGGCCGGGGGCGCACCCACACGTTGACGCTGAGGACGTCCTCGTCCCCGGGGCGCCACACCGGTGCGCCGGGCAGTTCGGCCGACTGCGGGGCGACCGGCCCGAACTCCGTGCAGTCCCGGGGGTGCCGGTCCCCCCAGCCGGGGACCGGCCGCGGCTCACGGAAGCGGTGCGGGCCGAAGGGCGGGGCCGCGTACGGCACCCCCAGCACGGCGATCACGCCGTCGGGCGACCCCCGCCCGGCCACCCGGCCACTCGTCGTCCGGAACTCCGTGCTGATCCTCGCGCTGTCGTCCATGCGGGGCAGCCTCGCACGCCGTCCGGCCCGTCCTCGAACCATTAACCGCCGCTCTGCGCGCGCCCGGTGGCGGGCCCGGCCCCCGCTCACCCGGCCGTGGGAACGCCGAACCACCTCCGCAACCGCTCCTCCAGGGCGTCCTGCCGCTCACCGGCCCAGGCGACATGACCGTCCGGCCGCAACAGCAGCGCGGGCACGTCGAGTTCGTCGCCGGCGTCGACCACGTGGTCGACCCGGTCGGCCCACCCCGACACCGTCAGGCCGCCCGTCGTGTCGAGCAGCAGGCCCCGCCCGCCGTGCATCAGCTCGTACAGGCGGCCCCGCTTCAGGGCGACGTCCCGCAGGCGGCGGCCCAGCAGTTCGTGGTCCCGGCCATCGCCGTCGCCGACGTCGTAGCGGATGTCCACCGCGGTGATCATTCCGGTGATGTACCGGTTCACCTCGTCGATCCCCATCAGCTTCGTGAACAGCTCGCGCAGCGCGGCCGTGCCCGGGTCGGTCCGCATCAAAGCGATCTGCGCACGGGTGTTGGCGAGGACGGCGGCCCCCACCGGGTGCCGCTCGTCGTGATACGTGTCCAACAGCCCTTCGGGCGCCCAGCCGTTGACGGTCGCCGCCAGCTTCCAGCCCAGGTTGAACGCGTCCTGCACCCCGAGGTTGAGGCCCTGACCGCCGGTCGGCGGATGGATGTGCGCGGCGTCACCGGCCAGCAGCACCCGTCCGGCCCGGTAGCGTTCGGCCTGCCGCGTGGCATCACCGAAACGGGACAGCCAGCGCGGCGAGTGGACCCCGAAGTCCGTGCCGGCGACGGCCCGCAGCCGCTCCTTGAACTCCTCCAGGGCCGGTCCCGTCGTCCGGTCCTCGGACACGCCCTCGGCCGGGACGACGAAGCGGTGCATGCCGTGCTGTCCGTCCACGTCGGGGACGACTCCGAAGCGCAGCTGGGTCGTGCGGACCCGGGCCACGACCTCGGCGATCTCCGCCGGGTCCGCGGTCGCCGCCATGTCGCCCAGCAGAGTCTCGACCGTGGCGGGCTCCCCGGGGAACCCGATGCCGAGCAGCTTGCGCACCGTGCTGCGCCCGCCGTCGCACCCGACGACGTAGCGGGCCCGCAGCCGGGTGCCGTCCGCCAGGACGGCGTCCACCGCTTCCCCGTCCGCGCCGTCCTCGCCGCCCCCGAGCGGGGTCAGCCCGACGACGTCGCAGCCGCGGCGGATGTCGGCGCCGAGTTCGACGGCGCGTTCGTGGAGCAGGCGCTCGGTGTCCGGCTGGGCGGTGGCCAGGCCGTAGGGGTGCGCCGTGTCCAGTCCGTCCGGCCAGGGGGCGGTGATGCCGCCGAAGAGGCCGCCGACCTGGAACGTCTCACTGACGGCGAGGAAGCGGTCCAGCAGGCCCCGCTGGTCCATCAGCTCGACACTGCGCGTGTGCAGCCCCCGCCCCCGGGACTGCCCGGAGGGCCCGGGCAGCCTCTCCAGGACGACCGTGTCCACGCCGTGCAGCCGCAGTTCGCAGGCCAGCATCAGGCCGGTGGGACCGCCCCCGACCACGATCACGTCCCTCATCGCACAACACCCGTCCGCCGAGTTCGAGAAATGGCTGATACGCCCACAGAAGCCGTGTACGTCGCGAAGCGGGATTTTCCGCTGTTCCGGGCGTAGGTCGGCCATTCTGCGGGACACCGGGGGTCTTGCCGCAAGCCCCCCGGTGCGCTATACGTTGAGAGTGGCAAGGAGCGGACGACTCCTTGCCTTTCGTGTTTTCCGGCCCCGGCGGACGCGTGGCCCTCGCTGTGCCGCTCCCTCGCGGCCGCGGACGACGGGTCTACTCGCAGACGATCTCGTCGCGCGGGGTGTAGTGGGTGTGGAAGGGCTGCCGCTTCACTTCCCGGCCGTCGTTGAGGAAGACCCGCTCCACCGTGACGTCGAAGCCCTCCAGCGGGGTCTGCGGCACGCACTCCTTGTCGGTGCTCACCTTCCGCTTCGGCTCCACCACATTGCGGCGGGGACCGGTCACCGACTTGATCTCGTCGTACTTCTTGGTGCCGAAGAAGGTGATGGTCACGGACGTGTCGGTCGCCTGGGCCTGGATGTACAGGGCGTTGCCGGAGTCGTTCGCGAACTTCAGGTCCAGGCTGCCCCAGGCCACGGTGGCCTCCCGGCCCTCGGGGTAGCGCTCGATGTAGAAGGAGTGGGCGCCGTATTCGACGGGCCGCACGCCGGCGAAGAACATCGCGTTGAACATGGTCGTGGCCACGGAGGAGACGCCGCCGCCCGGCGCCTTGGTGTACTTGTCGTTGAGGATGATGACGCCGTCGCCGAACCCGTTGGCCTCGGTGCGTTCACCGACGGTCCGGTTGAAGCTCCAGGTCTCGCCGGGCATCACGAGGGAGCCGTTGATGAGCTCCGCGGCACGGCCGATGTTCTGGGTGCGGTAGGCGGCCGGCTCGAAGGTGACCGTGTACGACGACACCTTCTCCTTCAGGCCCAGCCGGGCCACCTTCTCGGGGGTCAGTTCCGGTTCGGTGCGCCGCGTGGCGAGTTCGCCGGTGCGGCCGGCACCCGACTCGGTGAGCAGGGGCAGTACGGCCTTGCCGAGGGCCTTGTCCTCGACCCGCACCCCGGTCCGGCCGCGGTCGGCCACGACGACCCGGTCGCCGTCGACCCGCAGCGTGGCGTTGCGGGGCGTGGTGGTGAGCTCCGCCAGGGGGCGGGCCACGGCGGGGGCGGCCCGCAGGCCCTTCTCGTCCAGCCGGGGCGCGAGCCTGCCGCCGTCGTCGGGACGCATGCTCAGATGCTCGCCCAGTACCTTCGGGGGGATCGAGAACCGCTGGTCGCCGGCGGTGAGGGTGACGGGCGCCGACATGGCCGGCCGGGCGAACTCGCGCACCGCGCGCTCCACCTCCGCCGCCGTGACCTTCGGCCGGGTCTCGCGCGCGGGCAGGGCGGTCACCTTGTCGGTGCCCTGCTGGAAGGAGTCGCGCAGGGTGTCCACCGCGGCGTCGACGTCCAGGGCGTGGCCGGCGCGCGGCGCTGTCGCGTTGACCCTGCCGTCGGCGAACGTCACGCCCCCGTCGCGCACCTTCCGGTCCAGCTCCTCGGCGAGCGAGCGCAGCGCCGCGCGCGAGGCGTCCTCGTCGGTGGTCACGACGGGCTCGATCTCACCGCCCGAGCGGAACAGGGCCCCGATGACGCTGACCGGGTCGGATCCGGTGTGCGCGGCGCGGTCCACGGTGCCGGGGATGTCGAAGGTCAGCCCGGCCTCCCGGGGGACGACCGCCCCTGTGCGGTCGCCGACCGACACGGGGAGCTCGCGCGATGCGACGGGCGTGAGGTGCCGCTCCAGCTTCCGGGTGGCCTCCGCGGCGCTCAGCCCTCCGATGTCCACCCCGCGCACCGTCGTCCCGGACTCGATCTGCCCGCCCGCGACGAGGAGCCCCGTGAGATACAGCCCGCCGAATCCGAGGGCGAGCGCCCCGCCGGTCACGGCGAGCGCGGGAACGGCCGCGGGGCGGCGGACGGAGGGTATGCGGGGGCGCATGGGTCTCCTGGACGATCGACACGGTGGTGCGCCCCTGGCGCGACGCCACGTACGGGGCAATCACACCAAGGTAGGCGCAACGCGGCATCGGCCGGGTATGCCCCAGGTCACCCCGGACCCTCCCGGAGCGGACCCGCGGCGCGCTCGCCGCTCTACCCAGGGCCGGGGGGTCCGCGATGTGAAGGCGGTCACAGTCGACTGTGAGGACACTCACAGCCGCGCGGGGCGGCCGGCGGCGGGAACGCTCTCGTGCCCCGGCACGCCGACGCCACCGCGCGCCGCGTCACCGTCAGCCGGGCGCCGCGGCCGCCGTCCGGGCCGATCCCGTCGTGGCGAAGCGCTGGCGGTAGGCGCCGGGGGTGGTGCCGAGATGGCGGGCGAAGACGCGGCGGAGCGTCTCGTCGCTGCCGAACCCGCTGTGCCGGGCCGCCGAGGTGACGCTGTGGCCGTCCAGGAGGAGCTGCTGGGCCCGGCCGAGGCGGACCCGCTCGACCCAGCGGGCGGGCGTGGTGCCCAGCTCGGTGTGGAACAGCCGGGTCAGGTGCCGGGGGCTGACGGCCGCCGCACGGGCCATCGACGCCAGGTCGTGGCCGGCCGCCGGGTCGGCCAGCACGGCCTCGATCAGGGGCTGCAGCAGGGCGTTCCCGGTGGGCGGGGCGGTGGCGGTGGTGAACTGCGACTGGCCGCCCGGGCGCTGCAGGAAGACGACCAGCTCGCGCGCGATGTGGCGGGCCGCCTCCGCGCCGTGGTCGTCCTCGACGAGGGCCAGGCTCAGGTCGATGCCCGCGCTGATGCCGGCCGAGGTGATGAAGCGCCCGTCCCGGACTTGGATCGCGTCCGGTTCGACACGCACCCGCGGGTGGCGCCGGGCCAGGGTCCCGGCGTGCCGCCAGTGCGTGGCGGCCCGGCGGCCGTCGAGCAGCCCGAGGTCCGCCAGCACGAAGGCGCCGGTGCACACCGAGGCGACCCGCTCGGCGGGCGCGGCCAGGGCACGGGCCGTCGCCAGCAGCTCCGCCTCGACCGGCTGCTCGGCCAGGCGGTCGCCGCCGGCCACGAGCAGCGTGTCGACCGGACCGGCCTCGGCCGCCGTCACCGTGCCGCTCAGCGGCATCCCCGTCGACGTCCTGACCCCGCCGCCGTGTGCGGACACCAGGACCAGGTCGTAGCGGTGGCCGAGCCGGCCCGCCTGGTGCAGGACCTCGGCGGGACCGCTGACGTCCAGCAGCGTCACCCCGTCGAACACCACGAAACCCACCCGGTGCGTCATGCGCGGGTCACCCCGATGCCGGGCGCCGGACGGCCCGGGCGGGCGGTGCCCCGGCCCCGCGATGTCCGGATCCGAGGACTGTCTGGCAGAAAGGACATGGCGCCATCGTACGGGGCCCACGACCCTGGAAGAGGGGCCGAGACGAGGAAGTGGAGAGACGACATGAGCGAGACCATCGCGGGCGTACGGATCCCGGACAGCGCGCTGGCCCGGGAGGCGACCGAACTGGTGCGTGAGGCCGCCTCACCCCTGCTGTTCGACCACTCCCGGCGGGTGTTCCTGTGGGGAGCGATGCGCGGGCGCGAGCAGGGCCTGAGCTTCGACCCGGAGCTTCTCTACGTCGGGGCGATGTTCCACGACCTCGGCCTGACCGAGCGGTTCCGCCGCACCGACCAGCGGTTCGAGATCGACGGCGCCGACGAGGCGCGGCGCTTCCTGCACGCCCACGGTGTCACCGGCGAGGAGGCCGACCGGGTCTGGACGGCCATCGCCCTGCACACCACCCCGGAGATCCCGCTGCACATGGCCCCCGAGATCGCCCTGGTCACCCGGGGAGTGGAGCTGGACGTGCTGGGGATCGGCTACCCGGCCGTCTCCGACGAGGAGCGGGCGGCCGTGGTCGCCGCGCACCCCCGCCCGGACTTCAAGAACCGGATCCTGGCCGCCTTCACGGAGGGCATCAAGGACCGCCCCGACACCGCCTTCGGCAACGTCAAGGCGGACGTGCTAGCCCACTTCGTCCCGGGCTTCGTCCGCGGGGACTTCGTCGAGGTCGTCAAGAACTCCGCCTGGCCCGAGTAGCCCCCGGGGCGTGCCCGGCGGCCGCGCCGGGCGGCGCCGCGTAGCAGCGGACGGTCACCGTGAGCCGGGGACCCCACTCCTGCTCGACGGTGCCCAGCGGCCGCCAGTCCAGCCGCTCGTAGAGGGCCACCGCCGCGGTGTCGGACGCCACGACGTCGAGCACCGGATGCAGCCCGCGGCGGCGGGCCTCGGCCACCGCCTGCGCCATGAGCAGCGCGCCGATGCCCCGGCCGCGGGCCCGCGGGTCCACGAACAGCCGGCCGACCACGGCGGCCGCGCCGGCGTCGGAGCCCGTAAGGGCACTCCACAGCCCGGGGGCCGCGTCCGCCGCTCCGCTGCGGGACAGGCCGACGTGGCCGGACAGCCGGCCGTCGCTCTCGGCCACCCAGGCGGAGACGAGCGCCCCACCGGTGAGCCACGCCCGGGGCGACGGCGGCCAGTTCACCGGGTAGCCGTCGCTCCGGTGCACCTCCCCGAGCACCCGCACGCACGCACCGAGGTCGCGCGGGGTCCGCCGGCGGACGAGGGGCCGGGCACCGGCACCGGAAGCGCTCCCGCTCTGCATGGCGGCATGGAACCACCCGCGCGGCACGCACCGCCACGGACTTTCCCCGCCGTCCGCCGTGCCGGAGACGGTCAGGCGGCCTCGTGGATGACCAGCTTGAACTCGGCCAGCACGATGTCGCGGGCCACCCCGGCGTCGTGGGTGGCGCGCAGCGCGAGCGGCACGTCCGGGTCGACGAAGATGCCCCACTGCTTGGTCCAGCACTGCATGCCGGGGCTCGGCGGCCGGTGTTCCGTCGCCGTGGTGTCGTTGGGTGAGGGTGTGAGCCCCAGGGGGTCGCGGACGAACTGGTCCCGCAGTTCGTCGTAGCTGCCGGCCTCCCACTGGATCATCGCGTACAGCGTGCCCCAGCCCGCGGTGCTGGGCCAGATGAGCCCCGAACGGTCGTCGGTGTCCCAGCTGGTGACCACGTAGCCGTCCGGCTGCTCGACCTGGTGCATGGTGAACCGGTCGCTGGACTCCGCGGAGCCGAACGGGAACCTGACGACCGTGTACGGGCTGTCGGCGGGTATCGACTGGGGCGTGGCCCGCTTGAGCGAACACACCTGCACTCCGGATGCTGCGGTTGCGTCGATGGACATGCTCCAGGCATGCCCAGCACGGACCGATTCGATGTCAACTCGGCTGTTTTGAGGGGAAATCCGCGCGGCTCGTGTCCACCGTCGCGCGGCTTCGTGCCGGGCCCCCGCCGCGGGGGCGGCCCGCGCGTCCCCCGGCCCCGTGGGGCACGATGGAGTCGGCGACGGTGGTCCGCACGGAGGAGGCGACGGTGCTCGGCAGGGGGACGCGGTGGTTCGCGGGCGGCGTGATCCTTGCCTGCGCCGCGCTGGTGGGCCCCAGTGCGCCGGGCGGCAGTCTCTTCGCGGGCCACCCGTCGGCCGCGGCCGGCCGGGAGACCGTCCCGAACCGGGTCATGACGTGGAACCTGTGCAATCCCTGCGACACGGCCAACGTCGACCGGGCGGCGGAGATCGCCCGGTACGCGCCCCAGGTCGTCGGCCTGCAGGAGGCCTGCGTACGCGACGTCAAGGCCGTCCGGGACCACCTGGAGCGGCTGCACGGACTGGACTACCACGTCGAGTACGGGCCGGTGCTCCGCAACTGGAGCCGCTGCGGGGGTGTGCCCTGGCGCCCGGGGCAGTTCGGACAGGCCATTCTGTCGGCGGCGCCGATGACGGACCGTGTCACGGTGGAATACCCGGACGGCGGTTCGGAGGACCGCGGTTACACGGCCGTCACCACCACGGTGGGCGGCCGGACCGTCCGCGTCTTCAACACCCATCTCGCCGAGCGCCGCCAGGAGGAGGTCCGGGGGGCGCAGGCCGGCGTGCTCGCCGCCGCCGTCGTGCGGCACGACCGTGCGATCGTCCTCGGCGACCTCAACGCCGTGCCCGACGCGCCCGAACTGGCCGGGATTTGGGAACTGGCCGAGGACGTGGACCCGCACTGCCGCCCCCTGCCCGCCGGCACCTGCAAGCCGACCACCGACTGGCACAGCAAGTTCGACTACGTCTTCCTGCGAGGTCTGGCCCCGCTGCGGCACCGGGTCCAGGCGTCCGCGTACTCCGACCACCACCTGCTGTACGCGGACGTCGAGCCGGTCTGAGGCGGCCCCGCCGCCGTCCCGGGCGCCGTCAGCGGGCGGCGGAGACGGCGGCCTCGACGTCCGTGCCCCCCATCGACGAGGCGCTCGCCGCCTTCCACCACCTGGCGATCTACGGCTGACCGCCACGGACCCCGTCCCGGCGGCGGCCCGCCCGGGAACAGGGGGCGGGCGCCCCGGGACACCGGGTCACCGGTCACGGCAGGGAGTCCGGCTCCCGGCCGCCCTGGTCCAGCCGGAAGGGCGGGTAGACGTCGGTGAGGAGAGCCGCGTAGGCCGCCACGCGCAGCACCCAGCGGTTCAGCCCGAGCAGCAGGTCGAACAGGCCGCGCGGATAGCGGCCGGTGAAGGCCAGGGCGATCCCCACGAACAGGGTGAGCAGACCGATCAGGCCGCCCGAGAACCAGGCCATCCGGGCGCCGCCGACGAAGAAGCCCAGGACCAGGTAGTGCGGTACGGCCAGCAGCCACCACTTCACCAGGACAAGACCGCGGGACAGCTCCTGCGGGTAGGCGATGTCCCAGTGCGTCGGGTAGTCGGGGACGTCGGCGAGGGTGAACGGGGGATAGCGGTCGGTGCCCAGCGCACCGTAGGCGTAGTACGCCACGCGCCAGTTCCAGCGCAGCACGCCGGTGCTGAAGTCGAACAGCGGACGCGGGTAGCGGCCGGTGAAGAGGATCGCGAAGAAGGCGACGACGCCCACCACGACGAACGCCACCCACAGGAACAGCAGCACGACGTAGTGGGGGAGGGCCAGGAGCCATTTGACCAGCCACAGCCACCGGGACAGCGGGGTGTCCGGCTCGGCGGTCAGCCGGGCCGGATGGCTCGGCGGTGTGGTCGCGCCGGGCGGCGGCCCGGGGCGGGGGACTTCGTGCGCGCCCATGGTGACCGGTCCCTTCGGGGAGTCCGGTGACGATCACGAGCCGCGGCACGTGGTCGCCGTTGTCCTTCCTTCCAGCGTGGTGGAATCCCTCCCGGCCCGCACGGGCTGGGCGCGCCGCGCACCCGGCCGCGCGGGCCGCCGGCCGATCTGCGGACCGGCCGCGGAGCCCTCAGTGTGGATACGAGGAGCGGGCCGTCCGACCCGCGGTGAGGGAGTACGCCATGGCGAAGGGCCGCAGTGGGGGCAGGAAGCTCAAGAAGGGCGACAAGGTCGCCTGGAGCAGTCACGGCAGTGAGGCCGAGGGGACGGTCGAGAAGGAGATCACGGAGCGCACGGAGGCCGCCGGGCGGACGGTGGACGCCTCCCCGGACGATCCGCAGTACCAGGTGCGCAGCGAGAAGTCGGGCCGGTCGGCGGTGCACAAGCCGTCCGCGCTGCGGAAGAAGTGACGGCCATGGACGAGGCCGAGCGGAAGGAGGCCCGGGGAGGAGTTCGGCGAACTGGTCGACATGAAGCCCGCCGAACTGGAGAAGTGGCCGGCCACGGACGAGTCCCGGGACGCCGGGGAGCACAAGGACGGCGGTGAGTCCACCGGCCATGCCTCCGGCCGCCGGATCGTCGAGATCCTCCGCGCCGGGAAGGGGGACCTGTCCGACGACGACTACCGGCACATGCGCAAGGTCGTCGGCTACGTCCGGCGGCACCTCGCCCAGCGGCCCCAGGGGGACGTGCGCGAGAGCCGCTGGAGGTACTCGCTGATGAACTGGGGGCACGACCCGCCGGCCCGCTGACCGGGCCACAGGCAGCCCCGTCGGCCCGTCGCGGTCACTGCGGGGACCCGCGCCCGCGCACCGGACGTTCCGCACGGCGGCGCCCGGCGCGCCACCGGGCGGCGGCGACCACGGCGAGCACGCCCAGACCGCCGGCCAGACCACCGACGGCGGCGCCCAGCGCCGCACGGCGGGCCCGCCCGCGGGGACCGGTCCACCCACCGGCCCCCCGGCCGTCCGTCCGCCCGGGCCGGCCAAGTACGGGGGCCGTCCCCTGGTGCGGCGGACCCGCGGATGCGTCGGCCAGGTCCCGCACGATCCGCTGCCAGACGCGCTCCGGCGGAGCCGACGGCACATCCACGACGTCGGCCGCCCGGGCCGCGGCCACCACACGGGCCATCGCGCGCAGTTCGTCCCGGCACCGACCGCACTCCGCGAGGTGCCGCAGGGTGCTCTCGTCCCCGTGGGCGGAGTGCCCCAGCGCCAGCTCCACCAGGCGCGCCTGTTCGACGTGGGCCACCATGCCCTCCTCGTCCCTCGTGTTCGCTGACGGCGCCCCGCAGCCCTCGCGCGGTCCGTACGGCCCCGACGCGCCCGTCAGGACTCGGCCGGTACGGCGGTGACGACCAGGTTGGACCGGTAGCCGCCCCGGTCGGGAAGGAACGGCGGGGCGCAGGTGACGAGCGTGAGGACCGGGTCACCGGTCCGGCGGAAGACGGACGGGGGCAGCTCGTCCTGGGGGACGGTGCGGCGCGCCACGACCCGGTGGACGACCGGATCCGCCCCGCGGCGCAGCACCTCGACCCGGTCTCCGCGCCGCAGGTCCCGCAGCGCGGCGAACTCGCCCAGTGCGCCCGTCTCGTCGTCCACGTGCCCGGCGAGGACGGCCGACCCCCGGCCGGCGCCCGGGGCCGGGCCGAAGCGGTACCAGCCGGCCACGGCCGGGTCCGAGGGCACGGTCATGGTGCCCTCCCGCGTCACCCCGACGGCTTCGATCCGGGCGTCGAGTCCGACGCGCGGCACCCGGATCCGCCGGGGCGGAGCGGCCGGACGGGCGGTGGTGTCCGCCGAGGCCGCCGACGCGTCCGGCGCGGTGACCTCGGTGGTGCCGTGCCCCGGGGCCGTCGGCCCGAAGTCGGCCCGGGGCACGGCCGTCTCCGGTGTTCCGCACGCCAGGCCGAGGGTGGCGGCCAGAGCGGCGGCGGCCACCGCCGCCCCGCCTCGCCACCGGCGCCGCTCAGGCACGCCGGCCGGCGACCCGGCGGGCCACCAGCACGCTCGTGACCGTCACCGCACCGGCCGCCGCGGCCCAGCCCGGCCACGAGCCCGGGGAACCGGGGTCCGCGGCCGCGCCGTTCCCGCCGGCGTGCACGCCCTTGGGGGCCGACGCCGTGCCGCTGAACGTCTGGGTCTTCAGCGCCAGGTTGTCGTCCTCGGCGCTGCCCCAGGCGTAGACGACGTTGCTGGTCCCTTCCTGGAGGGTGAGGTCGGCCGGGCCGATGGCCACGGTGTCCGTACCGGCGAGCACGACGTCCGCGTTCACGGTGCCCGCGTCGACCTCGGTGGTCTGCTCCTTCGGGTTCTCCAGGCCCGTGAAGACCGGCTGTCCGCCCGCCCGGACGTCGACGGCGGGAGCGGCCGCCACATGACGCACCGTCAGCCTGGCCTTGCCGGCGTCGACCTGGGACACGTCGTTGACGAACGCCGTCAACTCGGGCTTTCCGTCGGCGTTCAGGTGGGCGGCGATCGTGGCGTCGGCGCCCTCGGGCACCTTGATCTCCTTCTCCAGCGCCGGGGCGCCGTCGGGGCCCTGGCCCGCTTCGAAGATCTGGATGTCGTAGGTGCCGGCGTCGAGTTGCTGCGGTTCGGTCACCGTGCCGGGCTCGAAGTCGCCGAGCAGTTCGTCGCCGTTGGCGTACACGTCCACCGTCATGCCGGGGATGCCGTGGAAGACGGACACGCCGGCCGTGCCGTCGTCGCCGCCGGGTGCCGCCAGGGCGGGCGTGGCGGCACCGAGGGCCAGCGCGCACGCTCCGGCGCAGGCGGCGAGGGTGAGGGGGGTGCGAGAAGTCATGTGCCTGGGTCCTTTCGGGTGGAGTCCCCGCACCGCGCGGGGTCTCGGTGATGCTTCGGCCGGGGGAGCGGCCCCGGATGCGGGGGAGGGTGTCCCTGTGTGCCTGCCTATGTGCCGTCGGCCGGGGCGCGGCCCCGGTCGACCGCGCCGCGCAGCCGGTGCAGACCGCGCCGGGCATGGCTCTTGACCGTGCCCAGGGGCATGCCGGTGCGTTCCGCTATCTGGGCCTGCGTCAGGTCCTCGTAGAAGGCCAGGCACAGCACGTCCCGCTGGTGCCGGGGCAGGCGGGACAAGGCGTCCACCAGCAGCACCCGGTCCAGGACGCTCTCCGGGGCAGGCTCGCGGGGCGGGGAGGTGCCGGCGCCGCGTGCGGCCGAGTCCGCGAGCGCCAGCCGTTTCGTGCGGGCGGCCAGCGCGTCGACGATCTTCCGGCGGGTGATGCCGACCAGCCAGGCGCCCAGCGGTCCGCGCTCCGGCCGGAACCCGTCCCGGCCGCGCCAGGCGCCCAGGAACACCTGCTGGGTCACGTCCTCGGCCTCGTGCGTGTCACCGAGCGACCGGACGGCCATCGTGTGGACCAGCGGCCCCCAGCGCCGGTAGATCGCCGCGAACGCGTTCTCGTCGGCGGCACGCAGGCCGCGGGCCAGCTCGTCCTCGTACCGGGTCTCCTCGGCCGGCGGGACGAGGGTGCCGGTACGTCGCGTGGTCGTGCTCATGGCCCGGTTCCTCCTGTCGTGCGTCGTTCGTCGTGCGTCGTCTGTGCCGTCAGTCTTGGCGGGCAGAAACGATGCAGGCAACATGCGTCGTTTGTGCGTCGTACAATGGAGACATGGACGAAGACCTGGACGACGGGGCCGGCGGCCGGCCCGGGCACGCCGGCCGCGACGACGACGCACCCCGCGGCGGCGGGCTGACGACGGGCGAGGTCGCCCGGCGGCTCGGCGTGGCCCCGACGACGGTCCGCAGCTGGGACCGCCGCTACGGCCTCGGCCCCGACGCGCACACCGGCGGACGGCACCGGCGCTGGACCGCCGCCGACGTGGCCCGGCTGGAGCGGATGTGCGCCCTGACGGCGACGGGGCTGCCGCCCGCCGAGGCCGCCCGCCTGGCCCGCGGCGACACCCCCGTGGACGCGCCGCCCGCCATCGGCCGCGCCGTCACCGCGTCCGTGTCACCCGGTGCGCGGGCCCCCGGACGCAGCCGGGCCGGCAGCGGACTGCGCCTCGGCGACGTACGGCAGGAGTGCAAGGGGATCGCCCGCGCCGCGCTGCGCCTCGACGCCGCCGCCCTGGAGGAGCTGCTGCCGGCCGCGATCGCCGAGCACGGCCTGGTCCCCGCCTGGACGGAGGTGATCATGCCGACGCTGCAGGCGGTCGGCCGCAAGTGGGAGAGCTCCGGCGAACGCTACGTCGAGGTCGAGCACTTCCTGTCCTGGCACGTCTCCGGTGCCCTGCGCCGCAGCGCACGGCCGGTGGCCGCCGACCGGCCCGGTGCCACCACCGTCCTCGCCTGCGTGCCGGGGGAGAACCACACCCTGCCGCTGGAGGCGCTCGCCGCCGCCCTCGCCGAACACGGCCTGCCGGTCCGGATGTTCGGCGGCGCGCTGCCCGTCGAGTCGCTGGTCGCCGCCGTGCGCAGGACCGGGCCCGCCGTGGTGGGCCTGTGGGCGCAGTCCCGCACCACGGCCAGCCGGCCGCTGGCCCAGCACGTGGCGGCGATGGAATGGGGCGTGCGCGGCGCCCGGCGCAAGGCGGCCGTGCTGACGCTGGGGCCCGGCTGGGCCGGCCAGGGTGTGTCCGGTCTGCCGCGCCCGGCGGGCCTGGCGGAGGCGGTCGCGCTCACCCGCTCCCTCACGCAGGGCTGACGGAGTCCGGCGCGCGAGGTCCCCGCCGTGGTGGCTCCTGGCCTTCACCGCCCGGGCGTGATCCGCTGTGCGGACGGTACCCGGACCCTGCCCGCACGTCGCCCCCCTCGACGGACCCCACGGAGGAGGCCCATGGACGCCGCCCACCGCCGAAGGCCGGACTCCGCCGCACGGACCCTGCGGTCCCGGCCGCCCCGTGGCCCCGGGGCCGGCGCGCCCCCGTCGCCCGCCGGGAGCCGGCCGGCCGTGCGCGTGTCCGGGCGCATCCGGCGACGCCCCACCTGCCGAAGAGAGCCCGGACGGAGCCCGTCCGCCCGCCCCTCGGACGCCGGCGCCCCCCGGGCCCGCCGTACGCCTCCCGCCCCCCGACCCGGAGTGACCGTGGACCCCGACGCCGTACCCGCCGCGCCCGCCGGAGCCGGCGGTGCGCTCCCCGCCGCACGCGGCGACCGGACCGACGCGGCATCCCCCGCATCCCCCGTCGCCGGACGGCCGGCCCGGTGACCCCGCACCACCCCGGCCCGCCCCGCACGTCCGACGTGGTCGTCGTCGGCGGCGGCGCCGCCGGGCTCAGCCTCGCGCACCGGATCACCGCCACCGGTCCCCGGTCCGTGACCGTGGTGGAACCCCCTGACGGGCCGGCGCGTCCGCCCGAGCGGACCTGGTGCTACTGGGACCGGGACGCCGGGGACCTCGACGCGGCGGTCACCGCCTCCTGGCCGCGGCTGCGCGTCCACGGCGCCGACGGCCGCCCGGTCACCGTCGACCCGGCCCCGCTGCGCTACCGCATGCTGCGCTCGGGGCCGTTCGAGCGCCTGATGCACCAGCGGCTGGCCGCGTCCCCCGGCGGACAGGTCCTGCGCGCGACGGCGGACACCGTGCGCGACGTGCCCGGCGGGGCGGAGGTCAGGTGCACGGACCCCGACGGCCGCCCCCTGACGCTGCGCGCCCGCCACGTCTTCGACTCCCGCCCGCTGAGCGCCCTGCCACCGGCCCGGACCCAACTGCTCCAGCACTTCCGGGGCTGGTTCGTGCACACCGCGCGGGAGCGGTTCGACCCGGCCGTCGCCGACCTCATGGACTTCCGGGTGCCCCGGCCGCGCCACGGCCTCGCCTTCGGCTACGTCCTGCCCCTGGCACCGGACCGCGCGCTCGTGGAGTACACCGAGTTCTCCCGTGCGCCGCTGACCACCGAGGCGTACGAGGCGGCCCTCGGCCACTACGCCCGGCACGTCCTGCGCCTCGGCCCGTTCACCGTGGAAGCGGCCGAACAGGGCGTCATCCCCATGACCGACGCGCGTTTCCCCCGCCGCGCCGGAGCGTCCGTCTTCCGCATCGGGACGGCGGGCGGCGCCACCCGCCCCGCCACCGGCTACACCTTCGCCGCGGTGCGGCGGCACAGCACCGCCATCGCCGCCGCCCTGCACGACGGACACGACGACATCCCCGCCCCCCACGGGCGGCGGGCGCTCGCCATGGACGCCATCCTGCTGCGCGCCCTGGACACCGGACGCATCGACGGCCCCGCGTTCTTCACCGGCCTGTTCCGGCGCACACCCCCGGAGCGCCTGCTGCGCTTCCTCGACGGCGCCACCTCCCTCCGGGAGGAGTGGGGCATCGGGCTGCGCACCCCTGTCGGCCCCATGCTCCGCACCGCCGTCGAAGTGCCCTTCCTGCCCCGCCGTCTCCGACCCGCCCCGTCCGCCCCACCCGCACCGACCGGAGTCAGCCACCGATGACCCTGCTCCACGACCACGACCTGGCCCGCGCCTTCGACCACGCGTCACACACCTACGACCGCCTCACCGCCGTCAACCCCGGCTACCGCACCGACCTGCTGCGTTCCGCACGCCGGCTGCGGCTGCCCGACGGCGGGGCCGGACTGCACGTCCTCGACCTCGGCTGCGGCACCGGCACCTCCACGCGGGCCCTGCTGCGGGCCGCGCCGAAGGCACGCATCACCGCCGTCGACGCCTCCTCCGGCATGCTGCGGCGCGCCCTCACCAAGCCCTGGCCCGAGAACGTGCGGTTCCTGCACCTGACCGCCGAGGAGGTGGCGACCGCGGGGGAGGGGCCCTTCGACGCCGTCTTCGCCGCCTACCTGTTCCGCAACGTCACCGACCCCGACCGGGTGCTCGGCGCCGTGCGGGGGCTGCTGCGGCCCGGCGGGCGCCTCGTCGCCCACGAGTACACCCTCAGCGGAGCACCCGCGCACCGGGTCCTGTGGACGGCCGTCTGCCAGGGTGTCGTCATCCCGGCCGGCACCCTCGTCGGCGACCGCGCCCTGTACCGCCATCTCTGGCGCAGCGTCCTGGAGTTCGACACCGCGCCCGCCTTCGCCGACCGCCTCACCCGCGCCGGCTACACGGCGGTGCGCTCCGCACCCGTCGCCGGCTGGCAGACCGGCATCGTGCACACCTTCCTCGCCCGGACCCCTCCGGGCACGGAGCCCGTCACCGGCTCCACGGACACCGCCCGGCCCGTCGTCGAGGAGGCCACCCCGTGACCGTTCCCCCGCCCCCCGTCCCCCGCAGGGGCCGCGACCGCAAGGCCGACGTCCTCAAGCCCGCCCCGGGCCGCGACCGGTTCACCCGCACGGACGCCCCCCGGGTCGCCGTCGCCGGCGGCGGCATCGCCGGCCTCGCCGCGGCCACCCTGCTCGCGGAGCGGGGCGCCCGCGTCACCCTCCACGAGGCCGGGGACTCCCTCGGGGGCCGCCTGTCCGGACACCCGACCCGCCTGGCCGACGGCTCCCCGGTGACCATGAGCCGCGGCTTCCACGCCTTCTTCCGCCAGTACTACAACCTGCGCGGCCTGCTGCGCCGGACCGACCCCGGTCTCACCCGGCTCACCCCACTGCCCGACTACCCCCTCCGGCACAGCGGGGGCCTCACCGACAGCTTCGCCCGCGTCCCGCGGACGCCCCCGTTCAGCGCGCTCGGCTTCGTCGCGCTCAGCCCCACCTTCGGCTGGCGCGACCTGGCCGGGCTGGACGCCCGCGCGGCCCTGCCGCTCCTCGACGTCCGCGTGCCGGACGTCTACGAGCGCTTCGACGGCATCAGCGCCACCCGGTTCCTCGAAGGCGTCCGCTTCCCCGAGGCCGCCCACCATCTCGCGTTCGAGGTGTTCTCCCGCAGCTTCTTCGCCGACCCGCGCGAACTGTCCGCCGCGGAACTGTTGTTGATGTTCCACATCTACTTCCTCGGATCCGCCGAGGGACTGCTGTTCGACGTGCCCGACGAGCCCTTCCCGCACGCCCTGTGGGACCCGCTCGGCGACTACCTCGGCCGCCTGGGCGCCGACGTGCGCACCGCGAGCGCCGTCCACGCCGTCCGGCCCCGCGACGACGGGGGAGTGGACCTGGACACGGACACCGGTGCTGAGCGCCACGACGCCGTGGTCCTCGCCCTGGACCCCGGTGCCCTGCGCGCACTCGTCGCCGCCTCGCCCGGCCTGGGCACCACCGCCTGGCGGGACGACGTGGCCGCCCTGCGCACCGCGCCGCCGTTCCTGGTCTCCCGGCTCTGGCTGGACCGCCCGGTCCGCGCCGACCGCGCCGGGTTCCTCGGCACCAGCGGCTACGACGGGCTCGACAACATCAGCGTCCTGGAACGCTACGAGGGTGAGGCCGCGCGGTGGGCCGCCGCGAAGGGCGGATCGGTGGTGGAACTGCACGCCTACGCCGTCGACCCGGCAGCCGATCGCGACAAGACGGAACGCACGCTCCTGGACCGGCTGCACCAGGTGTACCCGGAGACGCGCGAGGCCCGCGTGGTCGACGCACGGCACCTCTGGCACGCCGACTGCCCCCTGCTCCCCGTCGGTTCGTACCGTCGGCGGCCCCCGGTGCGCACCCCCCACCCCCGGGTGACGCTGGCCGGCGACGCCATCCGCTGCGACCTTCCCGTCGCCCTGATGGAACGCGCCGCCACCACCGGATTCCTCGCCGCCAACGCGCTGCTCGAAGCGTGGGACGTCCACGGGCAGGTGCTGTGGACGGTCCCCCGGGCGGGCCGTTCCCCCGCCCTGCGCGCCCTCGCCGCCCTCGGGAGGGAGCCGCGCCCCCGGAACGGCTGAGCCGCCGGCGCGCGACGGCCGTACGGCCCGGGGCCTCCACGGCTCCGGGCCCCGTCCGGGCCGGGGCATGCGTGCGGTCCAAGCCGTCCCGGGCTCCGGTCAGCGCTCCTCGTCCGTGTCCCGTTCCGGCCGGCCGGGGCCGTCCAGGGGCGTGCCGTCCCGGGCGAGCCGGTCCGCGAGCGCGTCGGCGAGCAGCCGGTCCCGCTCGACGGCATGGGTGCGGTGGGCGGTGCGGGCGATGATCTGACTCGCGATCGGTGCGGTGAACAACTGGACCACGGCGACGACCAGCAGCACCGCGGCGTGGCGCAGCGGCATCTGCGCGGCCGCCCCCACGAGCACGAGGAACAGCCCCAGGGTCTGGGAGTTGGAGGCCGTGTGCAGCCGGGTCACCACGTTCGGGAAGCGCAGCAGCCCCAGGGCACTGAGACAGCAGAAGCCCGCGCCCGCCGCGAACAGCACGACCGTCACCGCGTCGAGCAGAACGGTCACCGCATGCCCTCCCGCTTCTCGATCAGGTGGGCGACCGTCACCGAACCGATGAAGGCCAGCAGGGCGAGGACGACGAGCAGCGGGACCATCGTGGTGTCGTCACGCGCCACGGAGCCCACGGCCGTCGCGGCGATGGTCAGGGTGACCAGCACGTCGAGCGCCAGGATGCGGTCGAGGGCCAGCGGACCGCGCACCAGGCGCACCAGGGTGATGAAGGCGGACACCGCGATCACGGTCAGGGTGATGGCGTAGAGCAGGCTCATGATGTCCCTCCTCGGGCGTCGTCCCGGGGTTCCTCCTCGGGCGGGGCGGGGGCGGACGGCCCGTCGCCGGTGTCGTGCCGGTACCGGACGGCCCGCGCCACCCGGCGCTCCAGGGCCTGGATGTCCGCCCGGCGGCGGGCGATGTCGTCCTCGCTGCCGTGGGGCAGCAGCGCGTGCACGTAGAGGCACCTGCGGCGCCGGTCGATCTCGACGACCACGGAGCCGGGCGACATGGTGATGAACTCGGCGACGGCCGCGATCAGCAGGTCGCTGTCGAGGCGCAGCGGGACCTCGACGATCGCGAACGACGCCCGCCGGCCGTGACGCACGACCTGCCAGGCGACCACGCACCCGGACTTCACCAGATCGGTGAGCACGTGGACCATCAGCCGCGCGATGCGCAGCGGGTCGGGCACGGCCCCCGGCAGGACCGCGGGCAGCGGGAAGAGCAGGACCACGCCGACGGCCACGAGGAGGCCGCCGGCCACCACCACCGCGCTCGCGGTGCCCCACAGCAGCAACCACAGCAGCCAGAGCCAGATGATCATCGGCAGGTGGCGCAGGCCGGGCCGGGCCCGGCGCCCGTGACGGTCCGCGGCGGCGCTCACCGGCCCGTGCCTTCCATGACGGCGGACCGGTACGCGTGCGGGCGCAGCAGGTCCTCGGCGGCCCGTTCGCTGACCCGGGCGAGCGGGCCCGCGCACACGGCGACCGCCACTCCGGCCGCCGCCATACCGGCCGTGGCGGCGAGCATGAGCCCCTTTCCGCGCCGGAGGCCCGACGCCGGGGCCGCGGCGGGCGCCTCGTCCGTCGGCGCACGGCCCGGCGGATGTCCCATGAAGGCCGCCGTCCACACGCGGCTCATCGTGTAGAGGGTCAGCAGACTGGTGACCAGGGCGGTCCCGGCGAGGAGGTAGGCGGTCGGCCCGCCCCGGGCGACGGCCGCCTGCAGCAGTGCCAGCTTGGCGACGAAACCCGAGAACGGCGGGATGCCCGACAGGCTCAGGGCCGGTACGAGGAACAGCGCCACCACGACCGGGCCGGGACGCGGCCACCGCCTCAGAAGGTGCAGCGCCGCCGTGTCCGTGCGGAGCACGATCAGGTCGGTGACGAGGAACAACGCCGCCTGGACCACGATGTGGTGAACGATGTAGAGGATGGTGCCGGTCAGCCCCGCGGTGTCGAACAGCGCCAGACCGAACAGCATGAAACCGATGTGGCTGACGAGCGTGAAGGACAGCAGCCGGTTCAGGTCGTCCTGGGCGAGGGCACCGAGGATCCCAAGAATCATGGTGATGATCGCGGCACACGCCAGCAGGAGCCACACCTCCGTGCGCGGGAAGAGCAG
This sequence comes from Streptomyces sp. NPDC101219, assembly GCF_044767675.1. Lineage (NCBI taxonomy): Bacteria > Bacillati > Actinomycetota > Actinomycetes > Kitasatosporales > Streptomycetaceae > Streptomyces > Streptomyces sp. NPDC101219. The sequence continues at coordinate 685,974 of NZ_JBIWOK010000001.1, forward strand.
CGTCTGGGTGCGCAGCAACGCGTACACGCCGACCTTGGTCAGCAGCGCGGCGAAGACCGCGGTGATCGGCGAGGGGGCGGTGGGATAGCTGTCGGGCAGCCAGAAGTGCAGCGGCACGATCGCCGCCTTGATGCCGAGCACGGACAGCAGCAGCAGGGCGAGCGCGGAGCGCAGGCCGTCCGGCAGCTCCGCGATCCGCGGGCCGAGCTGCGCCAGGGTGACCGTGCCGGTCGACGCGTACACCAGCGCGACCAGTGCCAGGAAGAGCAGCGACGACGTCAGACTGACGATCGTGTACGTCATCCCCGCGCGGGTGCGGTTCTCGTCGCCGTCCAGGGTGATCAGCACGTAGGAGGCGGCGAGCATCACCTCGAAGGCGACGAACAGGTTGAACAGGTCGCCGGTGAGGAACGCCAGGCTCAGGCCCGTCACGAGTACCAGGTAGGCCGGGTGGAAGGCCAGGGCGGCACCGCGCCGCTCCTCCGCGGTGCCCTGGCCGATGGCGAACAGCAGCACGGCCAGGGCGACCAGTGCCGAGACGGTCAGCAGCAGGGCGGACAACCGGTCGGCCACGAGGGTGATCCCGAGCGGTGCGGGCCAGTCCCCGGCGTGCAGGGTCTGCGGCCCGTCCCGGTCGGCCAGCACCAGCAGCGCCGCACCGCAGGCGGCCACCGCCGCGAGGAGGACGACGCCGGCCGTGCGCACCACCGCACGGGGGAGGCCCAGCAGGGAGGCACCCGCGCCGAGGGTCGGCAGCAGGATGGGCAGGGCCAGCAGGACCGCGGTCATCGGTCTCCCTCCGGGGCGGTGTCCTCCACGGTCCGGGCGGGGCCCGTGTCGTCCTCGTCACGGTCGCCGAAGGTGCCGATGCGCCGGTCCTCCACGTCGTCGCGCACTTCGTCGTGCCCCGTCAGGCGCCACGACCGGTAGGCCAGGGCCATCAGGAACGCCGTCAGACCGAAGGTGATCACGATCGACGTCAGCGCCATCGCCTGGGGCAGCGGGTCGGCCATGTGCCCCGGGAGGGGGGATCCGTCCTCAAGCACCGGGGGGCGGCCGGGCGTGCCCCCGGCCACCAGGAGCAGCAGGTTCGTCCCGTGGCCCAGCAGGACGAAGCCGAGGACGATCCGCATCAGCGACCGTTGCAGCATCAGGTAGAAGCCGACGGCGAACAGACCGCCGACCACGAGCGCCAGGGTCACATCGGCCGAGCTCATCGTGCCCCCCGTGCCGTCGCGCCGTCGTCCGCGGTGTCGGCCGCGTTCGCCTCGGCGATGTCCTGGCCGAGGTGGACGCCGACGGCCGACAGCAGTTTCAGTACGACACCGATCACCAGCAGGTAGACGCCGACGTCGAAGAACACGCTGGTCGCCAGCTTCACCGCGCCCAGGAGCGGCGGATGCAGCGTCACCACCGTGCTCTCCAGCACGGCACCGCCGAAGAGGAGCGGGACCGCCCCCGCCACGGAGGCGAGCAGCAGCCCCGAGCCGGCCACCACGCTCGCCGGCGCCCGGACCGCGGCCCGGAGGTCGGCGCGCCCGCCCGCCAGGTACCGCAGGACGAAGGCCAGACCCGCCACCAGACCGCCGGCGAACCCGCCGCCGGGGCCGTAGTGACCGGAGAACAGCAGGAACAGCGACAGGACCAGGACGGAGGGGAACAGCAGGCGGGCCGCCACCTCCAGCAGCAACGTCCGCTCGCCGCCCGGTCGTTCGACCGCGCCGGGCAGCCAGGTCCGCGCCGGCTCGTCCCAGTGCGCCGTCGGGGCCGTGCCGCCCGGCCCGCCGGACATCCTGCCGGGGCCGCGCCCGCCCACCCGGATCAGGCTCACCGCACCGACCGCCGCCACCATGATGACCGAGATCTCCCCGAGTGTGTCGAGCGCCCGGAAGTCGACGATGATCGTATTGACGATGCTGTCGCCCCCCGTCTCCTTCATGCGGTCCGTGTACCCCGACGAGACGGCCGGAGCCGTGCGCGCGGCGGACGCCACCAGCGTGAACCAGGTGACGAGGACCCCCACCGCGCCGGCCGCCACCGCCCGCACCAGACGCACCCGGGTCGCCGTCCGGCCGGGACTGAACCGGGCCGGCATCCGGCGCAGCACCAGGACCACCACGACCAACGTCATGGTCTCCACCAGGAACTGGGTCAGCGCCAGGTCCGGCGCACCCCGCACCAGGAACACCCCGGCCACGCCGTAGCCGACCGCACCGGTCAGCAGGAGACCGGTCAGCCGGTGCCTCGAGCCCACCACCGCGGCCGCCGCCGTCAGCACCACCACGGCCAGGATCGGCTCCACGGGGGACCACCACAGCAGCGGCGAACCCGGAGAGAGCGCGCCGGCCACCAGTGCCGTGCCGGGCACCAGCAGCACGGTCGCCAGCAGCACCGTCAGGTACAGCGGGACCGAACCCACCTGGGTGTGCCGCGTCACGGCCACGGCGAGCCGGTCGGCCGCCGCGACCGTGCGGTCGTAGGCGCGCTGCACATCGGGCAGGCGCGGCGCCTCGGGCAGGGCACGCCGTCCCAGGTGCACCAGCACGCCGAGCGTCAGCGTCAGCGCCGACAGCCCCAGCACGGGCGTGAACCCGTGCCACAGCGACAGCTCGTACGGCCCGTCCGGGCCCGGCGGGTAGGTGTCGGCGTACGCACCCGCCAGCGCCGCGGTGCCCGTGTAGCCCACGCCCAGCACCAGCCCCGCCCCGGCCAGCACGGCCACCGGCGCGACGAACCCGGCCTCGGGCCGCTCCGCCTCGGCCACCGGGCCCCGGGGGCGGCCGCCGAACGCCCCCTGCACGAACCGCGCGGCGTACGCCACGGTCAGCGCCGACCCGGCCACGAGCACCGCCGTCAGCCATCCGTGCCCGGCGAGCCGGGAACCGCCGTGCAGGAACGCCTCGAAGTAGGCCTCCTTGCCGAGGTAGCCGACCAGCGGCGGGAGCCCGGCCATCGACGCGGCGGCCAGCGCCGAGACCGCGAGGAGCACCGGCATGCGACGCCCCGCGCCGGACAGTTCACGGATGTCCCGGGTCCCCGCCCGCCGGTCCAGGATCCCCACGGACAGGAACAGGGCCGCCTTGAACGCCGCGTGCGCGAGCAGCATCACCGCCCCGGCCAGCGCGGCCGTCCGCGTACCCGCCCCCAGCAGGGCGACGAGCAGGCCCAGCTCGCTGATCGTGCCGTAGGCCAGCAGCAGCTTCAGGTCGGTCGCGCGCAGCGCCCGCCACGCGGCCGCCACCATCGTGGTCACGCCCACCGCGAGCACCATCGGCCGCCAGGGGGCGACGTCCGACAGGGCGGGAGCCAGCCGGGCGATCAGGTAGACCCCGGCCTTGACCATCGCGGCCGCGTGCAGGTAGGCGCTCACCGGGGTCGGCGCCACCATGGCCGCGGGCAGCCAGCCGTGCAGGGGCATCTGCGCGGACTTGGCGAACGCCCCGATCAGGACGAGCACCACGGCCGCGGAGACCGCGCCCCCCTGCGGCGGGTCGGCGAGGATCGCGGAGATCCGGTACGTCCCGGCCGCCCGGCCGAGCATGATCAGACCGAGCAGCATCACCAGACCGCCCGCCGTGGTCACCAGCAGTGCCTGCCGGGCGGCGCGCCGCTCGTCCCGGTCGTCCCCGCTGCCGGCGATGAGCACGAAGGAGGCGACCGTCGTCAGTTCCCAGAAGACGTACAGGACGAAGACGTTGTCGGCCAGGACGAGTCCGGTCATGACCCCGGCGAAGGCGAGCAGCACGGCGGCCAGACGGCCGGTGTCCCGTTCGACGTAGTACCGGCAGTACAGCAGGACCAGGGCTCCCACGCCGGCGACGATCCACAGCATCAGCAGGGACAGCGCGTCCAGCCGCAGGTCGACCGTCAGCCCCAACGAGGGGGCCCACGTCAGGCTCTCCCGGTACTCCCCGCCGTCCAGGACGTGCGGGGCGCGCGTACCCGCCCAGACCACGACCGCCAGCGGCACCAGCGCCACCACCCACACCGCGCGGCCGGCGCGCCGCTGCCACCAGGGGATGGTCACTGCCACTGCCGCGTGCGCAGCCAGCAGGAACAGCACCGCACCAACTCCTCCGCCTCGTTCCGGTCGCCGCCGCGCGCCCGGCCGTACCGGCCGTCCCCACAAGCCCTATCCCGATCGCCGGTCGAGGGTGCCCGGCACGGCGGCAATGAATCCCTCCGGTTGGTGCAGACGGGTGCAGAAGGCCCCACCGGGACCGCCCCGGACCGCCCCGGACCGCCCCGGACCGCCCTGTGCCGCCCGGCACGCACGACCCGGGCACCTCCCGGGGCGGGCCGCCCCCGCCGTCGAGCCACCGGCATCACAGCCGCCGGACCCTCCGGGGGCCCCGGAGCGGCCGCGTCAGGTGTTGAGCCGCCAGATCGCGAAGTTGAGGGACGCCGCGTACAGCACCCACAGCCCGTACGGCACGAGCAGGAGCGCGGCCACCGGGCTGCGGCGCCGGAACAGCAGCATCGTGACGGCGAGCGCGGCCAGCAGCAGGCAGATGTCCAGGAACGCCAGGCCGTACCGGCCGGCGCCGAAGAACAGTGGCGTCCAGGCCAGGTTCAACGCGAGCTGCAGGCCCCAGAAGGCCATCTCCTTCCTGGCCGCCGCCAGGGGGCGGTGACGCAGCACGAGCCAGGCGGAGAAGGCGATGGTGGCGTACAGCACCGTCCAGACCGGGCCGAACAGCCAGGAGGGAGGAGCCCAGGCGGGGCGGTCGAGCGAGCGGTACGTGCTCCCCGAGTCCGACGCCGCCAGGCCACCCAGGGCGGCCACCGCGTAGCAGACCGCGAGGAGCAGGACGAGGAGCAGCAGCGACCGGCGCGAGGCCGAGCGGCGCCGGTCCTGGTCGGTTGGAGCCTGGGTCACCTGCGGTCTCCCGTCGTCGCGCGTGCGGTGTGCCGCCCGGGTGCCCCCGGCCCGCGCTCCGATGCGCCGCGCGCCGCACGCGACCCCTCGCGCCGGCACCCTGTGGAGCGGGAGCGGGGGACCCGGACTCTGCGCCGTGGTCCCGCCGTCAGCCCGGGAAACGCCCCGTGCTGCGCAACGCCCAGCGCCGCTCCGCGTAGGCCAGGTCGTCCCGCCACAGGCGTCCGGCCGTGCGCCGCATCAGCGGACGCAGCGCAGGGGCGGCGGCCCGGGCGAGCCGGAAGCCCCGCCGGTCCGAGGCGGCGACGACCGCCTCGACCACCGCGGTCCGCGGCGCGGGATCGCCCTCGCCGGTCAGCGGCGTGGCATGCGTCTCCACCACGGACGTCACCCCTTCGCCCTCGGTGATGCGCATGACGACCGTGCGCGGGTCCGGCGCGGTGAACTCCGCCCGCACCGGCACCACCAGACGGCCCGCCACCCGGAAGGAGACGTCGACGACGAAGGCGTCGCCGTCGTCGACGTCCGGCTCCCGCACCACCGACAGGTCCACGAACGAATACGGGTGGAACCACGAGCCGTGCCAGGGATCCAGCCGGTTGGCGACCACGTCCTGCGGTTCGCAGCGCCCCACGGCCGTGAACACGGCGTCCACGCCGCCGCCGGGCCGGGGCCGGGCGGGCACCGCGGGCCGCTCCGAGGGTTCCTCCCCGCCGACCGCGTCCAGCCGCACCCACACGAGCACCCCGTCGTCGTGCGCGGGATACGGTTCCCAGCCGGCGAACGGGCCGCCGTCCAGGGCCAGTCCGTGCCAGTGGCACACCAGCGTGCCGCACACCACCCGGCTGTCGCGCAGCGGCGCCCCCAGGTGCGGGCAGATACCCGGCCCCGCCCGCAGCTCACCCGTGTCCGTGCGCCACAGCACGACCTCGACGCCGCCCACCGTCCGGCCGTACGGCCGTGCGCCGGCCCGCACGTCCCGTGACGCGCCGACGACGAACCAGTTCCCGGACGGGCGCGCCGAGGCGCGTTTCAGCGCGTCCGCGATCAGGGCCGGGCGGGCCCGGCGCCACGTCGGCTCCTGTCCCGCCCAGTCCGGGCCGCTGCGCCGCCGCAGTGGCGACGTCCAGCGGGCTCCGTCCGCTCGCCCCTTCACTGTCCCGCTCCGTCCGCCCCGAGTGCCGCCGCGCCCGCCGCGCCTGCCGTGCCCGGCACCGCGCGGGTCCGCGGCCGGTTCCGCGCGCGTCGGCGGGCACGGAGCACCGCCACTGCGCCGCCCGCCGCCGTGGCGGCCCGGCGCCGCCGGGACACCACCGCACGCCGGTGGAGCACGTCGTAGTCCTGCTCCGCGATCGCGTCGAGGATCCCGCCGTAGAGGACGAACGCGGTACGGATGCAGGGCCGCACCCGCGGGTCGAGCAGCGCGATGCCCGGCTCCGCCGCGCGGTACACCTGCCGTGTCAGGGCCTCCGCGGCCACGAACGCCGCCCGGATCCGCGGATCACGCCGCCCGGTGCGGCGGCTCCACTCCAGCAGCGGCCGGTCCACGCCGTGCGCGGCCAGCAGGTCCGCCGGCAGGTAGACGCGGCCCCGGTCCAGGTCCTCGCCCACGTCCCGCAGGAAGTTGGTCAGCTGGAACGCCACCCCCAGGTCCGCCGCGTGCGGCGCCGCCTCCTCCCGCGGGCCGACCGTGCCCAGCACGGGCAGCATCTGCAGCCCGATGACCGCGGCGGAGCCGTGCATGTAGGCCCGCAGATCCGCGTAGGTGGGGTAGTCGGTGACGCTCAGGTCGGAGCGCATCGAGGCGAGGAAGTCGGTGAACAGCGCCGGCTCGATGCCGTACCGTGCGGCGGTGTCGGCGACGGCCCGCACGACGGGCTCGTCGCCCCCGCCGGTGCGCAGCCCCCGGACCAGATCGGCCTTCAGGAACTCCAGCAGCCGGTCCCGCTCGGCGGGCGTGCGCCGACGGTCCAGATCGTCCACGATGTCGTCCGCCCAGCGGGCGAAGCCGTACAGCGCGTGCACGGCCGAACGCCGCTCCAGCGGCAGGAGCCGGGTGGCGAGGAAGTACGTCCTGCCGTGGCGGGCGTTGAGCCGCCGGCAGTGGGCGTAGTCGGCGCGCAGCACGGGACCGGTGATCCCGGCGGCGTCCAGTTCACGACGGGTCATCGGCACCTGCCGGGCTCGGAGCGGACGGGACGGTCGCGGTGGCCGGACGGCCCCGCGGGACACGGCGGCGGGCGCCGGACGGGCCGCCGGTCACGCGGGCGGCGGCCAGCTTGCCGCTGATGAGCACGGTCGGCACCCCCACCCCGGGCGTGGTCCCGCAGCCGGCCAGCACCACGTTGTCCAGGCCGCGCACCATGTTGCGCGGCCGGAACGGGCCGGTCTGGGCGAAGGTGTGCGACACGGAGAAGGGACTGCCCGCCGCGTGGCCCTGGGCCGTCCAGTCCAGCGGCGTCACCAGCTGCTCCTCCTCGATGCTGTCCGCGAACCCCGTGAGGCCCCGGCGCTCCAGCTCGGCGACCAGGCTGTCGCGGTAGCGCGGGCCGAGGTCCCGCCACGCGGCGGCGGACGGGCCGACGTCGGTGTTGGGGCAGGGCGCCAGGACGTAGTGGAGGTGGCGGCCCGGGGGCGCCAGGGAGGCGTCGTGCGCCGTCGGACGGGTGATCAGCAGGGACGGGTCGCTCATCAGGTCCCCCGTGCGGGTCAGTTCGTCGAACGTGCGCTCCCACGCCGCCCCGAAGGACAGCGTGTGGTGGGCGAGTCCGGGCCAGGTGCGGTCGGTCCCCGCGTGCAGCACCACCGCGGACGGCGAGTGGCGCAGCCCGACCGGCCGGCGCGGGGCCCGCCCCAGGAGACCGTGGGCGGTGGACAGTTCGCAGGTCAGGACCACCGCGTCGCAGTCGATCCGCTCACCCGAGCTCAGGTGCACGGCCCGCACCCGTCCCGCCCGCTGCTCCAGGGAGCGCACCTCGGCCGCGTACCTGAGCTCGGCACCCGCGTCGGCCGCGGCGTCCGCCATGGCCCGCGGCAGCGCGTGCATCCCGCCCCGGGGGAACCAGACCCCGGCCACGGTGTCCATGTAGGCGATCACCGCGTAGGCCGCGAGGGCCCGTGCGGGCGCCACCCCCGCGTAGAGCGCCTGGAAGGAGAACACCCGGCGCAGCCGGGGATCGCTCAGGAACCGTCCGATCCGCGCGTCGAGCCGGCCGAATCCGCCCAGCGCCGCCAGCCGCGCCAGGTCCGGGTGCAGCAACTGCAGGGGCGAGTCGAAGTTCGTGTCGATGAAGCGCCGCATCTGCGCCCGGTACAGACGTTCCAGCCAGTCCCGCAGCCGCCGGTAGCCCGCCGCCTCGGCCGGTCCGGCGAACCTGCGGACCTCCGCCTCCATCGCCTCGCCGTCCGTGTGCACGTCCAGCGACGTGCCGTCCGCGAAGGCGGCCCGGTACGCGGGGTGCAGCGCCGTCAGCTCCACGCGGCGGGCCAGGCTGTCCCCGACGGCCGCGAACGCCTCGTCGGCCAGATGGGGCATCGTCAGCACGGTGGGACCGGTGTCCACCGCGTAGCCGCCCAGCCGCACCCGGCCGGCCCGGCCGCCCGGACCGGTGTCGCGTTCGACGAGCGTCACCCGCCGCCCGGCGCCCAGCAGGTGCAGGGCGCAGGCGAGCCCGGACAGTCCGGCGCCCACCACGACGACGTGGTCGGCGGGCCCCGTCACCGTCCTCACCGGACCCCCTCGGCGGTGCGCGGCGCGAACCCCGACGCCCGCTCCACCAGCAGCGCGAAGTCCCGCCGCACGCCGTGGTCCGCGCCGGTCCCTTCGAAGGTCCGCAGCGCGGTGCCCGCCAGCTCGCCGATCTTCGACTCGACCACGGAGCGCGCGCCGGTCCGCTCCAGCGCGGCCCGCATCCGCTCCACGGCCGCCTCGTCCCGGCCGGCACCGTCCGGCGAGAGGACGGCGACGGCCTCCTCGTCCCCGGCGGCGTCGGCCAGGCCCAGGCCGACGGCGAGCAGATACGTCGGCTTGCGCGACCGCAGGTCCTCGCCGACCGGCTTCCCGGTCCGCGCCGGCTCGCCGAACGCGCCCAGCAGATCGTCCCGGAGCTGGAACGCGAGCCCCGCGCACCGGCCCGCCGACCGCAGCGCGTCGACCGTGTACGCGTCCGCGCCGGCCAGCGCCGCGCCCAGCGCCAGCGGCCGTTCGACCGTGTACAGGGCACTCTTCAGCGTGGCGATGGCCAGCGCCTCGTCGACGCCGAAGGAGCCGGTGGCCTGCGCATGCAGGTCGCGGTACTGCCCGGCCACCATCTCCTGCCGCATCGCCTGCCACTCCTGCAGGAGCCGCGGCCCATGGGGCGTCCCGAGAGCCGTCTCCGTCAGCAGGTCGTCCGCCCAGGCCAGCGCCAGGTCGCCGGCGAGCACCGCGGCCGACGTCGCGAACGCCTCCGGGGAACCGGCCATCCGGGTCGCGCGGTGCATGGCCGCCAGGTCCACGTGCACGGAGGGCGCGCCCCGGCGCAGCGGTGATCCGTCCATCACGTCGTCGTGTATGAGGGCGCACGCCTGCAGCAGCTCCAGCGCGGCTCCCGTCCGCAGGACGGCGCCGCCGTCGCCCGAGCCGCCGGCGGCCCGCCAGCCGCACCACGCGAACGCGGTGCGCAGCCGCTTGCCGCCGCGCCGCACGAGGCCGGCGACGCGTCCCGCGACGTCACGGGCGTACACCGGGTCCACGTCGCGGGCCTGCGACAGGTGCGCGTCGAGGATCCGCTCCAGGACGGCCTCGACGGCTCTGGTGGCGTCCAAAGCGGTGAGCGGGTCGTCCGTGGTCCCGGCCGGCCCGGCCGTCGTCGGCCGCAGTCCAAGCATGCACAGCCCCTTCTCGCTCTCAGTCATCAGCACACCGGTGTTTCCGCCGGGTGCCCCGGTGCGGATGCGCTGATGCCTGCCCGGTGCGGGAGGGGGAGGGAGCGTCACTCACTCCATCGGCCCCGCCCCCGTGCGTCCGTGGCGGTGTGTCACGACGCGCGGACGGGCGTGCCGCGCGCCCCGCGTCAGTCGCGGCCACGGGCGCTCCTGAAGCGGGCCAGTCCGTCGGCCAGGCCGATCAGCGGCTCGGGGTAGCGCAGCCGGGCCCGCTGCCCCTCCGGCAGGAGCCAGGGCTCGTGCACCGCCCCGCCCTTCACCTCCGCCAGTTCGGGCACCCAGCGGCGCACGTAGGCCCCGTCGGGGTCGTGGCGCCTGCCCTGGAGCACCGGGTTGAGGACGCGGTGCGGACGGGTGTCGGTGCCCGTTCCCGCGACCCACTGCCAGTTCAGCTGGTTGTTGACCACGTCGCCGTCCACCAGCCAGTCCAGGAAGTGCCGGGCGCCGGTCCGCCAGTCCACGTACAGGGTCTTGGTGAGGAAGCTCGCCGCCAGCAGACGGGCCCGGTTGTGCATCCAGCCCTCGTGCCGCAGCTGCCGCATCGCCGCGTCCACGACCGGGTAGCCGGTCCGTCCCTCCCGCCAGGCGGCGATGTCCCCGGCGGCCTCGTCCTCCGTGCGCCAGCGGTCGTTCCGGGTGCGGTAGTCCCGCACGGACGCGTCGGGGCGCGCCGCCAGCACCTGGTGGTGGAAGTCCCGCCAGCACAGTTGTCGGACGAACGCCTCGGCGGCGGCTCCGCCGCGCGCACGGGCCCGCTGCACGAGTTCCGCCGCCGAGAGGGCGCCGAAGTGCAGGTACGGCGACAGCCGGGAGGTGGTGTCGCCCGCCAGGTCGTCCTGGCCCTCCCCGTAGGCGTCCAGCCGCGTACGGGACCACCGGGCGAACCGGTCCCGGCCCGCCGTCTCGCCGCCGGCCGCGAGCCCGGGGGAGGTCCGGTCCGTGTCCGGCCGGGGCGGCACCGGGTCCCCGCGGACCGACGGGGGAACGCGCACGGCGCGCGGCGCCGGCCGGGCGGGCCGCAGCCGCTCGCCCGACCAGCGGCGCAAGTAGGGCGTGAACACCGCGTAGTGGTCGGAGCCGGACGGTGTCACCGCTCCCGGGGGCACCGCGGTGACGACGGCGTCGTGCACCCGCAGGGCCACGCCCCGAGGGCCGAGGGCGTCGCGCAGCCGCTCCTCCCGGCGGTGGGCGTAGGCGGTGACCCCGGCCGCCATGTGGACCTCCGCCGCCCGGCACTGCGCCGCGACGGCCGCGACCGCCTCGGCGACGGGACCGGCCCGCACCACCAGCCGACCGCCGCGGGCGCGCAGCGCGCCGTCGAGGTCGGTCAGGCAGTCGGCGAGGAAGGCCAGCCGGTTGGGTGCGCCGAACCCGGCCGCGTCGACGCCCGGATCGCGGACGAACAGCGGCACCACCTCGTCCGCCGCCGCCAGCGCGGCGTGCAGCGGCGGATGGTCGTGCACCCGCAGGTCGGACGTGTACAGGACGACCGCGACGGTCATGGCGTCCCTCCTGGTGCGCTGATGATGTGGCGGTGCGGCGGTGCGCTGATGTGGCGGTGCGGCGGCTCGGTGGCGTGTGCTGTGTGCAGAGGGGGCGCCCTACCGGTCCGCTCGGCGGGGACGCAGGTGCCGAGGGCCGCGGTCGGCCCCCGCCGCGCGGGTGCGCCCGCCCGCCCCCCGGCCCGCGGCCTTGGCGATGTTGCGGGCCATGCCGCCGAAGACGACCGCGTGGAAGGGGGACACGGACCACCAGTAGACGTGCCCCGGCAGGCCGCGCGGATGGAACAGCGCACGTTGCCGGTAGCGGGTGCGGCCCTCGCCGTCCGACTCGGCGCGCATCTCCAGCCAGGCCGGTCCCGGCAGCCGCATCTCGGCGCGCAGCCGCAGCAGACGGCCCGGTTCGATCTCCTCCACCCGCCAGAAGTCCAGCGAGTCGCCCACCCTCAGCCGCTCGGCGTCCCGCCGTCCGCGGCGCAGCCCGACCCCGCCCACGAACCGGTCCAGCCAGCCCCGGACCGCCCAGGCCAGCGGGAAGGAGTACCAGCCGTTGTCGCCGCCGATGCCCTCGATCACCTTCCACAGGGCCTGCGGCGACGCGTCGACCGGCAGTTGGCGCTCGTCCTGGTAGAGGCTCCCGCCGGCCCAGTCCGGGTCGGTGGGCAGCGGATCGCTGGGCGCCCCCGGCACGGCGGCGGACGACCAGCGCGTGGCGACCTGCGCCTCCCGCACCCTGCGCAGCGCCAGCTCCAGTGCCTCGTTGAACGGCAGCGGCCGGCCCGGGGCGTCCGGCACGTAGCGGGCGATGTCGTGCTCGTGGCAGACGACCTCGTGCCGCAGCGACTCGGTGAGCGGCCGGGCGATCGACGCGGGCACCGGGGTGACCAGACCGACCCAGTAGCTGGACAGGCGCGGCGACAGGACGGGCACCGGCACGATGAGCCGCCGCCGCAGCCCGGTGGCGGCGGCGTAGCGGCGCATCATGTCCCGGTAGGTGAGGACGTCCGGCCCGCCGATGTCGAACGCCCGGTCGACGTCCGCGGGCATCGTCGCCGAACCGACCAGGTAGCGCAGCACGTCCCGGACTCCGATGGGCTGGGTACGGGTGTTCACCCAGCGGGGCGTCACCATGCCGGGCAGCCGCTCCGTGAGATAGCGCAGCATCTCGAACGAGGCCGACCCGGAGCCGATGACGACCGCCGCCCGCAGCACGGTGGCCGGCACCGGGCCGTCGAGGAAGATGCGCCCCACCTCGGCCCGGGACCGCAGATGCGGCGAAAGGGACTGCTCGGGCACCCCCATCGGAGTGAGTCCGCCGAGGTAGACGATCCGCCGGACACCGGCGGCGTGCGCCTGCTCGGCGAAGATCCGGGCCGCCCGGCGGTCGGTGTCCTCGAACCCGGAGCCAGAACCGAGGGCGTGCACCAGGTAGTAGGCCACGTCGACGTCGCGCAGGGCGGCGGCGACGGACGCGGCGTCCGTGACGTCCCCGCGCACCGTCTCGGCGTCGCCCGCCCACGGGTGGTCACGGAGCTTGTCCGGGGAACGGGCCAGGCAGCGGACCCGGTGACCGGCGGCCAGCAGTTCCGGTACCAGACGGCCCCCGATGTACCCGGACGCTCCGGTGACCAGGCAGCGCAGCCGTTCGGTGTCCTGCTGTGCGTCCGTGCCCACGGTCCAGCCTCCCTGCGTCCGCCGCCGGGACCGTTCCCGGGGCCTGTCGTTCGAGCATCGCCGCCGCGCCGTGCCCGCGCATGCCGCGGCCGGCCGGGCGCGGGCCCCGCCCCGGCGACCCGGGAGGAACGTCGGCGGCGCCGCTCCCGCACACCTCTTCTTCGCCGGCAGGGGGCGCGCCGGATGCGCCGTCCGCCGGATTCACCGACCAGCCGGATTCACCGCAGCCCGCGGATCCACCGGCCCTCCGGACCGGGCGCCCGCTCAGTCGTCCGCCGCCCGCCGCCCCGCCGGACCGGCCCCGTCCGCCCGGCCGGCGGAGGTGTTGCCGTCGGCAGGCGGGTCCCCGCCGGCCCCGACGTCCGCCCCGGCACGGTCGCTGTGGTCCGCCCGGCCGCCCGCACCGAGCAGGCCCGTCGCCTCGAAGCTCTCCGCGGCGGCCAGGCGCGGCAGCTCCCGCCGGGACAGCAGCGTCACCACCGGCGGCATGGCGGCCCGCACCGCCTGGGCGGCGCGCAGCCAGCGGGGCACGTAGACGGCCGGACGGCGCCGCTCCACGGCCGTGACCAGCCGGCCCGCAACATAGGAGACGGGGAACACCTTGCGGGCCGGCGGCGGCATGTGGCCGCGCAACTGCCGCAGCACGGCGTACTGGTCGGCGTCCCGGATCATGTCGGTGTCCGTCCAGTTGATGTACGCGATCCCCACGCCCACCCGCCGGTGGGCGACCTCCGCCCGCAGCGCGTGCGCGAAGGACTCGACCCCGGCCTTCGAGGCGCAGTAGGCGCTCATCATCGGCGCGGCGCCGATGGACGCGAGCGAGGCGACCTGGAGGAAGTAGCCGCGGGTCTCGAACAGGGCGGGCAGGAACGCGCGGGCGGTGACGGCGCTGCCGATGAGGTTGACCTCCACGACCCGGCGCCAGACCGCCGGATCCGACGTCTCGAACGGCCCGCCCTCGGCGACCCCCGCGTTGGCGACCACGACGGACGGCGGTCCGAGGGCCGCACCGATCTCGTCGGCGACCCGCGCCATACCGTGGTCGTCGGTGACGTCGACGGCCCAGCACCGGGACACGCCCGGCAGGGTGTCCCGCACCGCCGCGAGGGTGCTCTCCTCGCGGCCCAGCAGGGCGACCTTGGCACCCCGGGCCGACAGGTCCCGGGCCATGGCCTCCCCGAGTCCACGCGCCGCACCGGTCACGACGGCGGTACGCCCGCGCAGCGGGCTGTGGTGCACAGGCGGCATGGAACGGCTCCTTGGGCGTGGCCCCCGGCCCACGGTAGGCGCGGACCGCACCGTCGGCACGCCGGAGTCCCCCCGCCACGGGCGCCGGCCCGGGCCCTGAGCGGGCGGCGCGCCCGGTGCCGCCGCGGCACGACCGGCCTCCGCCCGGGCGCAACCGCGCGGGCGGCGCCCTGCGTCGATCATGACGGAAGGAACAACCGAGGCCCGCAATCGAAGGAGTGACGGATGATCCGCCGCGGCACGTCCCCCACGCCCGCCCCGACCCGGCGCACCCTGCTCACCGCCGGTACGGCCGCTGCCACGGCCACGCTCGTCGCCGCGCCCGCCCACGCCTCGAACGGCCTCAGCGGCCGCTTCCGCGCGCTGGAGAAGCGGTACGGGGCCCGGCTGGGCGTCTACGCCCACGATCCCCGCTCGGGGCGGACGGTCCGGTACCGCGCCGACATGCTGTTCCCCCAGTGTTCCCTGTTCAAGACGCTCGCCGCCGCGGCCGTCCTGCGCGACCTGGACCGCGACGGCGAGGTCCTCGCCCGCCGGATCCACTACACCGAGGCGGACCTCGTCGAGGGCTCGGACCACACCAGGAAGAACCTGGCGACCGGCATGACGGTCGCCGGACTGTGCGACGTCGCGATCCGCTTCAGCGACAACACCGCAGCGAACCTCCTCCTGCGCGAGCTGGGCGGCCCCACGGCGATCACCCGCTTCGCCCGGTCCACCGGCGACCGGGTGACCCGCCTCGACCGCTGGGAGACCGAGCTGAACTCCGCGGAGCCCTGGCGGACCACCGACACCACGAGCCCGAGCGCCATCGGCCGCACCTACGCCCGCCTCGTCCTCGGGGACACCCTGAACCGCTGCGACCGCTCCCGGCTGACGGACTGGCTGCTGCGCAACGAGACCAGCCGCACCCGGCTGCGGGCGGGCCTGCCCGGCACCTGGACGGTGGCGGACAAGACCGGGGGCGGCCCGTACGGCACGAACAACAACGTGGGCATCGCCTGGACGGACGACGGCACGCCGCTCGTGCTCTCCCTGCTGTCCCGCATGTCCGAGCGGGACGCGGTGAAGGACGACGCGCTGATCGCCG
The DNA here is from genome assembly GCF_044767675.1 of Streptomyces sp. NPDC101219. NCBI lineage: Bacteria > Bacillati > Actinomycetota > Actinomycetes > Kitasatosporales > Streptomycetaceae > Streptomyces > Streptomyces sp. NPDC101219. The sequence continues at coordinate 701,290 of NZ_JBIWOK010000001.1, forward strand.
GGGCCGCGGCCGTCCTGGCGGACACCCTGGCGTAGGCCGCCCCGCGTCGAGGGTGTCACCGGTGATGCGCACCCCGGTCGGCGTGTCGGCGGGAACCCGTTGGAGCGTGTCGTTCCAGCCCCTGGGGGAGGGGCTGGACGACGGATAGCTTCGGTGCCGTCCCGCAAGGGCCGGACACACCGAAGGAAGCTCATGCACGCTCAGATCGTCCTGTTCGACGGCTTCGACCCGCTCGACGTCATCGCCCCCTACGAGGTCCTGTACGCCGGGGGCACCGCCTCGGGCGGTGCGATGACGGTGGAGCTGGTGTCCGCCGAGGGGCCGCGCGAGGTGGTCGGCGGCACCGGCGCCCTGGCCCTGCGGGCCACCGGCACCCTGGACGCCGGGCGTCCGGGGCTGATCCTGGTGCCGGGCGCCGCCGGCCGGGTCGGTGAGCCCGGCGAGGTGCCCGACCAGGAGGCCGGTGAGCCGGGGGAGTGGCGGCAGGACGAGTTCGTCCCCGTCCTGCTGGGACGGACCCTCGCCACCACCTTGCCCGGACTGCTGAAGGCCGCGCTGGACAACCCGGCGGTGACGGTCGCCACCGTGTGCGGCGGCTCGCTCGTGCCGGCCATGGCCGGGCTGATCGAGGGCCGCCACGCCACGACCCACCACCTGGGAATGGACATGCTGGAGGCGACCGGCGTCCACGCGGTCCGTGCCCGCGTCGTCGACGACGGCGACCTGGTCAGCGGCGCGGGCGTCACCTCCGGCCTCGACGTGGCGCTGCACCTGCTGGAACGCGAACTCGGCCCGCGCATCGCACACGCCGTCGAAGAGCTGTTCGCCCACGAACGGCGCGGCACGGTCTGGCGTGCCCGGGGGCCGGTCCCGGCCGGTCTGTGACCGAGGCCGAAGGGTGAGGCGGCGTCGAGGCCGTCCCCCCGCACCCCAGCCGCAGCGCCGCCCCGCCCGTCACCTCTCACCCTCGTTCCGCACCACCGTCAGGAGAACCCGAGCATGTCCGTCGAAGGCACGTGGGACCTGTCCATCGCCACCCCCATCGGCAGGATCCGGCCGGTGGCCGAGTTCCGCAGGGAGGGCGACACCCTGACCGGGACCGCCCACGGCGCGGGGGAGGAGGTGCGGCTGGAGGACATCGTCCTGGACGGGGACCGGGTCACATGGAAGCAGTCCGTGACCAAGCCGCTGCGGCTGAACCTGGCCTTCGCCGTGCGCATCGACGGCGACACCCTGGAGGGGACCTCCCGCGCCGGGCGTCTTCCCGCGTCACGGGTCACCGGCACGCGCCGGCCCGCCTGACGACGCCGGGGGACCGGACGGCGGGAATCCGGACGGCGGGGGACCGGACGGCGGCCCCGGACCTCACGTCGCGGTCGGCACGCACAGCACCGGGACGCGGGCCAGGTGGAGCAGCTTGTGGGGCGTCGAGCCGAGGAGCGCGCCACGCAGCGGGCTCTCCCCCCAGCTGCCGACGACGATGACCCGGGCCGTGTGCCGTTCGGCCGCGTCGAGGAGGGCCTCGGCGGGCCTGCGGTCGATGAGTTCGACCGTGGCCCGCACTCCGGCCTCCTCGGCGGCCCGGACGGCATGGTCCAGGGCCGCACGCCCGGCCTCGTGCAGCGCCTGCGTGTGGGCGGTGTACTCCTCGCCCATGGCGCCGGGCGGCGCGGCCCCGTACACCACCACGAGCGGCTCGTCGAACGCCGCCGACACGTCGACGGCCACGCGCAGGGCGCTCTTGGCTCCCGGTGACTCGTCGTATCCGAGGACGACCGCCATCTCAGAGCTCCTTGTGGCCGTGGACGAGGTCGGGGTCGGCCACTCCGCGGCGCTCCGACCAGAACGCGGGCGCGACGAACCGCCACACGATCATGAGGACGACGCCCGCGAGCGTGATGCCGATGCCGATGACCAGCGGCGGTCCGAGACCGAACCAGGAGACGCCGCTGTAGGAGTTGGCCGGATCGGACATGTCGGCGACCGACTCCACCAGCAGCCAGGTCAGCAGTCCCGCGCCGACCACGGGACCGAGGCCGATGAACAGGAAGTTGCGCACGCTCTCGGTCAGGTGGCGGCGGTAGTAGACGGCGCACGCGACGCCGGTGAGCGCGTAGTAGAAGGCGATCAGCAGGGACAGCGCGGTGAGCGAGTCGAACAGGGCGTTGCTGCTGATCTGGTTGACGGCGAGGTACCAGACGATGGCGATGACGGCGACCCACCAGGTGCTCACGTCGGGGGTGCGGAAACGCGGGTGGATGTGGGCGAAGTGCGCTGGCAGGGCCCGGCGGCGGGCCATGGACAGCGCGGTGCGGGAGGCGGGGATGATCGTCGTCTGCGTCGACGCGATGCCGGAGGTGGAGACCGCGAGCAGCACCACCCAGTCCCAGCCGCCCATGGCCTCGTCGGCGAGCAGGGCGAAGATGAACTCCTCCTCCGCGGCGTTCTCGGCCAGGAAGGCGGGCCCGGCGTAGGCGACGACGGCGTAGGCGACCGAGACGTAGGTCAGCAGCAGGATGACGGTCGACCACACGGCCGCCCGGCCCGGCGCGGTCGCCGAGTGCCGGACCTCCTCCGTCAGGTTGACCGCGGATTCCCAGCCCCAGTAGATGAACACGCCCAGCAGCAGGGCGCCGGTGAGGGAGGCGCCGCCGGCGCCGAACGGGTCCAGCCAGCGGAAGGACGGGTTGGTGGAGTCCAGTGAGCCGGTCCCGGCGTAGACGCGGTAGAGCGCGACCACCGCGAACGCGATGAGGCACGCCACCTGAGCGAGGATGAGAGCGTTCTGGACCCGGGCCGACAGCTCGGTGCCGATGACGCAGACGGCCGTCATCACCAGGATGAGCAGCACCGTGAGCAACTGGCGCACGAAATCGTTCTCGACCCAGCTGTCGAGGCCGAACGCGAGCAGGGCGAAGGTGACGGCGACGTCCGCCAGCGAGCCGACGACCAGGACACCGGTCATCGCGATGGCCCAGCCGCCGAGCCATCCGGTCCAGGGCCCCATCGCCCGGGTGACCCAGGAGAAGGTCGTCCCGCAGTCCTGGTCCACCCGGTTGAGGTAGTAGAACGCCGATGCGATCAGCAGCATCGGCACGAACGAGGCGAACAGCACCCCGGGGGCGTAGATGCCCACCAGGGCCACGACCGGGCCGATGACAGCAGCGAGCGAGTAGGCGGGCGAGGTGGCGTTGAGACCGATCACGAGTGCGTCGACGAACCCGATCGCGTTGGCCTTGAGGCTCTGGGCCGGGCGGCGGGTGTCCTGGGACGAGCCGGACATGCTGCCTCCCTTGCATCGCGCGTAACCCCATGAAAACGCCGCGACGGAATTTCCGCCCGATTTGCCCGCCCGAGGAGTGCCGGCGTGAGCGACGGACCGAGTGTCACGGGGCCTGTGGCGGTCCACCCGTGGGCCGCCGGGCCCGCGCCCGCGACGTCGAGACGCGAAGACATAAGGGACTTCGATCTACGTTCAACTACCGGTCGTGTTCATTCTATTGACACGTGCATTACATCGGCTTTACGTTCCGGCCATCTGAGAGCGCTCTCAGGCTCCCCGATCTGTGACGACTTGAGGTGCCCCCCATGCCATCCCCCCGCACCAGACCGTCCGTCGTGCTCCTGCTGGCATCCGCCCTGGCCTTCCTCGGCCTGGGCCCGGCCGCCGCACCCGCGGCCGCCGCCACCGTGCCCGTGGGCTCCGGCAGTTACTCCGACACCCGGCCCGCCGGCACGTCGGGCCCCACGACCAACACCGGCACACCGGTCACGCCCAAGGTGACCGCGGCCGCCCGGAACCGGCCCGTCCCCACCAACGACTGGTGGTCCTCCCTCGCCTTCCAGCGCTACGGCGACAACCCGTACTCCACCCCCATGTACGGGCACCCCCTCACCTACCAGGCCACCTCAGGCGGACTCGACATCGGCTACCCCACGTCCCCCGCGATCGTCGGGGACGGCCGGCAGTACGAGTACGCCCACAAGCGGGACCTCACCATCGGCCTGAGCGGCCTGAACTCGCCCGACACCAAGGCCGACGACTGGTCCGACTGGACCGTCACCCCCCTGTGGTCCGACGGCAGCCGCACCCTGCGCACCACCATCGGCCACGGCTCACCGTTCGTGTACGCCGAGGGCTCCGGCGGCGACGCCCGGATCACCACCGCCGGGACGCCCAGCGTCTTCGCCGACCAGGGCAACGTCCTCGGCATCACCGTCGCCGGTCACCACTACGCCCTGTTCGCGCCGGCCGGCAGCGACTGGAACGTCTCCGGCACGACCGTCACCGCGGGCCTCGGCTCCAAGAACTACTTCTCCGTCGCGGTGCTGCCGTCCACCGACGCGCTGGCCACCTTCAAGAAGTACGCCTTCAGCTTCGTCACCGGCTCCAAGGCCGCCTGGAACTACACCGGCGGCACGGTCAAGGCCACCTACACGCTCACCACCGAGGCCAAGGAGGGCACCGAGCGCGGCACGCTGCAGGCCCTCTACCGGCACCAGTGGCTCCACACCACCGACCCCCTCACCTCGTACACCTACGTCTCACCGCGCGGCACCATGAAGGTCCGTGAGGGGGCCTCCTTCTCCACCAGCCAGAAGGCGGCGGCGGTGCTGCCCGCGCTGCCCGAGTCAGATGCCGTGGACACCGCCCGGCTGCGTGGCCACCTCAACGACGTCGTGGGCGCCTCGGACCCGTTCTCCGGCGCGACCGACACCTACTGGACCGGCAAGGCGCTCGGCCGTCTCGCCCAACTGGTGCCCGTCGCCGAGCAGATCGGCGAGACCGGCACCCGGGACCGGCTCATCGGCCTGATCAAGGGCAAGCTCCAGGACTGGTTCACCGCGGGTGGCGCGAACGAGTTCAGCTACGACAAGGACTGGCGGACCCTGACCGGCTACCCCGCCTCCTACGGCAGCGACACCGAGCTCAACGACCACCACTTCCACTACAGTTACTTCGTCTACGCGGCGGCCATCGTCGCCCAGTACGACCCGGCGTGGGCCGCCGAGTCCGCCTGGGGCGGCATGGTCAAGACCCTGGTCCGCGACACCGCCAACCCCAGCCGCACCGACAGCGCCTTCCCCTTCCTGCGCGGCTTCGACGTCTACGCCGGCCACAGCTGGGCCTCCGGGCACCAGGGCTTCGCCGCAGGCAACAACCAGGAGTCCTCCTCGGAGTCCACCAACCTCAGCGCTGCCCTCGTCCTGTGGGGTTCCGCCACGGGCGACAGCTCGCTGCGCGACCTGGGCACCTTCCTGCTGACCACGGAGTCGGAGTCCATCGCCCAGTACTGGTTCGACGCGGACGAGCAGGTCTTCCCGTCCTCCTTCCGCCACGACACGGCCGGCATGGTCTGGGGGAGCGGCGCCGCCTACGCCACCTGGTGGACCGCCAACCCGGAGGAGATCCACGGCATCAACGTGCTGCCGGTGACCGGCGGTTCGCTGCACCTCGGCCGTGAGAAGGCCGCGATCCGGCGCAACATCGCCGAGATGGAACGGGAGAACGGCGGTCCGGCCGTCGAATGGCGTGACCTGCTCTGGGAGTTCGAGTCCTTCGCCGACCCGGCCAAGGCCAAGGCGAAGTGGGACGCCGGGCACGCCGGATACACCCCGGAGGAGGGCGAGTCGAAGGCGCACACGTACCACTGGCTCACCACCCTCGACGCGCTCGGCGCACCCGACGCCACCGTGACCGGCGACATCCCCACCTCCGCCGTCTTCACCAAGGGCTCGGCCCGCACCTACGCGGCCCACAACCACGGAGCCACGGCGCGCACCGTGACCTTCTCCGACGGCAAGACGCTCACCGTCCCGGCCCGTTCCACCGCGACCGGCACCGGAAGCGGCACCACGGACCCGGACCCCGATCCCGACCCGGACCCCGACCCGCCGACCGGCAACACCTTCCAGCTGCGCACCGGCGGCGCCCTGACCACGGCCACCGACGGCACGGCGGGCAGCGACACCGTCGCGTCCGCCGGCGGCACCAACCACGACGGCACCCCGTACCGGCCCCTCGTCTACGAGGTCCGCGGCGTCAACGGCACCCTGACGCCGGGTGCGCAGACCGCGTTCCGGCTCCAGGTGGACGCCGGCACCACGGTCGGGCTCGGCCAGCAGGTCCGGGTCAGCTACGACCTCACCGGCAACGGTGACTTCGAGCGGACCGAGACGTACCACTACTTCGCGACCGACCCGGTCACCGGATGGGAGGAGTACACGCAGGCGCGCGGCCTGAAGGCGGCCACGGGCACGCCTGGCGACCTCAAGGGCGGCACCGTACGCCTGGAGGTGTGGAGCGCCATCGGCAACGGCACCTCCCAGCTCCGGACGGGCACCGACCGGTCCGTGCTGGTGATCCCCTACAGCTGATCGCGCGAGATGCAGGCGGCGGGCACCGGCGTACGGCCGGTGCCCGCCGCGCTGTGCCGGCCGGCGCGACAGGAGCCGGCGGTCAGTCCGGGCGGCGGGCGGCCCAGACCGTGCGCTCGGTGCGGACCGCGAGGTCGTCGCGGCGCAGGAGGCTGTGCGGGCCGTCGGTGTCGAGCAGCCGGTCGAGCGCGGCCAGGTCCTCGGGGGAGAGGGAGCCGGCGGCGCCGTGCCGCAGGCGCCGGAGGCCGCCGAGGGCGTACGCACCGACCGACGGGTGTGCGTCGGCGCCGACCTGCACGGTGAGGGTGCGCGTGCCGGCGGGCGTGAATCCGGCGTGTTCCAGCAGCCGGCCCCAGTCGGCGCCGCGGTGGGGCACCCGCTCGGTGTGGAGCCCCTCGCGTGCCGCGTGACAGCGTTCCTCCAGGCCGGGGCGGTCCGACGGCGCGCCCGGCGGCAGGAAGCGCGGGAAGCCGGCCAGTTCCACCACGGCGAACAGCCCACCGGGAGCGAGCGCGTCGTGGACCGCGCGCAGGGCGCGGCCGGGATCTGCCAGGTGGTGCATCGAGGCCGAGGCCCACACCAGGTCGGGCGTGCCGAGGTCGGGCCAGTCGGGAGCGTCGAGGTCGGCCGGGATGACCTGGACGCGTTCCTCCAGGCCACGCTCGCGGGCCTTCGCCGTCAGTCGTTCGAGATGACCGGGGGAGGAGTCGACGGCGGTGACCCGCGCGTCGGGGAGGCGGTCCAGGAGCGCGAAGGTCCCGGCCCCCGTTCCGCAGCCCAGGTCCACGATCCGGCGCGGTGGCGCCTGGAGGGGCAGCCATGCGGTGATGCCGGCGAGGTGATCGGCGAGGACCTCGGCGTCCAGGTCGAGGATCTCGGCGTGGCCGTCGGAGTCGTGGGGGTGCCGGGGGTGCCGGGGGTCGCCGTGGTGGGCCGGGTGCGCTGCGGGACGGGTCATACGGCGACGGTAGACCGGCCCTGCGCGGAAGGCACACTCTCTTGCCGAGCGCGCAAGAAGGTCGCCGGGCGGGCTGCCGAGGGCGCAACGCGTGCCCTGCCGACGGGCTGTCGGGCCAGGGCGTGTTCCGGGTCAGGCCGTGTCCGGCCCCCGGGCCGCGCGGCCGTCGGCGTCCCGCTGGTGTCCCCGCCGGGCGTCCCGGTCGAAGATCCCCAGGATCTCGCAGGGTCCCCCTTCGGCGCCGATCGCGTGCGGCAGCATCGTCGGGAACTCGGCGGCCTGGTTCGTCTCGATGCGCAGCCGGCGGTGCCCGAGCATGAGGACCGCCGTGCCGGACAGCACCACCAGCCACTCCCGCCCGGGGTGCGCGCGCATCCGCGCGGGGTTGTCGGGCGGCGGCTCGGTCATGCGCTGCCGTACCACGGTGATGCCGGGGTCGCCCTTGACCGGCCAGCGCATGAGCCCGTGGACGCTGTCGATCATCGGACTGACCACCACGTCGTCGGAGGCCGTCTCGACGAGCTGGTCGAGCGTGGTGTCCAGGGCGCGGGCGAGGGTCACGAGGCTGTCCAGGGCCAGTCGCCGCTGACCGTTCTCGATGCGGCTGAGCGTGGACTGGCTGAGCCGGGCCCGCGTGGCCAGTTCCTCCAGGGACCAGCCCTGCGCCACCCGCAGGGCGCGGATCCGCTTGCGTACCAGGCTGTCCAGGTCGTCATCGTCTTGCGGCATGGGCAACAGCGTATGCCTTCAGTGCAACGTCGGCCTGGTGTCGTCCGCGACCGGGACGGGCCGGCCGCCTCGGACGCACGCGGCCTGCGGAGCGACCGCCTCCGCCGGGGTCCGGGCCCGCTACCGCCACCTGCCCGCCGTCGGCCCGCCGCTGTGCAGGCGGTAGCGGGCGCCGTCACCGATCCGGCGGATGCGGCGGCGGGTGTGACCGAGCGTGCGGGAGAGGTCGGCGATGAGCGTCATGGACGCCCCGAAGTCCACGGGCCGGTCGGGTGAGGGAGCCCGCCATCCGTCGGGATACTCGTCGGCGACCGCCCGGCAGGTGGCGACGAGATGGGTCATCAGCCGGTGGAACTCGGCGGCCTCGGCTCGGGTGAAGTGCTCCGGGCGCAGGGCGGGCGGTGTGTTCAACGGTTCCCCCTTCGTGTCGCCGTGCGCCCCGCGGCCCGGGTCGGGGCGGCCGGGCGCGCACGTGCGGGTCGTGTGCCGTCGTGACCGGTTCACTGCCGGGTGGGCCGTGCGGGCCGTGGGCGGGGAGGTGCCGGGATGCCGCCCCCCGTGCGGCACCCCGGCGTCCCCCGTGGCGATCTGCGGTGTCCCGCGGCACGGGGGGAGTGCCCCGCTGACCGCAGACCCGTCGGCGGCTCGCCCGCCGCGCCTCGCGGCGCGGCGTCTGAAGACGGCGAGCGGCCCGGAACCGCCCGCCCCCGGCATGTGGACGAGCGGTTCCGATGAGCGAGATGGTGCTACGGGGCATGACGACCTGTCAACGATCGTTTTCGGCTACGCAAGCATCGTTGATTGCGCCGTCCGCGCCGTCCGAGCGCCGTTCAAGTGCCGTCCAAGTGCCGCGCGGGGGCCGCCCGAGGGTGGCTCGGACGCCGCCCGGATGCCGCGCGGCGCAGCCCCGGCCGTGCGTGCTCCGGCCCCGTGGGACGCCGTGCGGTCGGAAGGCGCCGTGCGGCATCCGGACAACGATCGACCGGCCCTCCTCAACGATCGTTGTTGCCGAACGGCCGTGTCGCGTATGGTCGTTGCGCACAGACCAGCCGTCGTCCCCGAAACCCCGGAGTGCACAGGTGGCCTCACCCCATCCTCTCTCCGAGACACTGCGGCGCCTCGACGAGGTCGTCCAGCAGAAGGGCCTCTCGCCGGACCTGCTGAACGTGCCCGAGCTGGCCGCCGGAACAGCCCTGCCCGAGTCCACCGTCCGCACCCTGCTGCAAGGCGGCTCACCACCCGACGAGTCCGTCAACGACCGGGTCCGGGCGAGAATCGCCGCGCTCGCCCGCGCCGACATGGCCGCCACCGGCAAGCGCATGTCGGACCTGGCCGCGGACATCTCCCGGCAGCTGGGGGTCTCCGAGTACTGGGCCCGCCAGATCTGCGACGGCAAGAAGGTGCCCAGTGTCGAACTCCTGCACGGGCTCGTCGACTACTTCGGCGTGGACGGCGGCGAGGCGTTCTTCACGGCACCGGCCGCCGACGCCCTCAATCACGCGCTGCTGCCGATCCTGCGCGAACTGGAGAGCCCGGAGAACGACCCGGTGCTGGCCCTGATGGACCGCTACGGGGTGCGCTCCACCGACCTGCGCATGCACGGCTCCCTGACCCGCGAGCAGTTGGAGCGTCTCCTGGAGGGCGTCCTGCGGTCCGTCGTGCCTCCCGAGGGGGGTCAGCAGAGTTGAGCACCAAGGCGATGAAGTCCCTGCTGACCGTGCTGGGCCGGCACGCAGCGGGCTCCGTGCGGCGGCCCGCCGAGCCGCGGGAGGTCATGGAAGCGTTCTGTTCCGCCATGACCGCGCGGACCGGCCGGCCCATCCGTCTGGTCTTCCGGTCGTTCCCGCCCGACATCCCCGTGTCCGGCATGCGCCTGGACTGCGGCGACCACTCCATCATCGTCGTCGAGGAACACATGGTCCCCGAGGCGCAGTTGGTGATACTCGGGCACGAACTCTGGCACGAGGAGCAGGGCGACGGAGGCCACCGTGCCGCCGGTGTGCCCGCCGCGGCCCGCACCCTGGCCCCCGGCGGGGCGCCCGAGGCGGTCGACGTGGCCGTGCGGCAGATCCTCACCTCGCAGGACGTCCCGCGCGAGGCCGTGCTGACCGTCGCCGCCCGCACCGGATCCGTCGAGGACTGCGAAGTGAAGGCGGAGACCTTCGGCCTGCTCTTCGGCCGCGAGGTCCGCTCCTGGATGAAGGGCCGCTACGCGGAGGGCCCGCTCAGCCAGTCCACCGTGGAAGGCCGCATCAACGTGTCGCTCACCAGCCGGAGCGGCCGCATCCTGTCATGACGTCCTTCCACGTTCCGTACGCGGTCCCCACGGTCCTGCTGGCCCTCGCGTTCTTCCTGAAGCTGCCGACGTTCGTCCGGGCCTGGCGCGATCCCGAGATCCGGGCCACCACCCTGCTGCTGTTCTGGGCCACCGCCGCTCTCGTGGTGATCATCCCCGTCAACATCCAGCGCCTCAACGAGATGACGGGCATCCCCAACTTCGCGGCCCCCTGGGCCTATTCGTTCCTCACCGCCTCCTGCGCCACCGGCCTGACCATGATCATGCGCTGGCGGGAGGAACCGTCCGAGCGGCGCCGCAGAAGGCTGCGGCGCATCCACGCCGCCTACGCGGCGACCATCGTCGCCCTGTGGGTGACCTTCGTCCTCGCCGACGTGCCCCGGACCCGCATCTACGACCTGGACACCTACTACGCCACCACCCCCTGGATGCGCGAGCACATCCTGCTCTACCTCCTCGCCCACCTCACGTCCTGCCTCACCGCCGCCTACATGCTGTGGAAGTGGTTCAAGGAGGTGGGCAACCCCTGGCTCAAGACCGGCATCGTCTTCCTCCAGGCCGGATTCGCCCTGGGGCTGGTCTTCGACGTGGCCAAGCTGACCGCCGTCGCCGCCCGCTGGTGCGGCGTCGACTGGGACTGGCTGAGCACGAAGGCGGCACCCCCGTTCGCCCTCATGGAGGCCGTCCTCGCCGCCATCGGCTTCATCGTCCCGCAGGCCGGGCCCGCCCTGAAACGGTGGGGACGCGACCAGAGCGAGTACCTGCGGCTGCGCGCCCTGTCGCGAGCGGTGCGCGTCCTCGCGCCGGCGGCGCCCGCCCGGTTCGGCCTGTGGGTCCCTCTGGACCTGCGCGTGCTGCAACGCCAGCAGCGCATCCACGACGCGCTGCGGCTGCTCGCCCCCTACTTCGACGCCGGCCTCTACCGGGCCGTGTACGCCGAGGCGGCCCGCACGCGGCCCGAGGCGAAGGCACGCGCCACCGCGGGCGCCGTCGCCCTGCGCGAGGCGATCGACGCCTACCGCGCCGGAACACCCGCCCGCACCACGGGACAGCCGTCCCGGGTCAGCACCGCCGTCACCGACCACCTGGGCGCCATCTCCGTCGCCCTGCACCGCCCCCGCTCACTCGACAGCATTCGCCGACGGGTGACCAGCACAGAAAGCCCGAAGGCCCATGTCTGACCGCGTCACCCCCCGGCGGCCCACCGCCGTGGTCATCGGAGCCAGCGCCGCCGGACTGTTCGCCGCCGCGGCCCTGACCGAGTTCGCCGACGTCGTGGTCGTCGAACGCGACCACCTCCCCGACGGCCCCGAACCCCGGCGCGGCGTGCCCCAGGCCCGGCACGCGCACCTCGTGTGGAGCGGCGGCGTCCGTGCCTTCGACGAGTTGCTGCCCGGCCTCACCGATGCCGTCGTCGCCCGCGGCGGACGCATGGCCCGCATCATGGGCGACATGGTCTCCCGCGCCCCCAACGAGGTGTGGTTCCGGCGCTTCCTGTCCACCCACCACCGCAACGCGGTCTGCTCCCGCGACCTGCTCGACGCGGTCCTGCGCGACCGCGTCCTCGGCGACCCGCGGATCACCCTCCGCCAGGACACCACGGCCCTGTCCCTCCGCGGCGACGCCGCACGCGTCACCGGCCTGCGCGTCCGCGCCGGGGACGGCACGCAGGAGACCCTGGACGCCGACCTCGTCGTCGACGCCTCCGGCCGCGGGTCCCGCGCCGCCACCTGGCTGACCGGCCTCGGACTGCCCCGGGTCGCGGAACGCGACGTCAACGCCGGGGTCACCTACGCCACCCGCATCTACCGGGCCCCGGAGCGCGCGGGCGACACCTTCCCGCTGGTCAACGTGCAGGCCAACCCGGCGAAGGCGCCCGGCCGAGGCGGCATCGTCCTGCCCATCGAGGACGGCCGCTGGCTCGTCACCCTCGGCGGCACCCGCGGCGGGGAACCCACCGCCGACCCGGACGCCTTCGCCCGCTACGCCCTCGGCCTCGACGACCCGGTCATCGGCGAGCTCATCGAGCACGCCGAACCCCTCACCGAGGTCTTCACCACCCGCAGCACGGCCAACCACCGCCGCTACTACGAGAAGATGAAGCGCTGGCCCGACGGCTTCACCGTGCTCGGCGACGCCGTCGCCGCCTACAACCCGGTCTACGGTCACGGCCTGACCGTCGCCGCCCAGGGCGCCGTCGCTGTGCGCGACACCCTGCGCTCCACCGGCCTCACCACCCCCGGCACGGCCCGCCGGCTCCAGCGCGCCGCGTCCCGCCCCGTCGCGGCCGCCTGGGACCTCGCGGTCGGCCAGGACGTCTTCTACCCCGGCGCCACCGACACCCCGCCCACGGCCGCCGAGCGGTTCCTCGCCCGCTTCGTCGACCGCGCCGTCGCCACCGGGGCCCGCAACCCGCGGGCGATGTCCGCCCTGCTGGACGTCATGAGCATGGAGAGGCCGGCGACCCGTCTGTTCTCCCCGGACATGCTGATACCCATGCTGTTCGGCCCGAAGAAGCCCCACCTCGACCGGGCCCCCCTCACCGAAGCCGAACGCAAGGCCGCCCTCCCCTGACCGGGGTCGGCCCCCCGCCCGTGCCAGCCCACGCCCCGCGCGCGCCCGCGGTGGTCTCCAACGACCGCGGTACCGCACCTGGTTGACGCCGATCCGGCCGACCCGGCGCTACGCTGCGGCGATGCGGAGCCGTCCCCTCGTCGTCGACAGTCTGATCGCGGCGGCGCTGACCGCGGTGGCCCTGCTCCTGGGCCCCGAGGCCGCGCGCCAGGGCCAGCAGCCCCTCGACGCCGCCGCCTACGCGCTGGTGCTGCTGACCCACCTGCCCCTGGTGTTCCGCGTACGGGCCCCGGTGACCGTGTGCCTGCTCGTCCACGGCGTGTGGCTGGTGTACATCACCGCCGGCTACTGGCCCGTGGTGTGCAGCTTCGGCCCCATGCTCGCCGTCTACACCGTGGCCTCGCTGCGCCCGGCACGGATCTCCCTGCCCTGCGCGGTCCTGATGGGCACGGTCTGGATCTACGCCGGCGCCGTGAACCACACCGACTCCTGGCCCTCCGTCCTCGGCCAGGCCGTCGTCTACCCGGCCGTGCTCTGGCGGTTCGGGGCGCTCGCACTCCGTTCGGCCCGGCTCACCCGGCAGTTGCGCAGGGAACAGGCCGAACGCGCCCGCCGCGAGGTGGCCGAGGAACGCGGCCGGATCGCCCGCGAACTGCACGACGTGGTCGCCCACCACATGTCCGTCATCTCCGTGCAGACCGGTCTCGCCCGCTTCGTCTTCGACACCGACCGGCGGACCGTGCGCGACGCACTCGACACCATCGACGCCGTCGGCAAGGAGGCGCTCGAAGAACTGCGCCGCATGCTGATGGTGCTGCGCACCACCGACGACGACGCCCTCGCCGGCCCCATGCCCGGCCTCACCGGCCTCGACGACATGGCCGAACGCATCCGCAGCGCCGGCGTCCCGGTCACCCTGACCGTCGAAGGGCCGCGACGCCCTCTCGCCCCCGGCATCGAGCTGTGCGTCTACCGCGTGGTGCAGGAGGCCCTCACCAACGTGCTCAAGCACGCGCCCGGCGCGCAGGCCGAGGTACGGCTGAGATACGAGCCGCACCAGGTGACGGTTTCGGTCACGGACGACGGTGAGGGGGTGATTCCGGACAGAGTGCGGACCGGCGGCGGGCACGGCTTGATTGGCATGCGGGAGAGGGCCAAGCTCTACGGCGGGCAGATCAGTACCGGCCCGCGGGACCGAGGGGGCTTCGCCGTGCGGCTCACCCTGCCGACCACCGCGCGGGCCACCGTGCAGGGAGACGACGCCGCCACATGACCAGAGTGCTCGTCGTCGACGACCAGTTCCTCATCCGGGCCGGTCTGGTGGGGCTGCTGCGCGCCGCCCCCGGCATCGACGTGGTCGGCGAGGCGAGCAGCGGCGGGGAGGCCGTGACCCTGGCCGCCGAGACCGCCCCCGACGTGGTCCTGATGGACATCCGCATGCCCGGCATGACCGGCATCGAGGCGACCGAACGCATCCTCGCCCAGGCCGACGGGGCACCGCCCAGGGTGCTGGTGCTGACCACCTTCGACCTCGACGAGTACGTGTACGGGGCACTTAGGGCCGGCGCCTCCGGCTTCCTCCTCAAGGACTCGGGCCCGGAACGGCTGCTCGCCGCCGTGGCCGCGGTCGGCGCCGGCGACGCCCTCTTCGCCCCCAGCGTCACCCGGCGCCTGGTCGAGGCGTACGCCCGGCAGACCGTCGACGAACAGCCGGCCGACCTGGAGGCGCTGACGTCCCGTGAGGTCGACGTCCTCAAGCTCTGCGCGCGGGGCATGTCCAACGCGGAGATCGCGGACCGCCTGTTCATCAGCGAGGCCACCGTCAAGACCCACCTCAACCGCACCATGACCAAACTGAACCTGGGCAGCCGGGCCCAGGCCGTGGTGGTGGCCTACGAGACCGGACTCGTCACGCCCGGTACCGGGGGCCGCTAGGGCCTCTCGTCGCCGGGGGCCTGGGGCAGGCGCAGGGTCGGATCACGCCGGGCTCGCGGGCCCCGGCACCGCGCCTCGCCGCGTTGTCGTCGGTTGTCAGGGCTCCGCCCTGCCGCCCTCCTCCGCCTTGCGAGCCCCAGCACCGGACCCCGCTCCCTGATCCGGCCCGATCCAAACAAAAGACCCTAGTGACCTGAGTCGGAGGTTCGTCGTTGGTTGGGCATGAGTCGTCCGGGTCCGAAGATTCCGCCGTTGTCGGTGACCGATGCCCAGCGGGCCGCGCTGGAGGGCTGGGTCCGTCGTC
>NZ_JBIWOK010000002.1:0-342988 GCF_044767675.1 Streptomyces sp. NPDC101219
GCGGCAGGATAGGAGACCAACGAGGCACCTGGGCTGATGAGTTGAGACTTCGAACACCTCCCTCAACGGCGCGGGTGCCTCGTGCGTTGTGCCCTCGCCGCTGTCACCCCATCGGTGGCCACTCTGAAAACGCTCAGTGGAGAAGGCCAGGGCCTCGCTGGGGCGCTGGCCGGTACCCGATTGAAGGTAGACCGCGAGCCGGTACTGCGGGGCGATGTGCTCCGCGATCAGATCGACCTCGCCCAGCGTGGGAATCTCGTCCTCGTCCACCACGCACGGGGCCGCCCGGGATATCCGGACGCCGCGCGCGGGATTGTCCGGGATGCGTCTGTCAACGACGGCCGCCTCCAGCATGGCGGCCACCATCACCATCCGGTCATTGACCGTGGAGGCCGCCAACCCCGCACCGGAGGCATGCACGTCCTTGGCGAACTCCTCGAAGTCGCGCCGCGCCAACCCGGCCAGCGTCTTCCGCCCCAGGCGCGGCACGAGGTGGTTGCGGATGAACCCTTCGTAGTTGCGGCGCGTCGACTCACCGATGACCCGTCGCTCCAGCCACTCCTGGGCCCAGGCCCGCAACGGCACAAGCCCTCGCGCAGGATCGAAGCGAACGTCGGCCTTCTTGTCGTTCTCGACCTTGTCGGCGAAAGCGTCCGCACCACCCGAGCCCACCCGACGGGGAAACGACCTCTCCCGCTGACGCCCGCGCCTACCACCCGGTTCCCGGTACCGCACCGTCCACCCATGCCGACACCGTGGACGATCACAGGGAAAATCCCGGTTCCGGACATCCCTCTTGCACCTCTGAAAAACGCTCGCCACCCAAGCCCCGATCCGTCGCCTGGCCCGTGCTCGAAACCGTGCACCGTCACCCCACAGCCGAGCAAGATATTCATCACCAATCCGCCCTTTCCAGCGAATGTGGACCAGTCCCACCCGCAGCCCCGCGGGCCATCGAGTCGGCGAGGCCCTCCTCGCCGGATGCGCTCGCACCTTCCTCGCCGGATGCGCTCGCACCTTCCGCGCTCGTCAGCACGTGATCCGTGCATCAGCACCGAAGGCCATACCGCGCTATGGTTGATATATGGCTACCAAGAAGGTGACTATCACTCTCGACGAAGCCCTGGTCGAAGCCCTGGCCGGAGCCGCCGAGGAAGAAGGCATCCCACTCTCCCGCCTCGTCGCCGGAGCAGCCGAACGCGAGCTGCGCTTGCGGGCTGGCCGGGCCGTCATCCAGGAGTGGCAGGCGGAACACGGCGCCTTCACCCCGGAAGAGCTCGCCGCCGCCCGCGCGGACCTGGCCGCCGCCGACGCCGAGTACCTCAGCAGCTCGGGAGCCTCGGCCGCGTGAACATCCCCTACCTGTACGACGCCGGGGTACTCATCGCCATCGATAACGACGACCGACGCATGTGGGCCCGCCACAGTCTGGCCCTGGACGACGGCCGGGACATCCACGTCCCGTCCGTCGTCGTCAGCCAGGCATGGCGGGACTCCCGCCGCCAGGTCAGACTCGGCAAGTTCCTCGCCGGGTGCCACGTCGTACCCGTCGGCCTCGAAGCCGCCAAGACCGCAGGCATTCTCTGTGGCAAGGCCGGCACCTCCGACATCGTCGACGCCACCGTCGTGACCATGGCAGCCAGCCTCGGGGCCATCATCTGGACTTCGGACCCGGACGACATCCGCACCCTCATCGACGCCCAGGACATCAAACCCGCCCCCGTCATCCGCATCGTCTAGCCACCCCGTGATCTGACGGCGCCGTCCAACCTTCCGGGACTGGAGCGACATCTCAGGAGACATCGAGTTCTCTCGTTCCTCGGTACGGTACGCACAGCGAAGTATCACGGCCATCCTGGAGGAGTTTGCCGCGAAGGGGCTTGCTCTCTACTCCGCGACGAGGGACGACTATCCCCCTACCGGCGGCCCGTCGCCGTTCTTGGGGACTGTGGCCCTCTTCAAGATCGCTCGGGTAGATCCCGCCGCACCTACGAGCAGCTGACGGGCGACCGGCCTCCCAGAGTTTGAACGGCACGATCAACGCTGCGCTGGCCAAAGGTCGTGGAGCTTCGAGACCTTCGGTGCCTGCGGCCTCGACCGAGAACAGGGCGATCCAACGGTATGTCGGCGCAGGCTTCTGCCCCGGCAGACCAAAGCGCTCTGCCGCCCCATTGAGCGGCAGAGCGCCTCAGGATCGAGGAAGCCGCTACTCGCCCAGTGCCAGGTCCTCGCCGTGCTGGTGCCGAAGCTGGGTAAGAATCAGGCTTCCGACGCCGAGGACCCCGAACGCGTAGCGCTTGGCATCCGCGCGCTTCTGGATGTTGTGGCGATCAACGTTCCCGAGCGCTTGCGTGAAGCCCATCCCGATGCCTCGCCAGCCCTCCCACTCCCCGGCTTCCTTCCCAAGGCGGAACTTCCCGTCGTTGGCAAGGACCTTCGCAAACAGCCCCTTACCAACGAGCGTCTTGCCGTCTCGGTCCTTCGGGTCACCGCACCACTGACGAACTCGGTCCTCGACAAAGATTGCGGTCTGGCTCGCGACAGCTTGCCAGTCCTCGTTCTGTACGTGGGTCTGGACATGCGCCCACAGGTCCGGGTCAAAGGCGGTTTCGTCCACGGCGTCGTCACTCGTGCCTGCCAGCTCCAACTCAAATAGCGCAGCATCGATGATTCCGGTGGCACGCTTCACGCCGTTGAGAAATGCTTCGTTCCAGGCACTATCAGGCGTGCTAGACGTGAAGATCGAGAGACCATATTCATTCTCAGTGAACGACCGCGTCAGATGATGATCTACCCCGAGAGCCCGAGTAAGGACGGACTGTACACGCCCCTTCCAGGAAGAAAACTTGTCGTCCGCCTGGAGGTGCAGCCCCTCTTCCTGGGCCTCATCCTTCAGTTGCTTCAGGCTCTGGATAGCTTGTCGCGTCTGCATCGCCGGATCATACCAAGATAGCCACGAGGCCAACACTGATTTCCGTAGCGACGAGTAGATCTTCGACTGTGCGGCGACACTTGGCTGTTGGGCGTACATCCCTAGCCCTGTGACTACGCCAACTCGCTATCGTGGCTGCTTCTGCGGACCCCACAGAAGTTGGGGCAGGATTAGTTTTCTTGCTTTTCGAGCCATGGCAATCTTTCCCCTTTACCCCTCACTTCTATTATAAAATATCCACCCCCTGTTCTCCTATGTTTCGACCCCCTGTTAGCGCCGCACTATCGACAACGCCCAAGAGAAATATAAACTCGGATATGAGTTCACAATCAAGAAGACCCGCATCATCTGAAAGAACTCATCCGTACTAGCCTCAAACCGACCGCCAATATCTCGTCACATTCTCGCGGATACGGGCGGATTGTTCCGTGCCCAGGTCGATCTCTAGGTAAGCTGCTCTGCTGCTGCGGATACTCGGCGGCCGCGAACAAGTCCGCTCGCACGCACGGCGGAACAGATAGTTTCACTGACCATTATTTGAGGTTGCGCACCCCCAGTTTTCCGCCCGCAGCGATTCAAGGTGCGGGTCCACAGCTCTGTCAGGTGGTTGAAGCGAGCTGGGAGAAGGTGTGGGCGAGCGCGAGTACGTCGTAGTCGCGTCAGAGCAACTTTCCGTACTGGGGTAGACCTACGGCTGGCCTACCCCTGGCCTACGGGGTTACCTACGCCGGGTACTTCATCATGAACGCCTGCACACCATCGATGAACTGCCGTACCTCGTCCTTGTCGTAGTCGCCATAGTTCCCGTGTGCCGCCTTGTTCCGCAGGTCCATCCAGGCGGTGATCTGCTTCTGTCGGAGTCCGTCGTACACGCCGGCCTTCTTTAGGTCGGCGTTCATGGTGTCGGCCTTCTTCGGCTTGCCCGCCACCGCGATGGTCACGCCGTTCTTCACGCAGAGGGCCCGCACGTGGACTTCGAGGGATGTGCCCGTGATGACCGCCGCCGCATCCTTGTACCCCTTGGACAGAAGAGCGTCTGCCATCTCCAGGAAGTCGCTATAGGTATCGGCATGCACCAGCTCGACAACAGTTTCCGTCCACCCGCTGTTGAGGTCGTCCCGCAAGGAGATAGCGACCTGCATGTTGTGTCGCAGCCGAGATTCAATGTTGTGTCCCCTGGCACGCTGAACCAGCTGGACATACACAGATCCCTTCATCGTGAGGCGTGTCACCGCAGCCTCAAGGCGGTTGGCCACAATTTCCGCCTCAGCTTCCTCCCCCACGCGGTAGAGCGAACTCAGTGAAAGAGGTTCCGCCTTTGCGATCAGCTCATCGAGCTGCTTCACCATGTCCTCGATTGCCAACGTCACTCCTCCGTAGGCCAGATGTCGATTGATTCACTACGCCGGGTACTTCAAGGCGAAGTCCCGCACCCCAACGATGAAGAGTCGAACCTGAGAGGCATCGTAGTCGGTGTAGTTCCCGTGGGCTGCCTTGTTCCACAGGTCCATCCAGGCCGTGATCTGTTTCTGCTGCAACCCGCCGTATACACCGGCCTTCTTGAGGTCGGCGTTCATGGTATCGGCCTTCTTAGGCACCCCTGATACTTCGATGTCAACCGAGTACTTCACGCAAAGCGCGCGCACATGAATTTCGAGAGTTGTTCCCGTGATGACGGCTGCGGGGTCCTTATACCCCTTATTCAGCAACTCTTCGGCCATGTCCAAGTAGTCGCCATGCGTGTCGGCATGCACCAGCTCGACGACAGATTCAGTCCAACCCGCCTTGAGGTCATCTCGCAGAGCGGCCGCTATACCGACGAACTCCGCAATTTTGAAGCTATTGCCGAGGTCAGCGTGAACCTCAAGCTGCCGCCTATGAACACTGCCCGGTACCGTGATGCGCTCGATCGCGGACTCCAGACGATTCATGAGAACCCGAATCTCGGCGGGGAAATCAGAGGCGTCGTCGTACTTGCTCTTCTGTACGAGGGCGGCGTACTCCTCGACTAGCCCATCCAGCTGCTCCACCATCTTGTCGATACTCGTCAACAATCCGTCCTCGTCCATGAGTTGACCACAACAGAACAGATCAGGATACAACCCTGGTCCGTCACGGGCTACTTGGTTCCCTCCGCACACCAAACCGCCCCGCCGGCCCCTCGGTGGGGGTGCTGGCTGACCAGAGTCAGCAGGTCCAACCCGTCCGTTCCGGCGCCGACGAATCTCCGCTTCGACCTCGGCGGCCGGTCGCCCTCGAAAGCCGCCGTGTACCTCATCTGCGGGCCCGGTCGGATCACCAGGGGGTAGCGTCACGTCAGTATCCGGCGAACTCACCCCGTCCTCGGTGGCCAGCCGCGTGAGAATCTCGTAGCAGCTCAGGTGGAGGAAGTCATCCGCACTCAGGCTGGGGCCCAGCTGCCGAGCAGGACGCCGCCGCCACCGCAAGGTACACCTCGTTGTCGACCGGGACGCGGCCCACCGCCCGAAGACCGTCAGGACCTGGCTTGCCGAGCACGAGGACCAGATCCAGCTTCACTCCCTGTCGTCGTACTCACCCGAACTCAACCGCGACGAAATGACCAACGCCGGCCTCAAACGCAGGACCGCCCAACAAACACAAAAACCAGGCCGAACTCGCCACCGAAACCCGCCGGTTCTTCCACCGCCGACAACGCAAACCACACATAGTGCGCGGATACCTCGGCGGCTCACACGTCCGCTACATCCTCAACGAGTGAACCCAATGAGTTTCTGATCAATACAGCTACAGCAGTAGGGGTTGTCGGTGCTGCGGCGGAAAGGGATCGCCGACCCCAAACAGCTCCTCAATGACTCGCTCGCACAGGAAGGCAGGCACAAAAGGCACCGCCTCACCCCATTCCAGGAGCGTTTTACGAAGCACCGGCTTCGTATGCTCGAACTCCTGGATCCCGAGGGGCCAGTGACCCGCCTACCAACATGACAAGATTTCATCAAGGGCCTCGACGAGGCATTCGAAATTCTCAGTTATGGTGATTTGCCGCCAGCGTGCAATGCAGTCCTGGAGATCCAGCACGGTACGGAACTCCAGAGGTGACAAGAGGTGCCAATGGGCGGCCACCAAGCACACTTCCAAGTCAACGCTCAAAGCTTCATTTCACCTAAGCACCTTCCGGCCATCAGAAAAGGGGTCCACCCTAAAGGCGAACCCCTTCTGAACTGCAGTTTCCGAAACCTAAGAAAGTGGTTTAACTTTCAATTAAACATTGAAGCGGAACTCCACCACGTCCCCGTCCTGCATGACGTAGTCCTTGCCCTCCACACGGGCCTTGCCCTTCGCGCGGGCCTCGGCGACCGAGCCGGCCTCGACGAGGTCGGCGAAGGAGATGACCTCGGCCTTGATGAAGCCCTTCTGGAAGTCGGTGTGGATGACGCCGGCGGCCTCGGGGGCGGTGGCGCCGCGCCTGATGGTCCAGGCGCGGGACTCCTTGGGGCCGGCGGTGAGGTAGGTCTGCAGGCCGAGGGTGTTGAAGCCGACGCGGGCGAGGGTGGCGAGGCCGGGCTCATGGGCACCGACGGACTCGAGGAGTTCCATGGCGTCCTCCTCGTCCAGCTCGGCGAGGTCGGCCTCCAGCTTGGCGTTGAGGAAGATCGCCTCGGCCGGGGCGACCAGGGCGCGCTGCTCGTTCTTGAAGTCCTCGTCGGTCAGCTCGTCCTCATCGACGTTGAAGACGTAGAGGAAGGGCTTGGTGGTGAGCAGGTGCAGGTCGTGGAGGAGCTCGGCGCGCTCGCTGCCCTGGACGATGCCGTGGGCGAAGAGGGTGTCGCCCTTCTCCAGGATCTCCTTGGCCTCCTCGACGGCCTTGACCTTGGGCGCGATGTCCTTCTTGATCCGCGACTCCTTCTGGAGGCGGGGCAGGACCTTCTCGATGGTCTGGAGGTCGGCGAGGATCAGCTCGGTGTTGATCGTCTCGATGTCGTCCTTGGGCGAGACCTTGCCGTCGACGTGGACGACGTTCTCGTCCTTGAAGGCGCGGATGACCTGGCAGATCGCGTCGGACTCGCGGATGTTCGCGAGGAACTTGTTGCCCAGGCCCTCGCCTTCGGAAGCGCCGCGCACGATGCCGGCGATGTCGACGAAGTCGACGGTGGCGGGGAGGATCTTCTGGGAGCCGAAGATCTCCGCCAGCTTGGCCAGGCGCGCGTCGGGGACGCCGACGACTCCGACGTTGGGCTCGATCGTGGCGAACGGGTAGTTGGCCGCCAGCACGTCGTTCTTGGTCAGGGCGTTGAACAGGGTCGACTTGCCGACATTCGGCAGACCGACGATTCCGATCGTGAGCGACACGTTGCGACTTCCCGTTACGTGAGGATGAGGGTGGCGAGGACCCGGCGGCGGCTGGGCTGCGTGGGCCGATCCACCAGTCTACGGCGTGCCCACCCGGCGCCCGGCGGTACGTCGAACGCCTGGACAGTGACGGCTTCCGGCGTGTCGAACGGGCTATTCGGCACATAAACCGACCAAAGTTGGTCCGGTGGAGCAACACAGGACGCGATCCCCGCAGCCCGCACCGCGACGCGACAAGCCGCCCCGGCCACCGGTCCCCCCGCAGGCGGGGCGGGCGGCGGCGGGCGGCGTGGTGCGTTCTGCGAGGCCCGAGCGCATCCCGCAGCGCCGGAAGGGGCCGCAGGCCCGCCCGCATCCGCAGGGCCGGCCGGGTCCGCAGGGGCGGAGCAGGCCGGTGCCGGAGCGGCGGCCGGGACCGGGGCGGTCCGCCGCGCAGGTGGTCCGGCGCATGCCCAATCCGCGGCTGACCGGGCTCGGCGGCGGACTGTTCTGCGCCCTGGTGATGCTCACCCTGGGCCTTCTCGACGCGGCGCTGTTCGACTCGCAGACCGCCTACGGGGTGCTGTTCCTGCCGGTGGCCGCGCTGACCGCGGTGTGGGTGCGCCGGGTGGACCTGCTGACCGCGCCGGTGGTGGTGCCGATCGCGTTCGCCGTGGGCCTGGTCCCGCTCGTGGACGGCGACGGCACCGGCGGGCAGCTCATGGGCATGGTGACGGGGCTGGCCACCCAGGCCGGGTGGCTGTACGGGGGGACCCTGATCGCCGGGGTGATCGTGCTCGTCCGCCGGGTCCGGATGATCCGGCGGCGGAACGCGCGCAACCGCTCCCAGGGCTGAACAGCCCCCGCGCCGGAACGGGGGGCGGGCCGCACACCGGCGCGGAGGCAGGGCCGCACGCCGGCGCGGAGACAGGGCCGCACGCCGGCGCGGAGACAGGTCCGCACACCGGCGCGGAGGCAGGGCCGCACGCCGGCACGGAGACAGGGCCGCACACCGGCGCGGAGGCAGGGCCGCCGGGCTCAGGTGCCCGTGGCCGCACGCAGGGCCGCGCCCACGATGCCGGCGTTGTTCTGCAGGGCCGCCGGGACGACATCGGCCTTGATCCCCTTGATGTGGTGCAGGAACTTGTCCGCCTTGCGGCTGACGCCGCCGCCGATGACGAACAGCTCCGGGGAGAACAGCATCTCCACGTGGGCCAGGTACTTCTGCACCCGGTGCGCCCACTTCTCCCACGACAGGTCGTGGTCCTCCTTGGCCTTGCTGGAGGCCCGCTTCTCGGCCTCGTGGCCGTGCAGCTCCAGGTGGCCCAGCTCGGTGTTGGGGACCAGGACGCCGTCCACGAAGACGGCGCTGCCGATGCCGGTGCCGAGGGTCAGCAGGATGACGGTGCCCCGGCGGTGGCGGCCGGCGCCGAAGTGCATCTCGGCGAGCCCGGCCGCGTCCGCGTCGTTGACCAGGGTCACCGGCAGGCCGCCGAGGCGGTTGCCGAGCAGCACCCGGGCGTCGGTGTCGACCCAGCCCTTGTCGACGTTGGCCGCCGAGCGCACCGTGGTGCCGCCCTCCACCACGCCGGGGAAGGTGATCCCGACCGGCCCGGTCCAGCCGAAGTGGTCGACGACCTGTTTGACGCCGTCGGCCACCGCGTCCGGGGTGGCCGGGTGCGGGGTCAGGACCTTGTGGCGCTCCTGCGCGAGGTCCCCCTTGTCGAGGTCGACCGGGGCGCCCTTGATCCCGGATCCGCCGATGTCCACGCCGAAGATCTCCATGGCACCACGGTACTCATCGTGGCCCGTGGTGCCCTGTCACGCGTCGCGGCCGGCGGCGGACCCGTCACCCGCCCGCGCCGGCGGCGGACCCGTCACTCGGCCGCTTCGGAGGCGGCGCCGGTGCCGCGCCGTTCGGCCACCAGCGCGGCGGCCTCCTCACGCAGGTCGCGGCGGAGTTCCTTGGGCAGGGAGAAGACGATGGACTCCTCGGCGGCCCGGACGATCTCGACGTCCTCGAAGCCGCGCTGCGCCAGCCACTCCAGGACCTCCTCGACCAGCACCTCCGGGACGGAGGCGCCCGAGGTGAGGCCGACCGTGGTGACGCCCTCCAGCCAGCTCTCGTCGATCTCGGCGGCGAAGTCCACCAGGTGGGCGTCGCGGGCGCCCGCCTGCAGGGCGACCTCGACGAGACGCTTGGAGTTGGAGGAGTTGCGGGAGCCGACGACGATCACCAGGTCGGCGTCCGCACCCATCTGCTTGACGGCGAGCTGGCGGTTCTGGGTGGCGTAGCAGATGTCGTCGCTGGGCGGGGAGATGAGCTGCGGGAACTTGTCCTTGAGGGCGTCGACGGTCTCCATCGTCTCGTCGACGGACAGCGTGGTCTGGGAGAGCCAGACGACCTTGGAGGGGTCGCGGACCTCGACCTTGGCGACGTCCTCGGGGCCGTCGACCAGCTGGATGTGGTCGGGGGCCTCGCCGGAGGTGCCGATGACCTCCTCGTGGCCCTCGTGCCCGATCAGGAGGATGTCGTAGTCCTCCTGGGCGAAGCGGACCGCTTCCTTGTGGACCTTGGTGACCAGCGGGCAGGTGGCGTCGATGGTGGCGAGGCGGCCGCGCTCGGCCTCCTCGTGGACGACGGGCGCCACACCGTGGGCGGAGAACATCACGATGTTGCCCGGCGGGACCTCCTCCGTCTGTTCGACGAAGACGGCGCCCTTCTTCTCCAGGGTCTGCACGACGTACTTGTTGTGCACGATCTCGTGCCGGACGTAGACGGGGGCCCCGTACTGCTCCAGGGCCTTCTCGACGGCGATCACGGCGCGGTCCACTCCCGCGCAGTAGCCACGGGGGGCGGCGAGCAGGACACGGCGGCCAGGCGAAGCGGTCATGTGTCCCATCGTAAGGGCCCGGCTCAAGGCCCCACGGTCACGGTGTGTTGTCGGTGGCGCGCACTACTCTCGCGGGCATGGCTGTCAACACGTCTGCGGAAGCTCCCATCCCGGTCGGGGAGGTGTCGCGGCTCATCGGGGGGTGGATCGACCGGCTGGGCGCGGTGTGGGTGGAGGGGCAGATCACCCAGCTGTCGCGGCGGCCCGGCGCGGGGGTGGTGTTCCTGACGCTGCGGGATCCGTCGTACGACATCTCGGTGGGGGTGACCTGCTACCGGCAGGTGTTCGACGCGGTCGCCGACGTGGTGAGCGAGGGCGCGCGGGTGGTGGTGCACTGCAAGCCGGAGTGGTACGCCCCGCGCGGCCAGCTGTCGCTGCGCGCCGCCGAGATCCGGCCGGTGGGGGTCGGGGAGCTGCTGGCGCGGCTGGAGCAGCTGAAGAAGTCGCTGGCGCGCGAGGGGCTGTTCGCGCCGGAGCGGAAGAAGCCGTTGCCGTTCCTGCCGCAGCTGATCGGGCTGGTGTGCGGGCGGGCGTCGGCGGCCGAGCGGGACGTGCTGGAGAACGCCCGGCACCGCTGGCCGGCCGTGCGCTTCGAGGTGCGCAATGTGCCCGTGCAGGGGGTGCACGCGGTGCCGCAGGTCGTGCAGGCGGTGAAGGAGCTCGACGCGGCCGAGGACGTCGACGTGATCATCGTGGCGCGGGGCGGGGGCAGTGTGGAGGACCTGCTGCCGTTCTCCGACGAGCAGCTGGTGCGCGCGGTGGCGGCCTGCCGTACGCCGGTGGTGTCGGCGATCGGCCACGAGCCGGACAACCCGCTCCTGGACCATGTCGCGGACCTGCGGGCCTCCACGCCGACCGACGCGGCGAAGAAGGTCGTGCCGGACGTGGGTGAGGAGTACGAGCGGGTGCGGCAGCTGCGGGACCGGGCGCGGCGGTGCGTGCACGCGCTGCTGGAGCGGGAGGAGCGGGGGCTGGCGCACGCGCTGGCCCGGCCGTCGATACAGGATCCGCACCGCATGGTGGACGCGCGGGAGGACGAGGTGTCGGCGCTGCTGGACCGGGCCCGGCGCTCGCTGCGGCACCAGCTGGACCGGGCGGACTCCGAGCTGACGCACACGCACGCGCGGGTGGTGGCCCTGTCCCCGGCCGCGACCTTGCGGCGGGGTTACGCGGTGCTCCAGCGCTCGGACGGGCACGCGGTGCGCGCTCCGGACGAGGTGGCGCCGGGCGACGAGCTGCGGGCGCGGGTGTCGGAGGGCGAGTTCACGGTTCGAGTCGATACGTAGGGTGGGCGGATGACCGGCAAGACGGAGCAGACGGCGGCGGTGGCCGAGGCACTCGGGTACGAGCAGGCCCGGGACGAGCTGATCGAGGTCGTGCGGCGGCTGGAGACGGGCGGCACGACGCTGGAGGAGTCCCTCGCGCTGTGGGAGCGGGGCGAGGAGCTGGCCAGGGTGTGCCGGCGCTGGCTGGAGGGGGCGCGCGCCCGGCTGGACGCGGCCCTGGCGGAGGAGGAGAAGGCGGCGGGCGCGGAGGAGGCCGGGGAGGGCGCGTGAGCCGGGGAGGACGGATGAGCCGGAGAGGCCGGTGGCCCTGTGAAGTGGATCACCGGACTCCGACATTGGTTGAACTTTGAACTTCTCGGGCGTACCGTCGTATGCGTCGGCATGTCCGTGTAGTACACACGGACCCGGCGCACCCCCTGCACGTACTCCCGCAAAGGTTCACGCATGTCTCTCGTTCTCGACCCGGCCGCCCAGGACCTGCTGTTCCGCGAGGCCCGCACCGCGAACACGTTCACCGACGAGCCGGTGACCGACGAGCAGGTCCGGGCGGTCTACGACCTGGTCAAGTACGGCCCGACCTCCATGAACCAGTCGCCGCTGCGCGTGGTCCTGGTCCGCTCCCCCGAGGCCCGTGAGCGCCTGGCGCCCCACCTGGCCGAGGGCAACCGGGCCAAGACCGTCACGGCCCCGCTGGTCGCGATCCTGGCCGCGGACAACGAGTTCCACGAGGAGCTCCCCCAGCTCTTCCCGCACTTCCCGCAGGCCAAGGACCTCTTCGCCGAGCGTCCGGTGCGGGAGGGCTCCGCCGCCCTCAACGCCGCGCTGCAGGCCGCGTACTTCATCATCGGCGTGCGCGCCGCCGGACTGGCCGCCGGCCCGATGACCGGTGCCGACTTCGAGGGCATCCGCAAGGAGTTCCTGGACGGCGACCACACCCCGCTGATGGTCGTCAACATCGGCCGCCCCGGCCCCGACGCCTGGTTCCCGCGCAGCCCGCGCCTGTCCTACGAGCAGGTCGTCACGACGGTCTGAGCCACCGGGCCCCGGGCACCCCGGCCGGGCACCGCACACGACGACAGGGCCCCGGCGCGATCCGATCCGCGCCGGGGCCCTGTCGTGTGCCGGTCGTCCGCCGGCCCGCGCTCACTCGGTGCGCAGGGCCTTCGCCATCGTCGTGAGCTGCTTGAACGTCCCCGACCCGGTGACCACCGTGGTCGAGCCGTCGCCGTCCTCCCGGACCAGGGCGTCGTAGTGACCGCCCTCGTAGCGGATCCAGGTCTCGCCGTTGATCTCCTGCGTGACGTCGGTCCGCTCGGCCTTCTGCGTCTTGTCCTCGACGAACAGCGTGCGCTTCTGGGTGGACTGCTCGACCGCCACGTACTGGCCGTCGGGAGCGCGGTAGCCCAGGTGCCAGGCGTCGCCCTGGTCGCCGCGGAACCGCACCGAGGTGGCCTTCCAGGTGTCCGGCAGCCCCACGGGCGCGGCCACCGGGTAGGCGGCGGCACGGCGGGCCGTGAGCAGGTCGACCCGGTAGTCCACGCGCTTGAAGTCGGGCGCGCTGTCGTCGTGCGGGATGAACAGCCAGACGAACCCGGCCACCAGCCCGATGAGGCCCAGGGACAGGATCATGTCCCGGGCCGACTTCTGCATGCTGCTCTTTCCTCCAGACACGCCCCCATCGTCGCAGGTCCCGGTCGCGCTCATCCGTGGGGGCCCCTGCTCATTCTGTCCGCCCGGCGATAGAGTGCCCCGGAACCCTCATCCGGCCGTCGTCGTACAGAAAGGTGCGCTCCGATGACCGAGCATCATCACTTGCCGTCCGAGCTCGATGTGCCCTCCGAGGCACCCGACCGCAACCTCGCCCTGGAGCTCGTACGGGTCACCGAAGCCGCGGCGATGGCCGCCGGCCGCTGGGTCGGGCGCGGTGACAAGAACGGGGCCGACGGCGCCGCCGTGCGCGCCATGCGGACCCTCGTCTCCACCGTGTCGATGAACGGCGTCGTCGTCATCGGCGAGGGCGAGAAGGACGAAGCGCCGATGCTGTTCAACGGGGAGCGCGTGGGCGACGGGACCGGTCCCGAGTGCGACATCGCCGTCGACCCGATCGACGGCACCACGCTCACCGCCAAGGGCATGACCAACGCCATCGCGGTGCTGGCGGCCGCCGAGCGCGGCACCATGTTCGACCCGTCGGCCGTGTTCTACATGGACAAGCTGGTCACCGGACCGGAGGCGGCCGACTTCGTCGACATCAACGCACCGGTGAACGTGAACATCCGGCGTGTGGCCAAGGCGAAGCGGGTCACCCCCGAGGACGTCACCGTCGTCATCCTGGACCGGCCGCGGCACGAAGGCATCATCAAGGAGATCCGGGAGACCGGGGCGCGCATCAAGCTGATCTCCGACGGCGACGTCGCCGGCTCCATCCTCGCGCTGCGCGAGGGCACCGGCATCGACCTGCTGCTGGGCATCGGCGGCACCCCCGAGGGCATCATCTCCGCCTGCGCGGTCAAGTGCCTCGGCGGCACCCTGCAGGGCAAGCTGTGGCCCAAGGACGACGAGGAGCGGCAGCGTGCCGTCGACGCCGGGCACGACCTGGACCGGGTGCTGACCACGGACGACCTGGTCTCCGGGGAGAACGTCTTCTTCGTGGCGACCGGCATCACCGACGGGGAGCTGCTGCGGGGGGTTCGCTACCGGTCGGAGACGGCGACCACCGACTCGATCGTGATGCGGTCCAAGTCGGGGACGGTGCGGAGGATCGACTCCGAGCATCGCTTGAGCAAGCTGCGGGCCTACAGTGCGGTGGATTTCGACCGGGCGAAGTGAGGGGCTGACTCCGTCGGCCGGTCGGGGGCGGGGTCTGTTTCGGTGCGGGGGCGTCGTGGTGAGTGTGGGCGGTTCCTCGCGCCCCCATGAGGTCGGCTTCGTGAGCCGTGGGGGCGGGGGTGCGGGTTCGTACGGGATCTGTGCGCGGTTCCCCGCGCCCCTGAGGGGTCGGCCTCAGAGCTGACGTGTGCGAGGGGTCCGCCCGCCTGGGGTGGGCGGGCCCTTGCGTGCGTGCGGGCCTGCGGGTCCGTGGGGGTTTGTGCGCGGTTCCCCGCGCCCCTGAGGGGTCGGCTCTGTGAGCCCTGTGCGCAGGGCTACGGGTTCACTGAGGTGCTGTGCGCGGTTCCCCGCGCCCCTGAGGGGTCGGCTGGGTGAGCCGCGTGTGGACAGGGGGCCGGGGGTCAGCCGGCTATGCGGCCGGACTGGTGGGTGGTCTGGAGTTCCATGTCGCGGCGTCGGCGGCGGGCCAGGACGACGCGGCGTTCGGCGGCGGTGAGGCCGCCCCAGACGCCGTAGGGCTCGGGCTGCAGCAGGGCGTGTTCGCGGCACTCGACCATGACCGGGCAGCGGGCGCAGACGCGCTTGGCCGCGTCTTCGCGGGAGAGCCGGGCGGCCGTGGGTTCTTTGGAGGGGGCGAAGAACAGCCCCGCCTCGTCGCGGCGGCACACCGCCTCGGTGTGCCAGGGCGCGTCCTGGTCCCTGTCTCGCGCGGTCCCCCGCTGGGCCGGAACGGCGGCTACCTGCAGGGACGAATGCGGCGGTTGCAGCACGGTCTACTCCTGACGACGGCTTCGCGAGCGAGACACGATGCAGCAAGGCTTACCCGATGTACGCGCGCCTATGCACTGAGTTCCGAACCGCCGTCAGGGGGAAGGGAATTCACCGGTCGGCACCCCCGCTTCCGCCGGACCGGACGGGTCCGCTTGCCGCGGGTTCGCGGCCGTCAACGGTCCGTGCGCCCCCGCAGCCCCCTGTCCACCGAGCGCTGCACGCGGTCCATGATGTCCGCCACCAGCTTGCCGCGCTTGGGCCGCGCCTCGATGTTGCCCAGCACCGCCCAGCCGTCCACGTAGACCGCCGGGGCCTGCGGGTCCTCCGCGTCCAGCGAGGCCACCTCGAAGTTGCCGAGGACGCCGCCGCCGGTGCCGCGCAGCGAGACGTTCTCCGGGACGCGGACCTCCACGTTGCCGAAGACCGAGTACGCCTTGATCACGACCTGCTGGTGGTTGAACAGGGCTTCGCTGAGGTCGATCTCGACGTTGCCGAAGACCGCGTACACGTGGATGCGGCGGCCGACGCGCCAGCGGCCCTTGCGGACGGCGGCGCTGAACACCGCGACGACGTTGTCATCGGGGTCGGGCGGGAGCGGGACCGGCATCATGGGCCGGTTCGGCGCGGGTGCGTGCGGGCGCGGCTGCCGGCCGGCGGGGAGGTCGCGGACGAACACCTCCAGCTCCCCGACGGTCTTCGCGGCCAGCACGCCCTCGACGCGCTCGGCGTGCTCGTCGGGGGTCAGCCGGCCCTCCGCGAGGGCCTCGCGCAGGAGGTCGGCGATGCGGTCGCGGTCGGCGTCCGACGCGCGCAGCTCGGCGGCCTGCGGGGTGCGGTCCTGCTGCTGGGGGTGCTTGTGAAGGTCCACCATGGCAGCGTACCCAAACGCGATAGATCGCGACTAGTCCCCGAGGGGAAACTCCCCGCCCGGCGCCCGTCCCCCGCGGGGGCGGCAGGGCCGCCCGGCCATGCGGGGACAAGTGAGGACAACCTCACAGGCACGACCGCCGACGGCACGTCCTACGCTGGTGGCGCCCGCCAAAGGAGGCGGGCGGCCGTCTGTCGAGTGAGGAATGGGCGAGATGCCTGAGTTCGAGTACGCCGATCTGCTCCCCACGGGAGAGGACACCACCCCCTACCGGCTGGTGACCTCCGAGGGTGTCTCCACCTTCGAGGCCGACGGGCGGACCTTCCTCAAGGTGGAGCCGGGGGCGCTGCGCAGGCTGGCCGAGGAGGCCGTCCAGGACATCCAGCACTTCCTGCGGCCCGACCACCTCTCCCAGCTGCGCCGCATCATCGACGACCCGGAGGCCAGCGCCAACGACAAGTTCGTGGCGCTGGACCTGCTGAAGAACGCCAACATCGCGGCGGCCGGGGTGCTGCCCATGTGCCAGGACACCGGCACGGCGATCGTCATGGGCAAGCGCGGCCAGAACGTGCTGACCGCGGGCCGCGACGAGGAGGCCCTGTCCCGGGGCATCTACGACGCCTACCGCAACCTGAACCTGCGCTACTCCCAGATGGCCCCGCTGACCATGTGGGAGGAGAAGAACACCGGCTCCAACCTGCCGGCCCAGATCGAGCTGTACGCGACGGACGGCGACGCCTACAAGTTCCTGTTCATGGCCAAGGGCGGCGGCTCGGCCAACAAGAGCTTCCTCTACCAGGAGACCAAGGCGGTCCTGAACGAGACCTCCATGATGAAGTTCCTGGAGGAGAAGATCCGTTCGCTCGGCACGGCCGCCTGCCCGCCGTACCACCTGGCGATCGTCGTCGGCGGCACCTCGGCCGAGTACGCGCTGAAGACCGCCAAGTACGCCTCCGCGCACTACCTGGACAACATGCCCACCGAGGGTTCCCCGCTGGGCAGCGGCTTCCGGGACAAG
This sequence comes from Streptomyces sp. NPDC101219, assembly GCF_044767675.1. NCBI lineage: Bacteria > Bacillati > Actinomycetota > Actinomycetes > Kitasatosporales > Streptomycetaceae > Streptomyces > Streptomyces sp. NPDC101219. Next base: position 16,907 of record NZ_JBIWOK010000002.1, read on the forward strand.
GAGCTGGAGGAGAAGGTCTTCGAGCTGACGCAGAAGATCGGCATCGGCGCGCAGTTCGGCGGCAAGTACTTCTGCCACGACGTGCGCGTGATCCGCCTGCCGCGGCACGGCGCGTCCCTGCCCGTCGCGCTGGCCGTCTCCTGCTCCGCGGACCGTCAGGCCGTCGCGAAGATCACCGCCGAGGGCGTGTTCCTGGAGCAGCTGGAGAAGGACCCGGCGCGCTTCCTGCCGGAGACGACGGACGAGCAGCTGGCCGAGGAGGGCGCCCGCGACGGTGTCGCCGACGGACAGAGTGTGCGGATCGACCTCAACCAGCCGATGGACGCCATCCTCGCCGAGCTCACCAAGCACCCGGTCAAGACCCGGCTGTCCCTCACCGGCCCGCTGGTCGTGGCGCGCGACATCGCCCACGCCAAGATCAAGGAGCGGCTGGACGCGGGCGAGGAGATGCCGCAGTACCTCAAGGACCACCCGGTGTACTACGCCGGTCCGGCGAAGACGCCCGAGGGGTACGCGTCGGGTTCCTTCGGTCCGACCACGGCCGGCCGGATGGACTCCTACGTGGAGCAGTTCCAGGCGGCGGGCGGCTCCAAGGTGATGCTGGCCAAGGGCAACCGCAGCAAGCAGGTCACCGACGCGTGCGGCACGCACGGCGGTTTCTACCTCGGCTCGATCGGCGGCCCGGCGGCGCGGCTGGCCCAGGACTGCATCAAGAAGGTCGAGGTCCTGGAGTACGCGGAGCTGGGCATGGAGGCCGTCTGGAAGATCGAGGTGGAGGACTTCCCGGCGTTCATCGTGGTCGACGACAAGGGCAACGACTTCTTCCAGGACCCGGCGCCCGCCCCGACGTTCACGACGATCCCGGTGCGCGGCCCCGGGCTGGCGTAACCGGCCGGAAGCGGCGGTGCGGTGCGGGCCGGGACGTACCGCGCCGCACACCCCGCGGAGCAAACGGAGCAATGCGCCCGCGCCCCGGAACAAGGGCGCCTCCCCGCGCGCTGTACCGGGTATGAGCGACGACTTCCGCATCGAGCACGATTCCATGGGCGAGGTACGCGTCCCCTCCTGGGCGAAGTGGCGGGCGCAGACGCAGCGCGCCGTCGAGAACTTCCCGGTCTCCGGGCAGCGGCTCGAACGCGCCCACATCGAGGCCCTGGCCCGGATCAAGGGCGCCGCGGCCAAGGTGAACGCGGGGCTGAAGGTGCTCGACCAGGACATCGCCGACGCCATCCAGGAGGCGGCCCTGGAGGTCGCCGAGGGCAGGTGGGACGAGCACTTCCCGGTCGACGTGTTCCAGACCGGCTCGGGGACCTCGTCCAACATGAACACCAACGAGGTCATCGCCACCCTCGCCACCGAGCGGCTGGGCCGCCCGGTGCATCCCAACGACCACGTGAACGCCTCGCAGTCGTCCAACGACGTCTTCCCGTCGTCGCTGCACATCGCCGCCACGGCCGCCGTCACCCGCGACCTGATCCCGGCCCTGGAGCACCTCGCGGCCTCGCTGGAGCGCAAGGCCGCCGAGTTCGCGGACGTGGTGAAGGCCGGGCGGACGCACCTGATGGACGCCACGCCCGTGACCCTGGGCCAGGAGTTCGGCGGCTACGCGGCCCAGGTGCGGTACGGCATCGAGCGGCTGAACGCCTCCCTGCCCCGGCTCGCCGAACTGCCCCTGGGCGGCACGGCCGTGGGCACCGGCATCAACACCCCGCCCGGGTTCTCCGCCGCCGTCATCGAGGAGGTCGCCCGGGCCACCGGACTGCCGCTGACCGAGGCGCGCGACCACTTCGAGGCGCAGGGCGCGCGGGACGGCGTCGTGGAGACCAGCGGGCAGCTGCGCACCGTCGCGGTCGGCCTGACGAAGATCACCAACGATCTGCGGTGGATGGCCTCCGGCCCGCGCACCGGTCTCGCCGAGATCACCCTGCCCGATCTCCAGCCGGGTTCCTCGATCATGCCGGGCAAGGTCAACCCGGTGGTCCCGGAGGCCGTGCTGATGGTGTGCGCCCAGGTCATCGGCAACGACGTGACAGTGACCACCGCCGGCGCCTCCGGGAATTTCGAGCTCAACGTGATGCTGCCGCTCCTGGCCAAGAACGTGCTCGAATCCGTCCGGCTGCTGACGAACGCCTCCCGGCTGCTCGCCGACCGCACGGTCGACGGGATCGTCGCCGACCGGGAACGGGCCCGGGAGTACGCCGAGTCCTCGCCGTCCGTCGTCACCCCGCTGAACAAGTACATCGGCTACGAGGAGGCCGCCAAGGTCGCCAAGAAGGCGCTGGCCGAGCGGCGGACCATCCGCGAGGTGGTCCTGGAGAGCGGGTACGTCGAGCGGGGCGACCTCACCCTGGAGCAGCTGGACGAGGCGCTGGACGTGCTGCGCATGACCCGCCCGTGAGCCGCCGCGACGCGCTCTCGGGGTGTGCCGCGCCGGAGTGAACCGTGCGGGGGGACCCGCACACCACGTGGCCCGGGCACCTAATATCTGCCCATGACAGAGGGCGGAACGACGGAACACACGGAAGCGGGCGGCTCGACCGGTTTCTGGCGGCCGGGGACGCACATCCTGTGGCGCTACCGGGAGAACGGCGGCGCGCGTTTCCACATCGCGCGCCCCGTCACGGTCGTACGCGACGACTCGGAGCTCCTCGCCGTGTGGATGGCGCCCGGCACGGAGTGCGTGAAACCGGTGCTCGCCGACGGTACGCCCGTGCACCAGGAGCCGCTGGGCACCCGCTACACCAGGCCCCGCACCGTGTGCCGGGCCCGCTGGTCGGGCACCGGGGTGCTGAAGCTGGCGCGCCCCGGGGACCCGTGGTCGGTGTGGCTGTTCTGGGACCCGGGCTGGCGGTTCAAGAACTGGTACGTGAACCTGGAGGAGCCGCTCGCCCGGTGGTCGGGCGGAGTGGATTCCGAGGATCACTTCCTGGACATCTCCGTGCACCCGGACCGCAGCTGGCACTGGCGCGACGAGGACGAGTTCGCGCAGGCCCGGCGGGACGGACTGGTGGACGACGCGCTGGCCGGGCGGGTGCGGGCGGCCGGGCGTGACGCGGTGTCGGTGATCACCGCCTGGGGGCCGCCGTTCTCGGACGGCTGGCCGAACTGGCGCCCGGATCCGTCCTGGACTGTACCGTCACTGCCACAGAACTGGGACCGTACGCCCGCGCAGGTGTCCCCGTGAGACCCTTGATGGGCCCCCGGGCAGGAAACGTAGGATCGTCCTCCGCACGGGCCCGGGCCGCAATCGCCGGAACATGCGCTGGGCTTGACCGATCGTCACCGAGGGGCGGCAGGACGTGAGCGAGGGGTACGGCAACACCCGTGGGCGCCGGGGACGGCCGGCCGGCGGCACGACGGCGGCCGCCGACCGCACGGGGATCCCGTTCCCGGGAGAGGCATTCCGGGTATCGGCATCTCGGCAGGACGAACTGCACGCATGGCGCCCAGCGCCGGACGGATGGACTCGACACGCGTGACGGAGCAGCCGACCTCCTTCGAGCGCCTGCAGCCGGGCGTCGCCCCCGCGGACGGCCGCGGGGCGCCGGCGCGCGCCCCCGAACCGGCCCGGGTGCCGGACACGGCGGCCGCCTTACCGGCACAGGGGCGCTCCGGCGGTGAACCCACGGGCCCCGGCCCGGCGACCCCCGCGTCCGACCCGGCCCCGGCCGCCCCCGCGGCGGCCTCCGGGGCCGAGGGCGTGCCGGGCGCCACCGCACCGGGCGCCACCGCACCGGGCACCACGGCAGCGGGCGCCCCTTCATCGGGCACGGCCGCCGCCGACCCGGTCTCCGAGCACTCCCAGCCGGGCGCCGAGGCGAGTGCCGGGCCCGACGCGCCCCGGCCGCGACCCGTGCCCGAGGGCATCCCCGTACAGCCGGCCGGCTCCCCCGGCCGGACGGCGGTACAGGGACCCGACGGCCTGGAGCGGCGCACCGGTCAGGTCACCGCGCCCGGAAAGCCCACGCCGATGCGGCGCGACGGCGACCGGCTGCGGTTCGTCGGCGCGGCGACCCGGCGGATCGCCCGCGGCATCGACCTGGACGAGATCGTGATGGGGCTGTGCCGGGCCACCGTGCCGACCTTCTCCGACGCGATCCTGGTCTACCTGCGGGACCCGCTGCCGGTCGGTGACGAGCGGCCCACCGGCCCGCTGGTGCTGCGGCTGCGCCGCAGCGACCGGATCCCGGCCGAACGGGACACCGAGGGCGCCGGGTTCGCGCCCCTGGCGCAGCCGGAGCCGTCCGAACTGGACTCGGTCGGCGAGGAGCTGTGCACGGTACGGCCCGGCAGCGCGCTCGCCGAGGTGCTGCGCGGGGTCCGCCCGGTGTTCACGGACGCGCCCGCGGCGCGCGCCGCACTCCCCGAACTCCTCGGCCCGGACGGCGAGTCGGCCGTGCCCGACGGGCAGCGCGCGATCCTCGCGCCGCTGCGCGGGCGCCGGCGCGTGATCGGCGCCGCGCTGTTCCTGCGGGGCCCGGAGCGCATCCCGTTCGAGCCGGACGACCTGCTGGTCGCCGCCCAGCTCGCCACGCACAGCGCCCTCGGCATCGACAAAGCGGTGCTGTACGGCCGCGAGGCGTACATCGCGGACGAGTTGCAGCGGACCATGCTGCCGGAGCACCTGCCCCGCTGCACCGGGGTGCGGCTGGCCTCGCGCTATCTGCCGGCCGCGGAGACCGCGCGGGTCGGCGGCGACTGGTACGACGCGATCCCGCTGCCCGGCAGCCGGGTCGCGCTGGTCGTCGGTGACGTGATGGGCCACTCCATGACGTCCGCCGCGATCATGGGCCAGCTGCGGACCACCGCGCAGACCCTGGCGGGCCTCGACCTGCCGCCGCAGGAGGTCCTGCACCACCTCGACGAGCAGGCGCAGCGGCTCGGCGTGGACCGCATGGCGACCTGCCTGTACGCGGTCTACGACCCGGTCTCGCACCGGATCACCATCGCCAACGCCGGCCACCCGCCGCCCGTCCTGCTGCATCTGGGCGGCCGGGCGGAGGTGCTGCGGGTGCCCGCGGGCGCCCCGATCGGCGTCGGCGGGGTGGACTTCGAGGCGGTGGAGCTGGACGCCCCGGCGGGGGCGACGCTGCTGCTGTACACCGACGGTCTGGTGGAGTCCCGGCTGCGGGACGTGTGGACCGGCATCGACCAGCTGCGCGACAAGCTGGCCGCGACCGCGCAGCTGACCGGGCCGGACCATCCGCCGCCCCTGGAGGCGCTGTGCGACGAGGTGCTGGACATGCTCGGTCCCGGCGACCGGGACGACGACATCGCGCTGCTCGCCGCCCGCTTCGACGGGATCGCGCCGAGCGACGTGGCGTACTGGTTCCTGGAGCCGGAGGACGCGGCGCCCGGCCGGGCCCGTCGGCTGGCGCGGCGCGCGCTGTCCCGGTGGGGCATGGAGGAGCTCAGCGATTCGGTGGAGCTGCTGGTCAGCGAGGTCGTGACGAACGCGGTGCGGTACGCCACGCGGCCGGTGACGCTGCGCCTGCTGCGGACCGACGTGCTGCGCTGCGAGGTCGGTGACGACGTGCCGCAGCTGCCGCGGCTGCGGCAGGCGCGCGCCACCGACGAGGGCGGGCGCGGCCTGTACCTGGTCAACCGGATGGCGCGGCGCTGGGGCGCGACCCGGCTGAGCACCGGCAAGGTGGTGTGGTTCGAGCTGAACCACACCGGCTGACCGGCCGCGACGGTACGCCACGAGGGGCGCCCCGGTGTTCGCACACCGGGGCGCCCCCTCGTCGTCTCCCGTGCCGGTTACTGCTCCCGGTCCCGCTCCCGGTCGCCGTCGCCCGGGTCGTCGGGGAGCCCGATCGTCGGCGGGGGCGTGGACGTGCCGTCCGGCAGCTTCGTCGTCGGGTTCTGCGTCGGCGGCTCGGTCGTCGGGTCCTGGGTCGGCGGCTCGGTGGTGGGTGCCTCGCTGGTGGGTTCGCGGCTCGGCGGTTCGGAGCTCGGCGACTGCGACGGCGACTCGCTGACCGACGGCGACCGGGTCGGCTTCACGGCCGCGCCCTGCCGGGTCTGCAGGTCGAACTTGCTGGTCTCCTTCATGACGCCGAAGGTGTACGCGGCCCAGATCCGGGCCGGGTACCCGCCGCCGTTGACGCGGTCGTTGCCGCCCGCCCCGTACATCTCGACCTGCTTGTGCGGGGGCTTGTCGTCCTCGCCGAACAGGCCGACCGTGGTGACCAGGTCAGGCGTGAAGCCAGCGAACCAGGCCGACTTGTTGTTGTCGGAGGTACCGGTCTTGCCTGCGACCTGCTGCCCGTTGCGCAGCGGGTTGTCGCGCACCGCGCGCCGTGCGGTGCCGTCGTCGACCACGCCGGTCAGGACCGAGGTGACCGTGTCGGCGGCCTCGCGGCTGATGACCTGCTCGCCGATGGCGTCGGGCATCGTGACGGTGCGGCTGCGGTGCTCCGCCGACTTCACGATCGTCGGGGTGGTCTTCTTGCCGTGGTTGTCGAGGGTGGCGTAGACAGCGGCCATCCGCAGCGGGCTCGCGCCCATGGAGCCCAGGGTCTGGGCGGGCACGGCCTCCAGGTCCTCGACGGCCATGCCCAGCTTGCCGGCGGTCTCCATCACCTTCGGCATGCCGACGTCGACACCCATCTGCGCGAACACGGAGTTGACGGACTTGTTCATCGCCGTCTGGACGGTGATGTCGCCGTAGTTGCCGTCGTCCTCGTTCTCCGGGGCGAAGCCGACCTTGCGGCCGCCGTCGACGACCTGCCGCTCGCTGGTGCCGTCGTAGACCGTGTTCGCGCCGATCGGCTCGCCGTCCTGCGTCTCGGCCTCCTCCTCCAGGGCGGCGGCCAGGATGACCGGCTTGAAGGTGGACGCGGGCTGGTAGTCGGCGCGGGTGGCGTTGTTGACGTAGTGCTTGAGGTAGTCCTGGCCGCCGTACATCGCGACGACCGCGCCGGTCTTCGGGTCCACGGAGACGGCCCCGGCCTGGATGTCGGCGTCGACCTTGCGCTTCTTCGGGTCCAGCTCGTCGGTGAGCTGGGTCCTGACGGCCTTCTCCAGCGCCCTCTGCTTCTTCTTGTCGATGTTGAGGGTAATGGTCCAGCCGCCCGCGTCGACCAGGGCGTCGGCGTGCTTGGCGTCCTCCGCGGTGCCCTCGGCGACCAGCTGCTGCTTCAGCGCGGAGCTGGCGGCGTGCACCAGGTAGCCGGTCTGCCCGGCCATGCCGGGGTCGCCCTGCGGCTCCTTGGGCACCGGGAACTTCATGCCGGAGCGTTCACCCGCGTCGAGCCAGCCCTGCTCGACCATGTTGTCCAGGACGTAGTTCCAGCGGTTGGTGACCAGCTTGCGGCCGGTCTCCGAGGCGACCGCCCAGTCGTACTGGCTGGGCGCCTGGAGCAGGGCGGCGAGGTAGGCGCCCTGCTCGACGGTGAGGTCCTCGGCGTCGACCCGGTAGTAGGCACGGGCGGCGGCCTGGATGCCGTAGGCGTTGCGGCCGTAGTAGCTGGTGTTGATGTAGCCGGCGAGGATGTAGTCCTTGGACTTCTCCCGGTCCAGCTTCAGCGAGATGACCAGTTCCTTCAGCTTGCGCGAGACGGTCTGATCCTGGGTGAGGTAGTAGTTCTTGACGTACTGCTGGGTGATCGTCGAGCCGCCCTGGGCGCCCTTGCCGGACAGGGTGTTGACCAGGCCGCGGGTGGTGCCCCTGATGTCGACGCCGGCGTCCTGGTAGAAGGTCTTGTTCTCGGCGGCGACGAAGGTCCGCTGCACGGCCTTGGGGATGCGGGCGAGGTCGACGACCTCGCGGTTGACCTCGCCGTCGCGGGCCATCATCGAGCCGTCGCTGTACTTGTAGACGTTGCTCTGCCGCTTGGCGTCGGCGTTGCCCTCGGGGATGTCGATCATCATGTACAGCACGATGAAGGCGCCCATGCCGAGCAGGCAGAGGGTGAAGAAGGTGCCGAGCAGCTTCTTCCAGGTGAAGAGGCGGCGTATGCCGGTGCGCCCGGTCCCGCGCGGCGCGCGGCGGCCCCTGGGTGCCGCCCGGCGCCCACCGCGCTGTCGTGCGCGTCGCTCATCCGCTCGTCCCATGGGTGTCCCTCTGCTCGCCTTCGCTCATGTGTGTCATGCAGCCACACGGGTACGGCCGCTCGGGTCAGCTCAGAAAGCTAACACCGGGTGCTGTGACAAAGGGCTGCCGATGCGGTCGTTACGGACGTGACAATCAGCACCCGTCCCACCGGAACCGACGTGCGGCGGAGGCGCAAGGTTGCCGCGATGGGTTAAAGTGATATCACTTGGATAGGAAGACGCTAGCCGCACCGTCGTGCGCGCGGCGTCCGAGGAAACGGGGGACCCCCTTGCCCACACACGACGCGCAGCTCACCGCGGACACACCCGAGATGCCCGCGCCCCGGGTCCGCGAGACACCGGCGCACAGCATCGGCGGCGGACTCGCCCTGACCCTCGGGCTGGCCGGACTGCTGCTCGGTACCGGCCTGATCATCTCCGCCACGGCGGTCACCGCGACCGGCGGCAAGGCGGTGCTGATCACCGGCGGCATCCTGATCGTCATCGCCTCGTTCCTCGCGATGTGCGGGCTGAACATGGTGGCGCCGGGCCAGGCGCGGGTCGTCCAGCTCTTCGGCCGGTACCGGGGCACGATCCGCGAGGACGGCCTGCGCTGGGTGAACCCCTTCACCTCGCGCACCAAGATCTCCACCCGGGTGCGCAACCACGAGACCGCCGTACTGAAGGTCAACGACGCCTACGGCAACCCGATCGAGCTGGCCGCCGTCGTGGTGTGGCGGGTGGAGGACACCGCCCAGGCCACCTTCGAGGTGGACGACTACATAGAGTTCGTCTCCACCCAGACCGAGGCGGCCGTCCGGCACATCGCCATCGAGTACCCCTACGACGCCCACGAGGAGGGCGGCCTGTCGCTGCGGGGCAACGCCGAGGAGATCACCGAGAAGCTGGCCGTCGAACTGCACGCGCGCGTGGAGGCGGCCGGGGTGCAGATCATCGAGTCCCGCTTCACCCACCTCGCCTACGCCCCCGAGATCGCCTCGGCGATGCTCCAGCGCCAGCAGGCGGGCGCGGTCGTGGCGGCCCGGCAGCTGATCGTCGAGGGTGCCGTGGGCATGGTCGAGACGGCGCTGGCCCGGATCGCCGAGCAGGACATCGTCGAACTCGACCCGGAGCGCAAGGCGGCCATGGTGTCCAACCTGATGGTCGTGCTCTGCGGCGACCGCTCCGCGCAGCCGGTCCTCAACACCGGGACGCTCTACCAGTGACCACCCCGCCGGACTCCCCCGGGGGAGCGTCCCCGCGGCGCAGGCCGCAGCAGCGCAAGCAGGTGCTGCTGCGGCTGGATCCGCTGGTGTACGAGGCGCTGGCGCGGTGGGCGAACGACGAGTTCCGCTCGGCCAACGCCCAGATCGAGTTCCTCCTGCGGCGCGCCCTCGCGGAGGCGGGCCGGCTGCCGGGCGAGGTCCGGCCGATCCCGCGCCGGGGCCGTCCGCCCCGGGGCGCGGAGCCGGGTCCGCAGGAGCAGGGTCCGCAGGAGAAGGGTCCGCACGAGCCGGGTCCGCAGGAGAAGGGTCCGCAGGAGCCGGGACCGGCGCCGGACTGAGCGCGCCCGCCACCCCCTGCGGACGCCGGGTCACGGCCGCCGCGCCTCCGGCCGGGGCCATCGGCGGACGCCGCGTCACACGCCGCCGCCACGGTGACAGAACCGTGACAACCGGCTCCCACCAGGGCGGCGACACCCTTCGAAGGGGACTGCACACTCGACGTATACACACGGCGTATACACGGTGTGTAGAGTGCTCGTCATGTCCATCGGTCACACCCTCCTGGGGCTCCTGGAGTCCGGCCCGCGCCACGGTTACGACCTCAAGCGGGCCTTCGACGAGAAGTTCGGTCACGACCGGCCGCTGCACTACGGCCAGGTCTACTCGACGATGTCCCGCCTGCTGAAGAACGGGCTCGTCGAAGTCGACGGCATCGAGGCCGGCGGCGGCCCCGAGCGGAAGCGGTACGCGATCACCGAAGCCGGCATCACCGATGTCGAACGGTGGCTCGCCACACCCGAGAAGCCCGAGCCCTACCTGCAGTCGACCCTGTACACCAAGGTCGTCCTCGCGCTGCTCACGAGCCGCGACGCCGCCGACGTCCTCGACACCCAGCGCTCGGAACACCTGCGCAGCATGCGTATCCTCACCGACCGCAAGCGCAAGGGCGACCTCGCCGACCAGCTCATCTGCGACCACGCCCTCTTCCACCTCGAGGCCGACCTGCGCTGGCTGGAGCTGACCGCGGCCCGCCTCGACAAGCTCCGCGAGGCGGTGGCCCGATGACCACACCACCCCCCGGTTCCCTGCTCGTCGCCCGGGACCTGCGCAAGGAGTACGGTCCGACGACCGCGCTCGACGGCGCCCACTTCTCCATCCATCCCGGCGAGGTCGTCGCCGTGATGGGCCCCTCCGGCTCGGGCAAGTCCACGCTGCTGCACTGCCTCGCCGGGATCGTCACACCCGACTCCGGGTCGATCACCTACGACGGGCGTGAACTGACCGCCATGAGCGACGCCCAGCGCAGCGCGCTGCGGCGCTCCGCCTTCGGCTTCGTCTTCCAGTTCGGGCAGCTGGTGCCCGAACTGACCTGCGTGGAGAACGTCGCCCTGCCGCTGCGGCTGAACGGCACGCCCCGCAAGGACGCCGAGCGGGCCGCCCTGACCTGGATGGAACGCCTGGAGGTCGACGACGTCCGCGGGAAGCGGCCCGGCGAGGTGTCCGGCGGCCAGGGGCAGCGGGTCGCCGTGGCACGGGCACTGGTCACCGACCCGCGGCTGGTGTTCGCCGACGAGCCGACCGGCGCGCTGGACTCCCTCAACGGCGAGCGCGTGATGGAGCTGCTCACCGACGCCGCCCGGACCGCAAACGCCGCCGTCGTCCTCGTCACGCACGAGGCGCGGGTGGCCGCGTACTCCGACCGCGAGATCGTCGTGCGCGACGGCAGGTCCAGGGACATGGAGCGCGTCGTATGAGTGACGGACGGGGGAGCCCCGCCGCGGGAGCGGCATCGAGGGCCCGGGCTGCCGCGCGGGACCTCGGCATGGGACTGCGGTTCGCCTTCGCCGGCGGGCGGGAGGGCTGGATCCGGGCCCTGCTGACCGCGGTCGGCGTCGGGCTGGGCGTGGCGCTGCTGCTGCTCACCACCGCCCTGCCCGGTGCGCTGGCGGAGCGGGACCGGCGGGAGGAGGCCCGCCTCAACTACACGTACGGCGAGCAGATCCCGCGCGCCGACGACACCCTGATGACCGCGGACACCAACACGGAGTTCGACGGCCGGGACGTCCGCGGCCGGCTGCTGGAACCCGAGGGCGACAAGGCCCCGCTGCCGCCCGGCCTGCGGGAGTTCCCCGCGCCGGGCGAGATGGTGGTCTCCCCCGCGCTGCGGGAACTCCTCGACTCCGACGGCGGTGCACTGCTGCGCGAGCGGCTGCCCCACGAGATCGTGGGCACCATCGGCGAACAGGGGCTGATCGGCTCGCAGGAGCTGGCCTACTACGCGGGCGCCGAGGGCCTCGCGGACCGGGCCGGCGACGGGATCGTCGGCCGCATCGACTCCTTCGGGAACCCGGACCCGACGCCGGAGGAGATGGACCCGGTCCTCATGCTGCTGGTCCTGGTCGTGTTCGTGGTGCTGCTGATGCCGGTCGCCGTGTTCATCGCCGCGGCCGTCCGGTTCGGCGGCGAACGGCGCGACCGCCGGCTGGCGGCGCTGCGGCTGGTCGGCTCCGACGGCGGCATGACCCGGCGGATCGCCGCGGGCGAGGCCCTCGGCGGGGCGCTGCTGGGACTGCTCTTCGGCACCGCCTTCTTCCTCGCCGGGCGTGAACTCGCCGCGTCCTTCGAGGTGTTCCGGATCAGTGTCTTCCCCAGCTATCTGAACCCCTCGCCCCTGCTCGCGCTGGTCGTCGCCGTGGCCGTACCGGCCGCCGCGGTGCTGGTCACCCTGCTGGCGCTGCGCGGCGTGGTCATCGAGCCGCTGGGCGTGGTCCGCACGGCGCGGCCGGCCCGCCGCCGCCTGTGGTGGCGGCTGCTGCTCCCGCTGGCCGGCCTCGGCATGCTGGCGCCCATGCTCGGCCAGGGCCGGGAGAACGGGGACTTCAACGGGTACCTGGTCACCGGCGGCGTCATCTGCCTGCTCGTCGGGATCACGGCGCTGCTGCCGTGGATCGTCGAATCGGTCGTCGCCCGGCTCGGCGCCGGCGGCGTGGCCTGGCAACTCGCGGTCCGGCGCCTTCAGTTGAGCAGCGGGGCGGCGGCCCGCATGGTCAACGGCATCGCCGTGGCCGTGGCCGGCGCGATCGCGCTGCAGATGCTGTTCGCCGGGGTCGAGAGCGACTACACCAAGGAGACGGGGTACGACGTGACCCGGGCGCAGATGTCGGTCCGCGTGCCGGACGGCATCGACCTCGCCGCGGCGGCCGCGAAACTGGAGGAGACCAAGGGTGTCCGCACGGTGTACGCGATGTCCAACGGTTACTTCGGCGACCGGCCCTGGAGCCAGGAGCCGGAACGCGGTGCCGAACTGACCGTCGCCGACTGCGCGACCCTGCGCCAGGTGGCCGAGCTGCCCTCGTGCGCCGACGGCGACGTGTTCGCGCTGCGGGGCGGCGAGTACGACACCGACACCCCGTCGCTGACCCGGCCGGGACAGAAGCTGTACCTGGAGCACGACACCGGCGACGCCGGGTCGGCGGACCTCGTCTTCACCCTCCCCGAGGGGCTGAAGGAGGCCGACTCCGTCGAGGACCCGACCGGGACCAAGCGCGGCGGCTTCCTGATCACCCCGGGCGCCCTGCCCGCCGAGCTGGCCGAGGCGGTCAGCGGCCAGCTGTACCTGGCCGTCGACGACTCGGTGCCGTACGCCCGTGAGCACGTGCGCAACGCGGCGGCCGCGATCGATCCGCTGGCCGATCCGATGACGTGGGCGGCGACCGAGCGGTCCGACCGCTTCGAGACCATCCGCACGGGCCTGTTCGTGGGCGCGACCGCCGTCCTGGCACTGATCGGGGCGAGCCTGCTGGTCTCCCAGCTGGAGCAGCTGCGGGAACGCCGCAAGCTGCTGTCGGCCCTGGTCGCCTTCGGCACCCGGCGGCGCACGCTGAGCCTGTCGGTGCTGTGGCAGACGGCGATCCCCATCGGTCTGGGGCTGCTGGTGGCGTCGGTCGTCGGCATGACGCTGGGCGCGGTGCTGCTGCGGATGACGGCGACACCGATCAGCGTGGACTGGTCGAGCGTCCTGCGGATGACCGGCATCGGGGCGGGCGTGGTCGTGGTGGTGACCCTGCTGAGCCTGCCGCCGCTGCTGCGCATGATGCGCCCGGACGGGCTGCGCACGGAGTAGCCCCCGGCAGGGCCCGGCCGGCACCAGGCGGCAGGGCCCGGCCGGTGCCGGGGGGTGCCGGGGGTGCCGGCGGGTGCCGGGGGGTGCCGGGGGGTGCCGGACATCCCTAGGCGGCCACCGTCCGCACCGGCAGGGCCCGCATCGCCTCCCGCAGGGCCGCCGCCAGTTCCTCGTACTCCGCGGAGCGGGCGGCGCCGGTGCGCATGACGAGGGCGATGCGGCGGGTGGGGGCCGGGTCGGCGAAGCAGCCGGTGAGCAGGCGGCCGGCGCGGGTGGTCTCGACGTCGACGGCCGTGCGGGGCAGCAGGGTGACGCCGAGCCCACCGGCCACCAGCTGCACCAGGGTGGACAGCCCGGCCGCCGTGGTGGTGGCCGGGACGCCCCCGCGTCCGGCCTCGCGGCAGATGTCGAGGGCCTGGTCGCGCAGGCAGTGCCCCTCGTCGAGGAGCAGCAGCTTCAGCTCGCGCAGCGCCTCGCGCGGGATGCCCTCCCGGCCGCCCAGCCAGTGGTCCAGCGGGGTGACGAGCACGAAGTCCTCGTCGAACAGGGGCAGTTCGGTCACGCCCGGAACGCCGAGCGGGACGGCGAGCAGCAGGAGGTCCAGCCGTCCGGCGGCGAGGCCGTCCAGCAGGCGCGAGGTCTGCTCCTCGTGCACCTGGAGGTCGAGGTCGGGGTAGCGGTCGTGGACCAGGCGCAGGACCGTGGGGAGCAGATAGGGGGCGACGGTCGGGATCACCCCGAGCCGCAGGACCCCGGTGAAGGGCGCCCGCAGGGCCTCGGCCTCCTCGATGAGCGCGCCGACGTCCTCGAGCACCGCCTTGGCGCGGGCGGCGAGGCGTTCCCCCGCCGGCGAGAGCAGGACCTTGCGCGTCGTACGCTCGACGAGGGTGACACCCAGTGTCTCCTCCAGCGCCGACACGGCACCGGACAGGGCGGGTTGGCTCATGCCGATCGCGGCGGCGGCGTCCCGGAAGTGCAGGTGCTCGGCGACCGCGGCGAACGCCCGGAGCTGCGCGAGACTCGGCTGTCTGCGCCTCTTGCCGACCGTCACTGATAGCTCCCTCCGATCAACACGACCGAGTGTAGCTATTTCACTAATCAATGCACCCTGTGCCAACATCAACATCGTCCAACCCATGGGAAACACCGCATTACGGGTGTTTCTTCGCTGCAAGGAGAGCGCGTGCTCACTGTCGGTGACAAGTTCCCCGAGTTCGAACTGACCGCCTGCGTCTCGCTGGAGAAGGGCAAGGAGTTCGAGACGATCGACCACAAGACCTACGAGGGCAAGTGGAAGGTCGTTTTCGCGTGGCCCAAGGACTTCACCTTCGTGTGCCCGACCGAGATCGCCGCCTTCGGCAAGCTGAACGACGAGTTCGCCGACCGCGACGCCCAGATCCTCGGCTTCTCCGGTGACTCGGAGTTCGTCCACCACGCCTGGCGCAAGGACCACGAGGACCTGCGCGACCTGCCGTTCCCGATGATGGCGGACCCCAAGCACGAGCTGATGCGCGACCTCGGCATCGAGGGCGAGGACGGCTACGCCAAGCGCGCCGTGTTCATCGTGGACCAGAACAACGAGATCCAGTTCACCATGGTGACCGCCGGCTCCGTCGGCCGTAACCCCAAGGAGGTCCTGCGGGTCCTCGACGCCCTCCAGACGGACGAGCTCTGCCCGTGCAACTGGACCAAGGGCGAGGACACCCTGGACCCGGTCGCGCTGCTGGCCGGGGAGTGACCTGACATGTCGCTCGACTCCCTGAAGTCCCGCATACCGGACTACGCCAAGGACCTGAAGCTCAACCTCGGTTCGGTCATCGGCAACTCCGACCTGCCGGCCCAGCAGCTGTGGGGCACGGTGCTGTCGACGGCGATCGCCTCGCGTTCGGCCATCGTGCTGCGCGAGCTGGAGCCGGAGGCGAAGGCGAACCTGTCGCCGGAGGCGTACACGGCCGCCAAGGCCGCCGCCGCGGTGATGGCGATGAACAACGTCTTCTACCGCACCCGTCACCTGCTGTCGGACCACGAGTACGGCAACCTGCGCGCCGGCCTGCGGATGAACGTCATCGGCAACCCGGGCGTCGACAAGGTCGACTTCGAGTTCTGGTCCTTCGCGGTCTCCGCGATCAACGGCTGCGGCATGTGCCTCGACTCGCACGAGCAGGTGCTGCGCAAGGCCGGCGTGGAGCGCGACGCCGTCCAGGAGGCGTTCAAGATCGCCGCGGTGATCCAGGCGGTCGCCGCCACGCTCGACGCCGAGGCCGTTCTCGCCGAATGACCTCCGCGCCGCACGGCGTGTGAAGCAGTGGGCTCGTCCACCCCGGGGGTGGACGGGCCCACTGTCGTATGCACTGCCCTCAACTGCCCGGCGTGGCCGGCCCGTCCGGCCGGTCCGGCCCGCCGGCCGGGCCTTCGTCGCCGCCGTTCCCGGCCGGTGGCGGCGGGGGCGGCGGTCCGCCCGCGGACGCCTCCGCGGCGGTCGCGGTGACGGCCGTGGCGCCCCGGGGCCGCGGGGCCAGCCGGGTCGACGCCTCCTGGGAGTAGGCGCGCAGATAGGTGGCGACGGTGTTGGTGACCGCGACCAGCGGCACGGCGACCACCGCACCGCCGATGCCGGCCACCATGCCGCCGGTGGCCACGGCCAGCACCACGGCGAGCGGGTGCACCCGGACCGCGCGGCCGAGGATGAACGGCTGCAGGATGTGCCCCTCGATCTGCTGCACCGCCAGCACCACGACGAGGGTCATGACGGCCGTGAACACGCCCTGGGTGACGAGTGCGACGACCACCGCCAGCGCGCCCGACACGACCGCACCGACCAGCGGGATGAAGGCGAACAGGAAGATGAAGACGGCCAGCGGCACCGCCATCGGCACGTCGAGGAAGTAGATGCCGAGGCCGATGAAGATGGCGTCGATCAGCGCCACTATCACCGTGCCGCGCACGTACGCCGTCAGCGTCCGCCAGGCGGCCGGTCCGGCACCCGCGACGCCCGGGCGGGCGACGGCCGGGACCAGCTTCAGCGACCACTCCCAGATGCGCCGGCCGTCGTAGAGCAGGAACAGCGTGGAGAACACCGCGAGCAGGATGCCGGTGAGCGCCTCGACGACGACGGTGACGCCCTCCAGGCCCGCCGAGGTGATCTGCTCGCTGTTGGCTCCGACGGCCTCACGGAGATTCTTGGCGATCTCGTTGATCTGCTTGTCGGTGACGTGGAACGGGCTGTTCAGCAGCCAGTTGCGCAGTTCGTCGATGCCGCCCTGGATCTGGCTGGTCAGGTTGTCGATGTTCTCCATGACCTGCCAGGTCACGAACCAGCCGATGAGGCCCATGACGACGAAACCGAACAGCGCGGTCAGTGAGGTGGCCGGTCCCCGCGGCACGCCGAGACGGCGCAGCCGCGCCACCGTGGGCTGCAGCAGGGCGGTGATGAGCAGGGCGGCCACGAAGGCCAGCACCACCAGCTGGACGGCGCTGATGACCCGCATGAGGACCCAGAGGGTGCCCGCGAGGACCAGCAGCCGCCAGCCCGCCTCGGCCGCCACGCGCACGCCCCAGGGCACGGCCTGCGCCGGGTCGGGGCGGGCCGGGACGGCGGGCGCGTAATCGGGCGGCGGGGGAACGTGGCCCTCTGCCGGGGCGGCGTCGGACGCGGACGGGTCGCCGTCCTCCCGTTCGACCTCGGCACGGCGTTCGTCCAGCCGTTTGCCGACCGCGGTCAGTCCGGCTCCGACTCGGCCGAGCCATCCTGGCACTCGCGACATGATCCGTCCTCTTCCCCCGTTTCTCCGCACCACTCCGCCTGGAGTCGTCGGTCAGACGCTACAGGGCGACAGCCCCGCACCGTAGGACGGTGCGGGGCTGCGCCGGGGCTGAGCGGGGTGGAGGCCGGCGGCCTTCCGGTACGTCTAGTACCAGTGGTTGGCCTGCCAGAACGACCAGGCGCCGCAGGGGCTGCCGTAGCGCTCGTTCATGTAGTTCAGGCCCCACTTGATCTGGGTGGCCGGGTTGGTCTGCCAGTCGGCGCCGGCGGAGGCCATCTTGGAGCCCGGGAGCGCCTGGACGAGACCGTAGGCGCCCGAGGAGGGGTTGACGGCCTTGTAGTTCCAGGTGGACTCGCGGGTCACGATGTTGCTGAAGCACTGGAACTGGTCGCCGGGAATCATCTGGCGGGCCATGGCCTGGACTTCGGCGACGGTGTAGCTCGACTTGGCGGCGAAGCTGGACGCGTCACGGGTCGCGGAGCGGCTCGCGGCGGCCTTGGTCTCGGCCTCGCGCTCCTTGGCCTCCTTCGCGGCCTGGGCAGCCTTCTCGGCCTGCTCCTTCTTGGCCACGGCGGTCTTGGCGGCGGCCTTGCGGGCTGCCTCCTCCGCGTCCTTCTTGGCGGTCGTGTCCGCGGCGATGGCCATCGTCTCGGCCTGCTGCGTCACGGAGGCGGTCTGTACCTGGGCCTGCTGGCCCGCGGGGATGTCCGCGAGCAGCGTGGTGCCGGCTGCCGTCGCCTCGACGTCGTTGTTCTGCGCGGTGCTGCCCGAGGCAACGCCGACGACGCTTCCGACAGCGGTGACCGCGGTGGCCGAAGCCACTGCGAATCCCCGGACCGAGATCCGGCTCACACGGTTTCCTTCCAGCATCGCCCGCTTCGGTGACCCTCGCGGACGCAATCGTGCCCCTGGCACTGGCCTCCCCAACTGCGGGCCACGGGAGGCGCGGGCCCGGTGGGCAACCCCCCGTGCGGGGAGCGCCGCGTGGTGCTCGGGCGGCATACGACGACGCTATGCAGTTGGAAGCCGGTGCTTCGGTTGTGGTCCCGTGCCGCTGGCGGTACGGATGTGTCGTATGCGGGGCCTGACAGGAAGGAGACTCTGCCGTAATCCGGCGGCGGGAGGCAATTCTCTGCCGCGTGTGAAAGCTCACACCCCGTTTGCCCCAGGCGTTTTCCGGAAAGGCCACGCACGCCGACGCCGCCCGGCTAGGCTCTGTGCCTTTCCGGACGGCGCCAACTCGTGCGTAACCGCTCCTTTTTGGAGGACTCCGGTCAGACCTGACCGTCTTCGAGCATTTCGGTCACCAGGGCGGCGATCCTGGACCTTTCGGACCGGGTCAGGGTGACGTGCGCGAACAGCGGATGCCCCTTCAGTTTCTCCACGACGGCGACCACACCGTCGTACCGGCCCACCCTCAGGTTGTCGCGCTGGGCCACGTCATGGGTCAGGACGACCCGCGAATTGGCCCCGATCCGGGACAGAACGGTCAGCAGGACGTTCCGTTCCAGCGACTGGGCCTCGTCGACGATGACGAACGCGTCGTGCAGCGAGCGGCCCCGGATGTGGGTGAGCGGCAGGACCTCCAGCATGCCGCGCGCGGTGACCTCCTCGATGACCTCCCGCGAGGTGACGGCGGACAGCGTGTCGAAGACCGCCTGCGCCCAGGGGCCCATCTTCTCGGCCTCGGTGCCGGGCAGGTAGCCGAGTTCCTGCCCGCCCACCGCGTACAGCGGCCGGAAGACCATCACCTTCTGGTGCTGACGGCGCTCCAGCACCGCCTCCAGGCCCGCGCACAGCGCCAGCGCCGACTTGCCGGTGCCGGCCCGGCCGCCCATCGACACGATGCCGACGTCCGGATCGAGGAGCAGGTCCAGGGCGATGCGCTGCTCGGCGCTGCGGCCCTTGATGCCGAACACCTCCCGGTCGCCGCGCACCAGCCGGACATTGCCGTCGGCGGTGACCCGGCCGAGCGCCTTGCCGCGCTCGGACTGGAGGGTCAGGCCGGTGTGCACGGGCAGGTGGGACGCCTCGGGCACATAGACGTGCCCCTCCTCGAAGAGGATGTCCACCTGCTCACCCGGCAGGGTGAGTTCGGACATTCCGGTCCAGCCGGAGGCGTCGGTGATGGCGAGCTCGGCGCGGTACTCCTCGGCGAGGAGTCCGACGGAGGACGCCTTGATCCTCAGCGGCAGGTCCTTCGACACGACGGTGACGTCGAACCCCTCGGCCTGCAGATTGCGGGCGACCGCGAGGATGCGGGAGTCGTTGTCCCCCAGGCGGTAGCCGGTCGGCAGCACGCTGGGGTCCGAGTGGTTGAGCTCGACCCGGACGGTGCCGCCGAGGTCCCCGATGGGGATGGGGGCGTCGAGGCGACCGTGCCGTACCCGGAACTCGTCGAGCAGGCGCAGGGCCTGCCGGGCGAAGTAGCCCAGTTCGGGATGGTGCCGCTTGGCCTCCAGTTCCGTCACCACGACGACGGGGAGCACCACCTCGTGCTCGTCGAAGCGGCTCAGGGCGCCTGGGTCGGCCAGCAGGACGCTGGTGTCGAGGACATAGGTGCGCCGGTCGGGCTTGTGGCGCTTTGTGCTGGTCACCACGGAAGGACGTACCCCCTCGGAAGAGGTCGGGGAGCGACGGAGCGAAGCCGGGCCGGGTGGGCGAGGACGATCGCGGCCGGCGTGGCGGACGCCGCGGCCGGCCGACGACCCCTTTGCGCAGCGGGCCGAGAACCGGCCCTCCGCTGCTCTTTCCGTGCCGTGACCGCACGGTGGGGCTGATGCAAAGGGCCTCCCGGGCGGACGACCCCGGGCCGTCCGCTGAGATCCGACACCCGTGGTTCGGGTGTCGACCTGTCTGGCTTATGCCCTCGAACGTACGCCGCCATGCAACGGTGCACGACGGCGCACGCGTGAACTCTCCGTGACACCGTGTGACCCGCACGGGGGAACGGACCGCTGGCGGGCCGGCGCCCGGCCCGGCCCCGCGGGTGGTTCAGCCGCCGTAACGCCGGTGGCGGGCGGCGTAGTCGCGCAGCGCGCGCAGGAAGTCGACCTTGCGGAAGGCCGGCCAGAAGACCTCGCAGAAGTAGTACTCCGAGTGAGCGGTCTGCCAGAGCATGAAGCCGGACAGCCGCTGCTCGCCGCTGGTGCGGATGACCAGATCCGGGTCGGGCTGGGCGCGGGTGTAGAGGTGACGTCCGATCATGTCGACGTCGACGGACTCGGCGAGCTCCTCCATGGAGGTGCCCTGCTCGTGCGCCTGGAGCAGCATGGACCGTACGGCGTCGGCGATCTCCTGGCGGCCGCCGTAGCCGATGGCGACGTTGACCACTATGCCGTCGACGTGCGCCGTGCTCTGCTGGGCCTCTTTGAGGGTGGTCTGCATCCCGGCGGGCAGCAGGTCGGGGGTGCCGACGTGGTGCACGCGCCAGCGTCCGTCGGCGGCGAGGCTGCGGACCACGTCCTCGATGATGCCGAGCAGGGGGACGAGCTCCTCCTCGGGGCGGTCGAAGTTGTCCGTCGACAGCAGCCACAGGGTGACGACCTCGACGTCCGTCTCCGAGCACCAGCCGAGGAACTCCTCGATCTTGTCGGCGCCCGCGCGGTGGCCGTGGACGGTGCTGGATCCCGCGGCTTTGGCCCACCGGCGGTTCCCGTCCATGATGACGCCGATGTGCTTGGGCACCTGAGCGGTGTCCAGGTGGCCTTCCACCCGGCGTGCGTACAGCCTGACCAGCAGGCCACGCAGCTTGTCGCGCAGGTTCACGTGATCGTCAGCCCCTCCGTGCGGATCGGACAGACGCGGCACCCCGCCGCGGTCCGCGGCATGGCGACCCGGTCGTGGTCGCGGGCGGCCCCTGTCCGGATGGCGGTCCCCGGGGGCGAAGCCTACCCCCGTGCGGGCGGGCGTCCCCAAAGCCCGGGGTGGGGCGGTGGTTGAGGGTCCCGCGGGGTTCGGGAGGCGCCGCGGGTCGGCCTCACCGCGTGCGGGGCCGCCGGAACCAGTCGCCCGCCGAGCCCTGGCCGAGCAGCACGACGACGGCGACGGCGCCCGCCAGCGGCAGGATGCCGAACGGCGTGCCCTGCGCCGCCCCGCCGAGCGCCAGCACGATCTGGACTGAGCCGAGCACCAGCGCGGCGGCCCGGACACCGGGACCCGCCGACGGGAAGAGGAAGGCCAGGACGAGCAGCACCCAGGCCATCAGGTACGGCGCGAAGGCCTGTCCGGCCGCCTCCGCGCCGGAGAAGGCGCCCACGAGGGCGCTGTGCACCACTCCGAGTCCGGCGAGCGCGAAGATCACCACCTGCGCGGCCCGCACAGCGGCGGGCATGCCGGCCGGCACCTGCGGGTGGGGGTACTGCGGCTGCATGTACTGGGACTGGGGGTACTGGGAGTGGGGGTACTGGGCGTGGGGGTGCTGCGGGTGGGGGTGCTGCGAGGGGATGTGCGGCCGGTGAGCGGCCTCGCCGTTGCGGCCGGGCTGCTGCGGGGGCAGGGCCGGATACTCGTTCGACATGCGAGGGACTCTAACCACGGACACAAAAAAACGGGCCGGTCCGTGGGGGGGAGACGGACCGGCCCGAGGGGGGGTTTCCACCATAACCCTTCGTAAGTGATGCTGCGTCCACCGGCGTGCCACAACTACTCTCCGGATTCGCCCGGCGACGCCGAGGTGGTCGCGGAACGAGCGATTCAGGCCGCATGGGTGGCTGATTTCCTGCCGGAATGGTGCCTTCACCTGGGAAGTTGCTGGCAATGTGAGGTCGCTGTGACGGATGTGGCGTCTTCGGTACGTTCCGCGACCATTCTTCCGGCCGTCCCCCGGACGGGTGACCGGGCCCGACACGCCTCCTTGACCCGGCGGGACGCGGGAGGCGGGAGAGGGTGACGCGGAGAGATCGGGAGACCGGGAGGCGCGGGACGCGGGGCCGCGGACGGGCGCCGAACGGCCGGGCATCGCGCAGCCCCCTCCACTGCGCGGTACCACTCCCGCGCAGCTTTGCTCACGCGAATTACCTTGGTCCGAACTTACGTGATGGCGGGACGGGAAGGCGAGCCCGGATCCATAACGATGCGGACACCCGGCGGCTACCGGCCGGCCTCCGGCCTGCGGGCCTCGACGAGCCGCCGCGTGCTGTGGGCTACGAACGCCCCTCGTCCCGAGGAAGTGCTCCACGAGCTTCCGGGCACTGACCGGGGCGTCGTGCTGGGCGAGTACGCGCCCCCGGGTTTCAGCACCCGCGCGCTCTCCGCCCACGCCGGCTCGACGGGGTGGCGGCTGACGACGAGGCCGAAGGCGCCGTCGGCGAAGGGCAGCGGCGCCTCCCCGGCCGCGGCGACGACCGTGACGCGCGGGGGCTGGAGCAGGGCGGCGGCGCGGGGGGCGTTGGGCGGCCGGCCCTCGGTGGCGGCTACCAGCGGGGGCCGCTCCCGGTGCGGCCGGGACACCCCCGGTCCGGTGGAGGGGTACGCGTTGGCGAGCGCGAAGTCGAGCACCTCGCCGCCGGTCTGGACGTCGCGCACGGCGTCCGCCCGGCCGATCCGCTCGCCACGAAACCCTCCCCCACTGTCCATCAGATCGTCACCCTCGCGGTCGCGTCGGGGGCGGGACTCGTTGCCGACGCGGCGTCAGGACCGGTCGCCGCCGCCCCGACCGCCGGTGCCCCTCCCGGGCACCTCGGGCGCCACCTCCCGCGCCACGAACCGCACGAACCCCTCCGGGTCCGGTTCGTCCGCCGTGGGCTGCAGGATCACCGCGTCCGCGCCGGCCTCGGCCAGCCGCCGCACCTGCCGCGCCACGGCACCGGCGTCCCCGGCGGCTCCGAGGTCCGCGTCGGGCGCCGCCCCCTCGGCGTCCAGTTCGGCGCGCACCCGCTCGGCGGCACCGGGACCGGTGGCGGCGAGCAGGTAGACGACCAGCCGGTGCGGCTCCGCCCGGCGCCCGGCCTCCGCGCGCCCCTCGTCGACGAGCGCGCGGGCCCGGCGCACCCCCTCGGCGGAGGTGTTCGCGGTGAGGATGGTGCCGTCGGCGGCCTCCCCGGTGAGCCGGACGGTACGGGGTCCGGTGCCGCCGGCGAGGACAGCGGCGTCCTCGGGCGCCGGCGGCCAGTCCAGGGCCACGTCGTCGAGCCGGACGTACCGCCCGCGGGTCGTCACCCGCTCGCCGCGCAGCAGGGCGCGCAGGGCGAGGAGATGCTCGCGCAGCAGCGTCAGCGGCGACTCGGGTCGCGCCCCGACCTGCCCCATCCAGTCCTGCACCCCGTGTCCGACGCCGAGGGTCACCCGCCCGGGGAACATCCGGTGCAGGGTGGCCGCCTCCATCGCGGTGAGCGCCACGTTCCGCAGCGGCACCGGGAGCAGCCCGACACCGACCCGCACCCGCTCCGTCCACGCGAGGACGGCGGCGGCGCTGGTGAGGCCGCCCTCCCGGAAGCAGTCCTCCCACAGCCACAGTTCGCCGAGCCCGGCGTCGTCGGCCGCCCGGGCGACGGACCGGAGGCGTTCGGGGGCCAGCTGGGGGCGGAGCACCGCGCCGAGTGTCGTCATGGGCCGTTCCTACCCGGACCGGGAGACACCGGCAAACGGGTTTCCGCGGCCCGCCCCCGCGGGCCGTGCCGTTTCGGCAGAGTGGCAGGGCCCGGACGGTGACCGCCGGGACGGGCGAGCGCGGAGAGGGGCGGCAGGGTGGGGCGTTGGAGGGACGGGCGGGGCGAGCTGGAGGTCCGGCGGCGGGACGAGGACGGCGGCGGGACGGTGCGGGTGCCGCTGGAGCTGGCGTGCTCCTACCGGGCGCGCACGCGGGGCCTGCTGGGGCGGGACTCGGTGGACGGCGCGATGCTGCTGTCCCCCGCCGGGAGCGTGCACACCTTCCGGATGCGCATGCCCATCGACGTCGCCTATCTCGACCGGAGGCTGCGCGTCGTCGCCGTGCGCACCATGCCGCCCGGCCGGCTGGGGCGGCCCCGGCTGCGGGCCCGGCACGTACTGGAGGCGGAGGCCGGGGCCATGGAGCGGTGGGGGCTGCGGGTGGGGGCGCGTGTGGCCGTGGTGCTGCCGCCGCCCGGGCCCTGAAGGAAGGACGCGGGAGGTGGGGCGGGAGGTGGGGGTGGGGGGTCAGTCCCGCTCCTCCGGCTCCGTCACCGGACGGTCGCTGACCACGCCGACCAGGATCATCGGGGCGTCCGCGTCCGACTGGTTGAGGGAGACCGCGACCCAGCGGGGGCCGGCCGGCGGCGGCACCGGGACCGGGCCCCAGACCGTCAGATCGCCGTAGCAGTCCAGGGCGGCCAGGGCTCGCAGCAGCTCCGGGAGGGGCGCGTCCGGCCGGAGCAGCGGGACGCGCATGCTCACGGTCCGGTGCGCTCCCCAGCGGGCGTCCAGGCGCGCCACCAGGGACCGCAGGCGGGCCTCGGCCGCCTCCTCGGCGGCGTTCCACTCCGGCCCGTACACACCCGTGAGGGAGTCGCCCTCCCAGAGCGGGACGACGAGGAAGCCCTCGCCGCGGGTCGCCGTCCACTCCCCCGTGACCGGCTCGCCCTCCGCGACCGCAGGTCCGGACGCCGGGAGCGGTCCGGTCAGCCGGGCCTCCAGCTCGGACCGGGCCCGGTCGGGGTCGAACGGCTCGCCCCGGCGCGACGTCACAGCGCGGGCCTGTCCATCGGACGGGGCAGCGGTTCCAGGGCGCCGGCGTCCTTCAACGCCCGGTAGGCACGCACCACTTCGGCGGTGTCCCCGGGGTCCGCCGGCTCCAGCAGCAGCCCGCCGCCGGGAAGCCGCCTGCCCCGCGCCGCCCACTCCTTGGGCACCAGGGCCGCGCGCCCCGGGGAGAGGTAGCCCACCGGGCCCACGGACGGCGTGCCGGTCTTGAAGCCCGCCTCCTTCTTCAGGGCGGCCGTCACGGCCCTGTCGCCCACGTCCCCGTAGTCCGGGTCCCACGCCTCGGCCACCGCGGCGAGGAGCCCGGCGCCGGGCAGCGGCTCGTCGTCCGGCACCACGAAGGTGGCCACCAGCGACTGGAGCAGGAACTCGGGCGTGCCGCCCGCCAGCCCGGCAAGCTCGACCCGCCACCCGTCGGACGTATCCGCCAGCAGACGGAGCGAGGTGCCGTCGGCCGCCGACCACCCGTCGTCCGCCTGCGCGGAGCGCACCGCACGGAGCAGGGACTCCCGGAACTCCTCGCCGGGAGCCGCCCGGTCCGGGTGCGGCAGGCGGAGGACGTCGGCGGGGCGGCCGGACGCGGGCACGGTCCGCCAGGTCGTCAACGGGCCACGTCCCGCCGGATCTCCGGCCGCTGCGTCTCTTCCGGGCGCCGCTGCTCCGGCGGTGGGGAGGAGCCGGGCGAGGTGCTCCAGGGTCGTGCTCCACCGTGCGGCGAGCGCCTCCGCGGACTCCTGCCGTGGGCCCCAGAAGCCCCGCACCACACGTCGCATACCCTGCCGTCCCCTTCTCCTCCGGACCGGACCGTCCCACCTTAGGTCGCGCGCCGCCCCCGCCCGGGTCGGTCGAACGCCCGGTCAGTCGAACGCCCCGGGTCGCCGCCCGCCGGCCACCGGCTCCGGCGCGCTGTGGACGACCTCGATGTCCAGCCCCGCCTCCTCGAAGGCGTCCCGGGCCGCGTCGGCCACCTCCTCGTTCGAGAAGTGCCACTCGACGTCGTGACCGCGCGCCGCCTCGGTCTGCCGGCGCGCCTCGGCCAGCAGGCGCTCCCTGCCGGACGGGGTGAGCTCGGTGCGGTCCGCGGTCAGGAAGCTGTCGTAGCCGTTCTTGGCCTCCAGGAACGTCCCGCGCGAGGAGTCCCAGCCGTCGAACTCCACGTCCGGCACGTCGGGATCGGTGTGCGGGACCACGTACTCGTAGCCGCGCTCGGTGCCGGTGACCTGCTCCTGGTAGCGCAGCCAGGACTCGTTCCTCCAGTTGGGTGCCGGATTGCGGTCCCGGCTCGCCCAGAAGCCGTCGCCGCCGTCGGCGTCGCCGTAGGTGCGCGCCCTCAGGTCCGCCGCCCAGTCCGGCGGGTTGTAGTTGCGCGGGTCGGCGGTGTCGCCGTGCCGGGGGCCGGGCCACTCCTTCTTCTGCGCCAGGGCCTGCTCGGCACGGCCCGGTTCCTCGGCACGCTTGCGCTCCAGGTACGCCGCCCGCGCGTGCTCGCGGGCCCGGCGCGCCTCTTCCTTCGCCTCCTCGTCGCAACCGCCCCCGGTGGCCAGGACGACGTGCGGCCCGTCGGCCAGGACGGTGGTGCCCGTACCGGACCCGCCGAGGAGACCGGGCCCGGACCGCGGGACGCCCCCGTTCCCGCCCCCATAAGGGACGCTGCGCGGCGGTGCGGAGATCGCGCAGCCGGTCCGGCGGGCGGCGTCCTCTGCCTCGTCCGCCGCCTCGTCGGCGCGCCGTGCCGCGTCCTCCAGGGAGTCCAGGTCACCCGCGTCGGCTGCGCGCCGCGCGTCCTGGGCTGCCTCGGCCGCGTTGTCGGTGAGGCGGCTCAGCCTGCCGAGGGTCCCCACCTTCTCGACGATCTTGGCTTCGCCGTAGCCGGGGATGAACAAGGACCCGACGTTCCACAGCACCGTGGTGACGGCGCGGGTGCCGTTGCCGCTGTTCCACTGGTCGGCCACGTCGTCGCCGATGAACGCGTCGTAGAGGACCGTCCCGCCCGTGCTCAGCGAGGCGCCGCCCCAGCCGAGGAGCGCGCCGAGATGATCGCCGTCGTCCCACTGGTCCCGGGCGCCGGCGGAGTCGCTCCACCAGTCGCTGCCGAGGGAACTGCCGTAGTCCATCAGGCCGTTCCAGGTCTCGACCGGGCTGGTGACGACGTCCCACATCCCGGTGAGGTCGCCCCACACGCCGTCGACGAACAGGCCCCCGCCGAACTGCCCGAGCTGGTCCCCGGCGCACCCGAAGAACGCCCCGACGCCGGAGAAACAGCCTTCGCCGTCCCCGTCGGTGTCGGTGCCTTCGGTGGCTTCGGTGTCTTCGGCTGCGGTGGTCGGGTCCTCGTACGGGGGTTCGTCGATCTCGTCCCGGGCGGCGACGGGGTCGGCCGGGTCCAGGGGGGCGGTGGGGTCGGTGGGATCGGCTGGTTGGGCCGGTTGGGCCGGGTCGGTGCGGGTGGGGGGTTCGTCGGCGGGGCCGCCGGGGTTGCCTCCTGTGTCCCGGCCCGCGCCGCCGGTGTCGTCGGCGCCACCCCCCGCGGACACGTCGCCCGCCCCGGTGCCGGGTGCCGGGCAGGCCGTGCCGGTGACGCGGCAGACCTCCGCCTGGATGCCGGACAGGATCTGTGCGCCCAGACCGCTGACGACCAGTGCGAGGACGATCGCGGCGACGACCGTGATCAGCCCCGCGTACTCCACCGCCGTCTGGCCCTCGTCCCGCCGGCCCCAGCGGATCATGCGGCGCAGGGAGAACGGGCGACGGACCGCGCGCTCGGAGCCGGCCGACCGGTACCAGTCCCGGCTCTCGCGCCGGGCCAGGAGGCACAGGACCAGGACCGGCAGGAGGAGCTGCACCACGCCCTTGAGCGACCCGCCCGCGAGGTTCGCGACCGCTCCCAGGACGAGCCACACCTGCACCGCCGCCAACGCCGCCAGGACGCGTGGCCCGCCGTCGTGGCGGGTGCGCTGGGCCAGCCACCAGCCGAGGACGCCCGGGGCGGCGGCGTAGGCGGTCAGGGCGAGGACGCCCCCGTCGAGGGCGTCGTACGCGCTCGCGGTGAGCAGCAGCCCGAGGCCGCCCACCACGGTGACGGCGAACAGCGCGTGGACGAGGAACAGGGCCGCGGCGAGCGGCCTGGGCAGTCCCCGGCGCCCCGCGTCCACCGCCGGTCCCGCCGCTCCCCCCGCCGCCGCCATGCCCACTCCCCCTCACCTCCCGCCGGGAGGACGCGTTCATGTCAGGGGAGCGTAGGGAGGGGACGGCGGGGCGGCATGGGCCCGAGGGCCCAAAGGGGAGCCCAAAGCGGCGCTGTGGCTACGACCCGTTCTCCGAGCGCGGGAAGGACACCTCGACCCTCCGGTTCTTCTTGCGGCCGGCCTCCGTCGAGTTGTCGGCGATGGGGTACTGCTCGCCGTAACCACGCACCTCGTAGGTGACGTCGGAGTCGTTCAGCTCCTGCCCCAGGACGCTCTGCACGGCGTTCGCCCGCTTGCGGGACAGCACATCGCCGTGCGCGGACGAACCGAGGTTGTCCGTGAAGCCGAAGACACGGATCTTCGTCGCGTTCTGCGCCTTGATCTCCTGCGCGATCGTGGAGATGCGGGACTTGGCCTGTGCGCTGAGCTTCGCGCTGTCCTTGGGGAACAGGACCTCGGCCTGGAGCGCGAACTTCACGTCGGAGTTGGTGTCCTCGCGACGCTCGTCACCGCTCTGGTCTTCGACGACCTGCTTGATGTCGAGGACCTTGGGCTCCGCCAGGGTGGCGCCGTCGGGGAGCTTCAGGTCGGGGTCGTTGGGGTCCAGCTCCACGGGCGCGGAGGCGGTGGCTTCGGTGCCCGGGGGGACGCTGGGGGCGTCGTCGGCCAGGGCGGGAGGACCGCCCAGCACGCTGGCCACAACCAGCGTCGCAGCGGCCGTGACCGCAGCGGAGAACCGCGCGCGCGTCACGGTAGGAGTCGTCGTCATGCCGACCTCACCCGGCGATCTCGATGACACCAGCCGAGAACATGGGCAGCTGGAACGTCAACTCGGTCGTCTCTGCGGGGGGCGCCGGGAACTGCATGAAGACGGGCAAGGTCTCACCCGCCTTCAGATTCGGAAAGTTGGTAGTGGTCAGAGGCCGTCCATCCGTGTCCCGCAGCACGTAGTAGCGCTTCTTGCCCTTGGAATCCACCAGAGTGGCACCGCCGAGCGACCTGCCGTTCCGAATGATTTCCGTCTCGTTTCCGCTCAGCTGAGCGGGCACCACGGCGACCTTGCTGCCATCATTCTTCAACTCGCCACTGACGGTGAGAAAGCCGCCCGAGTCAGTCTCCGTACCAGTGATCCGCAGCATGAGCCCGGAAGGGCCCTTCAACTCAGCGAGGGGCTCCGACGACTGCCCCTCTTGCGGGCTCGGGGCGGATCCACCCCCCTTGGAAGCAGAGGCCGAGGATTCCCGCTTACCGTCATCCCCCCCGCCACTGCACGCAGCTGCCCCCAAGGACAGTCCAGCCGCAAGGGCCAGCGCGACCATCCCCCTGCAGGCCCGCCTCGTCAACTGATTGCTCATACCTCTGCTTCCTCTTCGCTCGTCGCTCGTCTGTCAGTCGGCCAGGTGGACATCGAAGAGGTCCTCGGGCTGCGGAAGCAGCTCCCTGGGGTCCTTCGGATCCAATGTCCATGTCGTGCCTTCGCACTTGAGTGACGGCAGAGCGTCCTCCTCAGCGCCCTCAGGCAGGGGATCGAATGTGCAGCGGGAGTCGATCACGGCAGTAGCTGACTCACGGGATCGGTAGTCCTCGGTGCCCGGCACGATGGACTCACCCACGGTCTGGTTCGTCTCTACCTCGACCATGTAGTCCAGAAGCCCTTCCGATGTGCAACTCAAGACTGTCGCGTCGTTCTGCGCCGCGAGTTGCTCCGCGCGGGCACACGACAGCCCGAATCCTTCGGCTTCACCGTTGAAGATGCCCATCCATGCTGCCGGGTCCTCGAGATGGGTCACCCACGCATCCGTGAGCGCGTCCCGTCGGTCCTGCGCTGCCGCTAATGCTGCAGCGTCTGCCGCGGTCTGCGCATCGTTCCGGTTCGCCGCGGCCTGGCCGACCGCAAAGTACGCGAACGCGAGGAAGAGCAGGCCCCCCACTACAACGATGTAGATGGGGAAAGCCTGCCCTGCGTCGCCGAAACTACGGGGCCTCATCAGCCTCCGGTGACCTCCGCGATTTGCTCGGTGATCGCGGTGTAGATCGACTGTCCGATGTCCGTCCCCGTGATGGCCAGCACGATCGCCACGACCACCGCGATGATGCCCAGGTACTCCACCGCCGTCTGGCCCTTGTCGTTGCGGGCCGTGCGGGACTGGAGGTACCTGACCGTGGTGTTGATCCAGTTGCTCATGGTGTTCCCCTCCGGCTGACGCGATGGCGGCCCCCGGTGCGGGGCCGCGTTCGACATGAGCAACGTACGGCGGATTTCCGGATGCGCCAGAGGGCCCCTGGGCCCAAATGCGGGCCCAATCACGGATGCTGCGCCTCTTCTCCCCTGTCCTCACCGCAGGTCACCCCACCCCTCGGTCCGTGCCGGGTGCCGTGCCGAGCCACTTCGCGGCGGCCTCGGAGCGGCTGGTGCTGTGGAGCTTGGCGAAGATGCGGTTGATGTGGTTCTTGACCGTCTTCTCGCTGATGAAGCAGGCGGCGGCGATCTGCTGGTTGTTCATGCCGGACGCGATGAGGTCCATGATCTCCGCCTCCCTTGCGCTCAGTCGGTACCTCGACCTGTCGGGAGCGGCCGGGCGGCCGCTTGTCCACCCAGACGACGACTGTGCCACATCCGGTTGCAGTTGCGAAAGGTTTTCCGCAGAAGTAGGTGGGGGTGGAGCCGGCGGAAGGCCGAACGGCCGCCACCAACGCTCCCCTTGAGGGTGACCGGCCGATTCTCCCGATGTTCCCTCCCCATGTGCGATCGCACTCGTCGCCCCCAGCCCGTCCGGCAGGGCAACGTTCGCCGTCGCCGTCTCCCGCAGCTGCGCCAGCAGTGCCCCCGCCGCCGTCGGCGTGAAGTGCGGGCGGCCGGCCCTGATGTCCCGGACGGCGGTGACCAGTTGGTCGGCGGTGAACTCGCCGTGGACGAGGTAGCCGCCCGCTCCCCGGCGCAGTGCCTCCTGGACGATCTCCGACTCCCTGCTGTAGGTGAGCATCACGACCGGGGCGATGCCGACCAGGTACGGGAGGGCGGAGATGCCGTCGACTCCGGGCATGCGGACGTCGAGGAGGACCACGTCGGGGCGGTGGGCGTGGGCGGCTTCGCAGGCTTCGTGGCCGTCGGCGGCCTGTGCCACGACGCTGATGTCGTCGCGGCCGGAGAGCAGGGCGGTCAGTCCGGCCCGGACCACGGGGTTGTCGTCGGCGACGACGATCCGGAGGGTGGCGGGCGGGGGAGGGACGGTCCGGAAGGGGCTGGGCGGCGGTTGCACGGTGCGGCCTCCTCTGCGGGGGTGGGGGGTCCGGGGCGGCGCGGGCGCGGTCATCGGGTCGTCGCCTCCCGGGGGCCGGCCGTCAGGGCGGCCAGGGGGAGCTCGACGCGGACTTCCGTGCCGTGGGTGCGGGTGCCGCGGCCGATGCGGATGCGGGCGCCGACGGAGGCGGCGCGTTCGACCATGCCGATGAGGCCGAAGTGGCCGGTACGGCGGAGCTGTTCGAGGTCGGTGCCGGGCGGGAGGCCGCGGCCGTCGTCGTGGACGCTGATGCGGAGCAGGCCGCCCTGGACGCCCGCGAGGACCTCGACCCGGGTGGCGCCGGCGTGGCGGTGGGCGTTCTCCAGGGCCTCCGCGACGATGGTGAGGAGCTGTCGGGCGACGGCCGGGGGGACGGGCGGGGCGGCGGGGCCGCCCGTGGGCCGGCAGGTGGCGGTCAGTCCGGTCCGGGCGTGGAAGTCGTGGGTGCGGGCGGCGAGTTCGGCCAGGACGTCGGTGCCGTGGCCGGGGTCGGACTCGCGGCGCAGGTCGGCGAGGAGTTCGCGGGATTCGGCGGCGGCGCGGCGGGCGGACCGGGCGACGAGTGCGGACTGCTGCCGGACGCGGGCGGCGTCGATGTCCGGGGCGGCGGCCGAGCGGGTGAGGCCGTCGGCGGCGAGGGCCACGCCGTGCAGGGTCTTGGCGACGGAGTCGTGCATCTCCCTGGCGAGGCGGGCCCGTTCGGCGCTGACCGCTTCGGTGACGGCGAGGCGGGCCCGCATCTCGGTGAGGGCGCGGGTGGCCTGGGTGAAGCGGAGCATGAGCTGGCGCAGGGAGGATCCGGCGGCGCCCGCGACGACGCACAGGCCGGGCAGGAGCAGGGCTTCCGCGGGGCCGGTGTGGGGGTTGTCCAGGGTGGCGTGGACGAGGAGGAGGACGAGGCCCTGGAGGGAGGCGAAGACGGCGGCGGCGCGCCAGCCGTAGATCAGGCCGGCCAGGAACGGGGTGCAGACGCTGACGTAGGCGAGGGTGGAGCCGGGGCCGGCGGAGACCAGGAGCAGGGCGCCGAAGAGGGTGTCCAGGGCGAGCAGGGTGGGGTGGCGCAGCAGGAGGGGGCCGAAGCGTTCCCAGTCGCGGAAGAGGGCGTAGGACGCCATGAAGGTGACGACGACGGCGCCGGCGACCAGGCGGGTGCCCCAGCCGGGGGCGGCGTTGAGGAGGGCGGCGGGGGCGGCGAGGGCGATCATGGCCAGGCGGAAGCCGAAGACCTGGCGGCACAGGGCCTGGAGGGCGTTGATCTGGAGGTCGACGGTCGGGGCGGGCCCGGCGTCGGACGGAGACCGGCGTGCGGGGGGCGGCTGCTGGGCGGGGGCGGGTCCGGGGGCGGGCCGGGGCAGTCGCGGGGTCGCCGAGGTGACCGGGACGTCGGGGGCGCCGGTGCGGGCGTGGTCGGGGAGGACCGTGCCCGCGGGCGGGGTGGTGATCTCGGCGGAGCGGGGGCGGCGGCGCAGGCAGGCCGCTCGTTCCCTGGTCGTCGTCATGGCACCGGCCCCTTTCCTACTCGCCCGTGAGGGAGCCGAAGTCGGTGCCGGAGCCGAGGAGCAGGCCGGCGCCGAGGAGGATCATGGTGGCCGGGACCATGAACGTGGTGATCATCATGGTGGCCTTGGGCACCGCGCGGGCGGCCTTGCGGCGGGCGTTCTGCGCGTCGGTGCGGCGCATGTCCTTGGCGAGGGACACCAGCGTGTCGACGATGGGCGCGCCGAGTTCCTCGCCCTGCTGGAGAGCGGTGACGAACATCGCGACCTGTTCGGAGTCGTTGCGGCGGCGCAGTTCGGCGAAGGCCTGGCGGCGGCTCATGCCGAGGTCCATCTGGCGCAGGGTGATGCGCAGTTCGTCGGCCCAGGGTCCCTCGTAGCGGGAGGAGACGCGGTCGAGGGCCTGGCGGAAGCCGAGTCCGGCGCTCACCACGACCGCCAGCACGTCGAGGAAGTCGGGCAGGGTGCGTTCGATGACGTCCTTGCGGATGCGGATCGCCGACCAGATGCCGACCTCGGTCCAGAACGCGCCGAAGGCGAGCAGCAGCAGCGCCACGAAGGGCTGGCCGCGCAGCAGGAAGACCAGGAAGCCGGTGAGGCCGAGGGCGCCGTAGACGGCGCGGCGGGCGGCGTAGCGGTCGATGGTGAGGCCGCCGGGGTTGCCGGCGAGGTCGATCTTCCGGCGGTACCTGGCGACCTGCTTGGGCCCCATGAGGCGCAGCACGGCGGGGGCGTAGCGCATGCCCATGCGGTCGACGAGGGAGTCGACGGCGCCGGTGCGGGTGGCGCCGACCTCCAGGGCGAGGACGAGGTCGCCGGGCAGTTTGGCCTCGGCGCGGTACATGCGGACGCCGGCGAAGACGCCCCAGACGCCGAGGCCCATGAGGAGGGCGAGCAGCAGTGCCATGTCGGTCAGCCTCCTTCGGCGCTCAGACGTCGATGCGGGACAGGCGGCGGATGAGGACGAAGCCGACGGCGTACAGCCCGAAGGCGACGATCACCGCCGTCTGGCCCACCGGGGAGCCGGTCATGCGTTCCAGGGCGCCGTCCTTCACGCCGTTCATCAGGAACAACGAGCCGATGCCCAGGGCGGGAACGGCGTAGGAGGTCATGCTCACCTGGGACAGCTGGGTGCGGACCTCGCGCCGGGTCTCCTTGCGTTCCTCCAGGGTCTCGGTGAGGTTGCGCAGGGCGCTCACCACCTGGCCGCCCGCGCGGTGGGACAGGACGAGGGTGGTGACGAGGACGACGAGTTCGCGGGAGGGGAGCCGGTCGGCGAGTTCGCCGAGGGCGTCGTCCATGGAGGCGCCCATGGCGAGCTGGTCGGCGACCTTGGCGAGTTCCTCGCCGGCCGGGGCCTCCAGTTCCTCGGCGGCCATGCCGATGGCGGTGCGCAGGGCGAGGCCGGCCTGGGTGGCGTTGGCGAGGATGCGGGCGAGTTCGGGAAGCTGGTTGATGAACTTCTCGATGCGTTTCTGGCGTTGCCAGGTGAGGAACTGCAGGGCCGCCCAGACGCCGACGAGTCCGGCGAGCGGGCCGAAGAAGGGCGCGAGGGTGGCCTGGCCGACGAGCCAGAGTCCGGCGACGGTGGCGAGCATGGCGGCGGTGAACTCGCCGGGGGTGATGTCCAGGCCGGTGGCGAGCAGGCGCAGTTCCAGCCTGCGGCCGAGCCGGGTGCGGCGCAGGCGCCGGTCGAGGGTGGGGAAGTGGCGCCGGCGGCCGGGCAGGGGGATCTGTCCGGTGGCCGAGAGCCGGTCCACCAGGGCCTGCCGCTGTGCCCTGCCGGTGGCGTAGGAGTGCACGCCGACGACCGCGAGGACGCAGGTCAGCAGGGCGACGCCGGTGGTCAGCGTGATCAGGTTCTGCAGATCCATGGGGGCGGTTCCTACCTGGCTTCTCGGGTGGCGAGCTGGTCGGCGTGCTGGGCCACGCCGAAGGCCTGTGGGAGGGGCTGGCCGGCCATGTAGAGGCGTTCGGCGGTGCGGCGCGGGAGCGGGTAGTGGCCGTAGGTGCCGTGGATGCGGCCGTCGTTCGTCATCGGCTGCGCGTTGAAGCGGGCCACGGTGGCCAGCCGGTACGGTTCGCCGCCGTGGCTCTCCAGGAGGGCGATCTCGGTGATGCGGCGGGCGCCGTCGGCGAAGCGGGTGAGCTGGACGAGGACGTCGACGGCGCTGTTGATCTGGTCGTGCAGGGCCACGAAGGGGATCTCGACGTCGGACATGGAGGCGAGGGTCTGCAGGCGGGTGAGGGCGTCCTCGGCGCTGTTGGCGTGGACGGTGGCGAGGGAGCCGTCGTGGCCGGTGGACATCGCCTGGAGCATGTCGAGGGACTCGCCGCCGCGGACCTCGCCGACGACGATGCGGTCGGGGCGCATGCGCAGCGAGTTGCGCACCAGGTCGCGGATGGTGACCCGGCCCTTGCCCTCGACGTTGGGCGGGCGGGACTCCAGGCGGATGACGTGGGGCTGCTGGAGCTGGAGTTCGGCGGAGTCCTCGATGGTGATGATGCGTTCGCCCTCCGGGATGAGGCCGGACAGGGCGTTGAGGAGGGTCGTCTTGCCGGTGCCGGTGGCGCCGGACACGATGATGTTGAACCGTGCCTGCACCAGCCCGGCGAGCAGGTACAGCATGTGCTCGTCGAGCGAGCCGAGGCCGATGAGTTCGTGCAGGGTGAAGGAGCGCGGGAAGCGGCGGATGGTGAGGACGGCGCCGGTCAGCGACAGGGGCGGGATGATGACGTTGACGCGTTCGCCGGACGGCAGGCGGGCGTCGACCATCGGGTTGGACTCGTCCACGCGGCGGTTGACGGTGGACACGATGCGTTCGATCGTCTGCATGAGCTGGTCGTGGGAGGCGAAGCGCAGGGGCAGCTGCTCGACCCGGCCGGCCCGCTCGACGAAGACCGCGTCGGGCCCGTTGACCATGATCTCGGTGATGGAGGCGTCCTCCAGGAGGGGTTCCAGGATGCCGAGTCCGAGGGCCTCGTCGACGACCCGGCGGATCAGCTGGGAGCGCTCCACCGTCGACAGTACGGGGCCCTCGCGGCTGATGATGTGCCCGAGGACCCGCTCCAGCCGCGCCCGGCGGTCGGGGGTGGCCAGCGAGCTCATCTCCGCGAGGTCGATCTCCTCCAGGAGCTTGGCCCGGTAGGAGGCGACCAGGTGGCCGTCCTCGCCCCGGTTGCCGGTCTCCTCGGGGGAGTTGATGCGTGCCCGCAGACTCATGGGGCCGGTGCTCCGTCCTGTTCGTGGGGGTCGGTGGCGCGTTCCCGCTCGTCAGCGGTCCCTCGGCATGGTGGCGGTGCGGCGGGCGGGGTCGAAGTTCCAGCCGGGGACGATCGACGGGATCTCGACCGTGGCGGTGATGGTGACCTCGTCACCGCCGCCGCCCCCTGGCCCGCAGTCCGTGCCGTCCGCCAGCCAGGAGCTGACCGCGGCCGTGCAGGCCGTCTGGGCGTCCCGGTCGAGGGAGGCGCTGCGCGCCCCGGCGCGGGCGGCGGTGCCGGCCTGCTGGGCGGTGTAGGCGACCAGTCCGAGCTGGACGGCGGCCATGGCGACGATGATCAGTACGGGCAGGAAGCCGAGGTATTCGAGGGCCACCTGGCCCCGGTCGCGGCGCGTGCGCCGGGCGTACGGTGTGTCAGTCACCGGTGTCCTCCTCGACCGCGCCCGCGTGTCCCGTCACCTCGAAGGGGAAGGAGGCCGTGCCCGGGAAGAGGATGGGCACGTTCAGCTTCACTTCGGCGGTGACGATGCCGCCGCCCCCGCCGCAGGTCACCGACGCTCCGCCGCGCCACGCGCCGGGCAGTTTGTCCAGTCCGGCCTCCTCGCAGGGGCCGCCGCGGGCGCCCGGGGCGGTGGCGGTCGCCGCGCGGACCGCCTCGTCGGCCGCGTTCCCGGCGAGCGTGAAGGTGTAGCCGACCAGGACGAGCTGCCAGAGCACCACCAGCGTGACCAGGATGGCCGGGAGCATGCCGAGGAACTCGATGGTGACCTGGCCCCGGTCCGCCGTGCGGCGGCCGGTTTGGTGACGTGCCCGCGGTGACGCCCGCATCCTCATCCCCCTTGTCCCGCCTGCTTCCCCGGTGTGCCGTGCTCCTTGCGTCGGCGGAAGCCGACCGCGCCGCGGTCGCCGCGCAGCCGGCCCGCCCGGTGGGCGCCCTCGGTGGGCCTGACCAGGCCGAGTTCGCCGGCCAGCCCCCACAGAGCCTGTTTGACGGCGCTCCTGGCCTCCAGTTCGTGCACGCGTCCGGCGTCCACGACGCCCTGCAGTTCCTTGAAGTGGGCGGGTACCGCGGTGGCGGCGACGGCGGTGCCGGTGATCCGCTGGATGAGCGCGGGCTGGATCTCCGTGCTGCGGGTGTGCCGGTTGACGACGACCGTGGTCTCCTCCGCCTTGCGGATCTGCAGCCGGTCCCACATGCGGACGGCCCGTTTGGCGCCGCGGACGGCGATCACGTCCGGGGTGGTGACGAGCAGCGCGGTGTCGGCCATCTCGACGGCGGCGGCGCCCGCGCCGCCGAGCTGGGCGCCGCAGTCGATGACGACGATCTCGTAGCGGGAGCGCAGGGCGCTGACGATCTGGCGGGTGGCCCGGTCGGTGACGTCCTCGCCGCGTTCGCCCTCGGCGGGGGCGAGCAGCAGGGCGACGCCGGTGTCGTGGCGGAAGACGGCGTCGGCGAGGACGCGGGGCGAGATGTCGGTGATGCCGGCGAGGTCGACGACGGAGCGGCGGAACTGGACGTCCAGGTAGGAGGCGATGTCGCCGGTCTGGAGGTCCATGTCGACCAGAGCGGTGCTGCGGCCCGACGCCTGGGCGGCGAGGGCGAGCTGGACCGCGGTCAGGGTGGTGCCGACGCCTCCTTTCGCGCCGCTGACGGTGACGACCCGCCCGCCGACGCCGGTGAACACGTCGACGCCCGCGCCGAGGTGACGGCGGACACCGGTGGACCACTGGGCGACGGCCTGGACCCGGCTGGCGAGTTCCTCGTAGCCGAGCGGGAGGGCGACCAGGCCGCGGGCGCCGTAGTCCATGGCGGCCTGGAAGAGGCCGGGGCTCGCGTCGGAGGTGACCAGGATGACGCCCACCGCGGGGAAGCGCAGGGCGACTTCGCGGATCAGCTCCAGCGCGGGGACGGGGCCGATCCGCTCGTGCACGACCACGACCTCGGGCAGTTCGTCGACGGATTCGGCGGCCAGGCGCGCGAGGGTGTCGACGAGCTGGGTGGAGTCGGCCACCGGGGCCACCGGTTCGGCGTCCGGGAGCTGGCTGAGCAGTGTGGTGAGGGAACGGACCGCGTCCGCGTCGCCGACTGCCGGGAGGATCCTCGTGGGCATGCGGCTCTCACTTGTCCTTCGCGAGTTCGTACGTCCGGTCCTTCTCGGGCACGGTGGTGTCGCCGCCGGGGGCGACCAGCGCGAGACGGACCCGCTGGGCGAACGACTCGGCGTAGGTGATGCGCTGGGCGTCGATGGCGGACAGGGCGAAGGTGATCGGGACGGCGTCGGTGGGACGGCGGCGCCGGTCGTCCCCGTCGGGTTCGAGGGCGGTGATCCGGCCCACGTCGAGGACCTTGGCGTTGGTGACGATGATCTTCGACTGGGCGGGGTCGCCCTCGCGTTCGCCGTCGAAGGTGGCGTAGACGTTCACCGCGGAGCCGGGGGTGATCTTGCCGGCCACGCCGGTCGCCGCGTCGATCATGATGGCGACCTCCTGCTGCCCGGGCTGGAGGGCGGGCTGGTCCACGATCATGTCGGTCTGCAGCAGGGAGCCCTTGCGCAGGGTGGTCACGGCGATCTTGCCGCGGATGTCGCCGAGATCGGTGACGGCGTTCTCCGACAGCCACCGCTCGGGCATCCGGATCTTCTCGAACTGGCCCGTACTGAGCGCGGTGTAGGGCGGGACGTCGGACGTCAGCCGGTAGGCGGTGACCTCGGGGCCGACCTTCGACTTCACGTCGTTGATGACGGAGAGGACGCCGGCGAAGGCACCGAGGGCGCACAGGACCGACAGGAGCAGGAGTATCACGCCGCGGCGCTGACGGGAGTTCATGAACCGTGCAACCTCATTGGGGGTGAGCGGTCGGGCGGGACCGGATGCGGTGGTCGGTCGGGGGACGGCGGGGCCGGCCGGGCGGGGCGGTGTGCGCGGGCCGGGCGCGCGGGGCGGGTGCGCGGGCCGGGCTCATGGGCGCTGGGCGAGGGCCCGCCCGGCGGCGTGGCTCCCCGGCGGGCCGTCGTGGGCGGGTGGAGTGGCCGAACAGAACACACAGCGGTCGCCGATGACGTCGATGCCGCACCAGTGGCAGGTGCCGCGCCGCACGGACGTGACCAGCTGGTAGAGGACGGACAGGTCGGGCAGGAAGGTGCAGAACTCGATCAGCCTGCCGGTGCCCCACCAGCCCGGGGAGCCGGCGGGCAGCGCCGTCTCGTGCAGTCCCTGCACCCGCCAGGCGGGGGCGAGGGTGGCGGTGACCCAGTCGGACGGGAGCTGCCCCTTGGCGGTGAGCATCCAGGTGTCGAACTCGGGGCCGTCCAGGGCGGCTTCCGGGCCGAGCCGGACGAGTTGCGGCTGGGGGTGGGCGAGGACGGCGAACTGGGTGCCGGGCATCCAGGACCTGGCGTGCTGCTTGAGGTCGACGGGGACGCGGTCCAGGCGGGCGACCGAGCCCAGCAGGGCCCCGGCGTGCAGATAGTGGACGAGGAGGCGGCCGGCCGAGGCGAGCACCCCGGGGCCGAGGTCGCAGGAGGCGAGCTGGCGCAGCTGCCGGGCCAGGACGGCCACGGCGAGGGGTGGCAGGTCGGGCTGGAAGAGGGCGATGCGGTCGCTCTCCAGCAGGGAGCGCAGGGTGTGCAGCCGTCGCCGGACCCGGGTGGGCGCGGCCTGCGGGCACACGACGATGACATGTCCGTGGTGCTCGACGAGCAGCTGTAACTCGCCGAGGAGCTCGTCGAGCGGCCGGGTGTCGAGGTCCCGGAGCACCACGGCGGGCAGCGTGCGGTCGTCGTGTGGCGGCAGTGCCAGGTCGGCACTGGTCACGGCAATGGCGGTTGGCACGCGCAGCTCCCCGTTCTCCCCATGCCCGTCGGCCCATCGGGGGTTACTCCGATGCACCCTGGTGACTTCACTGCGTGACTACCTCAGCACTGTAACCACGGTGCTGTGACCGGAGAACAGCGTTTGGTCAGCTGAACGGCAACTTGTGCCGCACAAGCCGCGCCAAACCGGGGCAGGCTGAGCATCTCGCCGGTGCGGATTCCGACCGTGCGGGGGCGCGGTCCGTGGCCGAACCGGGCCGGATGCGACAGGAATTCGGCGCCCGAGTGGCTCCGGACCCATTGACAAGGCGATTGGTCTGGACCAACTTGTAGCTCCAGTACGAACGGTGGCCACCGTCGCTGTCCCTCCCCCCACTCCGTCCTCTCCTGCTTCTTCCCCCTCCCCCGGACTTCCCTCTTCTCCCCTCCCCCACTCCCCACCGGAGGCCCCAGTGGACCGCGCACCACGCAGCACCCGACGCAGCAGACGCATCTGGGCGGGAGCCGTCGTCTCCGCCCTCGCCCTCACCTTCGCGGGCGTGGGCGCGGGCCAGGCGTCGGCGGCCGACGTGAACAACGCCCGCAACGCCGGGTTCGAGGCGGGTCTGAGCAACTGGACCTGTTCCGCGAACAGCGGCACCACCGTCTCCTCGCCCGTGCACGGCGGCACGGCCGCGCTCAAGGCGACCCCGGCCGGACAGGACAACGCCCGCTGCACCCAGACCGTCCCGGTGAAGCCGAACTCCACCTACCGGCTGAGCGGTTGGGTGCGGGGCGGGTACGCCTACCTCGGCGTGACCGGCACCGGCACCACGGACGTGTCCACCTGGACCCCGGACTCCGCCGCCTGGAAGCAGCTGTCCACCAGCTTCACCACCGGCTCCGGCACCACCTCGGTGACGGTGTACACCCACGGCTGGTACGGCCAGCAGCCGTACTACGCCGACGACCTGTCCGTCTTCGGCCCCGACGGGGGCGGCGGCGACGGTGAACCCGAGCCCACCGTGCCCGGCACCCCCGGCGGCCTGGCCGTCTCGGGCACCACGGCCTCCTCGGTGTCGCTGTCCTGGAACACGGTGTCGGGCGCGACCGGCTACACCCTCTACCGCGACGGCACGAAGGTGACGGCGGTGTCGGGCACCTCGGCGACCGTGACCGGGCTGGCCGCCTCGACGTCGTACTCCTTCCAGGTCGCGGCGAGCAACGCGGCCGGCGAGTCCCCGAAGTCCGCGGCGGTCACGGCCCGCACCAAGGACCAGGACGGCGGCGGGGGCGGTGACCTGCCCCGGCACGCGGTGACCGGCTACTGGCAGAACTTCGACAACGGCGCCGCCGTGCAGCGCATCTCCGACGTGCAGGACCAGTACGACATCATCGCGGTCGCCTTCGCGGACGCCACGGGCACGCCCGGCGCCGTCACCTTCAACCTGGACACGGCCGGCCTGAACGGCTACACCGTCGCCCAGTTCAAGGCCGACGTCCGCGCCAAGCAGGCCGCGGGCAAGAAGGTCATCATCTCGGTCGGCGGCGAGAAGGGCACCGTGTCGGTCAACGACGCGGCCTCGGCGACGAACTTCGCGAACTCGGTGTACGCGGTGATGCAGGAGTACGGCTTCGACGGCGTCGACATCGACCTGGAGAACGGCCTCAACGCCACCTACATGACCCAGGCGCTGCGGGCGCTGTCCGCGAAGGCGGGCCCGTCGATGATCCTCACCATGGCCCCGCAGACCATCGACATGCAGTCGACGTCCAACGCCTACTTCCGGACCGCGCTGAACGTGAAGGACATCCTCACGGTCGTCAACATGCAGTACTACAACAGCGGTTCCATGCTGGGCTGCGACGGCAAGGTCTACCACCAGGGCTCGGTGGACTTCCTGACCGCGCTGGCCTGCATCCAGCTGGAGAACGGCCTCGACCCGTCCCAGGTGGGCCTCGGCCTCCCGGCCTCCACCCGGGGAGCGGGCAGCGGCTACGTCTCCCCGTCCGTCGTCAACAACGCCCTCGACTGCCTGACCCGGGGCACGAACTGCGGCACCTTCAAGCCGTCGAAGACGTACCCGGGCCTGCGCGGTGCGATGACCTGGTCCACCAACTGGGACGCCACCGCGGGCAACGCCTGGTCCGACGCCGTCGGACCGCACGTCCACGCGCTGCCGTAACTCCCCGGCCGCTCGCACCCGGAGGCGCCGGCGCCCCCGTCCGGCCCGCCGGACAACGGCCCGCGCCCCCGTCCACCGTGCTGTGGACGGGGGCGCGGGGACGTGCGGCCCGGGCAGATCCTCCCCGGGCACCCCTACTTGAGGTGGACGAGACCGTCCGTGGTGACGGCCGGGCGCCCCTTGGTGCCCACGACGACGATCTTGACCGTGTGCTTGGCGCTCGCGCTCCAGGTCTTGGTCCAGATCGCCTGGCGGTACTTCACCGAGGACGACTTCAGGTCCACGGTGGTGACCTTCTTGCCGTCGACGTAGATGTGCGCCTGTCCCGATGTGGCCGCCCGGGAGACCGTCCAGGCGACGGCGCGTCCGGTGAACGTCCAGGTCAGGGCAGCACCCTTGGTGGAGCTGGTGTACGACTTGCCGCCGAGATAGTTGCCGGAGGACTTGACCGTCCACTTCCCGGACCTGGTGGCGGAGGTCTCCTGCAGGATCACCGGGGTCCCTGCGACGGAGGAGGTGGCGGTGTTGCCCGCCCGGTCGTAGGCCCTCATGGTCCAGGTCGTGGCGATGCCGGACCTGGCCGTGTGGGAGGCGCCGGTGACGGTGGGCCCGTACGTCTTCGCCACCGGGGCGGTGAGCCGGACCTCCTTCAGCGCGACACCGTCCGTGGCCTTCCAGTTCAGGGTGACGGGAACGGCGGTGGTGTTCACCGTGCCCGTTCGCAGGGACAGTTTCGGCTTGGTGGTGAAGAGTGGGGCGGTCGTCTCGGCGACGACGGTCACGGCGGGCGTGGTGGCTGTCCTCCCGGACTGGTGCACGGCCCGGACGGCGACACCGTGGGTGCCGACCGGGAGCGTCGCCTTGGCGGAGGTGGCGGTGCCGGCCGCGGTGGCGGTGACCTTGCCGCCCACCAGGATCTCGTACCGGGAGACGAGCGCGGCCGGGGTCGTGGCCGACCAGCTCACCGTGACCGCGCCCTTGGTGTAGTGGGTCGTGCCCGACGCCCCGGCACCGGTGACCGACTTCAGAGTGAGGCCGGAGACCGGGCCGCCGGCCCAGGAGCGGACGGTGGCGAGCCGGTTCTGGAAGGCGTCGCCGGGGCACTGCGTGTTGTAGCCGTCGCGGTGCCCGTGGATCACGGGCAGCGTCAGCCGGGCGCCCTTGGCCCAGGTCCGGCCGGTGTAGCTGCGGCCGCTGTCGCCGGCGGTGAGGACAGCACTGCCGGTGGGGTCGACGCCGTACTGGCCCAGTTTCCACGCGGCGATCCGCGCGACGGAGGTCAGGGCCGCCTGGGAGGGCGCGGTCGAGGTGTAGGTGCCCAGCACGGAGATGCCGGTGGTCTCGGCGTTGAAACCGTAGGCGTGGGCACCCATCACCGGGCGGTCCACCCCACCCTTGCGGCCCTCGTAGACCGTGCCGCACTTGTCGACGAGGAAGTTGTAGCCGAGGTCTTTCCAGCCGAGCTGCTTGACGTGGTACGCGTATATGCCGCGCACCACGGCCGGGCCCTGGGCGCAGGTGTATTCGTTGGACTCGGCGGTGTGGTGGATCACCACCGCCTTGATCCGCCCGCCGGGCAGGTAGCCGGGCTCCTCGGGGCTGATCGACTCGTCCGCGCCCCAGTCGGCGCGAGCGGTGACCGGCGGGCGCGGCGCGCTGGAGGGCGGCGCCGGCGGCACGCTCACCGACGGGGCCGGGGAGGTGGCGGGCGCGGAGGGGCCGGCCGGGGCCGTCGTGGAGGGCTGCTCCGGTACGGCGGGGGCGGAGGTGTCCGGCGAGGCGGCGGGCGGTTCGTGGGTGGGCTCCTGTGGAACGGTCTCGTCCGGCTGGGGTGGCGCGCCGTCGTCCGTTTCCTCGCCGGTGCCCGGCCCGGGAGGCGTGGCGGTGGGCGTCGGGCCGTCCTCGGCGACGTAGGCCGCCGGTTCCAGGGCGGTGACCTCGCCGCTGCCGGGGTCGACCATGTCCAGCCGCAGCCCCTCGGGCAGCCGTGCGGTGCCCTTGCCGTCGACCCGTACCTCGACGCCGTCGGACGGGCCCACCCAGGCGGGCTCGGTGCCGCCGCGCAGGGCACCGCCCTCCCCCTGGCCGCTGTCGCCGTCGAGCCGGAGCCAGGCGGACCAGGTCCGGGTACCGGCCCGGCGGGTCCGGACCTCGACGGTGCCGCCGACCCGGGCCGAGGGGTCGGCCCAGGTCACGCCGAGCATGCTGAACGGGCGCGTGTCCCGCTGGGCCAGGGCCGCGGTGGTGCCGTCCTCGGAGACCCGGAGCGCGGAGGTCTCCGCCCTGCTGGTGACGGGCCCCGGCTTCCCGTCGCCGGAGGTGGTGGTGTCCTCCGGTTGTCCCGGCAGGCCTTGCAGGAGGAGTGCTCCCGAGAGGCCGACGGCGGCGGCAACGGCGGCCGTCCTCCAGACGTGACGTGATGTGCGCATGCCTGTTCGCGAGTCCTTCATGAGACGGGAGGGGAAGACGGTGCCAGGGAGACTCGTGTAACTGGCAAAAGGTTGTACGACGCGGTTTCGGGGCCTGACACCTCCTCGCAGGGCCGCGGGACGCGCGTGAAACATATCCGCGTCCCACCGATCAATGAGGTGAGAGCGGCGGGGGCGAGC
Organism: Streptomyces sp. NPDC101219; assembly: GCF_044767675.1. Taxonomy (NCBI): domain Bacteria; kingdom Bacillati; phylum Actinomycetota; class Actinomycetes; order Kitasatosporales; family Streptomycetaceae; genus Streptomyces; species Streptomyces sp. NPDC101219. Next base: position 61,488 of record NZ_JBIWOK010000002.1, read on the forward strand.
CCGAGGGGGCGTACGGATGGGGTGGGGCGGTTCGGTGGACGGCTACGGGGATTTCGCGACCGCGCGGGCCGGGCATCTGTACCGGTCGGCGTGCCTGCTCACCGCCGGGGACACCCATCTCGCCGAGGACCTCGTGCAGGAGACCCTCGGCCGGGTCTACGTCCGCCGGGGGCGGGTGTCCCGGGCGGACAACCCGGCCGGGTACGCGCAGACCGTGCTCACCCGCGCGTACCTCGCCCACCAGCGGCGGCGCAGCAGCACGGAGCGGTCGACCGCCGTGTTCCCCGAGCTGCCGGCGTCCGGCGCCGACGACCCGTCCCTGCGGCTCACCCTGCTCGACGCCCTCGCCCGGCTGCCCGCGAAGGACGGGAGAAGGGCGCGGAGGGTGTCGTCATGTGGACCGTCGACACCCTGCGGACGGACGGCGGCCGGGTCGTGATCAGCGCATTCAACTCGGGCTCCCAGCACGAGAACGCCACCCGCGACACCCCCGCCCTGACGATGCAGGAGCTCCGGGCGATCGCCCTGGCCCCGGAGTGGGACGCGCTGCTGTGAACGTCCGGCCGCCGGCCCCGTCCTGAGGTTCCGCCAGGAACCGGCGGCGGCCCCTCACCCGGCGGCCGGCGGGGCTGTCGCCCCGCACCCACCTTCTTGACCTGATCATGTCATACCCCGACCATGAGCCCACCGCACCACGCACGTCGTCATGAACCACCCCCACCTCCCACGAGGAGACTTCATGCGACTTCGCCCCCGCGGCAGACGCCCCGGCGTGCTCGCCGCCCTGATCGCTCTCGCCGTCGCGGCCCCCCTGTCGCTGTCGGCACCCGAGGCCGGCGCCGACAGCGCGAAGGCCCCGCCGGCCGCCCCGTCCGCCGACGACATCCGCCAGTACGAGATCCACCGGCACACCACCCCGCTGACCCGTACGGAGATCCAGCGGGCCGGGGTCAGCGTGGACGAGGCCGACGAGGAGACCGTCGTGGTCTCCGGGCGCGCCGACCAGATCCGCGCCCTGCGCCGACAGGGCTACGACGTCACGCCGCTGGGCGCCGCCCCCGACCGGTCGTCCGGCTCGGACGGCGTGCGGCTGTACGACTTCCCGTCGGCCGACTCCCGCTACCACAACTACACCGAGATGAACGCGGAGATCGACCAGCGGCTGGCCGCGTACCCGGGCATCATGAGCAAACGCGTGATCGGCACGTCCTACCAGGGCCGCGACATCGTCGCGATCAAGATCAGCGACAACGTGGCCACGGACGAGGACGAGCCCGAGGTGCTGTTCACCCACCACCAGCACGCCCGCGAGCACCTGACCGTCGAGATGGCCCTGTACCTGTTGCGGGAGCTCGGCGCGGGCTACGGCAGCGACTCCCGGATCACGAACCTGGTGAACAACCGCGAGATCTGGATCGTCCCCGACCTGAACCCGGACGGCGGCGAGTACGACATCGCCACCGGCTCCTACCGCTCCTGGCGCAAGAACCGGCAGCCCAACTCCGGTTCGTCGGCCGTCGGCACGGACCTGAACCGCAACTGGGACTACCGCTGGGGCTGCTGCGGCGGCTCCTCCGGCAGCAAGTCCTCCGAGACGTACCGGGGTTCGGCACCGGAGTCGGCACCCGAGGTGAAGGTCGTCGCGGACTTCGTGCGCAGCCGGGTCGTGGGCGGCGAGCAGCAGATCACGGCCGGGATCGACTTCCACACGTACAGCGAGCTGGTGCTGTGGCCGTTCGGCTACACCTACTCCGACACCACCACCGGGATGACGGCGGACGACCACGCCGCCTTCCGGACCGTCGGACAGAAGATGGCCGCGAGCAACGGCTACACCCCGCAGCAGTCCAGTGACCTCTACATCACGGACGGGTCGATCGACGACTACCTGTGGGGCGCGCACAAGATCTTCGGCTACACCTTCGAGATGTATCCGCGGTCCTCGTGGAGCGGCGGCTTCTATCCGCCCGACGAGGTCATCGAGCGGGAGACGTCCAGGAACCGGGACGCGGTGCTCCAGCTGCTGGAGAACGCGGACTGCATGTACCGCTCGATCGGCAAGGAGGCGCAGTACTGCAGCTGACGCCGGCAGCGCCTCCCTCAGCCGTCGGGGCCTCTCCTCACCGAGGAGGGGCCCCTTCGCCGTGCGGGCGCCGGGGCCCGCGCCGGCCGGCCGTTGTCGCATACCCCCAGGGGGTATAAGGTGGGGAGTAGAATACCCCCAAGGGGTACTCCAACCGCACGCACCGCCCCGACCCACCAGCAGGAGCAGCAGCGATGGCCACCACCGTCCCGGACCAGGCCGAGGTCGAACTCGCGATCGGCGGCATGACCTGTGCCTCGTGCGCCGCCCGCGTGGAGAAGAAGCTCAACCGGATGGACGGCGTCACCGCCACCGTCAACTACGCCACTGAGAAGGCCAAGGTCACCTACGCCGGCGACGTCGCCGTCGCGGACCTGATCGCCACGGTCGAGGCCACCGGCTACACCGCCCGCGAGCCCCGCCCGGAACCGGTGCACGAGCCGGGCGGCGGCGACGGCGGCTCCGGCGAGGACGACGGCGGGCCGGACGAGCTGCGGCCCCTGCGGGAGCGGCTGATCACCGCCGTGGTGCTGAGCGTGCCGGTGATCGTGCTGGCGATGGTGCCGGCCTGGCAGTTCGAGTACTGGCAGTGGCTGTCCCTGACCCTGGCCGCCCCGGTCGTCACCTACGCCGCCTGGCCCTTCCACCGCGCCGCCTTCACCAACGCCCGGCACGGCGCGGCCACCATGGACACCCTGGTCTCGATCGGTGTCTCGGCGGCCTTCCTGTGGTCGGTGTGGGCGCTGTTCTTCGGCACCGCCGGCACGCCCGGCATGACCCACCCCTTCGAGCTGACCATCGCCCGCAGCGACGGCGCCGCCAACATCTATCTGGAGGCCGCCGCCGGGGTGACCGCGTTCATTCTGGCCGGCCGCTACTTCGAGGCCCGTTCCAAGCGCCGCGCCGGGGCCGCCCTGCGGGCGCTGATGGAGCTGGGCGCCAAGGACGTCACCGTGCTGCGCGACGGCCGGGAGGAACAGATCCCGGTCGGGCAGCTCGCCGTGGGCGACCGCTTCCTGGTCCGGCCCGGCGAGAAGATCGCCACCGACGGCACGGTCACCGAGGGCACCTCCGCACTCGACGCGTCCATGCTGACCGGCGAGTCCGTCCCGGTCGAGGTCACCGTCGGGGACACCGTCACCGGCGCCACCGTCAACGCCGGCGGGCGGCTGGTCGTCGAGGCCACCCGGGTCGGCGCCGACACCCAGCTCGCCCGGATGGCGAAGCTGGTCGAGGACGCGCAGAACGGCAAGGCGGCGGCCCAGCGGCTCGCCGACCGCATCTCCGCCGTCTTCGTCCCGGTCGTCATCGCACTGGCCCTGGGCACCCTCGGGTTCTGGCTGGGCAACGGGGCGGGACCGGCCGCCGCGTTCACCGCCGCCGTCGCCGTCCTGATCATCGCCTGCCCCTGCGCCCTCGGCCTGGCCACCCCGACCGCGCTGATGGTCGGCACCGGGCGGGGCGCCCAGCTCGGCATCCTCATCAAGGGCCCGGAGGTCCTGGAGAGCACCCGCGCCGTCGACACCGTTGTCCTCGACAAGACCGGCACCGTCACCACCGGCCGGATGACCCTGCTGGCCGTGCACACCGCCGACGGCACCGACGAGAAGGACGTGCTGCGCCTCGCGGGCGCCCTGGAGCACGCCTCCGAGCACCCGATCGCCCGGGCCGTGTCCGCGGGCGCGGCCGAGCGGGTCGGCACCCTGCCCGCCACGGAGGACTTCCGCAACGTGCCCGGTCTCGGGGTGCAGGGCGTCGTCGAGGGACACGCGGTCCTCGTCGGCCGCGAGAAGCTGCTGCGCGAGTGGTCCCTGGAACTGCCCGAGGCGCTGGCCCGCGCCAAGGCGGACGCCGAGGCCGCCGGGCGCACCGCGATCACGGTCGCCTGGGACGGCGAGGCCCGCGCGGTCCTGGAGGTCGCCGACGCGGTGAAGGACACCAGCGCGGAGGCCATCGCCCGGCTGCGCGCACTCGGCCTGACGCCGATCCTCCTGACCGGGGACAACGAGGCGGTGGCCCGGACGGTGGCGGCGGAGGTCGGCATCGACGAGGTGATCGCCGAGGTCATGCCGGAGGACAAGGTGGCCGTCGTCCAGCGGCTCCAGGACGAGGGCCGCTCGGTGGCCATGGTCGGCGACGGCGTCAACGACGCGGCGGCCCTCGCCCGCGCCGACCTCGGGCTGGCCATGGGCACCGGCACCGACGTGGCGATCGAGGCCGGCGACCTGACCCTGGTCCGCGGCGACCTGCGGGTGGCCGCCGACGCGATCCGCCTGGCCCGCAGGACCCTGGGGACCATCAAGGCCAACCTGTTCTGGGCCTTCGCCTACAACGTCGCGGCGCTGCCGCTGGCCGCGGCGGGGCTGCTCAACCCGATGATCGCCGGGGCCGCGATGGCGTTCTCCTCGGTCTTCGTCGTCGGCAACAGCCTGCGGCTGCGGGGCTTCAAGCCCCTGAGCTGAACGGAAGCCCCGAAGCCCCGGGGTGAGCACCCCGGGGCTTCCGGCGCCCTACTTCGACTTCTTCGGCTCCTTCGACTCCTTCGGCTCCTCGGAGTCCTTGGGCTCCTCCGACGCCTTGGAGACCTTGGAGTCCGTAGAGTCTGTGGAGTCTGTGGAGTCCTTGGTCAGGTCGGGGCCGGACGCGTTGGCGCCGGACGCGGTGGAGGACTCCGAGTCGTCCGCGTCCGCCTTCGGGTCCGCATTGGCGTCCGCGTCCGTCTTAACGTCCGCGTCCGTCTCGGCGTCCGCGTCCGCGTCCGCCTCCGTGTCCTCGCCGTCGTCGAAGTACGCGTCGAGGACCGCGTCCAACTCCGTGTCCCACTCGGCGAACCGGCTGCGGGCCGGGGCGTCGATCTCGATGGGGTACCAGCGCCGGTCCGGGGTGTGCACGGTGACCGTGTAGCGCTTGCCGAAGCGGGCGGTCTCCGTCTCCACCGCGCCGATCTCGTCCCAACGGAACTCGCACTCCTGGTCGTCCAGCCGCAGCCGCACGCCCCGGTGGTCCGCGACGATGGACGCACGGCGGTCGGACGCCTCGAAGACGGGCCCGTCGGGGACGCCCTCGTCCTCCTCGGCCCCGTCCTGCGGAGCCTCGTCCGGGCCGGGGACCACGTCCCGCGGTTCCGGCGCGGAACTGCCGGACGTCACCGTCCCGTTGGCCTCCTCCGGCTCACCGGAACGGTCCTTGCCCGGCCCGGACTCCTCCTGCCGGCCGGACACGGGGGCGGTGAGCCCGGGGATGAATGCCGGGTCGAATCCGGCGCCTTCCAGGGGCTGGCTGCTCGATCCAATGCGCTGCTCCACAGCGGAGCAGTATGGTCGACAAACCTGTGCCGGGCACAGCCAGCCCCCGACTTCGTTATCGGACGCCTACACGGGCCCCACCGGTCCCTCCCCTCGTACGACTCATACGACGAGGCTGAGGGCGGCCGCGACCAGGAACCCGGCCACGGAGAGCACGCTCTCCAGGACCGTCCACGTCTTGAGCGTGTCGCGTTCGCTGATGCCGAAGTACTTGGCGACCATCCAGAACCCGCCGTCGTTGACGTGCGAGGCGAAGATGGAGCCCGCCGAGATCGCCATGATGACGAGCGCGACGAACGCCTGCGAGTGGTCCCCCTCGGCGAGCAGCGGGGCCACGATGCCCGCCGTCGTCACGATGGCGACCGTCGCCGAGCCCTGGGCGACCCGCAGCACCACGGAGATCAGGTACGACAGGACGATCACCGGCAGGCCGACGTCGTTGAAGGTGTCGGAGAGGGCCTGGGCGACCCCGCTGGCCTTGAGGACCGCGCCGAAGACGCCGCCGGCGCCGACCACGAGCAGGATGTTGCCGACCGGCTTCAGGGAGGACGTGGAGACGGTCTCCAGGGACTTGCGGGACCAGCCGCGCCGGATGCCGAGCAGGTAGTAGGCGAGGAACAGGGCGAGGGTCAGCGCCACGAAGGGGTGGCCGAAGAACTCGATCACCGAGCGCAGGGTGGAGGGGTCGAGGGCGATCGAGGAGAAGGTCGCGGCGAGGATCAGCAGCAGCGGCGTGCCGATGATGCCGAGGACGGTGCCGAGCGGGACCGGCGTCTCGCGGGGCGTCACGCCGGAGGCCCGCTGTTCGGCGACGACGGCCGCCCTGGCCTCTTCCGCGGCCTCGACCATGTCCTGCGGCACGGCGACGAAGATGCGCCGGCCGATCCAGGCGGAGTAGACCCACGCGGCGATCACGGCGGGGATGCCGCAGACGACACCCATCAGGATGACCCAGCCGAGGTCCACCTGGAGCAGTCCGGCGGCGGCCACCGGGCCGGGGTGCGGGGGCAGGAAGGCGTGGGTGACGGAGAGCCCGGCGAGCAGCGGCAGGCAGTACAGCAGGATCGACTTGCCGGACCGTTTGGCGGCGGCGTAGACGATCGGGGCGAGGACGAAGATGCCGACGTCGAAGAAGACCGGGATGCCGAAGATGAGGCCGGTGAGGCCCATGGCGAGGGGGGCGCGCTTCTCGCCGAACAGGCCGAGCAGCCGGCCCGCCAGCACCTCGGCGCCGCCGCTGACCTCGAGGATGGCGCCCAGCATGGTGCCGAGGCCGATGATGATCGCGACGTGGCCGAGGATGCCGCCCATGCCGCTTTCGATGGTGGACACCGCGTCGGAGCGCTGGACCGTGCCGAAGAGTTCGGTGACCGAGAGTCCGGCCGCCAAGCCGACGGCTATGGAGACGCCGAGCAGGGCGACGAAGGGCTGCAGCCGCACCTTGATGATCAGGAAGAGGAGCAGCGCGATGCCGAGGGCGGCGACGGTCAGCAGGCCGGCGGTGCCGTCGACGAGCAGGAGCAGTCCACCGGTGTGGGGTGGTGTCCCGTCCGGCGCGGAGGCGGCGAGCGGGAGGAATTGCGGGTGGGACATGCGGGGGTCCTCTGGGTAAGGGCATGGGGTTTTCGGGCAGGGGGGATCGCGGCACGGCGCCCCGCGGGTGTGCGGGACGCCGTGCCGGTCGGCTGCGGAGGGGGCGTGCGGGAAGCTCAGCCGAGGACGGCGAGCGCGTCGATCTCGATGAGGAGGCCGGGGGGCAGACCGACGTAGACGGTCGTGCGGGCGGCCGGGGGCTGGGTGAGGCCCTGCTCCTCGAAGTAGGTGTTGTACAGGTCGTTCATCTCGGCGAAGTGGTCGACATCGGTGAGGTAGACGCGGATCATCATCACGTCGTCCCAGGTCGCGCCGCCCTCCTCCAGGATGGCCTTGACGTTGGCGAGGGTCTGGAGGGTCTGCTCGCGCAGGGTGGGGCCGGCGGGCGTCGGCGGCTTGCCCTCCTGCGCCGGGAGGAACCCGACCTGACCGGCGACCTGGAGGATGTTGCCCTTGCGCACCCCGTGGGAGAACTTCGCGGGCGGGGTGGTGTGGGTCGCCGGGGTGAGCGCGGTCTTCTCGGTCATGCGGGGGTGTCCTTCACTGGAGTTCTGCCGGAGTACTCCCCGCTGATGGCGTCCGCCGTGCGGCGCACCAGCGGGAGCAGGGTGAGGAGTTCGTCGGCGGTGACGACGACGTTCGGCGCGGACACCGACATCGCGGCGACCACCCGGCCGTCGGCCCCGCGGATCGGGGCGGCGACGCAGTTGATGGACTCCTCGTGGCCGCCGAGGTCGGTGGCCCAGCCCTGTTCGCGCACCGTGGCCAGTTCCTGGAGGAACGCGGTGGCGTTCGGTGTCGAACGGGGTGTGTACATGGGGTAGTCGAGCTTCTCCGCGAGGGCGCGCCGCTCGTGCTCGGGCAGGTCGGCCAGGAGCAGTTTGGCGACGGCGGCGACGGTGATCGCGACGGGCTTGCCGATCCGCGAGTACATGCGCACCGGGTAGCGGCTCTCCACCTTGTCGATGTAGAGGACCTCGTTCTCCTCGTACACGGCGAGGTGCACGGTGTGGCCGCAGCGCTCGTTGAGGCGGGCGAGGTGGGGGTGGGCGATCTCGCGGACGTCGAGGTTCTCCATCGCCTCCTGGGCGAGGGCGAAGAGGCGGGCGCCGAGGCGGTAGCGCTGGTCGGACTGGCGGTAGACCAGGCCGTGTTCGTGCAGGGTGCGCAGCAGGCGCAGCGCCGTGGACTTGTGGACGCCGAGGCGGTCGGCGACCTGTCCGAGGTCGGCGGGTCCCTCCGCGAGCAGCGGCAGGATGCTCAGTGCGCGGTCGACGGTCTGGCTCATATGGTGCGTACCTCCTCGTCGGCCTCTTCGTCGGCTCGTGTCCAGCCGGGGCCGAGTCGCAGTCTCCCCCACCCGGTGTCGTCGAGGGCGGCGAGCCGGTCGGCCAGGGTGCGGGCGGGCGGGGGCGCGAGGTCGCCGGGGGCGGTGAGGGTGGCCGCCGCCATGAGGTGTCCGTGCCGCAGCCGGTCCCGTACGGGAAGGCCCCTCAGGGTGGCCGAGAGGAAGCCGGCGGCGAACGCGTCGCCGGCGCCGGTGGCGGCCACGACGTCGACGTCCAGGGCGGGCACGAAGGTGGCCGTGCCCTCCGCGTCCGCGCGGCCGTCGGGTTCCCGGTCCAGGGCGACGGCCCCGCCCCTGCCCTGCTTGACGACGACGAGACGCGGCTCGGGCAGCGCCTCCCGCACCGCGCGGGCCCCGGGCAGCCCCCATGCCTCGCGTGCCTCGTCGTCGCCGACGAAGACGATGTCCGCCCCGCGCGCCAGTTCCAGCAGCACCTCGGGTCCGTGTCCGTCGCGCCACAGGCCGGGGCGGTGGTTGACGTCGAAGGAGACCAGGGGCCGTCCGGGGCGGCGTGCGGTCAGCTCCCGCATCAGGTCCCGGCAGCCGTCGGAGAGGGCCGCCGTGATGCCGGACAGGTGCAGGACCCGTCCGGCGCGCACGGCCGCCAGGTCGACGCCGGTGGTGCTCATCGCGGAGGCGGCCGAACCGGCCCGGTAGTAGGCGACCTCGTGGGCGTCGTCGGCGCGGTCCCCGGCGGTGCGGAAGTAGATGCCGGTGGGGCGGTCCGGGTCGCGGCGCACGTACGACACGTCGACGCCCGCGGCGCCGATCGCCTCGACGAGGTGGTCGCCGAAGCCGTCGGCGCCGACCCGGCCGACCCACCGGGTGGTGTGTCCGGCGGCGGCGAGCGTGCAGGCCACGTTGGACTCGGCGCCGCCGATGCCGCGGTCGAAGGAGGGGACGTCGGCGAGGCGGCCGGGCCGGGTGGGCAGGAACGTCACCATGGACTCGCCGAGCGCGACGACGTCGACGGCCTCTAGGGCGCCGGGGGCGTTGCCGGTTCCGGTGACGGTCACGATGGCGGGGCTCCTCGGTGGCTGCGGGGTGGGGCGGTGTCCGTTGACCCCGCGTGGCCGAGATGTTAGACAGCGGTAAGCGATATACGCAATGAGTGTTGCAACCAGCGCAACGCACCTGATCAGGAGGTTCCGATGGTCTCCGGCACCGGCTTGGACGCGCTCGCCCTTCTCTCCGAGGAACGCGTCGACCACCGTTTCAAGGGCCTCCCGCCGGACGCCGACGGGCTGACCGTCGGCGAGCTGGCCGCGCAGCGCCGCAACCTCTTCACCGACGGCTTCACCACCCCGGTGCTCGCGCTGTCCGCCGAGCGGCTGGAGCACAACCTGCGCCTGATGGAGACGTACGCGGCCCGGCACGGGCTCGCCTTCGCCCCGCACGGCAAGACCTCCATGGCCCCGCAGCTGTTCCGGCGGCAGATCGAGCACGGCGCCTGGGGCATCACGCTGGCCGTGCCCCACCAGGTGCGCGTGGCCCGGGCGTTCGGCGTCCGCCGGGTGTTCCTGGCCAACGAGCTGGTGGACGCCGCCGCCCTGCGGTGGATCGCCGCCGAGCAGGACACCGACCCCGAGTTCCGTTTCCTGTGCTACGTCGACTCCGTGCGCGGCGTCGAGCTGATGGACGCGGCCCTCGAAGGGGCCGCCCGCCCCGTGGACGTGGTGGTCGAGCTGGCCGCCGGCGACGGTGCCCGCACGGGCGTGCGCACCGAGGCCGAGTGCGCCGCCGTCGCCGACGCGGTGGCCGGGGCGCGCGCGCTGCGGCTGGCCGGCGTCGCCGGGTACGAGGGCGAGGTCCCCGCCGCGGACCCGGAGCGGGTACGGGCCTGGCTGCGGCGACTGGTGTCCCTGGCCGCCAACTTCGACCAGGCCGGGCGGTTCGCGGGGCTCGACGAGATCGTGGTGAGCGCGGGCGGCAGCGCCTGGTTCGACGCGGTCGCCGACGTCTTCGCGGAGATCCCCGAACTGTCGGCACCCGTACTGAAGTTGCTGCGCTCGGGCGCGTACGTCTCGCACGACGACGGGCACTACCGCCGGCTGACCCCGTTCAACCGGGTGCCGGAGGAGGGCGCGCTGGAGCCGGCGTTCCGGCTGTGGGCGCAGGTGGTCTCCCGCCCGTCGCCCGAGCAGGCGTTCCTGAACGCGGGCAAGCGGGACGCCGCGTACGACCTGGACCTGCCGTCCGCGCAGGTGGTACGCCGGGACGGCACCGAGCAGCCGGCCGCCGGCATCACGGTCACCGGCCTGTCCGACCAGCACGCGTGGCTGCGCACCACCGGGGAGCCGGGCCTTCAGGTGGGAGACTGGGTGGGACTCGGTCTGTCCCACCCCTGCACGTCGTTCGACAAGTGGGAGCTCATCCCCGTCGCGGAGGCGGACGGCACGGTGGTCGACTACATCCGCACGTTCTTCTAGGAGGCCGGCGCATGGAAGAGCTCGTCATCAGGGACGCGGAGGTGGTCGACGGCTCCGGCGACTACTCCTACCGCGCGGACGTGGTCGTCGACGGCGGCCGCATCGTGTCGATCGTGAAGGAGGCGGCGGCCGCGGGCTGTCAACGCCCCAAGGCCCGCCGGGAACTGGACGCCGAGGGCCTCGCCCTCTCCCCCGGCTTCATCGACATGCACGCGCACAGCGACCTGGCCCTGCTGCGCGACCCCGACCACAGCGCCAAGGCCGCCCAGGGCGTCACCCTGGAGGTGCTCGGCCAGGACGGCCTGTCCTACGCGCCGGTCGACGACCGCACGCTGGGCGAGGTGCGCCGGGCGATCGCCGGGTGGAACGGCGACGGGGACGACATCGACTTCGACTGGCGCTCGGTCGGCGAGTACCTGGACCGGCTGGACCGGGGCATCGCGGTCAACGCCGCCTACCTGATCCCGCAGGGCACCGTCCGCGCCCTCGCCGTCGGCTGGGAGGACCGCGAGGCCACACCCGCCGAACTGGACCGGATGCGGCGCCTGGTCGCCGAGGGCCTGGAGCAGGGCGCGGTCGGCATGTCCTCGGGGCTGACGTACACACCGGGGATGTACGCCCGGGGCGCCGAACTGACCGAGCTGTGCCGGGTGGTGGGCGAGTACGGCGGCTACTACTGCCCGCACCACCGCAGTTACGGCGCCGGCGCGCTCGGCGCGTACGCCGAGATGGTGGAGCTGGCCCGGGAGGCGGACTGCCCGCTGCACCTGGCGCACGCCACGATGAACTTCGGGGAGAACAAGGGCCGCGCGCCTGAGCTGCTGGCCCTGCTGGACGAGGCCCTGGACGCCGGGGCGGACATCAGCCTCGACACCTACCCGTACACGCCGGGCTGCACCACGCTGGTGGCGCTGCTGCCGAGCTGGGCGAGCGAGGGCGGCCCGGAGGCGGTCCTGCGGCGGCTCGCGGACGAGGAGACGGCCGAGCGGATCCGGCACCACCTGGAGGTCACCGGCTCGGACGGCTGCCACGGCGTGCCGGTGGAGTGGGAGACCATCGAGATCTCCGGCGTCGGCGACCCGGCGCTGGGCGAGTACGTGGGCCGCACGGTCCTCGACGCCGCCCGCGAGCGCGGGGACAGCCCCTGGGCGGTCGCCCGTGAGCTGCTGCTGAAGGACCGGCTCGCGCCGACCATCCTCCAGCACGTCGGCCACGAGGAGAACGTGCGGGCCATCATGCGCCACCGGGTGCACACCGGCGGCTCCGACGGCATCCTCCAGGGCGCCAAGCCGCATCCGCGCGCCTACGGCACGTTTCCCCGCTATCTCGGGCACTACGTACGGGAGTTGGGGGTGCTGACGCTGGAGGAGTGCGTGGCCCACCTGACCGCGCGGCCGGCCGCCCGGCTGCGGCTGCCGGACCGCGGGCTGATCCGTGAGGGGTACCGGGCCGACCTGGTGCTGTTCGACCCGGCCACGGTGGGGGCGGGCTCGACCTTCGAGGAGCCCCGGACGCTGCCGACGGGCATCCCGTACGTCATGGTGGACGGGCGGTTCGTGATCGAGGACGGGCGGCGCACCGACGTGCTGGCGGGACGGGCGGTGCGCCGGACACCCCGGTGACCGCCCGCCCCCCCTTGCCCCGGGCGGTGCTACGGCTTGGGCAGCACGCAGCCGCTCGCGCCGAGCTCCAGCTTGCTGTCGGCGCCGAAGCAGCCGGGGAACCAGTAGGTCTGCTGGGCGTAGTTGATGCCCTGGCGGACGGTGACCCGGCCCTGCTCGTCGATCTCGCAGGGGTTGTTCACCGTGCAGCGCTCGCCGTCCTCGTTGCCGGTGTTGTTGACGGCGACGACCCTGCCGGTGGCGGCGTCGACGACCGGCGAGCCGGAGGTGCCGCCGATGGTGTTGCAGGAGGGGGTGTAGCGGACCGAGTCCTTCCAGGTCCAGTCGCCCTCCTTCATGCGGTGCACGAAGCCGTCGATCGAGCAGTTGTAGATCCGCTTCCAGTACCCGGAGACGACGCTGATCGCGGTCCCCGCCGTCGGGCGGGTGTCGTTCAGGGTGAGCGCGTCGATCCCGTACGCGCTCCGGATCTGCCCGTAGGTGCGGTTGAGGCGGTAGATCGCCGCGTCGGTGTCGGTCATCGTCGCGTAGACCAGCCGCTCGGCCCGCAGGGTGGCGACCCGGGAGCCGGAGGCGTTGAGCAGGCCGAAGCTGCGGCTGGAGGGCCGGTCGACCAGGACCTGCCCGGGCGCCGGGAAGCCGCTCTCCAGGCAGTGGCCGTTGGTGAGGACGAGCGCGGGGTCGTCGGCGGCGGAGTCCGGCATGCGGACGACGGAACCGGAGCAGTTGCTGAGCGCGACGGTGCCGGCGAAGTTCACGGCGTTCGCCCGCGGCGCGGTGAGGCCGGACACGGTGTCCGTCACGGTCGCGGCGGCACCGTCGACGACGTCGAGGAGCGTGGTGCCCCCGGCGTCCGTGGCCGCGGTCGTGTCCGGGGCCGTGGGGGCGGGCCCGGCGGCGACCGCGGGGGTCGCGCCGACGCCGGCCAGGGCCAGGGCGGCGAGCGCGACGACGAGAGGTTGTCTCATGTGGGGGTCCCCTCTGGTGACTTGGGCGCCCGGAATCCTCCGGACACCCACAGAATTGTCATGCGCATTGTCAGCACGGGAGCGCCGAGGGGGCAAGGTGCCGTCGCGGGGTGACCGGGACCAGCGTGTCGCGGACGGCCGCGCGGGTGGCGACCGTCACGGGGAGGGCCGGTGGGGAGACGGGGAGGGTCCGTGTGAGGGTCATGGAGAGCGCCGGAGGACATAACCACCCGAACCGACGCGTCTCACGTGGCGGAAAACACGGACCGAACGGCACGAGGGGGCCGTAAGCTCCCTGCATGCAGGTGATCCAGTCGACCAAGCTCGCCAACGTCTGTTACGAGATCCGGGGCCCGGTGCTCGAGGAGGCGATGCGGCTGGAAGCTGCCGGTCACCGCATCCTCAAGCTGAACACCGGGAATCCGGCGGCCTTCGGCTTCGAGTGCCCGCCCGAGATCCTCGAGGACATCCTCCGCAACGTGTCCTCGGCCCACGGTTACGGCGACGCGAAGGGCCTGCTGGCGGCCCGCCGCGCGGTCGTGATGCACAACCAGACCCTCGGCATCGAGACCGACGTCGAGCACGTCTTCATCGGCAACGGCGTGTCCGAGCTGATCGTGATGGCGATGCAGGGCCTGCTGGACGACGGCGACGAGGTCCTCGTCCCCGCGCCCGACTACCCGCTCTGGACGGCCGCCGTCTCACTGTCCGGCGGCACCGCGGTGCACTACCGCTGCGACGAGCAGGCCGACTGGATGCCGGACCTCGCCGACGTCGAGCGCAAGATCACCGACCGCACCAAGGCGCTGGTGATCATCAACCCGAACAACCCCACGGGCGCGGTCTACGACGAGAGCATGATCAAGGGCCTGACCGACATCGCCCGCCGCCACAACCTGCTGGTCTGCTCCGACGAGATCTACGACAAGATCCTCTACGACGAGGCCACCCACATCCCGACCGCCGCCGTCGCGCCCGACCTGCTCACCCTCACCTTCAACGGCATGTCGAAGGCGTACCGGGTGGCGGGCTACCGGGTGGGCTGGATGTCGATCTCCGGCCCCCGCGCGCACGCCGACTCCTACATCGAGGGTCTGACGGTCCTGGCGAACATGCGCCTGTGCGCGAACATGCCCGGCCAGCACGGCGTCGTCGCCGCGCTCAGCGGCCGCCAGACGATCAACGACCTGGTCCTGCCCGGCGGCCGGCTGCGCGAGCAGCGGGACATCGCCTACGACCTGCTGACCAGCATCCCGGGCGTGACCTGCGTCAAACCCAAGGGCGCGCTGTACCTCTTCCCGCGCCTCGACCCCAAGGTCTTCAAGATCAAGGACGACCGGCAGATGGTCCTTGACCTGCTGCGCAGCGAGAAGATCATGGTCGTGCAGGGCACCGGCTTCAACTGGCCGGAGCCGGACCACTTCCGGGTGGTGACCCTCCCCTCGACCACCGACCTGGAGGACGCGATGGGCCGGATCGGCCGCTTCCTGGACGGATACGGCCAGCCCTGACCGCCGCACTCACCGTGCGTGCACGATCGCGTCCTCTTTTGTGAACGACTCAACTTTAGACTGAATCCAAGCTAGGATGGTTTCCTGTTAGCACTCAGGAGGCCATCCATGTACGAACCGATCCGCGCCAAGTCGGTCCACAGCACGATGGCCGGCACCTCCCAGGACGTCCCCCGCCGCTCCCGCGAGGAGGAGCTGGACATCCAGCTCGCGGGCCATCTCGGCACGCTGCTCGCCGTCACCGACGAGCTGCGCGCGGTGGCCCCTTCCAGCGACCTGGACGCCGCCGCCGAACAACTGGCGGAGCAGGTCACCCGCCTGCGGGGAGGACGCAAGCCGGCCCGCGCGTCGGCGACCACCCAGGGCCGCGACCCCAACGCGGCGGCCCTGCACCGCCGGGCCCACGCCCTCTCGGGCCGCGCCCTGGTCGTGGCCGCCTCGCGCGCCGACACGGCGGCCGCCATCCTGGCCGCCGAACGCATGGACGCCCACAGCGCGGCACTCCAGCCGCGCGAACTCACGTCCCGCTGAGCCCCCGCCCGGGGCACCCCCGAACGGCCCCGGTCCGCGCGCACCCGCAGCGACGCGCGGACCGGGCGCCACGCACGGCGACGACACGGCGCCCGCGCTCGAAGCGCGGGCGCCGTGTCGTTGTGCCGTCGTGCCGTCGTGCCGGCCGGGCAACTGTGCGCTTCCGTCGTCGCGTCCTGGCGGGGCAGCACACGGCGATCGAGCCGCAGCTCATACCGCACGGTCAGGCGCCGGCCGATCAGGCGCAGGAGTCCGTGGCGGTCCGGCCCGCGCGATGACTGGACGCTTGCATGACCACGTCGGTGGTGGCGGTGACTGGCCGTCGGCCGTCAGCCTGGTCGGGCCCGCCGAAGTCCAGGCCATCCGTGCCGACGCCCGCCCGGCGTTGTCGGCGGTCCGCGCACCGTGGACGCGCAACGCGCGGAAGCGAGCCGTTGCGGGGAGACTCTTCGAGCCGCCAGGCATGGGTGCGGCCGGTCGTCGCGTTACATAGTTCCCCTCAAGGAACGTCCTCAGCCGTTCGTGCCTGGAGATGGGGAGCTGAGCGGGGTGCTAGCCGACCAGAAGTCAGAACGGATGTACGGGAGTCCCAACGCTGCCTCGGAATCGGGGTCGATCGGCTTCCGCGGGGGTTCCGTCACTCGGGATTCGACCGCGCACGGAGACGTAGCGTCGAATCGAGCCATGCCCTTGTAACCGACCTGCAGACTGACCCGAAAACCGTCAGGAGTGGAAGCGAAAATGGCAGGCCTCTCCTTGTGATCACGAACGGAAGTGATCTCGTACCCGTTCTTTTTCCAGTGCCGCTCAACAAGCCCCAGAAAACTGCCACGCCGCTCGCCCGAGATGATCGTCATCACGTAGCGCCTCCGGACAATGGTTCCGGCGCCCGTCGCATCCCCCTTGAAGTCGGGACAAATAGCCTCGGTGGACGGCCCCCGCATCGCCTCGACCGTCGGCTTGATCCCAGCGAAGGTACTGTCCAGTATCTGTTCGGCGCGGTCGGCAGCTTCCTGCATATTCACTTTCTTCTCCTGCCCCCCGGCCCTCCCGGCATCATCGCCGATAAGGCCACACCCGGACAGTACAAATGACGCAATCGCCAGGACGGCAAATGAGTGGCCGTATCTCATCGGTGCCTTTCAGGGATGGGCGGGCTCTGCCTGGCCGGGGTGGGTCAGGCCGCGTGATAGAGCCGGTGCAGGTCGACCAGGACGACCTCGCCCCGCTTCTCGGCGTCGCGCAGTTCCGGGGCGAAGCCCGCGCCGCTGTAGCAGGCGGGGCGGGCCCGGCTGGTGTCCACGCCTCGCGCTTTCAGCAACTCCAGGATGCGGCGCAGGCGTTGTAGGTGGCCGAGGTGCATCACCTTGTGCCACTTCGCCTCGCCGACGGAGAGCAGGATGCCCTGATCCTGGCCCACCGCTCCGTGCACCACCACGTCGGCCTCCAGGGTGGTCCGGTTCGCGGGGTCGGCGACGGTCCCTGCCGAGACCTGGATGGGCATGCCCCCGAAGGTCGCGGCATCGGCGTGCCACTCGACCCATTCCCGGCACAACCGCTCGAAGTGGGGACCGACGACCTTGCTGAGGAACGTCGGACGGCTGTGTTCCCACATGGTGGCGGGTCCACGGCGACGGGACAGCAGGGCCGTCTCCGGGCGTACGACGGCGTGGTGGAAGGTGATGAGGGGCTCGGCGACGTGGTAGGTGGCGCGGTTGGCGCGGAACGCGTCCGGTTCGGAGGTCAGTAGACCGCAGTTCTTCAGGACGGTCAGCGGCAGGGAGATGTCCGTGGCCTTGCGGCCGACCGCGCTCGCGATACCGCCGCTGGTGCGGTTCCCGCCCGCCACCGCTGCCAGGACCGAGTGGTAGAGCGACCGGTTCCGCAGGTCCGGCTCGGCGGCCAGGAGGTAGGGGGCCTCGCCGTGGAGCGGGCGTGCCGGATTGAGTACGGTCCGGCAGACCCAGGCGTCGAAGTCGTCGGGCCCGTCCGGCACGTCGTCGTCGACGAACTCCCTGCGGTACGCGGGCGTCCCGCCGACGATGGCGTGCACCAGGACGGCCAGCCGCGGATCCCGGATGCCCCAGAAGTCGGCGGCCTCCCGGTAGCCGAGCGAGTGCACGACCAGGTCGAGACCCGCCCTGCCGTAGAGCGGTGACGCTCCGGAGAGCAGGCCGCCCATGAACGACATCGCGCTCCCGCAGAGCAGGATCCGGGGGCGCTCCCGGCCGTGCCGCTCGGAACGGACGCCCAGGGCGGCCTGCAACTGGGAGGGGAGGGCGGGCGCGTTCTGCACCAGGTAGGGGAACTCGTCGATCACGACGGGCACCGGCCGGTCCTTCGCGAGCCCGAAGAGCAGCGTCAGCGCCTGTTCCCAGGTCTCCGGCCTCGGGGGCACCGCCGCGCCGGTGAAGCGTGCGATCGCCTCTCCCAGCAGCCGCAGGGACTCGGCCGCCGATGCCTCGACCGCCGCATAGTAGAAGCCGTCAGTCGCGTCCGCCAGCGCCTGGAGCAGGAAGCTCTTGCCCTGCCGCCGACGGCCCGACACCACGCCGAGCCGGGGCCCGGCGCCCTCGGCGGTCGCGAAGGCGGTCAGCTCGCTCCACTCCCACTCCCGGTCGAACATGTCCGGGGGTCTCGGCAGACTGCGTGGGGTGGATCTGGCCATCGTGCTTCCTCTCTTTTAGAGACGTATCTCTTAGAGGTACGTCTCTAAAACGAAGAGGCAGGTCCCCGGTTACGGGTGGCTTCGCCCCCGTCCCCGAAAGAGAGGCCACGGAGGACGGCGTTCACAGCCCCGCCCCGGCGCGCACCCCGGTGACCGTGTGGCGGATGACCGGCTGACCGGACGCTGTCGCCTCCGCGCGCAGGAGGACGCCCGTGTCCGGGTCGACGGCGAAGGTGCACGTCAGACTGTCGTTCGGGGCCCAGGCGCTGAACGGGAACGCACGGAGGGGGCGGACCCCGCTGCGGACGGAGTTGCCGGGGCCGGGCGTGACGTGGGTCAGGTGGGAGACGATGCGGGCCGGTGCCAGCAGTTCGGCCAGCCGTGCGGCGAGCGGACCGGTGCGATCCGGGGCGTAGTCGCCCGTCACCCTCACGGTCTCCCTGCCGACCGTGACCGTCCAGGAACGGGCCGACGGCTGGGGGGTGAAGGACAGGTCCTCGTGCGGGTCGGCCTCCACGGCGATCTCGGCCGTCAGCCGAGTCGGCTCCACCAGGGTCCTGGCCATCCGGGCCAGGACCTGCCCCGCCCTTTCCTCCGACCGCACCTCGTCGATGTGCACCTCGCGGACGCGGGCGGTGACCAGGGGGCCCTCGTCGTCGTGGAGCACGGCGGTGCGGAGCAGACCGGTCCCCGGGTCGAGTCGCACCACCAGCTTTCGGGCATCGGGCGGCAGCCAGTCGTCGGCAGGGTCGGCGAACAACGGGTGCGGAGTCAGGGCGAGTTCGACCGCGTCCCCGTCGCGCCGAGCACCGGTCACCGTGCCGATGCCCCGGATCAGACGGGCGGGGTCGAAGAGCACCGCCCACGGCTCGCCCGCGTCCTCCTCGCGCAGGCCGCGGGTCGAGATGCCCGTGAGGCGGAACGTTTGCGACTCTCCGGGCCGCCCGGTCGCGGGGCTGCCGACCGCCCGAGCGCCGAACGGTCCGCCGAGGTCCGTCTCGACCGCCCGTGCCGTGGACGTGACGTCAACGACCGCGTTCAGCCTGACGTCCTCGGCGACCGCCGAGGCGAGCCGGGACAGCGCCCAGCCGGTCAACGGGTCCCGCTCGACGGGCGGTTCTCCCAGCCAGTGGGTAGGTGCCATGCGGCCCTCAGGTCTCCTTGCCACGTCATCGCCCTTGGGCGGGCCCCGCCCTGCGGGCATGCCGAGAAAGGGCAAGGGGCAGGTACGGCACGTGCGGGCCTGCGAGTGCTTCGAGGTCGGCGGGGGAACGCACCAGAGCGATGCGGTCCAGTTCCGGTGCGTGGCCGAGGGCACGCTCGGACGTCGTGAGGGTGTCGAAGCGGTCGCGCAGCCAAGCCGCCGGTCCGGGCGGCGCCTTGTAGAGGACGCCGACGCTGCCGTTGTCGCGCCGCGTGACCTGCCAGAGCGTCAGGCGGTCGCCCCGGGTCTCGATTCCGGTCTCCTCGGCCAGCTCGCGGGCCGCGTGCTCGCGCAGGTCACTCTCGGTCAGCATCTCGCCGTCCGGCGGTGGCTCGACCGCGCCGCCGGGGAGCTGCCAGCGGCCCGGTGAGGTGGTCCACGGGGCCATCCGGCCGACCAGGAGCCGTCCGTCGTCCGACGGTTGGGCCACCGCGGCGAACAGGGACGGCAGCCGCACGGTCGCTCCGGGTGTTCGGCGCAGGGCGTAGTACCGGTACGTCGCCCGGACCCACGTCAGCACGATGCCGTGCGGCTCGTCGTGCTCCAGGCCGGTGCAGCCGACCACCGGTCCGTCGAACAGCGTGGGATTGGCCCGGACGGCCGCCTCCCACGCCTCGTCCATGGACCGCCGGTCCTCCGCCGACAGCCGTGGTGCCGGGGCCTCGACGAGGGTCAGCCGGTCGGCGTCGAAGAGCTCGGCGCCGAGCGGCTGCGTCACGCCCCGGGGTCCGGCTTGAGGGACGTGACGAACGTCGTCCACGCCGGTGCCGTGACTGTCAGCACGGGGCCGTGCGGGACCTTGGAGTCCCGGACGGGGACGACGCCGGTGTGGGCGTCGCAGACTTCGAGGCAGTCACCGCCGTCCCCGTTGCTGTGGCTGCTCTTGCGCCAGCGGGCGGCTCCGGGGAACGCCTCGGCCACCTCGATGCAATCCCCGCCCGTGCCGTTGCTGTAGCTGCTCCTGCGCCAGACAGCGGCGCTCAAGTCAATCCCGGTGCTTGCCATTTCGGTCATCCTCAGCCGCCTTCTCCATCAGGGCGAGGGACGCCTTCGGAGACAGTGCGGCGGCCCTGAGCAGATCGTATGCCTTGCGGTACTGCTTCACGAGGGCCGGATCGTCGACCGTGTCTCCGCTGTACTGCGACTCCAGATAGACCAGCGGTGGGGCGTCGGGAAAGGTCATGACCTTGGCCATTCCCATCATGAGTGGGTGCGCGCCGCAGTTCCACGGAAGGATCTGGGGAAGGATGCGGTGACGCCGTGCCAGCCCAGCGATGTGCTCCCACTGGTCAGCGTTCTGCTCCGGCGGCAGGATCGGTTGCCGTAGGAGGGCTTCGGACAGGATGACCCAGTATTCGGGCTTCTTGTGGTTGTCCTCGAAGAGGCGGGCGCGCGCCAGGCGTGCCGTCACCTTCTCCTCCACGTCCTCGTCCGAGGACAGGGGGTGCGCCGAACGCATCACTGTGCGGGCGTAGGCGTCCGTTTGCAGAAGCCCCGGGATCAGGGTCGGACACCATTCCTCGATGGTGTCGGCGAACTTCTCGGCCTCCAGTACCCGTTCGAAATAGCCGGCGTAGCCCTTCCTCTTCGCCCGCCGTACGTCCTCGCACCGCCGGGTGAAGAAGCCGTCCGTGCCGAGGACGCGGTCGACGTGTTCGGCCAGTTCGGCGGGCATGCGGCGCGTGCCGCGTTCGATCTCGCTGAGGTGGCTGGGGCCGTAGAAGCTGCCCTCGACCAACTGCTGGAGGGTCAGGCCCGCTTCCTCGCGTTTCCAGCGCAACTCGCTGCCGTAGAAGGTCGGGACGCCGGTCGAGCCGTCGATGTCCTTGCGTTGCCCCATCGTTCACCGTCCTGGGTGTGCCGTTGCCGCGCGGTGCGCGGTGCTTCCCCTGTCGGGGGCGGGGAGTCCGCAGCCCTGTCACGCTAGGCGGCGCGGCGGCAGAGTGTGAGTGGTTCGTCACACAGCGCACTGGAAGGTGTGAACCTCATGCACGACCACCACCCCCTGGCCGCCGGCCGCTTCGTGGGACCGCCGCTGACGCTGGAGTTGCTCGCGACTCCGGCGGCCGTGCCGCGGCTGCGGGGCGCGCTGCGGGCGTACGGGATCGATGTCCGGCTGTGTGTGAGCGAGCTGGTGACCAATGTGGTCCGGCATGTCGGGGAGGGGGTGCCCGTGACGGTGCGGGTGTGGCGGGACGGCGGGCGGGTCCGGGTGGGGGTGACCGATCCGGAGCCCGGGGTGCTGCCCGTGCTGTGCGGGGCGTCGGACGCCGAGGCGGAGTCGGGCCGGGGGCTGGTGCTGCTGGACGCGCTGGCCGTGCGGTGGGGGGTGGACCGCGGGCCGGGCTGCAAGACGGTGTGGTGCGAGCTGTTCGCGGAGGACGCGGAGGACGGGGGGACGACGGCCGAGCGCTCCGGTCGACGGGGTCCGTCGGCCGGAGCGCTCGGTCATCCATCGGCACGTTCGTGAAAGCCCGCCGGGCGGGCCGTGCCGCAGTGGGCGGGGGTGGGCCCGTCGCCGCGGGTCCCGTCGGGGCGGACGGGGCGCGGTGGCGGGCCCGGAACCCCGTACGCCGTTGTACGGGGCCCCGCCGGTCGGTTCCGCGGCCGGCCGTGGCGTGACGATCGCTGGTCAGGGCATCCTCAAACCGAGTACCGACCGGCCGCGGAGTCTTGGGGGGCTGGTGGTCAGCCCAGGCGCTGTACCAGCGCGCGGTACTGGTCCCACAGCTCCTTGGGGGTGTGGTCGCCGAAGGTGTTGAGGTGCTCGGGGACCAGGGCGGCCTCCTCGCGCCAGACCTCCTTGTCGACGGTGAGGAGGAACTCCAGGTCGCTGTCGGAGAGGTCGAGGCCGTCGGTGTCGAGGGCGTCCTTGGTCGGCAGGATGCCGATGGGGGTCTCGACGCCCTCGGCCTTGCCGTCCAGGCGGTCCACGATCCACTTCAGGACGCGGGAGTTCTCGCCGAAGCCGGGCCAGACGAACGTGCCCTCGTCGTTCTTGCGGAACCAGTTGACGTAGTAGATCTTGGGCAGCTTCGACTGGTCCTTGTCGGCGCCCACCTCGATCCAGTGGCCCATGTAGTCGCCCATGTTGTAGCCGCAGAACGGCAGCATGGCGAACGGGTCGCGGCGCAGCTCGCCGACCTTGCCCTCGGCGGCGGCGGTCTTCTCGCTGGCGACGTTGGCGCCGAGGAAGACGCCGTGGTTCCAGTCGAAGGACTCCGTGACGAGGGGGACGGCGGTGGCGCGGCGTCCGCCGAAGAGGATCGCGGAGATCGGCACGCCCTTGGGGTCCTCCCACTCGGGCGCGATGATCGGGCACTGCGCGGCCGGGGTGGTGAAGCGGGCGTTGGGGTGGGCGGCCGGGGTGCCCGACTCGGGCGTCCAGTCGTTGCCCTTCCAGTCGGTCAGGTGGGCCGGGACCTCCTCGGTCATGCCCTCCCACCACACGTCGCCGTCGTCGGTGAGGGCGACGTTGGTGAAGACGGAGTTGCCCCAGAGGGTCTTCATCGCGTTGGCGTTGGTGTGCTCGCCGGTGCCGGGGGCGACGCCGAAGAAGCCGGCCTCGGGGTTGATCGCGTAGAGGCGGCCGTCCTCACCGAAACGCATCCAGGCGATGTCGTCGCCGATGGTCTCGACGGTCCAGCCGGAGATCGTGGGCTCCAGCATGGCGAGGTTGGTCTTGCCGCAGGCGCTCGGGAAGGCGGCGGCGACGTACTTGGACTCGCCCTGCGGCGGGGTCAGCTTGAGGATGAGCATGTGCTCGGCGAGCCAGCCCTCGTCGCGGGCCATGACGGAGGCGATGCGCAGGGCGTAGCACTTCTTGCCGAGCAGGGCGTTGCCGCCGTAGCCGGAGCCGTAGGACCAGATCTCGCGGTCCTCGGGGAAGTGCGAGATGTACTTGGTGCTGCTGCACGGCCAGGGGACGTCCTCCTGGCCCTCGGCGAGCGGGGCGCCGACGGAGTGCACGGCCTTGACGAAGAAGCCCTCGTCGCCGAGCTCGTCCAGGACGGGCTGCCCCATGCGGGTCATGGTGCGCATGGAGACGGCGACGTACGCCGAGTCGGTGATCTCGACGCCGATCGCGGACAGCGGCGAGCCGAGGGGGCCCATGCAGAAGGGCACCACGTACATGGTGCGGCCCTTCATCGAGCCGCGGAACAGCCCTTTGTCGCCGGAGAAGATCTCCCGCATCTCGGCGGGGGCCTTCCAGTGGTTGGTGGGGCCGGCGTCCTCCTCCTTCTCGGAGCAGATGAACGTCCGGTCCTCGACGCGGGCGACGTCGGTGGGGTCGGAGGCCGCGTAGTAGGAGTTGGGGCGCTTGATCGGATCCAGCTTCTTGAAGGTGCCCTTGGCGACGAGTTCCTCGCACAGCCGGTCGTACTCGGCCTCCGAGCCGTCGCACCAGACGACGGCGTCGGGCTGCGTCAGTTCTGCGATCTCGTTGACCCAGGAGATCAGTCCCTGGTGGGTGGTGGGGACGCCGGGAGCCGCGATGTCGCGCGCCACGATTGCTCCTAAATGAGGGTTTTTTGGTTGGAGGCCCCGTGGGGGCTGCGGCCCGGATGCTTCACGGAGGGATCTTGGCGCTCATCCGGTACCGACCGCACTCATATGATCATGCGATGCGCGCGCCCATCTGTCCAGAGGGGCGCACAGGTGAGCAACGTGACGATGGCCACGGTTTTCCGGGGTTCTTTACGTGCACATTGAGTACACCTTGCGCAATCTTTGCGTGACGATTCCCGAGGGGTGCGCGGGCCGGGCGACGCGTGAGACGATGGCCACTTCCCGTCGGTCAAGAGGCCGCACTCATCCGTAACTTACGGTCCCGTAGGTACGATGCGGCCATGACAGCGTTCGTCCCCGACGCAACCGACCACACCTCCGCAGGCCGCGGCCCGGAGGAGATTTCCCTGCCCCACCCGGTCAAGCCGAAGCTGCGCGGCTGGCTGCACCTCGGCATGTTCCCCGCCGCCCTGGTCGCCGGGCTGGTGCTCACCGCCCTGGCCGACTCCACCCGGGGCCGCATCGCCTGCGGGATCTACGCCCTGACCGCCTGCCTGCTCTTCGGCGTCAGCGCGCTGTACCACCGGGGCGACTGGAGTCCGCGCATGGACGGCGTCCTGCGCCGCCTGGACCACGCCAACATCTTCCTGATCATCGCGGGCACCTACACCCCGCTGACGATCCTGCTCCTGCCGGACGCCAAGGGCCAGTGGCTGCTCTGGGGCATCTGGGCGGCGGCCGCCGCGGGCATCCTCTTCCGGGTCTTCTGGGTCGGGGCGCCCCGCTGGCTGTACACCCCCTGCTACATCGCCATGGGCTGGGCCGCCGTCTTCTACCTCCCCGACTTCATGCGTGCCGGCGGCATCGCCGTCCTGGTCCTCGTCGTCGTCGGCGGCCTGCTCTACAGCGCCGGGGGCGTCATCTACGGCATCAAGCGCCCGAACCCCTCACCCCGCTGGTTCGGCTTCCACGAGGTGTTCCACTCCTTCACCCTGGCGGCCTTCATCGCCCACTACGTGGGCATCTCCCTGGTCGCGTACTGACAGCACACCGGGGGGAGGGAGCCCGCCGGCAGTCCGTCCGAATACCGCACGAGCCGCGGCGTCGACACCGGCGCCGCGGCTTCTCCGTGCGGGCCCCCGACGTCCCTGCGCACGGACCGCCCGCCGGGAAATGCCGGGGCCGCGACCGGCCGCCGTGTCATCCTTGCCGGGTGAACGGTCCAGAGATCCGTGTCGAGTTCGCCCCGCAACTGCTCGTCTTCGTGCCGCAGGCCCGGGCCACCGGCACGCTGCACACCGGCACCGACGGCGTCTCCGGCCTGGGCCACGTCGTCGAGTCGCTCGGGGTACCGCTCACCGAGGTCGGCACGCTGCTCGTGGACGGCCGCGAGGTGCCCGTCTCGCACCTGCCCGGCGCGGGCGAGTCGGTGACCGTGCGCGCCGTCGAGCACCCCCAGCGAGTCCCCGGCGCGCCGCTGCGGTTCCTCCTCGACGTGCACCTCGGCACGCTGGCGCGGCGGATGCGGCTGCTGGGCGTGGACACCGCGTACGAGTCCACCGACATCGGGGATCCCGCGCTGGCCGCCCGTTCGGCGGCCGAGCAGCGGGTGATGCTCAGCCGCGACCGGGGACTGCTGCGCCGCCGGGAATTGTGGGCGGGCGCGTTCGTCTACAGCACCCGGCCCGAGGAGCAGCTGGAGTACGTGCTCGACCGGTTCCGGCCCGAGCTGCGGCCCTGGACCCGCTGCACCGCCTGCAACGGTCTGCTGCGCTCCGCGACCAAGGAGCAGGTCGCCGACCAGCTCAAGGGCGGTACGCACCGGACGTACGACGTGTTCGCGCAGTGCGCGCAGTGCGGGCGCGCGTACTGGAAGGGCGCGCACCACGAGCAGCTGGAGGCCATCGTGGACCGGGCGGTCGCCTTCCACGCCGAGCGCGGGTGACGTGCGGCAGGCAAGCGGCAGGCAAGCGACGCCGTTGGGGGCGCACGGACCGTGGTGGTGCGTGTGCCCCCGCCGTCGTTCAGGGGTTCGTCAGCGGTTCCTCAGCGGCGCTGCCGGTAGTCCCCCTTGCCGCAGGCGATGCCGTCCCGGTCGCGGTCCAGCTTCAGCGGGTCGTCCTTGCCGTTGACCTTCAGCCGGCCGTAGTCGTGCTCCTTCAGCCAGTCGCAGCGGGCGGCCGTGGTGGGTTCGACGTCCGCCGGGAAGGTGGTGGGCACGCAGACGTTGGCCGAGCCGTAGTGGCGGTCGCAGCCGGAGACGGTCGGGGCGACCGGTTCGGCGGCGCGCTTCGTGCGGGGGCCGGTGACCTTGCCCTGCGGGGCGTCGGCGAAGTCGTGGACGTGCGCGTGGGCGTGGGCGTCCTGGGCGGTGAGGGCGGGCGGGCCCTGGAGGTGCACCCACTTCGCCACCGACGGGACCCCGTTGGCGTCGACGGCGAACAGCATGTACCAGCCGGGCGGGGCCAGGTTGGGGTTGCTCGTCACGTTCAGGTCGACGGTCGTGGGGTCGTCACCGTCCACCGACAGCGGCAGGTCCACGAACCGCTGGTTGGGGTCGGAGGAGTGGGTGACGGCCGCCGGGCGGATCAGCTCGGCCTTGGCGATCGGCCGGTCGACGGTGATCCGCTGGGTGTCGCCGTAGGTCCACTCGGTGTCGATCAGCGAGGTGATCACCGGGCGTTCGCCCTTGAAGAGGTAGGGCGGGCTGTAGATCGACACGTTGTGGTTCCAGGAGCCGTCGCCCGGGTTGTCGCCGGTGGTCATGACCCGGCCGTCGGGCAGCAGGAACGCCGAGGAGTGGTAGCCGCGGGCCTCCGGGTCGGCGGCCACCGGGTCGAAGGTCTCCGTCGCCGGGTCGAAGATCGACGTCTCGTACACCGGGTCGGCCCGGTTGTGCAGCGCGCCGCCGGTCTCCAGCACCGTGCCGTCGGGCAGCAGGACCGCGGAGACGTACATCTTGCCCTGGTCACCGGTCTGCGGGACGCGGCCGTTGCCGAGGTCGACGGTGCCCTGCGGGATCGGCGGGCCGGCCACGTACGCCGGGTCCGGCTGCTTGAGGTCGATGATGTCGGTCAGCCGGTTGGCCTCCGGGTTGCTGTCGATGTTGCCGCCGCCCAGGGTCAGCACCTTCTGGTCCTGCGCCGGGGGCAGCAGCACGCTCGCGGACTGGTCCCGCTCGTCCTTGTTCTGCAGGCCCGGCACCTGGGTGATGGTGTTGGCGTCGTAGTCGTAGATCGCGGAGCCGGTGCCCGGGATGTTGTTGCCGAAGACGTGGCTGCCGGAGTAGAAGAGGCGCCCGTCCTGCATGAGGATCATCGACGGGTACAGGCCCCAGTACGACCAGGTCTGGTTGACCTGCCAGGTCGGCAGCCACTTCTCTTCGGCGTCCGACCACCGCTCGGCGGTGACCGAGCCGGTGGAGTCCTCGCGCAGACCGCCGAAGCTGAGCACGTCACCGTTGCCGAGGATGGTTGCCGACGGGTACCAGTGACCGTCGTTCATGTCGTTGGTCTTCGTGTAGGTCTCCGTCTCCGGGTCGAAGATGTAGGAGTCCTTGTAGCCCTGGTAGCCGATGGTGCCGTCGTCGGACGGGTAGCCCTTGTTGCCGCTCATCACCAGGACCCGGCCGTCCTGTAGCTGCACGTGGCCCGCGCAGAACATGTCGTCCGGGGTGGGGACGACCTTGTAGGTGCCCTGCTCGGGGTCGTAGACGGCGGAGGTGAAGGTGCCCGCCTCGAACAGCTCCGGGTCGTTTCCGGAACCGGCGATCAGCAGCACCTTGCCGTTGTGCAGGACCACCGAGTGCATGGAGCGGACCGGGTTCTCGGTGGCCAGCACCTCCCACTCGCCGTCGGCGCAGTCGGCCGGCGAGCCGGTGCAGTCCGGCTCCGGGACGGGGTCGGCGACCTGCTCCATCGTGTAGTCGTCGGTGGTGGCCGCGCCGGTGCCGTAGACGGAGACGCCCCAGGAGATGCGGTCGGTGCCCTCGGGGACTTCGGGGGTGCGGACGGTCGCCTCGGTCCAGGTGGCGGGCTGCATGTCCAGCGTCTTGAGGTCGGTCCAGTACTGCCAGCCGGCGGTGCTGTCGTGCCGGAACAGCGTGATGGACGCGTCCGGGGTGGTCGTCTTGTACCAGAGGCCCAGGTCGTACTGCTTGCCCGGCGTCACCACGGGCGCGCAGTCGGCGGACTCGGTGATCAGGGCCTTGCGGTCGCCGTCGGTGCGGCGGGTCAGCTCGACCTTCATCGCGCTGTCGCCGGTGCGGGCGTCGGAGGTGGTGGTGAACGTGAAGTCGTTGTCGCCCCAGCCGGACTTCTCCCAGCAGTACGGCATGTCGCCGGTGCCGGGGGTCTCGAAGCCGGGGTTCGTGATCAGGTTGGCGGCGGAGGCGGGTTGCGGCGCGGTGAGGAGCAGGCCCGTGGTGAGGGCGCCGACGGCCAGCAGGGCCGCCGCTCTGCGCCGGGCCAGGACGGTGGCGGGATTCATGACGTACCACTCCTTGGACGACTGCGGCGAGGCAGGTACACCAGCGCTTCGGTCCCCACGAAGCGCAGGACGAAGGTGATCGCGAGAGCCAGGGCGGTGGCCGGGACCGCGGCCATCCCGAACCGGCTCACCAGCAGCGCGATCAGGGGCAGGCGCAGCACCAGGTCGGCGTTGGCGAGCAGCGCGAACCGCACCGTGCGGTCCGCCCAGTGCCGGTGCCGCCGCCGCTCACGGAACAGCAGGGTCTCGATCAGCAGGAAGTTCCAGGCCACGCCGAACTGGTTGGCGGCGATCTCGGCCGGCAGGTAGTGCACGCCCGCCCCGGTCAGCGCCCACAGCGCGGCCAGGTTCGGCAGGAAGCCGGTGAGACCGATCAGCCCGAAGACGATCATGCGGGCGGGCGGCGACTCGGTGCGCAGCCCGGTGAGGTGCCGCAGGAAACGCAAGCCCTCGCCGGCCGTCGACTTGGACTCCCCCGCGTGCCGCTCCCGGAAGACGAACGGGACCTCCGCGACCGTGCGGGGGCGGCTGCGGACGGCGAGCTCCAGCAGGATCTTGTAGCCGAGCGGCTTGAGGTCGTCGGCGGTGACCGTGCTGCGGCGGATGGCGAAGAAGCCGCTCATCGGGTCGCTGATGCCGTGCAGGCGACGCGGGAACAGCGCCTTGGTCAGCCAGGTCGCGCCGCGCGAGACGGCCACCCGGTAGCTGCCGGCCAGCCCGGCGCGGCTGCCGCCCTTGAGGTAGCGGGAGGCGACGACGAGGCCTGCGTTCGTCCGCTCCCCCGTCGCCACCAGCTCCGGCACGAGGGCGGGCGGGTGCTGGCAGTCGCCGTCCATGACGACCACCCAGTCCGAGGTGGCCGCCTTGAGACCCTCGACGACCGCGCCGCCGAGCCCGCCGGCCGCCTCCTCGCGGTGCAGCACGGTCACCGGGAACGGGCAGTCCTGCGCGGCCTCGCGGATCACGTCGGGGGTGTCGTCGGTGGAGTCGTCCACGAAGACCACCTCGCACGGCAGCCGGGACGGCACCGACTCGGTGATCTGCTGCAGCAACGCCCGTATGTTCGCCGACTCGTTGAACGTCGGGACGACGATGGTGACCGCTCCCGGCTCGGCCACTCCGGCCGGGTCGAGGGCCGGGTCGCCGAGCCCTCCGGGGACCGTGTGCTCCTGGCTCATCGGCTGCCTCCGGCGGTCTCGACGCGGCGGATCTCGACCCGGTCCTCGCCGTCGCCGAAGGTGGCCACCGGCACCGAGTGCTCGATGGCCGCCCGCACATTGGGCAGGTCCTTCGCGTCGCGCCGCACCGTCGGGGAGGCCACCACGTAGTCGATGTCCCGCCAGCCGCGCGGCATCGTCCTCGTCACCGCCGGGTCCAGGTCGGCCTTGTAGAACCAGATGACGCCCAGGCCGGGCCGGTACCCGGCGTGCACCAGGTCCAGCCACATCGCGTCGTCGACCAGCACCCGGGTGCCGCCCGGGTCGGGCACCTCGGTGGCCATCCACCGCACGGCCCCCTCGTAGGGCGCGTTGGCGTCGGTGGTGACGGCGGTGCGCGCCCCGTCGTACCAGCGGGGGACGACGTACGCGCAGGCGGCGAGGGCCAGGGCGACGGCGAGCGCGTACCGGGCGTGGACCACCACCCGCCGCTCGGTGTCCGACCGCCGGCGCCGCAGGACGGCGTGCGCGACGCTCGCGGCGCCCCCGGCGAGGACCAGCGCGAGGAACGGCAGCGCCTGGATGACGTACATCGCGGGCAGGTAGCCGTTGGGGCGCAGGGCCAGCGCGGCCAGGATCGCCACGGTGAGCGCGGGGCCCGCGAGGGCGCGGGCGGTGACCGACCAGCGCCAGGTGGCGAGCAGCAGCAGGGCGCCGGCGAGTCCGCCGAGCGGCAGGATGCGGTCGTAGTACAGCCAGGACTGCAGCACGCCCCAGGAGCCGGAGCCCTCGTCGAGGATGAAGCCCGAGCCGGGCCGCGTCATCTGGTAGGTGACGCCGTCCCACAGGGAGACGTGGCCGCTGCCCGGCAGCAACTCGCCCTTCAGCAGCGCGAAGAGCGGGTAGGAGAAGCCGATGAGGGCGCAGGCAGTGACGGCGCCGGTCAGCGCGAACTTGCGGGTGTCGGGATGGCTGTGCCGCCAGGCCGTGAGGAACAGGGCGGGCAGGACGACGAGCATCGTCTCCTTGGTCAGCACCCCGATTGCGGCGGCCATGCCCGCGCCGAAGTGGTGCCAGAGGTGACGGCTCGGGGAGGCGGCGAGGGTGAAGGCCAGCAGCGTCCACATCACCGCGAGGTTGTCGAGGAAGATCTCCCGCTGGAGCACCACCGACAGCGGGGACAGCCCGAACAGGGCCATGCCGAGCCCGGCCGCCCAGCGGGGCAGGGCGAGCCGGCGGCCCAGGACGTACACCAGGACCGCGCTGATGCCGCTGATCAGCAGCATCACGGCCCGCATGGTGCCCACGGTCATGGACTCGGGGCTGAGCATCGCGGGGATCCAGGTCAGGACGGCGAGCTGGATCCAGCCGAGCGGCGGATGGTCGTACCAGTACGTGTAGTGCGCCAGGCCCCGGCCTTCCTGGACGGCCCAGGCCTGCGCGAGATAGGTGCCCTCGTCGTCGCTGAGGGTCGGGTAGGCGCTGATGTTCCAGCCCTGCACGAGCAGGATCGCCACCAGCAGGGCCCCGCACAGGAGCAGGTCGGAACGGGAGGAACGCAGCCGGCTCGGCGGCAGGGCGCGGCCCGTGGGACCGGCCGCGGGCGCGGGCCGGCGCTGCGCGGGGACCTTCGGGGCGGTCGCCGCGGGAAGGGTGGAGGTCACGCGGGAACGTCCTCTCGGGTCACGCCGGACGTGCCGGACCGGGTCGTACCGGACGCGTCGAGGTGGGCGCCGACGTGGGTGGTCAGCTCCCAGTCGTTGCGGCCCCGCTGCTCGCGCCAGACGGCGCGGACCGCGGCACCGGCGAGGAGCACCTGGTAGAAGGGGCCGCCCACGACCAGCTTGAGGTAGTGCACGAACCGCACGCGCAGCCCGTACTGCCGGCCGAAGTCGTGCAGTCCCACGACCTCGAAGACGAAGGTGACCAGGGCGGTGACGGCCGGCAGGAAGGTGATGAAGGCGATGCCCACGGGCACGTCGAGGAAGACGGCGATCGCCACGTTCAGCGGGATGATCAGCCCGGTGAACGCCTGGAGGAACGGTGTCATGAGCGTGTAGCGGGCCAGCAACCGCTGCCCGAACGTGGGCAGTTGCTTCCAGTCCTTCTTCCGGTACACCTGAAGGAAGCCCTGGTTCCAGCGGGTGCGCTGCTTCAGCAGCGACATCAGGGAGCCCGGGGTCTCCTCCCGGGTGACCATGTCGGAGTCGTAGGCGACCACGACCCGCTTGCCGACGCTGGACAGCCGCACACCCAGGTCGCAGTCCTCGGCGAGGCAGTCGGGGTCCCAGCCGTCCGCCTCGCGCAGCACGTCGGTGCGGACGAAGACAGTGTTGCCGCCCAGCGGGATGAACCCTTTCTGCGCGTGCAGGTGCAGGCGGGAGCGGAACCAGAAGAAGTACTCCAGGCAGTTGCGCAGGCTGTACCAGCTGGAGTGGAAGTTGATCAGCTGCACCCCGCCCTGGACCACGTCCGCGCCGGTGGAGCGGAAGGCGTGGTCGACGTGGGCGAGCAGCTCCGGGTGGACCTGGTCCTCGGCGTCGAAGACCCCGACGACGTCGCCGCGGCAGTGCGGCAGCGCCGTGTTCATGGCCTTCGGCTTGTTCTTGCGTTCATGGGTGTCGACGACCACCCGCACCCGCGGATCGCGGCCCGCGGCGGCCTCGGCGACGGCGGTGGTGCCGGGGTCGTCGTGGCCGACGATGACGATGATCTCGAAGTCGGTGTGGCTCGACTCCAGCAGCCGCTGGATGGTGTGGTCGAGCACCGCCTGCTCGTGGCGGGCGGGCAGCAGCAGCGAGAAGGAGAGGCGACCGCCGCCGTCCGGGCTGCCGAACCGGGTGGACGCCAGCACCTCCGGCGTCCGCCAGGCGTGCATCTGCCACCACAAGGTGAACCCGGCCATCCAGAAGAGGGCCAGCGAAACGACAGCAATGAACAACGACGTGAGCAAAACAGATCCCCCCAGATCCCATAACCCCCGTGCCGTGACGGCGCGTTACGCACAGAACGCCGCACGCGTCACGTCACCGTGCAGAGATTAGGGGGGAGTTGTGAAGCGCGGGGGCCTTTCCGATAAAGAGCTCGTTGCGGAACTGTCCGACAGATGCGCAGAGTTGACCAGAACAAGCCACTCCGCGACCATCCGCCGGACCCCACGAAACGCCAGGTGCACCCGGCTCCTCAGCCGCCCAGCGCCACCCGCAACCGATCATTTTCGGTCGTCGGAGCGTCACAGGTGAAATTGCGACAGACGTACGCCGCAGGCCGGCCGTCCACCAGCGGACGGTCCGCCAGCAACGGGAACTCGTCACTCTCCGGAGTCCCCACCGCCACCACCGCCCCCGGCGCCGTCCCCAGCAACGCCGTCCGGTGCAGCGCCACCGTGCCGGGATCCTCCGGCGCCGGACCCACCACGGCCACCTCCCGCGGACCGTCCAGCAACGCCTCGGCCACCGCGAGCCCCCACCCGATGAACCGCGGCACCCGCGGCCCCAGCGCCTTCACCACACCCAGCGCCCGCTCCGCCGCCCTGCGGTGCCGAACCGAACCCGTGTGCGCGGCATACCCCAGCAACGCCCCCGCCGCCGCCGTCCAGCCCGACGGCGCCGCATTGTCCGTGGGATCCTGCGGACGCCGGATCAGCCGCTCCGCGTCGGCCGCCGTGTCGAACAGCGCACCCGACTCCTCGTCCGTGAACCGGGCCAGCACATGCCCGAGCAACAGCCCCGCGAACTCCAGCCACACCCCCTCCCCCGTCACCGACGCCAGCGCCAGGAACCCCTCGGCGACGTCCGCGTAGTCCTCCAGCACCCCCGCGTTGACACCGGCCCGGCCGTCCTTGCTGGTCCGCGCGAGCGCCGCCTGCTCGTCCAGATGCACCCGCACCAGCAGATCCGCCGCGGCCACCGCCGCCTCCGTCAGATCCGGCCGGCCGAAGTACGCCCCGGTCTCCGCGAGCGCCGCGACCGCCAGCCCGTTCCACGCGGCGACCACCTTGTCGTCCCGGCCCGGCGCCGGCCGCGACGACCGGGCCGCCAGCAGCCGCTCCCGGATGCCCTCGATCCGCTCCGCGTCGAACACCTCGTCGCGCTGCGGCAGTTGCAGCACCGAAGCGCCCTCCTCGAAGGTGCCCTCCTCGGTCACCCCGAAGTACCGCGCGGCCAGCTCCGCGTCCGCCTCCCCGAGCACCTCCCGCAACTGTGCGGGCGTCCACACGTAGTAGGCGCCCTCGGTGTGCCTCCCCGTGCCGTCGTCGCTGTCGGCGTCCAGCGCGGACGCGAACCCGCCCTCCGGCGTGCGCAGTTCGCGCACCATGAAGTCCGCGGTCTCCAACGCCACCCGGCGCGCCGGCTCCGAGCCCGTGGACCGCCACAGGTGCGCGTAGACGCGGCAGAGGAGGGCGTTGTCGTAGAGCATCTTTTCGAAATGCGGGACCAGAGGTCCACCCGCCCTGGGCGTCAGTACGTACCGATGGAAGCCGCCTCCCACCTGGTCGTACAGGCTGGACCGAGCCATCGCTCCGCAGAGCCCTTCTGCCATCTCCAGCGCCGCCACGGAACCGGCCCGCGCATGGTGCCGCAACAGGAACTCGATCACCATCGACGGCGGAAACTTCGTGTCTCCCTTGAACCAACCGCTCGCAGGGTCAATGTCCCGGGTCAGTTGGAGGAGCGACATCGCTTGCGTCTCGTCGGTGGGTGACCCCGTGGACTCGACACTCAGTTCCCGCCCGGCGAGGTCCCTGGTGATCTTCGTGGCGACCTCCCCCACCTCGTCGCGTCGACTCGTCCACGCGCTGTGGACCCCTTCCAGCACCTGCTTGAAGGACGGCATCCCGTGTCGGGGCTCCGGCGGGAAGTAGGTGCCGAAATAGAAGGGTTCCCCTTCCGGGGTCAGGAAGACGGACATCGGCCAGCCACCCTGCCCGGTGGCGGCCTGCACGGCCTCCATGTACACGGCGTCCACGTCGGGCCGCTCTTCGCGGTCCACCTTGACGGACACGAAGTGCTCGTTCATGAACACGGCGACTTCGTTGTCCTCGAAGGACTCGTGCGCCATGACATGGCACCAGTGGCACGCGCTGTAACCGACGCTCAGGAAGACCGGGACGTCACGCCGCCGGGCCTCCTCGAACGCGCCGGCCTCCCACGGCCACCAGTCGACGGGGTTGTCGGCGTGCTGGAGGAGATACGGGGACGTGGCCTGTGCGAGTCGATTGGGCATGCCCCCATCCTCGCGCACCCCGCCTCCGCCCCGCCCATGCGCCACAGGTCCGGCACACGAACGGCGCCGAGGGACGGCCTCAGCGCCAGAGCTCGCGGACCGGTCGGCCCACGACAGCGACGCGCAGGACGCCTGTTCCGACCATGCTGTCGGCCGGCGATCCAGTTTCCCCCACTCGTTTCCGACGCGCTCGTTCGCTCATGGCAGGCGCTTCACGGTCACCGACGAGCGGTTGTGTCCTTCTCCGACAACCAGTCGAACTCCAGCCGTTCCAGAATCGGGGTGTGGTCCCCTTGCCGCGCAGCGGGTTTGACAGTGACACCCCCCTCCCCCAGGGCGCACTTCAGGAGCATCCGTCTGTCCCGCAGGTCCGCCGAGGCCCACGCGTCACGCAGGACATCGGCCGTGAGGGACGAGAGGTCTGCCTCCGCTTCCAAGGCATCGAGCATTGTGATGGTGCTCTCGATGACGGCGCGCTGCCCCGCGCTCAACTCTTCGAAGCGCTCTTCGTCCATCTTCCCGAACACGTAGAAGTCATCCTCGAGCTTCCGCACACGCCGCTGGGCCGCCTCGAGGGCCGCCAGAGCCTCGTCCTTCTTCGCCTTCGATTCAGGGTCCACGACGGCGAGCCACCGGCGGGCTACTTCGACGACCACCGGGTCGCCAGGCGCAAGGACCGCGATGTGGTCGACCCAGGCCTGACCGACCGCGTGGTCGATGCGGTCGGCGAGGGTCACCACTCCGCCGCACACGGACGTGCCGCGTGTCTGCCGCACCTGACAGCGATAGCGTCCGCCGCGATGGCTCATCGAGCCGCCACAGATCTCGAGCTCGCCCGTGCCCCACTTGTCCCGGAGCCGACCACATCGGTAGGTCCCCGTGCCTAGATAGGCCGCTTCCCGCTTGCCCTTCGCCCACCGTTCGTCGGTCCGTCCGGCAATGAGCGCCTTGATCTTGAACCATTCACCCGGCGTCACAACCCCACGGCCACACATGATGACCTCGCCCTGCTCATTACGCAGGGGCTCGCCGTAGCCCTCCCAACTGTCCAAGGGGTTGCCGTATTCGTCCGTTCTGCGCCGTCGGACCGGGACCATGCCCGCGAAGAGCGGGGACTGAGCGAGCTTGCTGACCGCTGTCGGCGACCAGGTGGCACCGCTCCGGGTCCGGTACCCCGCCTCATTGAGTCGGTGCGCGGTGTCCTTGGTCGTCTTCTTGTCGAGCAGGAAGTCCGCCAGCCTGCGTGCTGTGTCGTACTCGTCGGGATGGGGTTCGACCTTGCCGCTTCCCGGCGCGCTGTAGAGACCGAACGGGGGCCTGCCCGTGCCCCTTCGCCCCTCCGCCTTGTGCGCGTCATGGCCGCTCTTCACTCGTCTTGCCATGTCCCGCGCTTCCTCCTTCGCACGCTCACTCAGAATCGCGAAGACCATGCGGCCACCCTGCGAGGAATCCAGCCCTTCGGAAACAGAGACGAGCCGCGCTTGCCGACGGTCGAACTCGTCGAGCATCCGGCCCACAGCTCCCATGCCGCGCCGGTCGAAACGGTCCGTCTTCCACACCGCGAGTGTTCTGGACCTACCGTCCATGATCGATTGAATGGCCTTTTCGAACTCCCGCCGTCTGACGTAGGACTTCGAAGCTGAGAGTTGCTCGAACCAGACGTGCCGGATCTGAAGTCCGTTCGTCCGCGCCCAGCGGACCACGTCCCGCACGTGCCCCCGCAGTGTTGCCAGGTCTTCCTTTTTGTTGCTTCGCCGCAGGTAGACATCCATGAGTCCGGACGGCCGGGCCGTCGCGGACCTGTCCAGCCCCATGGATTCCAGGTGCTCATCGTCGAACCCCAACCCCACCAGCGTCGCGTGGTCGTCACGCACCACAACCCCCTTCACCTCAAGGGCAACGGTACGTAATCGATGGACCACAGGAAGCTACTTCTGGAAAGTGGGGGGCACTTCATTGCCGTGCGGCGAAGCGCCGACGAAGACGGGTTACGGCGCTGCCGCTCGCCGGGTCAGGGCGCCGGGAAGGCCGGCAGGGTGAGGGCCGAGTGGGCCGGCCTGGGGGGTGAGGAGGGGAGGGTGCGCAGGGAGTGCAGGCGGGCGTTGCGGCGGGCCAGGGCTTCGGCGGTGGCGGGGAAGAGGGTGGCGCCGCCCTCGCCGACCATGTTCTGGTTGAGGGTGACGAAGGGGCGGGTGCCGTGTTCGTAGGCGGCGAGGCCCGCGGCGTGGTCCCGGTGGCCGGCGAGGGAGGCGGCGAGCATGTAGGCGCCGACGAGGGCGAGGCTGGTGCCCTGGCCGGTGAGGAACGAGGGCGCGTAGGCGGCGTCGCCCAGCAGGGCGGCCCGGCCGCTGGTCCAGCGGGGCATGCGGATCTGGCCGACGGCGTCGAGGAACACGTCGTCCGCGCCGTGGAGGGCGGCGAGGATCTCCGGGACCCGCCAGCCGGCGTCGGCGAAGACCTCGGTGAGGAGGGCCTGTCCGGCCGCGCGGTCGCCGAATACGTGGCGGGACGGCTCGGGCCGGGCGAAGTCGAGGAAGGCGTGCACCTCGTCTCCGTCGCCGACGGCGTAGAGGGCGACGGCGCGGCCGGGGGTGTTCCACACGACGGTCTCGTGGGAGAGGGCGAGCGTGTTGGGCAGGGTGAACACGGCGAAGCAGTGGCCGAGGTGGTGGTGGAAGCGTTCCTCCGGGCCGAACAGCATCTCGCGGGTGCGGGAGTGCGTGCCGTCGGCGCCGAGGACGAGGTCGAAGGTGCGGTCCGTGCCGCTCCGGAAGGTGACGTCCACCCCGTGTCCGGTCTCGACGAGGGTGTCGACGCGGTCGTCGAACACGAACTCCACGCGGTCCCGGACGGTCGCGTACAGGGCCTCGGTCAACTCACCGCGCGGTATCTCCAGGTCGCGTCCGGCGTCGCCGCCGGTGACGGCGTGCGGGGGCAGGGAGGTCAGCTCGCTGCCGTCGCCGTTCAGGAAGGTGAGGCGGCGCAGGCTGACGTGCGCGTCGCGCAGCCGCGGCAGGATGCCCATGCGTTCCACGACGTCGAGCGCGGTGCCGCGGACGTCGATGGGGTAGCCGCCGTTGCGGAGCGTCGCGGACTTCTCGACGACCGTGACCGCGTAGCCGGCGCGGTCGAGCCAGTGGGCCAGGGCGCAGCCGGCGATGCCGGCCCCGGAGATCAGGGCGCTGCCCCGCGGTGCGGGGCGGGTGCCGGTCGGACGGTCGGTGCGGGTCATGCCCGGACTCCTTTGTTCATGGTGCGGGTGACGAGGAGAGCCAGCGACGTGACGACGCCGGCCAGGACGAAGCCGGTGACGTAGGCCGATTCGGCCGCGACCGTCGATCCGGGAGGGGTGGCGGCGGTGAGGAGGGCGCCGCCGAGCTGCCCGCCGACGGCGTAACCGAGCACGCGGCTCACCAGGATCAGGCTGGTGGCGATGCCGGTGTCGCTCGCGTCGACGGCCGTGGCGGTGCTGGTCATCAGCGCGGTGACGCACAGGCCGTTGGCGAGAGCGATCAGCGCCTTGCCGGTGGCGATGTGCCAGATCTCGGTGTGCACGGCGGCCAGGGCCAGCAGGGAGACGGTCATCAGGACGACGCCGGCGGTGACGACGGCGCGGGAGCCGAACCGGCGGTCCCCGATCCCGCCGAGCGGCCCGGCCAGCGTCGCGGCGACGGCACCGGGCAGCAGGACGAGGCCGATCTCGGTGGCGCCGGCCGCGAACCCGTATCCGTCGCCCCGCTCGTCGAGCAGCTGGGGGACGAGGAAGACGGCCGTGGACGTGCCAAGGCAGATCACGAAGGTCAGCACGCACGCCTTCCAGATCGCGGGCCGCGCCAGCATGCGCAGGTCGACCATCGGGTCGGCGGCGCGCCGTTCCACGGCCACCCATCCGGTGACGAGGGCGCCGAGGAGCAGGACGAGGGCCGCGAGCAGCAGGGGCCGCGAGCGGGCCTCGGGTGCCAGCGCCAGGGTGAGGAGGAGCGTGACGAGCGTGCCGCTCAGCAGGAGCAGGCCGGGCCAGTCGGTGCCGGCGCCGCGGGACGGGCGCGGCGGGTCGGGCGGCATCAGCCGGTGCACGAGGAAGGTGGACGCGACGACCGCGAGCGTCGGCAGGGCGAACATCCAGTGCCGGGAGAGCGCCTGGGCCACCGGCCCGGCCGACAGCATGCCGGCCATGCCGCCGCCGACGAAGAGTCCGCCGACCACGCCGATGGCGACCTTCGACTCCCCGGCGGGGAGGTGGGCGCGCACCACGACGAACGACAGGGGCAGCGCGCCCACCATCGCGCCCTGCAGCACCTGCCCGAGCAGCAGCACGGGCAGGTTGGGGGCGAGGGCGGACACGGTGCCGCCGACGGCGACGACCGCCATCAGCCGGACCATGACCGTCTTCCCGCCGTACCGGTCGCCGAACTTCCCCGCCAGCGGTGTGACCAGCGCGCCGGTGACGAGGAGGACGACGCCGAGCAGCGCCGACGCGGACGGGCTCATGCCCAGTTCGCGTTCCAGCAGCGGGATCGTCGGTGCCACCACCGACTCCAGGGCGCCGGTGGACAGCGCCAGGAGGCCGAGTGCGGCGACCGCGGCCTTCCCCATGAGGGGTGGTGGGGCCGCCGGCAGGGTCGTGGTCATGGGGGGCGTCCTTCCGTTCCGTCGGGCGGTTCGGGCGTCGTGGGGCGGTGAGGGACGTGCGGGGTGTGGTGGAGGTGCGGTGGCGTGGTGCGGTGAGTGGTGCGTGATGCGTGGTGCGCTGCGAGCGTGGTGCGCGGTGCGGTGAGTGGTGCGCGGGGCGCGGTGCGCTGCGTGCGTGGTGCGCGGGTCCGGTGGCGCGGTGCGGTGAGTGGTGCGCGGTGCGCGTGGTGCGCGGGTCCGGTGGCGCGGTGCGGTGCGTGGTGCGCGGGGCGCTGCGTGCGTGGTGCGCGGGTCCGGTGGTGGTGGGCGAGTCGGCCGTCGCCCGGCGTGCAGGGGCGGGGCCGGGGCCGGACCCGGTGGGCCGGGGCCCGGCCGGCCCGGGGGGCGGCCCGCCCGGGGGGCGGGCCTGGTCCAAACCGGGGCCCGGACCGGGCGGGTCGGGCCCGGGCCCGGGCCCCTACGGCCTGCGCCGCAGCACGCCGCGCGCGGGCAGGGTGACCGCCAGCAGGGCGAGGCCGGCGGCGGCGCACACGAAGGCGCCGTAGACCAGGGGCGGCACGTGGGGCAGGGCACCGGTCGTGCCGCGCACCATCGGGACCAGGGTGGCCGCGGCGATGGCGGAGCCGAGGACGACGCCGAGGGCGGAGACGAGCAGGCTCTCCCACCGCAGCATGGCGAGGACCTGTCGCCCGGTGGTGCCGACGAGCCGGAGTGTGCCCAGTTCGCGGCGGCGGTCGAGGACCGTCATCACCAGGGTGTTGACGGCGGCGACGGCCGCGAAGCCGCCGAGGACCGCGGCCATGGTGTGGTTGGTCCAGGCGCCCAGCTGCGCGTCGAGGTTGCGCTCGGCGGCGTGGCCGGAGGCGTCGGTGACCCGGCCCAGGCCGGCGAGCGAGGTGGCCGAGCCGCCGCGCACCAGCAGGGTGGTGTCGAAGCCGGAGGTGACGTGCCGGGCCAGGGACGCCCGGTCCATGGTGACGGCGGCGAGGCCGAGGCCCCGCTGGTAGACGGCGACGACCTCGGGGGCGGTCTTCGTGCCGTCGGGCAGGTGCAGCGGGAGCCGGTCGCCGACGCCGACGTCCGCCGCGTTCGCCAGGGTCCGGTCGATGGCGATCCGGCCGGTGCCGATCCGATCGAGGGTGCCGTCCCGGACGTCGAGGTCCTGCACCTTCGCGAGGTCGGCGCCGGAGCCGGTGAAGCCCTGGGTCCGCGCTCCCTGCAGCGCCGCGAACTCGCCGGAGCCGACCGGTACCAGGACCTGCGTGCCGAGCAGGCCGACGGCGGTTTCCACGCCCGGGGTGCGGGCGGCGCGGGCGGCGGCGTCCACGGGGAGGCCGGCCGGGTCGGTGATCACGTGGTCCGCGGTGATGCCCGAGCGCAGCTGCCGGTCGGCGACGTGGGTCTCGCTGGTGTTCATGAAGACGAGCGTCGAGGCGAAGGCCATGGCGAGCACGATCGGGGTGATCGCGGAGGCGAGACGGCGGGCGTTGGTACGGGAGTTGGCGGCGGCGAGCCGGGCGAGGGGACCCGCGCCGCGCAGCAGGAGTCCGAGGAGGCCGACGCCGAGCCGTGCGAGCAGCGGGC
Source organism: Streptomyces sp. NPDC101219 (assembly GCF_044767675.1). Taxonomy (NCBI): domain Bacteria; kingdom Bacillati; phylum Actinomycetota; class Actinomycetes; order Kitasatosporales; family Streptomycetaceae; genus Streptomyces; species Streptomyces sp. NPDC101219. Next base: position 102,346 of record NZ_JBIWOK010000002.1, read on the forward strand.
CGAGCAGGGCGACGGCGAGCATGAAGCTCATGACGACTCCGAGGGCCGCGCCGGCCGCGTCGTCCCCTGCCGAGCGGGCGGACAGGCCGGTGAGGAACACGCCGCCGGCGAGGGCGGCGATGCCCACGGCGGTACGGACCGGTCCAGGACGTGACCGCTCCACCGACGCCTCGGTCAGCGCCTGCCCCGGCCTGATCCGTGCGGGCCTGCGGCCGGCCGCCCAGCCCGCGCCGAGCGCGGTGAACAGTCCGAGGCCGACGGCGACGAGCGGCGGGAGCGCGGAGACGTGCACGTCGACCGCCCGGGGGATCGCCCCGCGGTCCTGGAGCTGCCCGAACCACCAGTGTGCGAGGCCGATGCCGGGCAGGCTGCCGAGGAGCCCGGCGAACGGGGCGACGAGGAGTGCTTCGGAGGCGACGGCGCGGCGGATCTGGCGCGGGGTGGCGCCGATGGCGCGCAGCAGTGCGAACTCCCGGGAGCGCTGGGACACGGACAGGGCGACGGTGCCGGCCGCGGTGAAGACGGCGACGAGGGTGGCGATGCCGCCGAACGATCCGCCGATGCCGAGAAGGTTCTGCCGGGCGTGGCCGAGGAGCGGGTCCTCGACGGCGCCGCGGTCGTTGCCGGTGTGCACGTGGGCGCCGGAGTCCTTCAGGGCGCGGCGCACCGAGTCGGCGAGGGCCCCGGTGTCGGTGCCGGGCCGGGCGAGCACGACGACGGCGTCCGCCCGGCCGGGGTGGCCGGCGAGGGTGGGGGCCTGGGTGTCCGCGAACCAGACGAGAGGGGCCGCGTCGGCGGAGGTGCGGGGGGTGTCGCCGGGGCCGGGTTCGGCGAGGCCCGCGACGCGGACGTCGTGCCGGCCGGCCGGGGTGTCCAGCGTGACGGTGTCGCCGACGCCGGCCTTCAGGGCGCGGGCGGTCCGCGGATCGAGCACCGCCTCGTCCCGGCCGGGTGCGGAGCCTTCGGTGAGCGTGGTGCCGGTGAAGCGGTGGGCTCCCCAGCCGTGGGCGGTGAACACGCCACCGGGTCGGGCCTGTCGGCCGTCGTCCGCGGGGCCGGCGGGGCGCACCGGGAAGGTGATGTCGGCGACGGCGCCGGCCGCGCCCGGTGTGCGGGCGGCCTTCGCGGCCAGCCCGGCGTCGAGGCGCGCGGTGTCCGGGAGGGGGACGGCCTCCTCCTCGCGGTCCTCCCCGCTGCCCGTGACCACGCGCACGTACTGGTCGGCCGCCGCGACGACGGGCGCCTGCGCGTACCGCTGGGGCGGCACCCATGCGCGCAGGCCGGTCTCCAGCAGGACGCCGCAGGCCGTGACGATCAGCGCGGACATCATCAGGGCGACGAAGGTTCCCGCGAACGCGGCGGGCTTGAAGCGCAGCGCGGCGCGGGCGAGGCCGTTGGGGCGTGTCATGCCGCCGCACCCGCCGTCCTGCCCGTGCGGGCGGTGAGGTCGGTCATGCGGTGGGCGATACGTTCCGCCGACCCGCGTTCGAGGTGTCCGGCGAGGGCACCGTCGGCGAGGAACAGGACGCGGTCGGCCCAGGCGGCCGCGGCGGGGTCGTGGGTGACCATGACGACGGTGGCGCCGAGGCTGTCCACCGCGTCGCGGAGCAGGCCGAGGACGCCGGTGGCGGCGCCGGTGTCGAGGGCGCCGGTGGGTTCGTCCGCGAACACCACGTCGGGGGCGGTGACCAGGGCGCGGGCGACCGCCACGCGCTGCTGCTGGCCGCCGGACAGCTCGGCGGGCCGGCGCCCCGCCTTGTCGGCGAGCCCGACCTGCGCGAGCACCTCCGCCGCGCGGCCGCCGGGGCCGTGGCGCCGTCCGGCCAGCCGCATCGGCAGCAGGACGTTCTGCTCGACGGTCAGCGACGGCAGCAGGTTGAACGACTGGAAGACGAAGCCGAGCCGGCTGCGCCGGAGTTCGGTCAGCTCGTTCTCGTTCATGCCGGTGATCTCCGTGCCGCCGAGGCGGACGGATCCCGCCGACGGCCGGTCGAGCCCGGCGGCGCACTGCAGGAAGGTCGACTTGCCGGACCCGGACGGGCCCATGACGGCGGTGAAGGTACCGCGCGGGAGGGTGAGGTCGATGCCCGCTAGGGCGTGCACGGTGTCCGCGCCGCGGCCGTACTGCCGCCGCACCCCGCGCAGTTCGACGGCGGGACCGGGCCCGGCGGGCACCGCCTCGGGGCGCTGGGGGTCCGCCCCCGCGCGGCCGTCCGCCCCGGCCCGGCCGTCCGCCGTCCGCCGCCTGCCCTTGCGCAGTCCCATGACCGGTCTCCCTCGCTCCGTGGGGTGGTGTGTGTCCGTGACGGGAGCAAGAGTGCGGGGGCGGTCCGGGGCCGGGCGTCATACCCGGGAGCCGATGTGGGGGTGCTACCCCGGTAGGGGGTGGAGGAGGGGCCCGGCCTACTCGCCGGGGGCCACCAGGCCCGACTCGTAGGCGAAGACGACCGCCTGGGCGCGGTCGCGCAGGTCCAGCTTGGTCAGGACGCGGCTCACATGGGTCTTCACCGTCTGCTCGGCCAGCACCAGGTCCTGGGCGATCTCGGTGTTGGACCGGCCGCGGGCGACGAGGGTGAGGACCTCCGTCTCGCGTTCGGTCAGGCCCTTCAGCCGCAGGGCGGGCCGGCCGCGGGCGGCGGGACGCTGCTGGGCGAAGTCCGCGATGAGGCGGCGCGTCACGGAGGGGGCGAGGAGGGCGTCGCCCGCGGCCACGACCCGTACCGCGGCGATGAGGTCGGAGGGCGGCGCGTCCTTCAGCAGGAAGCCGCTCGCGCCCGCCCGGAGCGCCTCGTACACGTAATCGTCGACGTCGAAGGTGGTGAGCATCAGGACTCTCGGCCGGTGCTCCCCCGCCGCCCCGGGGGTGCGGGAGGTGTCGCCGGGTGCGAGCAGCCGGCGGGTGGCCTCCAGCCCGTCCATCTCCGGCATCCGCACGTCCATCAGCACCACGTCGGGCCGGGTGCGGCGGCTCAGCTCGACGCCCTGGGCGCCGTCGGGGGCCTCGCCCACCACGTCGATGTCGCTCTGGGCGGCCAGCAGGGCGGCGAAGCCGGCCCGCACCATGGCCTGGTCGTCGACGATGATGACGCGCGTCGTCACATGAAGTCCTTTTCAGCGAGGGGAAGCCGGGCGGCGACCCGGAAGCCGCCGTCCGGCAGGGGGCCCACGTCGAGGGTGCCGCCGACGAGCCGCACCCGCTCGCGCATGCCGACGAGTCCGTGCCCGGTGCCGCCCGTCTCCAGGGGCCCGCCGGGTGGCCGAGGCGGCGGGCCGTTGACCACCAGGACGGTGAGGTGCTCCCCGCCCGGGCCGCCGTCCGGCTCCGGCACCGACAGGGACACCCGTGTCGTGGCGCCCGGCGCGTGCCGTACGACGTTGGCGAGGGCCTCCTGGACGATCCGGTACGCCGAGAGCCCCACCGCCTCCGGCACCTCGTGCCCGCACGGGCTGAACTCGACCGGCCCGCCCGCCCTCGCCGTCGCCTCCACCAGCTGCCCGATCTGCGCCAGGCCGGGCTGGGGCACCAGCTCGCCGTGCGTCTCCTCGCTGCGCAGCACGCCGAGCAGACGGCGCATCTCGCCGAGCGACTCCCGCGCGGTCGACGCGATGGACGTGAACTCCTCCCGCACGTCCGGGGGCAGGGCCCGCAGCCGGTACTCGGCGGTGTCCGCCTGCACCGTGATCACGGACATGTGGTGGGCCACCACATCGTGCAGCTCGCGCGCGATGCGGGCGCGTTCCTCCAGCAGCGTCCGCCGGCTGCGCTCGGCCTCGCTGATGGTCTCCTGCTCGACGAGCCTGCGCTGCACCTCGGAACGCTCGCGCAGCACACCGCCCAGCAGCAGCGCGACGCCGCCGAGGATGGTGAACAGCAGCTCCTTCGCCGCGAAGCCGTGCGGCGCGACGAACCCCAGGCCGACGTTGGCGCCCGCCGTCGCCAGCCACACCAGCAGCAGCGTCCGGCGGCTTTCGCGCAGGCCCAGGGCGAGGCAGAGGGCGACGTAGCCGACGAGGACCGGGACGGGGAACGGCCACGGCAGCCGCTCCGCGAAGTCGGGGCCGAGCAGGGCCACCCCGCCGGCCACGTCCGCGACGAACACCACGTACCAGGCCCGCAGCGGGCGCACGACGGCGAGCAGCAGCGGGGCGGCCTGCGCCACGGCCAGCCCGGCGGCCACCGCCCCGTTCAGGCCGTAGTCGGCGGTGAGGACCACGATCGTGGTGGGCAGCAGGGCGACGCTCAGGACGAACGCCACCGCCCACGGCAGCGCCCGCACCCACCGCCGCGAGGCCCCCGCGAGCAGTGCGCGCGGGGGTCGCTCCTCCACTGAGGTCACGGGTCTTCCGTCCCCTCCCCTGTACGGCACATCGGTCGTCTGTACGGCACGTCGGTCGCCGGCCGGCGTGCGGGGCGTCGGCCGGCGCGTGGTCGCCGGACGGCGCGTGGTCGCCGGACGGAACGTGCCACCACCGTAGTCGGCGGCGGGCCCGGCCCCCGCGGTGCGCGGGGCCGGGGCCGTGCCCGGGTGGCGCGTCCGCGGACCGGTCCGTGTCGTCCGTGGTCACGGGGCGGACGGTAGACGACGGACCGGCGGCGGGGCGTCGTACCGGGGTGCCGGCCTGCGGTGATACCCCGGTAGGGGGTGGCCGGCGGGCGCCGTGGTGCCGCCGGGGGGAGGACTTCGCGTCCCGCACCGGCCGCACCGGCCACAGCGGCCGCGCGGGTGTGGGCGGGGCGGGTACGGACCGGTCGCACCGCCCGTCTCCACGGATCGCCCCCTCCCCACGAGGGCCCGCGGACGACACACTTGTGACCAGGGAACGGGGCCGTCGTGAGGCATCGCCGCGGAGGGGGACGTGACATGCGGGACAGTCATCGGGCGGAAGCCGAGCGGCTGTTGGGCCGGGCCGTCGAGGAGGAGGTGCGCCGCACGGGCGGGCGCACCGACGGGAAGGTGCTGCTCGGGCGGGCGCGCGGGGCGCTCGACGCGATGGCGGAGACCGCCGCCGAGGAGTACGCGGCCTACGTGAGCGCCCTCGACGAGGCCGAGGCCGGCCGGCTCACCTTCCGCCAGCGCTACGCCCGCGAGGGCGGCGGGACGCCGTTACTCGTCGCCGGAGTGGCCGGGGTGGCGGCGGTGGTCGCCGACATGGCCCTCGGCACCGGCGTCGGGACGGCGGTGGGCGCCGGGGTGACCGTGGGCGTGGCGGGTGCCGCGGCGACGGTGGTGAAGGTGGCCGGAACGCATGTGCCCGCCGCGCACCGCCGGGCCGGATCGGTGCACCAGCCCGGCGGGCCCGAGCAGTTGCGGCTGCAGTGGCTGACCGCCCTGGAGGTGCGGGGCATCCGGCCCTTCCTGGACCAGCAGCGGGTCCTGGCCGCCTCGACGGGCCCCCGGAAGGCGGGACCGCGGCTGCGCGGCGCGGACAAGAGCGCGGCGGCCCGCGGACGCAACGTGCTGGAGCAGTCGTTCGGCCAACTGCCGGAACCGGTGGGCCCGTTCGCGGGCCGGCGGCAGGAGATGGCGCGGATCCGGCAGTGGGTGCAGTCCGCCCGGGCGGACACCGGGACCCGGCCGACGGTGGTGGTGCTGCACGGCGCCCCCGGCAGCGGCCGGACGACGCTGGCGGTGCGGGCCACACACGAACTGCGGGACCACTTCCGGGGCGCCTGCGTGGTCGACCTGCGCGCCGACAGCCCCGGCGAGCCGCCGCTGTCCACCCGGGACGCGCTGCTGCACCTGCTGAACCGGCTCGGCGCCCCCCGCGAGCAACTGCTGTTCCGCGAACGGTCCTCCCCCGACCAGCAGGTCAAGCGGCTCAGCGAGCTGTACCACCAGCACCTGACGGGGACGCCGGTCACGATCGTCCTGGACGACGCCTCCGACCCCCTCCAGGTGCGCACGCTGATCCCGGAACGGTCCGACAGCCTGGTCCTGGTGACCGCCCGAGCCCCGCTCGGCCTGCCCGACGACCTGCCCGCGCGGGTGCACCAGCTGGCCGTGGCGGCGCTGGATCCGGCGGGCGCGGAAGAACTGCTGTCGGCTGCCGCCCAGGACGCCTCCGGGCCCTACGACGCCCAGGCCGCCGAGCGGGTGCGGGACCTGTGCGGCGGGCTGCCGCTGGCGCTGCGGATCGCCGGGTCGTCCCTCGGGCCGAGATCGCCGCGCTCCCTCGCCGCCGACCTGGGCGCCTACGGCCCGGTCGAGCCGGTGGAGCGGGCCCTGTGGCTCCGCTACACCGACCAGCCGGAGACGGTACGGCGGCTGCTGCGCCGGCTGGCGCTGGCCGGCCGGGCCTCGCTGGGCGCGGCGGCGGCCGCCGCGCTGCTGGCCACCGACGAGTCCGAGGCGACCCGGCACCTTCAGGCACTGGCGCAGGCCGGCCTGATCAGCCCGGTGCGCCCGGGCCGGTACCGGCTGCACGACTCGGTGCGGTCCTTCGCGCAGGCCCGGCTGCTCGACGAGGAGGACCCGGCGGAGCGGTCGGCGGCGCAGGAGCGGCTGATCGTGAACTACGCCGAGCTCGCCGACTCGGTGCTGCGGCTGGTCGACGGCAACATGTCGACGCGCTCGGACCGCTTCGGTTCCTACGGCTTCACCTCGCTGGAGGAGGCGCTGCGCTGGCTCGACGACGAGTCCAGCTTCATCACGGCGGCCCTGCGGCACGCCGACGGCGTGGACCGGGCTGCGGTGCTGAACCTGCTGGGCGCGCTGTGCGACTACTGCCTGCTGCGCGGTGACCTGTACCGGCTCGGCGAGATCAGTGAGCTGGCGCAGGCCGTGGACGAGGGGCTGCTGGTGCGGTCGGTGCAGTGGCGCACCGGGATCGCGGCCCGGCAGCTGGGCGAGCTGGACAAGGCCCGCACCACGCTGACGTCCGTGGTGGACCTCTACCGGGAGGCTCAGCACGCGGCGGGCGCGGCCCGTGCGCTGACCTCGCTCGGCATCACGCTGCACCACCAGGGCAACCTGACGGAGGCGGCGGCGAAGCTGCGCGAGTCGCTCGACCTCCAGGCGGCGCCGGAGCTGGCCACGGACCGGGCGTGGACGATGCACGCGCTGGCGGCGGTCGAACGCGACCGGGCCCGGCTGTCCGAAGCCCTCGGCCTGCTGACCGAGTCGCTGGTGCTGCACCGGGCGGGCGAGTCCGTACACGGCCAGGCGTGGGCGCACTTCCAGCTGGGCCAGCTGCACCTGCGGATGGGCGAGGTGCCGCGGGCGGAGGGCGAGCTGCGCACGGCCCTGGAGCTGTACGGCCGCACGCGCGACGGCCGCGGGGAGGCGTGGGCGCTGACCCAGCTGGCCCGGGCCCGGCTGGTGGCGGGGGACGCGTCCCCGGCCGCGGAGGAGCTGCGCCGGGCGGCGGCCCGGCACCGGGACAACGAGGACGCGCGCGGTGAGGCGTGGACCCTGTACTACCTCGGGCAGGCGCTGGAGGAGACCGGCAGCCTGGACCGGGCGGTGCGCGAGCTGGAACGCTCCCGCACGATGTTCTCCCGCATCCGGGACGTCTACGGCCTGGCCTGTGCCCGGCACCACTCGGCGCGGGTCACCCGCGACCAGCGCGCCGCGCAGACCGGCTCACTGCGCAACTCGGGGTTCGCCCGGCAGCTGCTGGTGGACGCCCGCGCGGACTTCCAGCGCATCGGCGTGGCGCACGGGGAGGCGTGGACCTGCCTGGAGCTGGCCGTCGTCGACGCGGGCAACGCCCGCACGCAGCAGGCGCTGGCGCTGTGCGACGAGGCGGTGGCGCTGTTCGCCTCCTACGGGGACCGGCGCGGTGAGGACTGGGCACGCTTCCTGCGCTGCACGCTGCTGCCGTACGCGGCCCCCGGCGGCACGGAGGTCGGCACGGCGGTGGCCCAGGAGGAACTGGCCCTGCTCGGCCGTGCGGGGCATCCGCTGCGCGACGAGAAGCTGGACGACTACGTGGAGGCGTTCCAGCTCCTGCTGGAACGCGGCGTCACCCTGGAAGCGGGGTGGCAGGCATGGCGTCTCGGCATGGTCCCCGGCCGCCATGCCCGCGAGGTCATGGGGGTGCGGGTCGCGTCGACGCCGTAGGCGGCGGGGCGGCAGGACGCCGGGGCCCGGGGCACCGGGGCGGTGCGTGCCGCGAGAGGCGGGGGCTGCCCCGAGAGGCGGGGGCTGCCCCGAGAGGCGGGGGCTGCCGGCCTCCGCCCGTCGTGTCACGCCGGGCCAGCGGTGCGTGCCGCGAGGGGCGGGAACTGCCGCGAGGGTCGGGGCTGCCGGCCTCCGCCCGTCGTGGCACGCCAGGGCCGGGCGGCGGGCACGGGCAGGCGGGCGGAACCCCCGGGCGCTCCGGCGGGCGGAACTCCCGGGGGTGCGGGCCTGACGGTTTCAGTCCTTCTTGTCCTTGGTGGCGCCGGAGGCCGTCGGCTCGGCCTCGGTGCCCGGCTCGGGGGCCTCGGTGAAGTCCACCCGGTTCATGTGCCGGTTCATCGACTTCATCAGGGCCCACACCGCCAGGGCCATCGCCGCGAAGACGATGAAACCGAGGACGCCGGGGGTGACCTTGTTCTTGTCGAACTCCTCGGCCAGCGGGACCAGGTGCGTCAATGCCAGGCTTGCACTCGCGCTCATGTCAGCCATTGTCCCGGATGCCCGCGAAGAGGTCGTCCTCGGGGAGGGAGGTGTCCACGAGGGACTTGGCGAGCTCGTACTCCTCGGTGGGCCAGACCTCCTTCTGGATCTCCATCGGCACCCGGAACCAGCCGCCGTCGGGGTCGATCTGCGTGGCGTGCGCGATCAGCGCCTTGTCGCGGATCTCGAAGAAGTCGGCGCACGGGATGTGCGTGGTGAGCGTGCGCTCCTTGCGCTCGAACTCCGCCCAGCGCTTGAGCCAGTCCCCGTAGGGCGACTCCAGTCCGCGCTCCAGCAGGGCGTCGTGCAGCGCCTGGGTGCGGGGACGGTTGAAGCCCTGGTTGTAGTACACCTTCAGCGGCTGCCAGGCGGGCCCGAACTCCTCCTCCGGGTACTTGGCGGTGTCGGCCGCGCCCTCGAACGCCACCATGGTGATCTTGTGCGTCATGATGTGGTCGGGGTGCGGGTAGCCGCCGTTCTCGTCATAGGTGGTGATCACCTGGGGGCGGAAGGAACGGATCTTCCGCACCAGCTCGCCCGCTGCCCGGTCGACGTCCTCCAGGGCGAAGCAGCCCTCGGGCAGCGGCGGCAGCGGGTCGCCCTCGGGCAGCCCGGAGTCGACGAAGCCGAGCCACTCCTGCTTCACCCCGAGGATCTCGCGGGCCTCGTCCATCTCCTTCTTGCGCACCTCGTGGATGTGCTCCTCGATGTACGCGTCACCCTGGAGCTTCGGATTGAGGATGGAGCCGCGCTCCCCGCCCGTGCAGGTCACGACCAGCACGTCCACCCCCTCGGACACGTACTTCGCCATGGTGGCCGCGCCCTTGCTCGACTCGTCGTCGGGGTGGGCGTGCACGGCCATCAGTCGCAACTGGTCAGTCAAGACTCAAATCCTCAGTCGGTCGGCGCCCTGTGTGCGTCGGCGCAGTCTCGGGCTTCTATAGTGACCGAATCGGGGGGCGAATAATTCCGGGGCTCCGTTCCGGGCCTCCCACGGGACGCGGGTCCCCCTTCCTGCCGAGGAGACGATCATGACGACGGCGAGCACGCGACCGCCCGAGGGCCGCTACGGCCGTTCCTCGGACCAGCGTGCCGACCGGATGCTCAAGATCATCGGGGCGGTGCTGGGGGTGGTGATGCTGGGGCTGCTCGGCTGGTTCGGCTACCACTACGTGGTCAAGAACGAGATCAGCGGCGAGGTCATCAGCTTCGACGCCGGCGAGAACTCGGTGCGCGTGCACCTGGAGATCCACAAGGACGCCGGGACCGACGGCTACTGCACCGTGCGGTCCGTGGACGCCACCCGCGCCGAGGTCGGCCGGGCCGACTTCCGCTTCGACGGCGACGAGACCCGCATCGACGAGGTCGTCACCCTCCGCACCACCGGCAAGGCCATCTCCGCCGAGCTGATCGGCTGCCACGCCGACTGAGGCCGTCGGCAAAACGTAGGCGCTGACCTGCGGCGACATGAGTCCGGTGGCTTATGTCCTCCCCCTTCCTGCCCGGAATTGTTAGGCTCGTGGTTTCGCCCATCCGTGGAGGAACATCCTTCAGGGAGGGCGATGCTTTGTATTCCCAGTCCTACGAGGAGCACCAGTGACCCAGACCAGCGAGAACGTCACCTGGCTGACCCAGGAGGCGTACAACAAGCTCAAGGACGAGCTTGCGTACCTTACTGGTCCCGCGCGCTCGGAGATCGCTGCGAAGATCGCCGCCGCGCGTGAGGAGGGCGACCTGCGCGAGAACGGCGGGTACCACGCGGCCAAGGAGGAGCAGGGCAAGCAGGAGCTCCGCGTGCGCCAGCTCACCCAGCTCCTCGAGAACGCCCAGGTGGGCGAGCCGCCGGTGGCCGACGGCACGGTGGCGCCCGGCATGGTCGTGACCATCGCCTTCGACGGCGACGAGGACGACACGCTGACCTTCCTGCTCGCCTCGCGGGAGTACGCGAGCGCCGACGTGGAGACCTACTCGCCGCAGTCCCCGCTGGGCTCCGGCGTGATGGGCCACAAGGTCGGCGAGGACGTCCAGTACGAGCTGCCGAACGGCAAGATGGCCTCGGTGACGATCCTCAAGGCCGAGCCCTACGACGGCTGAGCCCTCCCGCCGGCCCCCCCGGGTCTTCGACCGGCCCCCGGCCTTCCGCGCCTCACGCGCGGGGCCGGGGGCTTCGTCATGCCGCCGCCGACCGGTACTTGCGCACCGCCAGCGTTCTGAAGACGACGATGATCAGGACCGAGTAGATCAGCGACGCCCACACCGGGTGCTGCATGGGCCAGGCGTCCGAGGTGGAGACGCCTGGGTTGCCGAAGAGTTCGCGGCAGGCCTGCACGGTGGCGCTGAAGGGGTTCCACTCGGCGATGTGCCGCAGCCAGGGCGTCATCTGACCGGCGTCGACGAAGGCGTTCGAGATGAACGTCACCGGGAACAGCCAGATGATCCCTCCGGAGGTCGCCGCCTCGGCGGTGCGCACGGACAGGCCGATCAGCGCGCCGATCCAGGTGAAGGCGTATCCCAGCAGGAGCAGCAGGCCGAAGCCGGCCAGGACCTTGCCGAGGTTGGTCGGCTCCGCCGAGCCGGGGCGCCAGCCCACGATCAGGGCGACGACCGCCAGCACGAGCAGGGTGATCGACGTCTGCACGAGGTCGGCGACCGTGCGGCCGGTCAGCACCGCACCCCGGGCCATCGGCAGCGAGCGGAAGCGGTCGATGAGCCCCTTCTGCATGTCGTCCGCGATGCCGGCGCCCGAGCCCGCGGTGGCGAACGTGACGGTCTGGGCGAAGATGCCGGCCATCAGGAAGTTCTTGTACACGTTGGGGTCGGTGGTGTCGCCGATCTTCATCGAGCCGCCGAAGACGTACGTGAACAGCACGACGAACATCACCGGCTGGATGACCCCGAACAGGACCATCTCGGGGATGCGGGCCATGCGGATCAGGTTGCGCTTGGCGACGATCAGGGAGTCCCGGACCGACTGGCCGATCGGGTTTCCTGGTGCCGTGCTGGTCCGCACGGCGTCGGTGACGGCACTCACTTCGCGGTCTCCTTCTGCTGACGGGTGCCACCGGCGTCCCCGGTGCCGCCGTTGCCGTTGTCCTCGGTGCGCTCGGCGGCGTGTCCGGTGAGGGAGATGAAGACGTCGTCGAGGGTGGGACGACGCAGGCCGATGTCGTCGATCTCGATGCCCCGGGCGTCGAGCTCGCGGATCACCTCGGCGAGCAGCTTGGCGCCGCCGGTGACCGGGACGGTCAGCTTGCGCATGTGCTCCTCGACGGCGGTCTCCCCCTTGCCGAAGCCGCGCAGGATCTCGGAGGCGGTCGTGAGGTGTTCGCGCTCGTGCACCACGACCTCGACGCGCTCGCCGCCGGTGCGGGCCTTGAGCTGGTCGGAGGTGCCCTGGGCGATGACCCGGCCGTGGTCGACCACCGCGATGTCGTGCGCGAGGTGGTCGGCCTCCTCCAGGTACTGGGTGGTCAGCAGCAGCGTCGTCCCGCCGGAGACGAGCTGCTTGATGACCTCCCACAGCTGCTGCCGGTTGCGCGGGTCGAGGCCGGTGGTGGGTTCGTCCATGAACATCACGGGCGGCGAGACGACCAGGGCGGCGGCGAGGTCGAGGCGGCGGCGCATGCCGCCGGAGTAGGTCTTGGTGGTGCGGTCGGCGGCGTCCGCGAGGTTGAACTGCTCCAGCAGTTCGTCCGCGCGCGCCTTCGCCGCCTTGGCCTTCATCTGGTAGAGCTGCCCGACCATCTGCAGGTTCTCGCGGCCGGTCAGGTACTCGTCGACTGCCGCGAACTGACCGGACAGGCCGATGGATCGGCGCACGGCGTCGGGGTGCTTGAGCACGTCGATGCCGGCGACGAGCGCCGAGCCGCGGTCGGGCCGCAGCAGGGTGGTGAGGCAGCGGACGGTCGTCGTCTTGCCCGCGCCGTTGGGTCCGAGCAGGCCCAGGACGGTGCCCTCGGGAACATCGAGGTCGACGCCGTCCAGCGCCTTGACGTCTCCGAAGGTCTTCACCAGACCTTCGGCATGGATGGCGCCTGGCATATGAGTCTCCACGTCGTCGGGGTTCTTCGAGAAGCCTAGATTTGTGCGTTTTCTTCTGCCGGGTTTTTTTCGCGGTGCGGGCCGGATCCGGGGCCGTGAGACACACACCATAACGCGATGTATCGCGTCTCTCAACGGATTTGCCCGAACGGGTGACCGAGGGGCTGCCCGATGAGCGTCCGGGCTCAGCCGATGATCGTGTAACCGGCCTCGCGCAGGGCCCGGCCGACCTCGGCGCAGTGCTCCGGGCCCTTCGTCTCCAGGTGCAGTTCGACCTCCACCTCCGTGAGCCCCAGCCGTGGATCGGTCCGTACATGGCTCACGTCGAGGACGTTAGCGTCCACCACTGACAACGCCCGCAGAAGTGCGGCGAGGGCACCCGGCCGGTCCGGCAGCCGCAGCCGTACGGCCAGGTAGCGGCCCTGCACGGCCATGCCGTGCCGCAGCACCCGCTCCATCAGCACCGGGTCGACGTTCCCGCCGGACAGCACCGCGACGACCGGACCCTCGAAGGCACCGGGGCGGCTCAGCAGGGCCGCGACCGGACTCGCCCCGGCCGGTTCCACCACCAGCTTCGCCCGCTCCAGGCACAGCAGCAGCCCAGCGGACAGCTCGTCCTCGGTGACCGTGCGGACCTCGTCGACCAGCTCGGCGACGATCCCGAACGGCACCTCCCCGGGCCGGCCCACCTTGATGCCGTCGGCCATCGTCGCCGGCGCGCGCACCGCCACCGGGTGCCCCGCCGCCAGCGACGGCGGATACGACGCCGACCCCTCCGCCTGCACGCCGACGATCCGCACGTCCGGCCGGTACGCCTTCACGGCGACCGCGATCCCCGCGATCAGCCCGCCCCCGCCCACACCGACGACGACGGTGCGGACCTCCGGGCACTGCTCCAGGATCTCCAGCCCCACGGTGCCCTGCCCGGCGATGATGTCGGGGTGGTCGAAGGGGTGGATGAACACCGCGCCCGTGCGCCGCGCGTACTCCATGGCGGCATCCAGTGTCTCGTCGACCACCTGGCCGTGCAGACGCACCTCGGCGCCGTAGTCACGGGTGGCGCTGACCTTCGGCAGCGGCGCGCCCTTCGGCATGAACACCGTCGAGCGGACCCCGAGCAGGGAGGACGCCAGCGCGACCCCCTGGGCGTGGTTCCCGGCACTGGCGGCGACGACGCCGGCGGCCCGCTCCTCGGGCAGCAGCCCGGCGATCCGCACGTAGGCGCCGCGCAGCTTGAACGAACCGGTCCGCTGGAGGTTCTCGCACTTCAGGTGCACCGGCGCGCCCACCGCCCGGGACAGGTACCGGCTGCTCTCGAGCGCGGTCGTCCGGGACACCCCGGAGAGCATCTTCTGGGCGCCGCGCACGTCGTCGAGGGTGACGGCCCGCAGGGAGCCGGCCGTGCCGTGGTTCATGGTTCCAGCATCGCAGTCCGCGGCCCGCGGCGGGCGGTCCGCCCGATGGGCGGACTCCGCTTTGCCCGGCACCGGTACGGCGCGGGCCCCGGCCGCGTAACCTGTCCTTCCAAATGAGCAGCCCTCCACGAAGCGAGCGCCCGGCCATGGCCACATCACCTGAAATGTCGATGGACGTCCCGACCGGCGGGGACACCGGTCTTCTCGACACGTTGCAGCACGAGGTGGCGTTGTTCGCACGCCGTGCCGAACAGACCCGGCTCGGCGGGGTGGGCCAGGTCCGCAACTCCATGGACCGTGCCGCGTACCTGCTGCTCAACCGGCTGGACAAAGAGGGCCCGATGGGGGTGAAGGCCCTCGCCGCGAGCATGGGCATCGACTCCTCCACGGTCACCCGGCAGGTGGCGCCGCTGGTGGACACCGGGCTGGTCAAGCGCACCTCGCACCCCGAGGACGGCCGCGCGGTCGTGCTGCAGCTCTCCCCGCGCGGACAGGCCCGGCTGGAGGAAGTGCGCTCGTCCCGGCGGCAGTTGATGGCCGAGCTGACCGAGGACTGGGAGCCGGAGGAGCGGGAGGCGTTCTGCGCCCTGCTCACCCGGTTCAACGGCGCGCTGTCCGCGCGGATGTCCGCGCACGGCGTGACCGGTCCGGAGAGCCCCTCCGCGTCCTGAGCGCCCCCGGCGCCCGGCCGCCCGGGCATCAGAGGGGTGCGCGGCCCTTGACCGCGGGGCGTGCCCTGGACCGATGATGAAAGCGGGTCCCCGTCGTACGCGCCCGCCGAAGGCCGTACGCGGCCGGGACCGGCTCTCCGGGTCGTGCGGGAGGCGCGGTGCGAGAACGGCACGTGCTCCAGGGCGTACGCCGGGACCGCGAGTTCGCGGCGTTCGTCGCGGGCGCGGCCGGGCGGCTGCTGCACGCCGCCACGCTGCTCACCGCCGAGGACCCCGACGACAACCCCCGCGCGCGGCGTCTGCTGACCCATGCGCTGGCGCACACGTACGCCGCCTGGGACCGCCTGCGCGGGGAGGACCCCTACGACCTGGCCCGGCGGCAGCTGGCCGCCCGCTTCGCGCGGGGCGCCTGGCGGGCGGGCGGATGGCACCGTGCCCGCCCCCATCGCGGCAGCCCGCTGGCCGTGCTCGGCCCGCAGGAGCGGCTGGTCGTCGTGCTGCGGCTGTACGAGGGGGTCGCCGAGGAGCAGACGGCGGCGCTGCTCGGGCTGTCCTCGGAACGGGTCCGGGTGCTGTGCGTCCGCGCGACGGCGACCCTGCTGCGCCGCCCGGCCGCGCCGTCCGCCGCGGTCGGGGGTGTGAAGGCGGTGCCGTCGTGATCCCCGCCGCGGGAGCGCCCCGGCCCGGCGGGGGGAGGCCGCGGTGAGCCGCGTCAACCGTGAGGCGGCCGTACGGCGGATGCTGGAGCGCACACCGCCGCCGGTACCGCCCGGCCTCCACGCGGACGCCGTGCGCCGCGGGCAGCGTCTGCTGCGGCGCCGGAACGCCGCCCGACGCGTGCTGTGGGTGCTGCTGTGCGCGGCGTCGGTGGCGTTCCTGGTGTGGGCGCTGACCGCGCGGCCCTGGGTGGAGCCGCCGTCGGAGACGACTCCACCCCTGACGGGCTGGTGACCCGCCGCTCCGTGCTCGGTCCCGCTACTTGTCGAGGGCCTGCTGGAGGTCCTCCAGCAGGTCGTCCACGTTCTCGATGCCGACCGACAGGCGGACCAGGTCGCCGGGGACCTCGAGGGCGGAGCCCACCACGGAGGCGTGCGTCATCCGCCCGGGGTGCTCGATCAGCGACTCGACACCGCCGAGGGACTCGCCGAGGGTGAAGACCCGGGCCCGGTTGCAGACCTCCACGGCCGCTTCCTCGCCGCCCTCGACACGGAAGGACAGCATGCCGCCGAAGGCCCGCATCTGCTTGGCGGCGACCTCGTGACCGGGGTGGTCCGGCAGCCCGGGGTAGAGGACGCTCGTCACGCGCGGGTGGCGGGTCAGCATGTCGGCGACCTTGGTGGCGTTCTCGCTGTGCCGGTCCATGCGCACGGAGAGCGTCTTGGTGCCGCGCAGCACCAGCCAGGAGTCGAAGGGCCCGGCGACCGCGCCCATGGCGTTCTGGTGGAAGGCCAGCTCCTCGCCCAGTTCCGCGTCGCCCGTGACCAGGGCGCCGCCGACGACGTCGGAGTGGCCCCCCATGTACTTGGTCAGGGAGTGCACCACGACGTCCGCGCCGAGCGCGAGCGGCTGCTGGAGGTACGGCGTGGCGAAGGTGTTGTCGACGACGAGGCGGGCGCCCGCGTCCCGGGCGACCTGGGCGACCGCGGCGATGTCGGTGATGCCCATCAGCGGGTTGGAGGGCGTCTCCACCCACACGGCCTTGGTCTTCGGCGTGATGGCGGCCCGCACGGCGGCGGCGTCGCCGGTGTCGGCCACCGACCACTCCACGCCCCAGCGGGCGACGACCTTGGCGAACAGCCGGAAGGTGCCGCCGTAGGCGTCGTTGGGGATCACCACGTGGTCGCCGGGGCTGAGCAGGGTGCGCAGCAGGCAGTCCTCGGCCGCCAGCCCGGACGCGAACGCGAGACCACGACGGCCGCCCTCCAGGGCGGCGAGGTTCTCCTCCAGCGCGGTCCTGGTGGGGTTGGCGCTGCGGCTGTACTCGTAGCCGCCGCGCAGGCCGCCGACACCGTCCTGCTTGTAGGTGGAGACCTGGTAGATCGGCGGGACGACCGCGCCCGTCAAGGGGTCGGCGGTGTTGCCCGCGTGGATCGCGAGCGTCTCGAAGTGCTGACTGATGTGCCTGTCGCTCATGGGCCCGAGGGTAGTGCGCGCGGCGGGAAGATGCCGATCCGAGCCCCGCGCCCCACCGGGGGCGGCGGCGAACCGGGAGTTTTCCACAGGTCCGGGACCAGGTTGGCCAATTGCCGGCGTGTTCTGGTTCGCTTGAGACATGGAGATTCTCTGGGTCCTGATGGCGCTGATCATGATCAGCATCGTGCTGCTCCCCTTCCTGCGGCGCAGGAAGAGCGCGGTGGGCCTGGTCTCGCCCGACCACCCGGACGCGGCGGACCCGGCGAACTACGGCTTCGTCCGCGAGGAGGAGCTGGACATCCGCATGCCCGGCCCCGACCAGGATCTCCTCGATGTCCTGGACCTGGTGCAGCGCACCCAGGACTACCGCGCGGCGCAGCAGCTGCTGTCGGGCACGGACGCCGGCGACGAGCTGCGCTGGCAGCGCGTCCAGGCCTTCGCGGGCGCCGCCTCGCTGGAGCTGCGGGAGCGGCCCGGCGGGACGGACGAGGCGCCGGGCGGGCAGTGGCTGCGGGTGTGGCGCGCGGAGCAGCCCAAGGACGCGGGCGGCGCCGCCGTGCACGCCGAGTTCCTGGTGCAGCAGGCGTGGCGCACGGCGACCCCCGGCACGGACGAGTTCCGGATCATCATGGAGGAGGCGAGAGCGGCCTGCGGCGACGCCGCCCTGCTCGCCCCGGGCGACCCGGTCCCCTACATCGTCGAGCTGTCCGTGGCGCGCGGGCTCGGCTACTCGCAGAAGGACTTCGAGCAGGTCTGGCTGAGGATCCTGGACCGCGCTCCGGCGCACATGGGCGCCCATCTGGCGGCCCTGCAGTACTGGTGCGAGAAGTGGCACGGCTCGCGGCAGCTGGCGTACTCCTTCGCGGAGGCGGCCGCGGCCCGGGCACCGCAGGGTTCCCTGCTGGCCGCGATGCCGCTGTTCGCGGTGTTCGAGCACCTGCCCGAGGTGACCCTGGTCAGCAGCTTCTACCAGACCGAGGTCGTCACCAAGGCGGTGCACGGCGCGCTGCACGCGGTGCACTCGGCCCGTCCCGACGACCCGATGCTGGCGCACGTGCGGCATCTGCTGGTGTTCTTCCTGGTGCGCAGCGAGCGCTGGGCGGAGGCCATGAACCAGCTGGTCCACGTCGACGGGCACGTGGGCGCGCTGCCCTGGTCGCTGGCCGAGGATCCGGCCGCGGAGTTCGCGGTCTACCGGGCCCTGGCGGTCGCGGGCTACGAGGCGAACGGCGGCAGCCCGGCGACGCTGCCGCACTGACCGGAAGGGGCCAGGCGGCCCCGGTTCCGCCGGCGGACGGCGGAGGGCCCGCCGGACGGTGCGTGTCCGGCGGGCCCTCCTCACACGGCGCCGGGCGCGCCGCGCGGTGTGCTCACTTGCCGTAATAGGCGTGATGGATGGCGACCGTCGACGTGTTGCCCTTCTTGTCGGTGACCTTGGCGCGGAAGGACACGGACTTCCCCTTCGCCGGGTTCTTGACGGTGATCGCGCCCTTGGTGACCGCGGTCTTCTTCCAGGTCCGGCCGGCGTCGTAGGAGACGTACACCGCGAGGGACTTCAGGTTCTTGCCGCGTGCGGCGCCCTCGACGGTGACCGGCACCTTGGCGGTCCGGCCGGCGGCGACCTTGCTGTCGTTGCCGGTGACCGCGCCGAAGCGGACCGTGGACAGCGGCAGCGGCGCCGACCTGGTGACCTTCTTGGAGCGGAAGGTCCAGGACGCGTCGACGCGGGTCGAGACGGCGGCGACCCTGGTGCTCCGCTTCACCGAGGTCGTCAGCCGGTATGCGGCGTCGCCGGCCGGGACGGTGAAGTCCACCCCGTCGGACAGCGGGTCGCGGGTGGTGCTGATCCGCTTGCCGTTGCGGTAGAGCTGGGTGAGGGACGAGGTGATCCTCGATCCGCCCTGGTTGCGGGCACCGTCGACGAGCAGCGGCACGTAGCCGTAGAGCGTGTTGCCGTCCCGCGAGAGGCCGGAGTCGCCGTCCAGGTGCGGGCCGAAGACGGCCCGGTTGACGGTGTGGGTGTACTTCTTGCCCGCCTTGTAGGCGCGTTCTCCGCCCAGGTCGTAGGCGGCCTCGACGACGGGCCGGCCCTGTGCGTCCCGGCCGGCGTGCTGCTCGAAGCCGAAGGCCCACGTGATGCGGTCCGACGTGGACAGGTGCAGGGTGCGCGTGCCGGGCAGCTTCTGCTCGATCAGCTCGCCGAACACGGCGTCCTCGGGCAGCAGGCCGAGGGCGTGCACGCCGCCGGTGCGGCCGGGGGCCGAGGCGCCCAGGCCGATGGTCACGGTGGTGAGGTCGCGGGCGGCGAAGTGGCGGGTCTTGCCGGCCTGGATCTTCTTCACCCGGGCGCTGGTGGCCACGTGGTACTCGGTGCCGGCGCCCTTGGTCCACTGGCCGTTCCAGGTCTGCTGGACGCCGCCCGGTGCCTCGGGCCCGAGGTGGGCCATCCGCACGTCGGCGAAGGACGCCCCGGCGAAGCCGGCGACGACTCCGGCCGTGTCGTAGGTGTAGGAGACGGCCGCGGCGGCGGGCCGCGCCTTGGTGTCCGGCACGGTGATGGCGGCCGCGCGGGTGGTGCGGGCGTCCACGGTGACCGTGGTGTCCCGGGTGACGTCCAGCCGGGGCCGGACCACCCAGTCGATCCCGCCCTTGAACGTCCTCGGGTCCTTCACGGTCCAGGAGTCCAGGACGTACGTGCCCCTGGGCACGCGCACGGTGGTGGTGCCGTCGGCGTCGACGGGGACCTGGTACCGGCGGCCCTTGCCCTGGCCGGTGTAGCCGGTGAGGTCGGTGAGGTGCTCGGTGGCGGGCCTGCCGTCGGGGCCGATGTTCCTGATGGTCACGTCGTAGGACTCGGCCTCGCGCAGCACCGAGGCCGTGGTGCGCACGGTCTGACCGCCGCCGGTGGCGACGACGTACGCCCCGTAGGCGCCGTCCGCGCTGCCGCCGAGCCGGGTGTCGGCGGTCAGCGGCACGGAGGCCGTACCGCCCGCGGGGACGGTCACCGTGGTGGCGCCCAGCGTGAAGAACCCGGCGGGGGCCGCCTTGCCCTTCGGCCCGGTGGCGGTGGACGTCAGCTTCAGTGTGACGTCCTCGGTGCCGAGGTTGCGGTAGGTCACCTCCTTGGTGACCGGCTCGTCGTCGGTGTGCGGCCACTGCTGGACGCCGAAGTTCACCGACACCGGTTCGGCGATCAGGGTCTGCCCGATCGCCCGGTCGACCTGGACGCGGCCGGCCCCCTGCTCGAACGGCGTGCGGGCGCCGCCCTTGGCGGAGGCGGTGAGCGCGCCCTTCAGCTCGGCGGGGGTCCAGCGCGGGTGCTGCTGCTTCAGGAGCGCGGCGGCGCCCGCGACGTGCGGGGTCGCCATCGACGTGCCGGAGATGGTGGTGTAGCCGGCGGGCTTCTCGCCCACCTCTGCGGCGATCGCGCTGCCCTTGGCGGAGGCGGCGGTGATGTCCACGCCGGGGGCGGCCACGTCCGGCTTCACGGCGCCGTCACCGGCACGCGGGCCGGTGGAGGAGAAGTCGGCCAGGCGGTCCTTGCCGTCGACGGCGCCCACGGTGAGGGCGGCGTCCGCGCTGCCGGGTGAACCGATCGACTCGGGGCCCGAGTTGCCGGCCGCCACCGCGAACAGGACACCCTGCCGGGTCAGTTTGTCGACCGCCGCCTCCAGCGGGTCGGTCTGCGGGGTGTCCGGGCCGCCCAGGCTCATGTTGACGATGTCGGCGCCCTGGGCCACCGCCCACTCCATGCCGGCGAGGATGCCCGAGTCGTCGCCGAACCCCTGGTCGTCGAGGACCTTGCCGTTGAGGATCTTCGCGCCCGGCGCGACGCCCTTGTACCGGCCGCCGGACCTGGCCCCCGTGCCCGCGGCGGTGGAGGCGACGTGGGTGCCGTGGCCGACCTTGTCGCCGGTACCGGACGAGGCGCTGAAGTTCCGGGCCGCCACGACCTGGTTCTTCAGGTCGGGGTGGGTGGCGTCCACGCCGGTGTCCAGCACGGCGATCCGCACACCGGTGCCGTCGTAGCCCGCGGACCACGCCTTGGGCGTGCCGATCTGCGCCACGGACGTGTCCAGGGACGCCTTGCGCACACCGTCGAGCCAGACGCGGGCGATCCCGGAGGCGGTGCCGTCGCCGTCGGTGACCGCGTCCCACAGGTCGGCGGTGTTCTCGTGGGGGGTCTGCACGGCGTCGGCGTTCAGGGTGGGGAGGGTGCGGCGGAGGGTGCCGGCGTCCCGCACGTCGGCCTTGGCGGTGCGGGCGGCCCCCCGGTAGCCCACGATGACCTTCAGGCCGCGCTGCTGGGACTTCCGGGTGGCGCTCCTGCCGAGTTCGGTGATGTCGAAGAGGCGCCGGTCGAGGGTGCCGTCCGCGATCGGTCCGGCGGCGTCCGCCGGTATGACCAGCGTGTGGCCGTCGAAGGTGCTGATCCGGACGGGTATGTGGTCACGTCCCTCGGCCCGTTGGAGGCCGACGACGCGGCCCCGGGCGTCCACGGCGACGCGGTCTCCGGTGATCAGTGTGATGTGCTGTGCGGCGGTGGGCGAGGACGCCCGTGCCGCCGTCGCCGCTTTCGCGGGGCCGGCGGCGGTGCGCTCCCCGTCCGCCGCCGCCGGTCCGGTCATGCCGGCCGCCAGGGCCACGGCGGCCGCCGTGGCGACCGTGGCCGCGCATGCTCTCTTCACTTGTCCGGGCACGTGCCCCCCTGGGGTGTCAGCGGAGTCGTCCGACATCCGTCCGGCGGTGGTCGCGTGCGCGGGTGCGCACCCGCCGGCCGACGCAGTATGACGGGCCACGATCTTGGTCCTCAAGAGCCGCGCGGCCCTGTCGGGAAGCCGCCGGTCGACCGCAACAGCACTGCCGCAACTCCGTTACAGAACCGAGGGGTCGACGGGCCGGCGCGGCCGCGTCGGCAGCGAGTGGGGGGCGTCCGGTGTCCTTGCCCGAGGGCGTTGTCAGTGCCGGGGGCTACCTTCGATCTTGTTGCGCCGCAGTGGCGTGGACGTCCCCTTTCGCTTGCATGGGAGATGGTGCGTTGTCCGTCTGGGAGAGGTCGAGCACGGTACGGGTGGTGCCGCCCGCGCGACCGCGGAAGCTGTCCAAGGTGCCCTTCGTCGAGCTGGCCGACGGCCGGCTGCAGGGGGTGGTGTCCAGCGGGTCCGACATCGGCCGGGTGTACGTCTCGTCCGTCGCCGCCGGCACCTACGCCTTCGCGTGCAGCACCAACAACAACCGCCCCTGCGGCGGCGCCCGCGGGATGTTCTGCAACCACATACGGGCCCTGATCACCGAGGCGGTCCTGCAGTACGGCGCCGGCCGCGTGGCCCGCTACCTGAAGGTGGACACCGAGGACGCCGAGCCCGACGCGGCGTCCCTCACCGGCGCCATGGCGGTCACCCGGCCCGCGCAGGGAGACACCTCGGCGGCGGCCCCCGTCTTCAGCCGGTTCCTGCGGCACCTGGCCTACCTCGAGTTCGAGCCGGTCACCACACCGCTGCCGGAGATGCAGTGGTTCCCGACGACGAGGACGGTGGCCTGATGCACGCCGATGTGCTGACCGCCGGCATCGACGGACTCGACGAGGCGCTCGCCGCCGTGGACGCCTTCGACGACGTGCTCGTCGCCGGGCTGCTGCGCCCGCAGGCCGCCCAGAGCGCCGCCCTGGCCGAACTGACCGACGCCGTCGCCGGATCGCCGCTCGCCGCACGCGTCGCGGAGGCCGCCGACAAGGCGTCCGCCGGGGCCGCGGGCGAGGACCACTTCGTGGCGCTCGCCGCCGCCCGCACCGCCCTGCTCGGCTCCGTCCACGACGCGCTGACGGCCCGGATCGCCGAGGCCCTCGGCCGCCCCGCCGCCGAGGAGCCGCCCGCCCCCGCTCCGCGCGGGGAGGACCACGCGGCCAACCTGCTGTCCGCGGCCCGCACCTGGCTGTGCGACCTGGCGCGGGCGGGCTGGCGGGGCCTCGACCACGAACTGGCCGCCGGGGCCGCACCGGTCGTCTCCGCGATGCTCCAGGACCCCGCGCTGCGCCGCCAGGCCACCCTGCTCGACGGTTTCGCCGCCGAACTCGCCGCGTCCTGCCCGGGAACCGCCCTGGAGCGGGTGCCGGTGCGCCGGTGGGCGGACCTGTGGTCCCGGGCCCTGCTGCTGACGGTCCCCGGCGCGACCGGCAGCCCCGCGACGGCCGGCGCCACCGGCCGACTGCTGCCGCTCGGGGTGGACCTGCAGGAACACGCCACCGCCGTGCAGGCCCAGGTCCACGCGGTCCTCGAACCCGCCGACGGCGGCCCGTCCCGGCTGGTGCGCGCCGGGGTGTCGGTGCCCAAGCCGGACACCGTGGTCGGCGCCGGCCTGTGGCAGTTGCTCCGCCCGCACATGTCGCTGCTGGCAGCCGTCAGCGAGGGCCGCGCGATGGAACTGGACGCGATGCCGGTCACCGCCGAGGGCGACCTGATCTGGGACGACGCGCGGGCCCGCACCGGTGAGCCGGCTGACGCCCTGGTCACCGCCCGGGTGGCGCTGCCCACCGCCACCGCCCCGCCGACGGCTCCGCTGGACCGCCACCCGGCCCGCATCGCCGTGCCCGTCCTGCTGGAGGGGTACGACACGGAGCAGGACGACTCCGGGCTCGCGTTCCGGATCGCCGGACACCGGCTGGCCGTCGACGCCGACCGGGCACCGGACGCCGGACCGCTCACCCCGGAGGCCGTGGCCGGGTCGGGCACCTGCATCGCGCTGCTGCGCTGGGACGGCGGGGAGTTCCGGGTGCAGCCGCTCGCCGTGGAGAAGCTGGTGCGCAAGAAGCCCGTCGCCCTCCACGCGGGCGCCTGGGCCGGGGGGACCGCCGACAAGGCAGGGGTGCGGGCCGAGAAGGCCGCCACCACCGCCGTCGCCGTCCTGCGGGAACGAGCCGGAAAGCTGCTGCGCACATGACCCAGGACCGCCACCACGACCCGAGCGGGCCGGCCGTCGCCGACGACGCGCCCGACCCCTGCGACAACCGCCGTCAGGTCCTCTACTGGCGGCTGCTGGCCCGGCTGTTCGACCCGGAGGAGCAGGCCACGCTGGAGTCGGCGAGCCTGGCCGTCGTCGAGGACATCGGGCTGCCGTCCGCACTGCTCGACCCGGGCGCCTCGGTCGACTCCGTGGTGCAGCGCCACCCCGGACTGGCCGACGAGTTCGACGGGCTGCTGACGCCCGAGCCCGACGAGGACGGCGCGCGGGACCGGGACGCGGAGGTGCGGCGGGCCGCCCTCGCCTCCAAGGTGCTGCTCAACGTCTTCGACACCGGCTCCGGCACCGTCAGCGCCGGGCAGCTGGCGCGCTGGCAGTCCGACGCGGGCTGGCTGGAGCGGGCGTTCGGCTGCCGGCCGGGCGACCTGCGCGGCAGCCGCGGCACGGGCAGCGGAACGGGCGGCGGCGTCAGCCCCACCGGCACGGGGGGCGGGCGGACGCCCGACCTGGGACGGCTGGTCCCGCCCATCGGGCCCGAACTGGGCGCCATCGAGGCCGGACTCGTCAAGCGCATGCACCTGCGCGAGGTGCTCGCCGACTCGAAGCTGGCCTCGCGGCTCACCCCGAGCATGTCCCTCATCGAGCAGTTGCTGCGCGACAAGGACAACCTCTCCGGCGTGGCCCTGGCGAACGCGAAGTCGCTCATCCGCCGCTACGTGGACGAGGTCGCCCAGGTCCTGCGCACCCAGGTGGAGAAGGCCACGGTCGGGGAGCTCGACCGGTCGGTGCCGCCGAAGCGGGTGTTCCGCAACCTCGACCTGGACCGCACGATCTGGAAGAACCTCACCAACTGGAGCCCGGAGGAGGAGCGGCTCTACGTCGACCGCCTCTACTACCGGCACAGCAGCCGCAGGACGACGCCGCAGCGGCTGATCGTCGTCGTGGACCAGTCCGGCTCCATGGTCGACTCGATGGTCAACTGCACCATCCTGGCCTCCATCTTCGCCGGCCTGCCGAAGGTGGACGTCCACCTCGTCGCCTACGACACCCAGGCGCTGGACCTCACGCCCTGGGCGAGCGACCCGTTCGAGACGCTGCTGCGCACCAAGCTGGGCGGCGGCACCGACGGCACCGTCGCGATGGCCCTCGCCCAGCCGAAGATCGCCGAGCCGCGCAACACCGTGGTGGTGTGGATCTCCGACTTCTACGAATGGCGCACCGAGGAGCTCTTCGAGAGCATGGCCGCCATCCACCGTTCGGGCGCCAGGTTCATCCCGGTCGGCTCGGTCACCAGCTCCGGGCGCGGCAGCGTCAACCCGTGGTTCCGGGAGCGGTTCAAGGACCTCGGCACCCCGGTGATCTCCGGGCACATCAAGAAGCTGGTGCACGAGCTCAAGACGTTCCTCACCTGAGTCCCGCTGAGTCCCGCGCCGCCACGGCCCCTTCCGGTCCGTGTCCGCCACGCACCCCGGGCCGCCGCCCGGGACGACCGCCGACGCGGTCCCACGACCTTCCGTCCGGATCCCGCTCCGGACCCCCTGTCTGCTCACGTACGAAAGGCCTTCTGCCTCATGTCCGACCTGTTGCGCGCCCCCGCCGAGATCAAGTACGCCGAGGAACTCGACTGGCTCGAGTCGATCGACGACAACCCCAAGCCGTTCTCCTGGCGGCTGTCGCCCAAGATGGTCCGGCTGTTCATCCTCGGCTCGGAACGCTCCGACGGCCTCGACCGGGAGATCTCCCAGAAGTGGTTCGGCGACCGCAGCTTCGTCGAGCGCTCCATCGTCACCCTCGCCTCGGACCGCGGCCTGCTGCTGATCGGCGACCCGGGCACCGGCAAGAGCTGGCTGGCCGAACTGCTGTCCGCCGCGATCAGCCGCAACTCCACCCTGGTGGTGCAGGGCACGGCCGGGACCACCGAGGACCACATCAAGTACTCGTGGAACGTCTCCATGGTCATCGCCAAGGGCCAGTCCCGGGAGTCGATGATCCCCTCGCCGATCATGACGGCGATGGAGACCGGCGCGATCGGCCGTTTCGAGGAGTTGACCCGCTCCACCAGCGACGTCCAGGACGCGCTGATCTCCATCCTGTCCGAGAAGTACATCTCGGTCCCCGAGCTGGAGAGCGGCGGCAGCGACAACATCGTGTTCGCCAAGCCCGGCTTCTCCGTCATCGCCACGGCCAACAGCCGCGATCGCGGGGTCAACGACCTGTCCTCCGCGCTGAAGCGCCGGTTCAACTTCGTCCGCATCCCGGTCATGACCAACAAGAAGAGCGAGACCGAGATCGTCCGCTTCCGCACGGAGGAACTGCTGCGGCGCCACTCGATCGAGCTGGACGTGCCGCCGACCCTGCTCGACGTGCTGCTGCAGAGCTTCGCCGACCTGCGCGCCTCCGCCGCGGCGGCCGGCAGCGACGACGAGAAGCTGGAGTCGGCCCTGTCCACCGCCGAGCAGATCGGTGTGCTGGAGGACGCCATCCTGCACAGCAACTTCTTCGGCGAGCGCACCCTGACCGCCCGCACCCTCGCCGCCTCGCTGGTCGGCTCCCTGGCCCGCCGCGAGCCGGAGGACCTGGCGATCCTCAACAAGTACCTGCACGGCGTCGTCGAGCCGCGCAGCAAGGAGGAGGGCGGCTCGTGGCCCGAGTTCCTGGAGGGCGGCCGCGACGCGATCGCCACGCTGTCATGAGCGGCGCCCCGCAGAGCCCCGCCCCGCGGGGCACGCCCGCCCCGGCTGCGGACGCCGTCACCGCGCCCGGCAGCGCGTTCGCCGCGCTGCGCGGGCAGCTGCACGAGGCCGCCGCCGCGTTCGCCGGCGGGCCGGACGGCCTGGAGGACATCCTCCTCGGCATGGTCGACGACGTGGACCGCGCGGTCCGCGAACCGCTGGAGATCTTCCCCGTCTGCCACCACTCCCCCGCGTCCGCCCTCGCGATGGCCCGCCGGCTGCGCGAGAAGCAGCCCCGCGTGGTGTACCTGGAGCTGTGCGAGGACATGGCGCCGCTCCTGACCGAGCTGCGCAACTGCCGCCTGCCGGTGGCCGTCCAGGCGTTCGCCAGCGAGGTGAAGGGCTTCCCGGCCGAGTGGGCGCCGCTGTCGGTGGTCGCGCCGATCACCGAGGCGTCCGCCGAGTACCAGGCCATCGCCTACGCCCTCGACACCCCGGGCGTGGAACTGGTCCTGGTCGACCGGTCCTCGGACCACGTCTTCCAGTGGGACGCGCGCGGGGAGCCCGTGCCGGAGCCGGCCGCGGAGGGGGCGGCCGGCCCCGGCGGCGGGTCCGGCCCGTCGGAGCACGAGGAGGCGGCGCTGCACGGCGAGGCCGTCGGCGTGGAGATCGGGGACCTCAGGCCGCGCTTCGCCGAGCTGGAGGAGCACCTGCTGCGGCACGGCCGGGTCCGGCACTGGTCGGAGTGGTGGCACCAGTACGTCGAACTGCCCCTCGGCGACAGCGACCACGACACCTACCGCCAGGTCATGTTCCTCATCGGCAGCCTGTTCCGCCGCCTCGCCCCCGGCGACACCGCCAGGACCCGGGTGGACGAGGACCGCGAGCGGTACATGTGGACGCGGATGCGCGAGCACCTGGCCGCGACCGGGACCGACCCCGCGGACTGCCTGTACATCTGCGGCGCGTTCCACGCGGCCAGCAGGGTCGAGGAGTTCGGGGTGGCCGGTGCGGACACGTTCACCGTCTCGCCGCGCTCCGACACCACCTGGCAGTACGGCCTGATCCCGTCCAGCCACGCGGCCATCGAGGCGCAGTTCGGCCTGGCGTCGGGATCGGTGTCCATCGCGGCGGCGGAGTGGGCGAAGAACCTCCGGCGCACCCGGGTGAAGCCGTACCGCCTGGAGGGCCAGGCCGGCGCGAAGAAGTCGCGGGCGAAGCAGACCGTCGCGCCCGCCGTCCCGGCGGTGTCCGCAGCGGCGGCGGACGACCGGCTGTCGGGCTTCCTGCGCCGCCCGCCGGTCCTGGACGCCCTCGACGAGGCGGAACTCCTCGGCTGGTCGGTGGACATCGTGCGCGCGGCCCGGCGCAACGGCTACCTCGCCTCCACGGCCGACGCGATCGCCGTCTTCGAGACGTCGATCCTGCTCGCCGGGATGCGGGACCGCGCCAAGCCCACGCCGTACGACTTCCAGGACGCGGCCGTCACCTGCATCGAGAAGGACGTGGTGCCCGGGCGGCGGGACGTACGGCGGCTGGTCGAGATCATGATGGGCGGCGACCGGATCGGCCGGGTCGGCTACGACGCGCTGCCGCCCCTCGCCCGCGACGTCCACGACCGGCTGGCCCCGCTGGGGCTGAAGCTGCAGCAGCGGGGTGTGCAGCGGGCGTTGCTGGACATGGCGTCCCGGCCGGAGCTGCGGGCCTGCTCCGACGTGCTGTGGATGCTGCGGCGGCTGATGCCGCAGGGCGCGGCCCGCCCGATCATGGGTGAGCGGGCACTCGGCGAACGCTCCATCCAGGAGTCCTGGGACCTGGCGATCGGCACCCATCAGCGGGCCCTGATCGAGCTCGGCTACGAGGGCGTCAGCATCGAGCAGGTGCTGGAGCAGCGGCTGCGCCGGGCCGCGTACGCGCCGCAGGCGACGACGGCGGCGGTGCTGGCCGCCGTCGAGGACGCGACGCTGTACCTGGGCAGCCGCCGCCTCGCCGACGAGCTGGGCACCCGCGCGCTGGAGGTGCTGGCGTCGGAGCGCAGTGTGGACGGCGCACCGGAGGTGCTGCGCCGGGTGCGCCGGCTGCTGGCGTACTACCGCACGAGCGAACCGGTGCTGCCGCCGTGGATCGAGGCCTTCGCCAAGACCGGTTACGCGCACTACTGCACGCTGCTGCCGACGGCGTTCACCGACGAGGACGCGACGGTGGGTCAGGTCGCGGCCATGCTGGGCTTCCTGTTCAGCATGGAGAGCCTGGCCCTGTCGCTGGGCTGCGACCGGGCCCAGCTGGAGCTGGCGGTCGCCCAGTCCCGTCCCGAGGATCCGGCGAGGACGGCGCTGCTGTGGGCGGCACAGGTGCAGCTCGGCACGCTCACCCGCGGTGAACTGCGGGAGCGCTGCGACGCGTTGCTGGCGAACCCGCTGGTGGTGCCCGCGTACCCGCGCTATCTCAGCGGGTTCGTGCACGCGCTGGAGCCGGTGCCGGGGCTGGCGGACGTGGTCGTGGAGGCGGTGTCGAACGCGTTCGGCCGGCTGCCCGACCCGGTGCTGCTGCCGTGGCTTCCGACGCTGATCACCACGCTGCGCAACGAGGCGTCGGAGCTGGCGCCGCTGCTGATCCGCGAGGCCGGGCGGATCTTCCCGGGCCGCCTGGCGGAGCTGGACGCGTGGGTGCCGCCGTGGCGGGCCCCGGCGCCGGTGCCCGTCCGCCGCGAGCGGGCCGCGGCACCGGCCCCCGCGGGCGCGGCCCTGCTGGCGGCGCACCCGGCCGCCTGCGACGCGGTGGCCGGCCTGCTCGGCTGCACGGAGGGCTGGGCGCCCGCTTCCGGTCAGGAGGCCCCGCGGGGCGTGCCGCTACTGGCGGCACACCCGGCCGCCTGCGACGCGGTGGCCGGCCTCCTGGGGTGCACGGAGGGCTGGGCCCCGGCGGCCGGTCGGCACAACTCGCCGGGAGCTGTGCTGACGGCCCGCCATCCGGAGCCGGCGACGGCCCTGGAGACCCTGCTCGCCGGCGCCTGACCCGGGGCGCACGCTCCGAGGCGTCCCCGGAACGGCCGATGCCGTCGGCCTCCCCCGAAGGGGCGGGCGACGGCATCGGCCGGACGGCGGGTGGGACGGCGGCGTCAGAGGTGCCTCAGAAGTGCCTCAGAGGGCCGAGCCCGCCTTCCACTGCTCCCAGTTCATGTTCCAGCCGTTGAGGCCGTTGTCGGGGGCGATGGTCTTGTCGCCGGTGTTCTGGACGACGACCACGTCACCGATCATCGAGTTGTCGTAGAACCAGGCGCCCGGGGTGTTCGGGTCGTTGGCGCCCTTGGTGTCGGCCAGACCCACGCAGCCGTGGCTGGTGTTGGCGCTGCCGAAGATGGACTTGGCGCCCCAGTAGTTGCCGTGGATGAAGGTGCCGGAGGTGCTCAGGCGCATGGCGTGCGGCACGTCCTTGATGTCGTACTCGCCCTTGCCGTCGTCGTCGGTGAAGCCAACGGTCGCGCCGTTCATCCGGGTCTCCTTGAACTTCTCGGAGATCACCATCTGGCCCTCGTACGTCTTGTTGTCGGGCGAACCGGCGGAGATCGGGATGGTCCGGACGGTCTTGCCGTCCCGCGTGACCTTCATCTGCTTGGTCTTCGCGTCGACGTAGGAGACCTGGTTGCGGCCGATCTTGAAGGTGACCGTCTTCTGCTGGACGCCGTAGACGCCCTCGGCGCCCTCGACGCCGTCGAGCTCGAGCTTCAGGGTGACCGTGGAGCCGCCCTTCCAGTAGTCCTCGGGGCGGCAGTCCATGCGGTTGGCGTTGAACCAGTGGCAGGCGACCTCCTGGCCGCTGTCGGTGGAGACGGTGATGCCCTTCTGGACATCGGCCTTGTTGGTGATCGCCTTGTCGAAGTTGATGGACACCGGCATGCCGACACCCACCGTGGTGCCGTCGTCCGGGGTGAAGTTGCCGATGAAGCTGTTGGCCGGCGAGACGGTGGTGAACGAGGCGTTCTCGTGCGCCGCGCGGCCCTTGGAGTCCTCGGCGGTCGCGGTCAGCTTGTAGGTGGTCGCCCGCTCCAGCTGACCGGTGGGCTTCCAGGACTTCTTGTCCGCGGATATCTGCCCCTCGACGGCCTTGCCGTCGGCGGTCGTCATCGTCACCTCGGTGAGCGTGCCCTTGGCGACGGCGACGGCGGCGGAGTTGTTGATGGAGGCGTTGTCGGTGCCGTCCTTGGGCGTGATCTTGATCTGGGCCTCGGACGACTTCTTGGCCGCCGCCTCGTCGACCTGTGCCTGCGAGGTGTCGTTGCCCTTGTCCTCGTCGCTGTCGCCACCGCCGGAACACGCCGAGAGCACCATCACTCCGCCGAGCAGAGCGGACGCGGCCATGAGACCCTTGCGCCGCTTACCGTCCGTCATCACACGCTTCTCCATCGTCGCCGCTTCCCCGAACCCCGCGGTGCCCCCGGGCCACGGCCTGGAGGTCCCGCCAACCATTCCAACGCTACGACCGGTTGTTCCCGTTCCCTCCGGCCCACGGATGTGGGACACACCACGTCCGGCGCGGCGGGCGGTGCGGGCGCCGGTCGGCGCTTCGCGTGAGACGCAGCGACCCCGGCCGGCGGTTGCCGGCCGGGGTCACGAATTCCCCGACGGTCCGTCTCAGCCGGCCGCGCCCACTCCGCGTACCCCGCTCTCCTCGTCGAAGTCGCCGTAACCCGCCTCGCTGTCGTGCACGTGCGTCTCCGCCTCCCCGTCCGCGAAGCCGTCCACGTCGTCGTCGACCCCGTCGTCGTCCGGGTCAGTGTCGTCGTACGGGTCGTCGTACGGGTCGTCGTAGGCGTCGTCGTCGAAGGACGCGTCGCCATCATCCTCGTCGAGGTCCCAGTCGGGCGCCTCGGGGTCGTAGTCGATGCGCTCGCTGCTCCAGGACGCCTGGTGCAGTTCGAGCCCCGCCACCTCCCCGACCAGGGCCAACGGGTCCACGAGATGGGCGAGGGCCTCGGCCGTGTCCTCGGTCACAGCGCGCTCGGCGTGGACCCGTTCCGCCGGCGGCAGATCGGCGTCGGCGGCGATGCCGGCCAGCGCGGCCTCGGTGACGGCCCGCTCGTCGTCGACCTCGAGAACGAGCTCGACGCGAAGCCGCACAAACCGTGATGTCTCGGGTTGATTCATGTCCGGAGCGTACGGTGCCCGGCGCCCGTGACTTTCCTGTGACCCGCGCCTTTCACTAACATCGCACCACACGGCCAATTAGCCAGCGTTGCAAGGGGATCGATATTCCGTGTCATCCGCTCTCCGTCCGTTGCTGACCGCCACCGCGGCGGGCACGCTGCTGTGCGCTCTCTGGTTCGTCCCGTCCGCCAACGCGACGTCGGACGCCCCCGGGGGCGGCCTGACCACGGCCGTCCCGTCCCCGCAGGTCACCGAGCAGGCGAGAGTGGCGTCCGGCGCCACGAACGCGTCCCTGGACCGGTCCGCCGAGGGGGCCCGCCTGGCCGACACGGGCAGCTTCGACAGCACGCCGTACCTGGTCGGCGGCAGCGCCTGTCTGGCCCTCGGCGCCGGTTTCGTCGTGTACTCGGTGCGCCGGGAGCGCCTGGGGCTGTGAGGGCGCGCGGTGCGTGACGGGGGCCGCCCGGCACGCACCTGACGGTCCGTTCAGCGCAGCGGGCCGGTGACCTTCTCCACAGCCTCGACCAGCCGCCCGTCCCGGACGAAGGCGTCGGCCGCCTCCAGGTCGGGGGCCAGGTACCGGTCGGGTCCCGGCCCCTCCACGCCCGCCCGGCGCAGGGCGTCGAGGACCGCGCGCGTGGCGGGCGCGGGGGTGAGGCCGTCGCGCAGTTCCACCGCCCGCGCGGCGGCGTAGAGTTCGACGGCGAGGATCCGCGTGAGGTTGTCGACGGACGTGCGCAGCTTGCGGGCCGCCGACCAGCCCATGGACACGTGGTCCTCCTGCATCGCAGAGGACGGGATGGAGTCGGCGGAGGCCGGCACGGCGAGCCGCTTCAACTCGCTGACCAGGGCGGCCTGCGTGTACTGGGCGATCATCAGCCCGGAGTCGACCCCGGCGTCGTCGGCCAGGAAGGGCGGCAGTCCGTGGCTGCGGTTCTTGTCCAGCAGCCGGTCGGTGCGGCGCTCGGCGATGGAGCCCAGGTCGGCGGCGGCGATGGCGAGGAAGTCCAGGACATAGGCGACGGGGGCGCCGTGGAAGTTGCCGTTGGACTCCACCCGCGCTCCGCCGGAGGTGTCCTCGGGCAGCACGACCGGATTGTCGATGGCCGCGGCGAGTTCGCGTTCCGCGACCAGCCGGGCGTGGGCCAGGGTGTCCCGTCCGGCCCCGGCGACCTGGGGGGCGCAGCGCACCGAGTAGGCGTCCTGGACGCGGGGTGCGTCGTCCTGGTGATGTCCCGTCAGCCCCGAATCGCGCAGGACGGCCAGCATGTTGGCGGCGCTGGCGGCCTGTCCCGGGTGCGGGCGGATGGCGTGCAGCTCGGGGGCGAGCACCTTGTCGGTGCCGAGCAGGGCCTCCAGGGTGAGGGCGGCGGTGACGTCGGCGGACTTGTAGAGGGTGTCCAGATCGGCGAGCGCCATGACCAGCATGCCCAGCATGCCGTCGGTGCCGTTGAGGAGAGCGAGCCCCTCCTTCTCGCGCAGTTCGACGGCGCGGATGCCGTGTTCGGCGAGGAGCTCACCGGCGGGGCGCACGGTGCCGTCGGGGCCCTCGGCGTCGCCCTCGCCCATGAGCGCGAGGGCGCAGTGGGACAGCGGGGCGAGGTCGCCGGAGCAGCCCAGGGAGCCGTACTCGTGCACGACGGGGGTGATCCCGGCGTTGAGGACGTCGGCCATGGTCTGCGCGACCTCGGGGCGTACGCCGGTGCGGCCGGAGCACAAGGTCTTGAGCCGGAGGAACATCAGGGCGCGCACGACCTCGCGCTCCACTCGCGGACCCATCCCGGCCGCGTGGGACCGGACGATGTTCCGCTGCAGCCGCCCGCGCAGTTCCGGGCTGATGTGCCGGGTCGCCAGGGCGCCGAAGCCGGTGCTCACGCCGTAGACGGGGTCGGGCTTGGCTGCCAGGGCGTCCACGATCTCGCGGGAGGCGGCGAGGGCGGCCACGGCCTCCGCGGACAGCTCGACGCGGGCCCCGCCGCGCGCCACGGCGAGCACGTCCGACTCCGTCACGCCGGAGGGGCCCACCACCACAGTGTGCATATCCATATTCAGGAGCGTACGCAGTGAATTCCGTGATGTCACCCCCGGAATCCGCGTCCGCCCCTTACCCGCCGCCCCCCGGCCCGCCGCCCTGGGGGGAATGCCTGCCCCGGAACCTGCGCCGCTCCCCGTCGGACGGACCGGACGGCTCGTCCGCGAGCCGCACGACGGGGTCGTCGGGCCCCTCCCGGCCGGCCACCACCGGATGGGCGGCCCGCTCGGCCTTGGCCCGGTACTGCGCCGCGTCGGCCAGCCGGAACAGCCGCCGGGCGGACCGCACCGGCCCGATGGGGTCCTCGGTGGAGGCCACCCCGCAGGACACCCCGTCACCGATGCCCAGCTCCGCCGCCCGGCGGCAGACCTCGTCGGCCGCCTTGACCACCTCGTCGGCGGACGGGCCCACGGCGAGCAGGCAGAACTCGTCCCCGCCGAGCCGCGCCGCCAAAGCCCCGGGGAGCATCGCGCCGCACAGCGACAACACGGTGCCGAAACGTTCCAGCAGGCGGTCGCCGACGGCGTGCCCCAGGGTGTCGTTGACGCGCTTGAGGCCGTTCACGTCGCACACCACCAGGCTCACCACGGCACCGTCCCGGCGGTGCCGCTCGATCGCCTCGTCGAGCCGTCCGTCCACGGCCCGCCGGTTGGCCAGACCGGTGAGCGCGTCGGTGTACGCCAGCCGCCGCGCCTCCTCCAGCCGCTCGGTCTGGGCGATCCCGGCGGCCACCACCGCGGCCAGCACGGTCGCGAAGTCGGCGTCGTCCCGCGCGAACACCGGCGCCCCGACCGGGCGGGCCACGTACAGCTCCCCCCAGGCCCTGCCGTGCAGCACGATCGGCGCGACCACGCAGCAGCCGCGTCCGCGCCGGCGCAGCGCGGCGACCCGCTGGTGGCAGTAGCCGGGCCGCCCCTCCGCCGTCCCCTCGGCGGTCTCCACCCAGGCGTCGGGCTCGCCGCCGCCGGCCCACCGCTCGTGCAGGAACTCGGTGATCTCCGCGAACTGGTGCACCGGGTAGGACTCGTCCTCCGGGAACTCCTCCTCGCCCTCGGCGAGCTCCCCGACGTTGACCAGGACACGCAGCCGGCCCAGCTCCCGCTCCCACACCGACAGGGCGGCGAAGCTCCCGCCGAGGGCCCGGCAGGCCCCGCAGGCCGCGGCCCGCCACGCCTCCCGCGAGCTGTGCGCGGCGGCCATGCCCTGGGCCAGCGTCACCACGTCCGCCAGCCGGCTGTCCTCACCCATCCCCCCAGGCTAGGGAGGTTCGTGCCGAATCGGGAGATTTTCGACGCGAATGGGGATCAGTCGCCACAGATCACCACAGGTCACCGACTGTGCCTACTCCCCGGGCCAGTTCGGCCGGCGCTTCTCGTTGAAGGCGGCGACACCCTCCGCGCGGTCGCCCGAGAACGCCACCGACCGCCAGGCCGCATCCTCCACCTCAAGACCGGCGGACAGGTCCAGCCCGTGGCCGAGCCGCAGCGCCCGCTTGGCCGCGCGCAGGCCGACCGGCGAGTTGCCCGCGATCCGGGCCGCCATCGCCAGGGCCTCCTCCCGGTCGCGGCCCTCGTCCACCAGCACGTCGACGAGCCCCAGCTCACGCGCCTCGACGGCCTCCACCCGGCGCGCCGTGAAGATCAGTTCGGCGGCCCGGGCCGCCCCCACGCGCCGGGGCAGCAACTGCGTACCGCCACCGCCCGGGATCACGCCCACGGACACCTCGGGCAGCCCCAGCACCGCCGTGCCGTCGGCCACGATCACGTCGCAGGACAGCGCCAGCTCGAAACCGCCCCCCAGGGCGAAGCCGTGCACCGCAGCCACCGTGGGCACCGGGAGTTCCAGCACGCCGGTGTACGCGCGCCGCGCGACCGGACGCTGGCGCACCAGGTCGGCGTCGCTGAAGGAGTTGCGCTCCTTGAGGTCGGCGCCGACACAGAACGCGCGCTCGTGCGAGGAGGTCAGCACCACCACGCGCACCTCGCGGTCGGCGCCCAGCGCCGCGCACGCCTCGGCGACGGACCGGGCCATCCCGGTCGAGACGGCGTTCATGGCCTTCGGCCGGTCGAGGACGAGCTCCGCGACATGCCCCTGCTCGTGCCGCCGCACCAGCACGAACTCCCCGAACCGTTCCTCACTCATGACGCCCTCCGGTTAACGCGGGTTAACAATGGTCCGCCCCGATCATCGCAGCCGGAGCCCGCCCGCAAAAGGGAGTGCCGCCGGGTCCCCCGTCACGCCCCGCCCACCCGTTCGAGTGACATCCGCTCGACTCCGGCCACCCCACGAGAGGGAACGCCTAACGTGCGCTCCACTGCGGCGCGCGCGGGGGCGCGTCCGCGGGGGGAGGGATCGCGATGACGACCAGGACACCGGCCGAACCGGCACAAGGCCCGCCGGCGCCGCCCGGACCACGCCCCCGGGGCCGCCATCGCAAACCCCGCCGACGCAAGGTCCTGCTGGTGGCGGGCGGTCTGGCCCTCGCCGCCGGCGCCCTCGGCCTGGTCCGCCTGGTGTCCGGCCCGGACGGCGCGGACACCGGTGCGGTGGCGGGCCCGCGTCCTGTCCCGGACGAGGCCGGCGCCAGCGCGGCTGCCTCCGGGGCACCCGACGGCGCCACGACCGCGCCGCCCGCCCCCGACGCCGGCCCGACCTCGCCCACCACGCTCGGCGGGCAGAGCGGGACGCCGGTCGCGGTACCCAGCGGCGCCGCGACCGCCCCGGCGCGGTCGGCACCGCCGACGGCGGGCACCGGCTCCTCCGGCGCACCCGGCGCCCCGGAGGTCTCCGGGGCCGCGGACACCCCGGCGGCACCGGGCCCGTCGGCGCCCCGGCCGACGTCCGGACCGTCCCGGACCGCCCCCGCCCCGCCGCCCGAGCCGGGCCCCGGCCGCACCCGCCCGGCCGCACCCCCGCCTCCCGCACAGCAGCCCGCACCACCCCGCCCGCCGGAACGGAACACCGGCCTCTGCCTCCCGCTCCTCAACCTCTGCCTCAGCGGCCCGGACCTGGACGGCACCGCGAAGAACTGAGCCGCAGCCGACCGAACGAGCACCGCCCCGGACGGGAAACCGGGCCTCGCCCCGCCACACCCGGGGCACACACGGAGACGCGCGAGGACCGCCCGGGAACCGCGGAGTCCGGCGCCGCTCGGTCGGCCTGGGCGGCACGGCCGAGCCCGAGCCGTCCGCACTCACCGCAGACGGCGCTCAGGAACGCCTCAGGACTCCGTCGGCGCGCCCCGGCGCGTGAGCAGCCAGGGCTCGACGACACCGAGACCACGGACCGGCCGCTGCCACATCGGCTGGAGCGCGAAGCGGTACGCGGGCGGCTCCTCGCCCTCCTTCTCGGCCGTGGCCGCGGCCTCCGCGGCGGCCGCCTCGGAGGCGGGCGCGTCGCCGTTGCGGATCAGTTCCTGGGCGAACGCGGCGTCGACCAGGACGGCGTCCCGGGGAGCTATGGACGTCAGCCGGGACGCGAGGTTGACGGTCGTGCCGAAGACGTCGCCCATGCGGGTGGTCACCGTGCCGAAGGCCATGCCGACCCGCAGCTCCGGCATGGTCTCGTCGTTCGCCATGGTGTCGATCAGCCGCAGGGCGATCTCCGCCGCGGTGCCCGCGTCGTCGGCCGCGTACAGCACCTCGTCGCCGAGGGTCTTGATGAGCCGTCCGCCGCTCGCGGCGACGAGGTCGGCGGCGGTGGTCTCGAAGGCCTCGACGAGCTCGCCGAGCTCCTCCTCCTCCATCCGCCGGGTCAGACGCGTGAAGCCCACCAGGTCCGCGAAGGCGACGGCGAGCCGCCGGTCGACCATCTCCTCGTCGTCCGCCTCCTGGACCACCCGCCCGGCGGACGCGGCGAGCTGCCGCCGCCAGACGTAGACCAGGAACTCCTCCAGCTCGGGCAGGAGCAGTTCGACGATCGGATAGGTGACCTCGGTGCGGGTCATGCCGGGTTCGGGCGGCTCGGTCAGGCCTTCCAGGAAGCTGTCGATCTGCCATTCCGCCAGCCGTGCGGTGGTCTGCCCGGTGGAGCGGGCCACCTGCACGGCCATCGCCTCGCTCAGCAGTCCCGCCTCGACCAGACCGGCCAGCCGGCGCAGCGCCAGCACGTCGGCCTCGGTGAGGGCCTTGGCCTGGCCGACGTCGGCGAAGCCCATGGCCCGCCAGAAGCGGGTGGCCAGCTCCATGGTGACGCCCGCGCTGCGGGCCGCCTGGAAGGGCGTGTAGCGCCGCTCGGCACCGAGAATGAGCTGTTCGAGGCGCAGAGCGAGCGGATCCTCGCCGGAATCCTGCGCGTCCGCGCCGGAACCCGAGTCGTCGACGGTCACGCGTTGCTGCCCTTCCGATCTGCCACGGCCCTGGATCGACCGGCCTCAACTCTACGGCAGGTGTGCCCCAGCTCACTCCGTTCGGTTGCGCCAAGGGGTGCCGAACGGGAGGTCGGGGCGGTGCGCGGCGCCCCGGGAGGCGTGCGCCGCGCCCGCACGGCGCACGGCACCGGCGCCCCGCCGCACCGGGGGTCGCACGCCGCACGGAAGTGGCGGCGGGACCCGCTCACGCGCCCCCGGCGGGACGCAGGTGCACGATGTCGCCGGCCCCCACGGGCTCCTGGAGGCCCGCGCCCGTGGCCAGGACCAGCCGCCCGTCGCCGTCCACGGCCATCGCCTCGCCGACCACCGACCGGTCCCCCGGCAGTTCCGCCCGCACCATCCGGCCGAGGGTGGCGCAGCCGGCGGCGTAGGTCTCCTGCAAACCGCAGGCCGCCGCATCTCCGCCCGCGCCCCGCCAGCGCCCGTACCAGTCCTCCAGGGAACGCAGCACGCCCCGCAGCAGCGGGTCGCGGTCGGTGCTCACCGCGCCGGCCAGCGTCAGGGAGCCGGCCTGCGGCACGGGCAGTTCTCCGGCGCGCAGGGTGACGTTGACGCCGACGCCGATGACGACGGCGTCGTCCCCGGCCCGTTCGGCGAGGATCCCGCCGGCCTTGCGCTCCTGGTCGCCGACCGTGACGAGCAGGTCGTTGGGCCACTTCAGGGCCGTGTCGACGCCGGCCGCCCGGGACAGCCCGGTCGCCACCGCGACGCCGGTGAGCAGCGGCAGCCAGCCCCAGTGGTGCACGGGCACCTCGGCCGGGCGGAGCAGGACGGAGAAGAACAGGCCGGAGCGGGGCGGCGCCGTCCACTGCCGGTCCAGGCGCCCGCGCGCCGCGGTCTGCTCCTCGGCGACGAGGACGGTGCCCTCGTCCGCGGTGCCGTCGGCGGCCCGTGCGACCAGGTCGGTGTTGGTGGAGCCGGTGCGCTGCACCACGTCCACCGCGCGCCACAGCCCTCCCTCCCGCACCAGCCCGCGGCGCAGCGAGGTGGCGTTCAGGGGAGGCCGG
This sequence comes from Streptomyces sp. NPDC101219, assembly GCF_044767675.1. Lineage (NCBI taxonomy): Bacteria > Bacillati > Actinomycetota > Actinomycetes > Kitasatosporales > Streptomycetaceae > Streptomyces > Streptomyces sp. NPDC101219. Next base: position 141,390 of record NZ_JBIWOK010000002.1, read on the forward strand.
TCCAGGTCGGACCACCGGTTGGGGGAGGAGTCGGAGTCATCGCGCGGCGTCATGCAAGCCACATTAGGTGTGGCAAACACCGCACTGCTGATGGGGAGGCACCCCACTACCCTTCGAATGAGTAACCGTCCCCCCTTTTGAGCAGGCAGGGAGCCGCATCCCGATGTCCGAGCCGGAAGAGCAGCAGCCTGACATTCGCACGACCGCGGGCAAGCTCGCGGATCTTCAGCGTCGCATCCAGGAGGCGACGCACGCCGGCTCCGCACGCGCCGTCGAGAAGCAGCACGCCAAGGGCAAGTTGACGGCCCGTGAGCGGATCGACCTCCTGCTCGACGAGGGGTCCTTCGTCGAACTGGACGAGTTCGCCCGGCACCGGTCCACCAACTTCGGCCTGGACGCCAACCGTCCCTACGGCGACGGTGTGGTCACGGGGTACGGCACGGTCGACGGCCGCCCGGTCGCCGTGTTCTCCCAGGACTTCACCGTGTTCGGCGGGGCCCTCGGCGAGGTCTACGGGCAGAAGATCGTCAAGGTGATGGACTTCGCACTGAAGACCGGCTGCCCGGTCATCGGCATCAACGACTCCGGCGGCGCCCGCATCCAGGAAGGTGTGGCCTCGCTCGGCGCCTACGGCGAGATCTTCCGCCGCAACACCCACGCCTCGGGCGTGATCCCGCAGATCAGCCTGGTCGTGGGGCCGTGCGCGGGCGGCGCGGTGTACTCGCCCGCGATCACCGACTTCACGGTCATGGTCGACCAGACCAGCCACATGTTCATCACCGGCCCGGACGTCATCAAGACGGTCACCGGCGAGGACGTGGGCTTCGAGGAGCTGGGCGGCGCCCGCACCCACAACAGCACCTCGGGCGTGGCGCACCACATGGCCGGGGACGAGAAGGACGCCATCGAGTACGTCAAGCAGCTGCTGTCGTACCTGCCGTCGAACAACCTGTCCGAGCCGCCGGTCTACCCGGAGGAGGCCGATCTCACGGTCACCGACGAGGACCGCGAGCTGGACACGATCGTCCCCGACAGCGCCAACCAGCCGTACAACATGCACACCGTCATCGAGCACGTCCTCGACGACGGCGAGTTCTTCGAGACGCAGGCGCTGTTCGCGCCGAACATCGTCACCGGGTACGGGCGGGTCGAGGGGCACCCGGTGGGCATCGTGGCCAACCAGCCGATGCAGTTCGCCGGCTGCCTGGACATCACCGCCTCCGAGAAGGCCGCCCGCTTCGTGCGGACCTGCGACGCCTTCAACATCCCGGTGCTGACCTTCGTCGACGTCCCCGGCTTCCTGCCGGGCGTGGACCAGGAGCACGACGGCATCATCCGGCGCGGCGCCAAGCTGATCTTCGCGTACGCGGAGGCCACCGTGCCGCTGATCACGGTCATCACCCGCAAGGCGTTCGGCGGCGCCTACGACGTCATGGGCTCCAAGCACCTGGGCGCCGACCTCAACCTGGCCTGGCCGACCGCGCAGATCGCGGTGATGGGCGCGCAGGGCGCCGTCAACATCCTGCACCGCCGCGCCATCGCCGAATCGGACGACACCGAGGGCACGCGCGCCCGGCTGATGCAGGAGTACGAGGACGCGCTGCTCAACCCGTACGTGGCGGCCGAGCGCGGCTACGTCGACGCGGTGATCATGCCGTCCGACACCCGCCGGCACATCGTGCGGGGCCTGCGCCAGCTGCGCACCAAGCGGGAGTCGCTGCCGCCGAAGAAGCACGGCAACATCCCGCTGTGACCACCCCCGCCGACCCCTTGGAGGCCACCGTGATGATCAAGGTCGTCCGGGGCAACCCGACCCCGGAGGAGCTGGCCGCCGCACTGGCGGTGGTGCGAGCCCGCGCCGCGGCGGCGTCCGCCACGCCGTCCGGCGCGCCCGGCCCCCGCGACTCCTGGTCCGACCCGTCCCGCATCGCCGCCCACCCGCTGCCGCAGCCCGGCCCGGCGTCCTGGACCCGCACCTACTGGCCCGGCTGAGCCGTCCCGCCCCGCTCCCGCCCGCGCGTCCCGCGCGCCGGCGGGAGGGCCCCCGGGCGTCGCCCGGCCGTACTTGAGTACCCGTACTCAGGCACCCGGACGTGCGGCGTACGACGCTGGAGGCATGCTGTGGTCCGACCCCGAGAACGAGCCGCCCGAGGAACTGCGGCACACGCAGGCGATGCTGCGGCGGCTGGGCGTTCTCATGGCGCTGGCCATGCTGCTGGCGATGCTCGTGATCGGGGTGCGCTGAGGCGCTCCGGGCTCGCCCGCCTGCCGTACGGGAGCCGTCGGGCGGGGTGCCGGGGCGGCGCCGATACGCTGACCGCATGACAGATCAGCCGCGCCGCCGACTCGTGCTCGCCTCCCGGTCCCCCGCCCGGCTCGGGCTGCTCCGCCAGGCGGGGCTGGACCCCGAGGTGGTCGTCAGCGGGGTCGACGAGGACGCCGTCAGCGCCCCCACCCCGGCCGAGCTGGCCCTCGCCCTCGCCGAGGCGAAGGCGTCCGTGGTGGCCGCGAAGCCGGAGCTGAAGGGCGCGCTGGTGATCGGCTGCGACTCCGTGCTGGACCTGGACGGCCGCGCCCTGGGCAAGCCGGCGGACGCCGAGGAGGCCACCGCGCGCTGGAAGGCGATGCGGGGCCGCGCGGGCACCCTGCAGACCGGTCACTGCGTCTACGACACCGTCAGCGGCCGCTACACCTCCGGCACCGCCTCCACGGTGGTCCGGTTCGGCGACCCCAGCGACGCGGAGATCGCCGCCTACGTCGCCTCGGGCGAGCCGCTGCACGTCGCCGGGGCGTTCACCCTGGACGGCCGTTCGGCCCCGTTCATCGACGGCATCGACGGCGACCACGGCAACGTGATCGGCATCAGCCTGCCGCTGCTGCGCCGCCTGCTGGCCGGGCTGGGCGTCGGCATCACGGAGCTGTGGGCGCCGCCGGAGGCGTGAGGGGCGTCCCGCCGTCCACGGTGCCGCCGCCTGCCGGCCGGGCTGGGCGTCGGCATCACGGAGCTGTGGGCGCCGCCGGAGGCGTGAGGGGCGTCCCGCCGTCCACGGTGCCGTCGTCGATGCCGCCGCCTGCCGGCCGGGCTCGGCGTCGGCATCACGGAGCTGTGGGCGCCGCCGGAGGCGTGAGGGGCGTCCCGCCGTCCACGGTGCCGCCGCCGGTGCCGTCCTCCGGGGCGTCGGCCCGGGACGCGGCGGGCGCGTCCGGACGGTCGTAAGTCATCAGCAGCAGCACGATCAGGCCGAGCACCACCACCAGGTACACGAACGCGGAGGGGCCGACCAGCCCCCAGGCGAACGCGGCCAGCAGGCCGTGCACCACGGCGGCGCTGATCAGCAGGATCCGGCCGAGTCCGGCGGGTGCCCGGTCACGCACCCCGACCAGCAGGGCCACCAGGGCGCAGAGCGCGAAGTACAGCCCGAAGACCACGGCGCCCACCTTCGAGGACACCGACATCATCTGCGGGTCGAGGCCCGCCAGCGACATGTCCTGCCGGTCCACGACGACGCCGAGGAACCAGTTCACGGCCGCGATGCCGAGCGCCTCCACGAGGAGTACCAACGCCACGAGCCACGCCACCGGTCTGCGGACCACCGGTCCCACCCTCTTTCGAGCACGCCTGTGCGGTTACCCCGAGTACGTTCGGGACGAGCGCAGGCTACTAACCGGTAAACCTCGGTACAAGGGGCCGGGGGCGGGCAAAGAATCATTGGGCCATTCGTAGGGACTCCACAAAGAAACGGAGTGGGGCGCAGCACGCTCTCACAGAGACCTTGACCACATACGGGGGCTAGGGTTCTACGGAGGGAGCCCTGCGTACCGCGGTGCCACAAGGGATTTCGCCTCTCGAGCGAGCCACGGGTCACGCTCCGTGTGGGGAAGCTCACCATTGGGGACGGGTCGTAGTGCCGTGTCGGCAGTCCCTAAACTCGGCTTGTTTCAAGGAGGGAGCCTCAATCGTGCGCAAGGTGCTCATCGCCAACCGTGGCGAAATCGCTGTCCGCGTGGCCCGGGCCTGCCGGGATGCCGGAATCGCGAGCGTTGCCGTCTACGCCGACCCGGACCGGGACGCTCTGCATGTCCGCGCCGCGGATGAGGCGTTCGCCCTGGGCGGTGACACTCCCGCCACCAGCTACCTCGACGTCGACAAGGTGCTGGGCGCCGCGCGCGAGTCCGGCGCGGACGCCGTCCACCCCGGGTACGGCTTCCTCTCGGAGAACGCGGACTTCGCCCAGGCGGTGCTGGACGCGGGCCTGACCTGGATCGGCCCGCCCCCGCAGGCGATCCGCGACCTCGGCGACAAGGTCGCCGCCCGGCACATCGCCCAGCGCGCCGGTGCCCCCCTGGTGGCCGGCACGCCGGACCCGGTCTCGGGTGCCGACGAGGTCGTCGCCTTCGCCGAGGAGCACGGCCTGCCGATCGCCATCAAGGCCGCGTTCGGCGGTGGCGGCCGCGGTCTGAAGGTCGCCCGCACGCTGGAGGAGGTCCCGGAGCTGTACGACTCCGCGGTGCGCGAGGCGGTGGCCGCGTTCGGCCGCGGCGAGTGCTTCGTGGAGCGCTACCTGGACAAGCCGCGGCACGTGGAGACCCAGTGCCTGGCCGACCGGCACGGCAACGTGGTCGTCGTCTCCACCCGTGACTGCTCCCTGCAGCGCCGGCACCAGAAGCTGGTCGAGGAGGCCCCGGCGCCCTTCCTGTCCGACGAGCAGGTCGCGGAGCTGTACTCGGCGTCCAAGGCCATCCTGAAGGAGGCCGGCTACGTCGGCGCCGGCACGGTGGAGTTCCTGGTCGGCGTTGACGGCACGATCTCCTTCCTGGAGGTCAACACCCGCCTGCAGGTGGAGCACCCGGTCACCGAGGAGGTCGCCGGCATCGACCTGGTGCGCGAGATGTTCCGCATCGCCGACGGCGAGGAGCTCGGCTACGACGACCCGCCGCTGCGGGGTCACTCCTTCGAGTTCCGGATCAACGGCGAGGACCCGGGCCGCGGCTTCCTCCCCGCCCCCGGCACCGTCACCACGTTCGCGCCGCCGTCGGGCCCCGGTGTCCGCCTGGACGCGGGCGTGGAGTCCGGATCGGTCATCGGCCCGGCGTGGGACTCCCTGCTGGCGAAGCTGATCGTCACCGGCCGCACCCGTGAGGAGGCGCTGCGGCGGGCCGCGCGCGCCCTGGGCGAGTTCCGGGTCGAGGGCATGGCCACCGCGATCCCGTTCCACCGCGCGGTGGTCGAGGACCCGGCGTTCGCCCCCGAGCTGACGGGCTCCGCGGAGCCGTTCACGGTCCACACCCGCTGGATCGAGACCGAGTTCGTCAACGACATCAAGCCCTTCGCCGCCGCGGTGGACGCCGAGGCCGACGAGGACGCGGGCCGGGAGACGGTCGTCGTCGAGGTCGGCGGCAAGCGCCTGGAGGTCTCCCTCCCGGCCTCGCTCGGTATGTCCCTGGCCCGTACGGGGCTGGCGGCGGGCGCCAAGCCGAAGCGCCGCGCGGCCAAGAAGTCCGGCCCCGTGGCCTCCGGTGACACCCTCGCCTCGCCGATGCAGGGCACGATCGTGAAGGTCGCCGTGGAGGAGGGCCAGGAGGTCAAGGAGGGCGACCTGGTCGTCGTCCTGGAGGCCATGAAGATGGAGCAGCCCCTCAACGCCCACCGCTCCGGCACCATCAAGGGCCTGAGCGCGGAGATCGGCGCATCGGTCACGTCCGGTGCGACCATCTGCGAGATCAAGGACTGACCGAACGGTCCACGCGTCCCACCGCCCGCGCCCGGCAGATCGTCAGGATCCGCCGGGCGCGGCCGTGTCCGGACCCGTGTGCGGCCGGGTGGCGGGCGACGGCGCCCGCGCCGGGGGCCGCCGTTCGTGCGGCGGCCGCGCGGCCCTGCCGGTCCGGTCGGCCGGTGTGCCGGTGTGCCGGTGTGCCGGTGTGCCGGTGTGCCGGTGTGCCGGTGTGCCGCGGGCGGACCCCCGGCGCCGTCGGCCCTCAGCGCCTGCGGAGGTCCGCCACCCGGGCGCGCTCCGGCTGGTCGGCGCCCAGCGGCACCGCCGAGCGGAGGCCGGGCCCCTGGCGGCGTGGCCCGGGCAGGGGCACGTCCCGGCGCTGCCGGCGCGCCGGGCCGCCGTCACCCCCCTGGGCCGTGGACCCCCCGGGGGCGCCGGCGACGGCGATCTGCACGCCCTGGTCGGCGAGCGCCTGGAGCTCGGTGGCCGCGCGGTCGTCGTGGGCGGGCGGTTCGTCCGTGACGAGGCGGGTGATGAGGTCCGTGGGCACGGTCTGGAACATGGTGTCGGTGCCCAGCTTGGTGTGGTCGGCGAGGACCACCACCTCGGCCGCGGCCTGCACCAGCGCGCGGTCCACGGACGCCGAGAGCATGTTGGACGTGGACAGCCCCCGCTCGGCGGTCAGGCCGCTCCCCGAGAGGAAGGCCCGGGACACCCGCAGCCCCTGGAGGGACTGCTCGGCACCGCTGCCCACGAGGGCGTAGTTGGAGCCGCGGAGCGTGCCGCCGGTCATCACGACCTCGACCCGGTTGGCGTGGGCCAGCGCCTGGGCGACCAGCAGGGAGTTGGTGACCACGGTGAGGCCCGGCACGCGGGCGAGCCGGCGGGCCAGCTCCTGTGTGGTGGTGCCCGCACCGACCACGACGGCCTCGCCCTCTTCCACGAAGTTCGCGGCGAGGTCGGCGATCGCGGTCTTCTCGGCGGTCGCGAGATGGGACTTCTGCGGGAAACCGGACTCTCGCGTGAAACCGCCCGGCAGTACCGCACCGCCGTGCCGGCGGTCGAGGAGTCCTTCTGCCTCCAGCGCGCGCACGTCCCGCCGTACGGTCACTTCGGAGGTCTGGACGACGCGGGCGAGTTCACGGAGCGACACGGCCCCGTTCGCTCGCACCATTTCGAGGATCAATTGGCGACGTTCTGCAGCGAACACGAAACTGACAGTAACGCCAGCGACCGTCTGCTTTCAGCAGTTTGCGCTGAATAGCAGAAGTTGTTCGCACACCACAGGGGCAAGTGGTATAAGGCCTAGGCCGCCCGCCTATGCCCCCCGCATCGGCCGCAACTCCCCGCTGTGCGCGGGGAGTCGGTTCCGGCCGTGCGGGACGGTGCTCAGCCCGCGCCGTCCGCCTTGCGGGTGTGCAGCTGCCGCGCGACCTCCGCGATCGACCCGGACAGCGACGGGTAGACGGTGAACGCCTTGGCGATCTGCTCCACCGTCAGGTTGTTGTCCACAGCGAGCGAGATGGGGTGGATCAGCTCGGAGGCGCGGGGGGCGACCACCACACCGCCGACGACGATCTCGGTGCCCGGCCGGCAGAAGATCTTGACGAAGCCGTCGCGGATGCCCTGCATCTTGGCGCGCGGGTTGCGCAGCAGCGGCAGCTTCACCACGCGCGCCTCGATCTTCCCGCCGTCGACGTCGGCCTGGGTGTAGCCGACGGTGGCGATCTCGGGATCGGTGAAGACGTTGGACGAGACGCTCTTCAGGTTCAGCGGGGCGACGGCGTCACCGAGGAAGTGGTACATCGCGATACGGCCCTGCATCGCCGCCACCGACGCCAGCGCGAACACCCCGGTGACGTCACCGGCCGCGTACACGCCCGGGGCGGTGGTCCGCGACACCTTGTCGGTCCAGATGTGCCCGGAGTCCCGCAGCCGGACGCCGGCCTCCTCCAGGCCCATGCCCGCGGAGTTCGGCACCGCGCCGACCGCCATCAGGCAGTGCGAGCCGGTGATGACCCGCCCGTCGGCGAGGGTGACCTCCACCCGGTCCCCGACCCGCTTGGCGGACGCCGCGCGCGAGCGCGCCATCACGTTCATCCCGCGGCGCCGGAAGACGTCCTCCAGCACGGCCGCCGCGTCCGGGTCCTCACCGGGCAGCACGCGGTCGCGCGAGGACACCAGGGTCACCCTCGAGCCGAGCGCCTGGTAGGCGCCGGCGAACTCGGCGCCGGTGACACCCGAGCCGACCACGATGAGCTCCTCCGGGAGCTCGGTGAGGTCGTAGACCTGGGTCCAGTTCAGGATGCGCTCGCCGTCGGGGCGGGCGTCGGGCAGCTCGCGGGGGTGCCCGCCGGTGGCGATCAGGACGGCGTCCGCGGTGAGCGTCTCCTCGGTGCCGTCGGCGGCGCGCACCACGACCTTGCGGGAGCCGTCGAGGGCCTGCATGCCCTCCAGGCGGCCCCGGCCGCGCAGCACGCGCGCGCCGGCCCGGGTCACGGACGCGGCGATGTCGTGCGACTGGGCGAGCGCCAGCCGCTTCACCCGGCGGTTGACCTTGCCCAGGTCCACGCCGACCACGCGGGCGGCCTGCTCGATGTGGGGGGTGTCGTCGGCGACGATGATGCCCAGTTCCTCGTAGGAGGAGTCGAAGGTGGTCATCACCTCCGCCGTGGCGATGAGGGTCTTGGACGGCACGCAGTCGGTCAGCACCGACGCACCGCCCAGGCCGTCGGCATCGACGACGGTCACCTCCGCGCCGAGCTGCGCGGCGACCAGCGCCGCTTCGTATCCGCCGGGTCCGCCACCGATGATCACGATCCGAGTCACGTACTCCATTGTCCCGCACACTTCACGGTGCAGCCGCCCCGGGGGCCCGGCCGTGGCTGCCCTGTTACCGCGGGGGCCCCTGGGACGGCTGCCGTACGCTCTCCTCATGTCGCTCTACGCCGCGTACGCCGGCAACCTCGACGCGCGGCTGATGTCCCGCCGCGCACCCCACTCGCCGCTGCGCGCCACCGGGTGGCTCAACGGGTGGCGGCTGACGTTCGGGGGCGAGCACATCGGCTGGGACGGCGCGCTGGCGACCCTGGTCGAGGACCCCCTGGCCCAGGTGTTCGTGGCGCTCTACGACATCGCGCCCATGGACGAGGAGTCCCTGGACCGCTGGGAGGGCTCCGGCCTGGGCATCTACCGCCGCACCCGGGTCCGCGTGCACACCCTGGACGGCGAGGAGCGGGCCTGGACCTACGTCCTGAACGCCTACGAGGGCGGCCTGCCCTCCGCCCGCTACCTGGGCGAGATCGCCGACGCGGCGGAGTCCGCCGGCGCCCCGCACGACTATGTGATGGAGCTGCGCAAGCGGCCCTGCTGACCTCTTCTCGTCGGAAACGACAAGACAACGATCGCCACCCCGTGAGCTTTCACATCTACGCGCGTAGGCGAAGACCGGCTACTCTCGTGCGGGTGAACGCTTCTCTTCTTCCGGACGACATCCAGGGCGACCCGTACGCCGCAGCCGACGCCGCCGCCGCGCGCCTGCGCGAACTGACGGGCGCCGAGACCCACGACGTCGCCCTCGTGATGGGCTCCGGCTGGGCCCCGGCCGTCGACGCCCTCGGCGAGCCCGACGCGGAGTTCCAGGTCACCGAGCTGCCCGGCTTCCCGCCCCCGGCGGTCGAGGGCCACGGAGGCAAGATCCGCTCGTACCGGGTCGGCAGCAAGCGGGCCCTGGTCTTCCTGGGCCGCACCCACTACTACGAGGGCCGCGGGGTCGCCCCCGTCGCCCACGGGGTGCGCACCGCGGTCGCGGCCGGCGCCAAGACGGTCGTCCTGACCAACGGCTGCGGCGGCCTGCGCGAGGGCATGCGCCCCGGCCAGCCGGTCCTGATCAGCGACCACATCAACCTCACGGCCACCTCCCCCATCGTCGGCGCCAACTTCGTCGACCTGACCGATCTCTACTCGCCGCGCCTGCGCGCCCTGTGCAGGGAGATCGACCCCAGCCTGGAGGAGGGCGTCTACGCCCAGTTCCCCGGCCCGCACTACGAGACCCCCGCCGAGATCCGCATGGCCCGCGTCATCGGCGCGGACCTGGTGGGCATGTCGACGGTGCTGGAGGCCATCGCCGCGCGTGAGGCGGGCGCCGAGATCCTGGGCATCTCCCTGGTGACCAACCTGGCCGCCGGGATGACCGGCGAACCCCTCAACCACGAGGAGGTCCTCCAGGCCGGCCGCGACTCCGCCACCCGCATGGGCGCCCTGCTCACCCAGGTCCTCGGCCGCCTGTAACCGGCCCCGCGGTGCCGGGCGCGGGCAGCCGTCCCGCGCCCCGGGTGGGTCCGGTGCGGATCCGCCCCGCAGCCCCGCGACGGGTGCGATCCGCACCCCGCCCCGCGGGCCCGGGCACCCGCATCCCCGTCCCGTACACCCACCCGCACGACGAGAGGCTGACCGACCGTGCACGACGCCCTCATCGCCCGCGCCCAGGCATGGCTCGCCGAGGACCCCGACGCGGACACCCGCGAGGAACTCGCCCGGCTCATCGAGGCCGGGGACCACGCCGGACTCGCCGACCGCTTCGGCGGCACCCTCCAGTTCGGCACCGCCGGTCTCCGCGGTGAGCTCGGGGCCGGTCCGATGCGGATGAACCGCGCGGTCGTGATCCGCGCCGCCGCCGGTCTCGCCGCGTACCTGCGCAAGCAGGGCCACCACGGCGGTCTCGTCGTCATCGGCTACGACGCCCGGTACAAGTCGGCGGACTTCGCGCGCGACACCGCCGCCGTGATGACCGGCGCCGGCCTGCGGGCGGCCGTCCTGCCCCGCCCGCTGCCGACGCCCGTCCTCGCCTTCGCGATCCGCCACCTCGGCGCGGTCGCCGGGGTCGAGGTCACCGCCAGCCACAACCCGCCCCGGGACAACGGCTACAAGGTGTACCTCGGCGACGGCTCCCAGATCGTGCCCCCGGCCGACGCCGAGATCGCCGCGGAGATCGAGGCCGTCACATCGCTGGCCGCGGTCCCCCGTCCCGCCGACGGCTGGGAGACCCTGGACGACGGCGTCCTGGACGCCTACCTCGCCCGCACCGACGCGGTCCTCGCCCCGGACTCCCCCCGCACCGCGCGCACCGTCTACACGGCCATGCACGGCGTCGGCAAGGACGTGCTGCTCGCCGCCTTCGCCCGGGCCGGCTTCCCCGAGCCGGTGCTGGTCGCCGAGCAGGCCGAGCCCGACCCCGATTTCCCCACCGTCGCGTTCCCCAACCCGGAGGAGCCCGGCGCGATGGACCTGGCCTTCGCGCAGGCCCGGGCGAGCGAACCGGACCTGGTCATCGCCAACGACCCGGACGCCGACCGCTGCGCCGCCGCCGTGAAGGACGGCGGCGACTGGCGGATGCTGCGCGGCGACGAGGTGGGCGCGCTGCTCGCCGCGCACCTGGTGCGGCGGGGGGCGGCCGGCACGTTCGCGGAATCGATCGTGTCGTCGTCCCTGCTCGGCCGGATCGCCGAGGCGGCCGGCCTGCCGTACGAGGAGACCCTGACCGGGTTCAAGTGGATCGCCCGCGTCGACGGCCTGCGCTACGGCTACGAGGAGGCCCTGGGCTACTGCGTCGACCCCGACGGCGTCCGCGACAAGGACGGCATCACCGCGGCGCTGCTGCTCACCGAGCTGGCCTCGGTGCTGAAGTCCGAGGGCCGCACCCTGCTCGACCTGCTGGACGACCTGGCGGTGGAGCACGGGCTGCACGCGACCGACCAGCTGTCGGTGCGGGTGGAGGACCTCTCGCTGATCGCGGACGCGATGGGCCGGCTGCGCGAGCGGCCCCCGTCCGAGCTGGCCGGGCTGCGGGTCGTGGAGGCCGAGGACCTCACCCGGGGGTCCGCGAAGCTGCCGCCGACGGACGGCCTGCGCTACACCCTGGACGGGGCCCGGGTCGTCGTCCGCCCCAGCGGCACGGAGCCGAAGCTGAAGTGCTACCTGGAGGTGGTGGTCCCGGTCGACGGCCGGGACGGCCTGCCGGCGGCCCGTGCCCGCGCGACGGAGCTGCTGGGCGCCCTCAAGCAGGACCTGTCCCGGGCCGCCGGCATCTGACCGGACGGCCCCGGCGCACCCTCCCCCCGGGCCGGGGACGCTCGCCGGGAGCGGTCCCGGCCCGCTGCCGCGTCGCCTCCGGTGGGTGCCCCGCGGCACCCACCGGTGCCGCGCGGCGCCGCGACTGCCGGCACCCGCGCGTGACGGCGGTCAGCCCGTCGCCAGCAGGACTGCCAGCAGCACCGCGCCGGCCGCCGCCGGGGCGAGGATCTCGTAGGCCCACCGCACGACGGGTGCGCCCTGGGCGGTGGCCGCGCCCTGACGGCGTTCGTGCAGCGCGCGCAGGTCGTCCATGACGCTGTCGGTGCGGCCGCGCACCGGTCCGTCGGAGACGGAGGCGGCGGAGGACCGGCCGCCGCGCCGGAAGGCGTCGCCCACACTCGGGGCCTGTCCGGCCCGGCGCACGTCGACGCCCTCGGCCCGCTCGCCCGTCGCCCGCATCTCCCGCCGGGCCGCCTTCTTGCGGGCCCGCAGCGACACGGGCAGGGCCCAGAGCTGGTACTTGGTGCCGGACTCGTCGAACACCTCGTTGGAGTAGCCGGAGCGCAGCGAGGCGACCGTCCCCCAGGGCAGCACGATCAGCCGGAAGGGGTTGCGGATCCGCAGCCGGTCGTCATTGACGTACACGGCGGGGCGCACCGTGAAGGCGACGACCAGCGGTACGGCCACGAGCAGCGAGGCGAGCGCGAGCCACGGGGTGCGGCCCTCGCCCCGGACGGCGGCGTCGATGCCGAACCACGCGCAGACGGCGAGGAGCAGGACCCCGCCGGCGATGCCCGCGTGGGACCGGTGCACCTCGTCCCCCGCCCCGGGAGCGTCGGTCCCGGAGGGCTGCGAGGGGTCGGGGGCAGGCGGCTGGGGGTCGGGTGTCGTCATACCGCGATTCTGCCCGACGGGCCGGGCGGGCTTCCCCTCGCGGTCCGGTGCGCCCGGGCAGGGAGGTGCGGGTGGGGACGGAGCTGCGAGCGAGGACTCAGGGATGGACGGGGACGGAGGTGCGGGCGGGGACGGAGCGACGGACGGGGCCGCGCCACCGCCGGGGTCCGCCGGGCGCGCGGGCACGTCGCGCGCGCGTGCACGGGAAGGAGGTCGGGGGCTGTACAGCCGCTACGCGCGTAGATATGCTCGTCTGGTGACCATGCCCACCACTGCACCCCACGCACTTGCTGACGTCACCGCGTCCGACAGCACGCTGCGCCGCTTCCTCCACGGGCTGCCCGGCGTCGACGCGGTCGGCCTGGAGGCGCGCGCCGCCTCGCTCGGCACCCGTTCGATCAAGACGACCGCGAAGGCGTACGCCATCGACCTCGCCATCTCGATGGTCGACCTGACGACGCTGGAAGGCGCGGACACCCCGGGCAAGGTCCGGGCGCTCGGCGCCAAGGCGGTCCTCCCCGACCCGACCGACCGCACCGCGCCCGCCACGGCCGCGGTCTGCGTCTACCCCGACATGGTGGCCGTGGCCAAGCAGGCCGTGGCCGGTTCCGGCGTCAAGGTGGCCTCCGTCGCCACCGCCTTCCCGGCGGGCCGCGCCCCGATCGCCGTCAAGCTGGCCGACGTCCGCGAGGCCGTCGCCGCCGGTGCGGACGAGATCGACATGGTCATCGACCGCGGGGCGTTCCTCGCGGGGAACTACCTGAAGGTGTACGACGAGATCACCGCCGTGAAGGAGGCCTGCGGGGCGAACGCCCGGCTCAAGGTCATCTTCGAGACCGGCGAGCTGTCCACGTACGACAACATCCGCCGGGCGAGCTGGCTCGGCATGCTGGCCGGGGCCGACTTCATCAAGACCTCGACCGGCAAGGTGGCGGTCAACGCCACGCCCGCCAACACCCTGCTGATGCTCCAGGCGGTGCGCGACTTCCGCGCCCAGACCGGGGTGCAGGTCGGCGTGAAGCCGGCCGGCGGCATCCGCACCAGCAAGGACGCCATCAAGTTCCTCGTCCTGGTCAACGAGACGGCGGGCGAGGACTGGCTGGACAACCACTGGTTCCGCTTCGGCGCCTCCTCGCTGCTCAACGACCTGCTGATGCAGCGGCAGAAGCTGGCCACCGGCCGTTACTCCGGCCCCGACTACGTGACGGTGGACTGATCACCATGGCATCCGCATTCGAGTACGCCCCGGCGCCCGAGTCCCGCTCGGTCGTCGACATCGCCCCCTCCTACGGCCTGTTCATCGACGGCGAGTTCGCCGAGGCCGCGGACGGCAAGGTCTTCAAGACGGTCTCCCCCGCCACCGAGGAGGTCCTCTCCGAGGTCGCCGAGGCCGGCGAGGCCGACATCGACCGCGCGGTCGGCGCCGCCCGCAAGGCGTTCGAGAAGTGGTCCGCGCTGCCCGGCTCCGAGCGGGCGAAGTACCTCTTCCGCATCGCCCGGATCATCCAGGAGCGCAGCCGCGAGCTGGCCGTCCTGGAGACCCTGGACAACGGCAAGCCGATCAAGGAGACCCGCGACGCGGACCTGCCGCTGGTCGCCGCGCACTTCTTCTACTACGCGGGCTGGGCCGACAAGCTGGACCACGCCGGTTATGGCGCCAACCCGCGCCCGCTGGGCGTGGCCGGCCAGGTCATCCCGTGGAACTTCCCGCTGCTGATGCTGGCGTGGAAGATCGCCCCGGCGCTGGCCACCGGCAACACGGTCGTGCTCAAGCCGGCCGAGACGACGCCGCTGTCCGCCCTGTTCTTCGCGGACGTCTGCCGCCAGGCGGGCCTGCCCCGGGGCGTCGTCAACATCGTCACCGGCGACGGCCGCGCCGGAGCCGCCCTGGTCGCCCACCCCGACGTGAACAAGGTGGCCTTCACCGGCTCCACCGCGGTCGGCAAGCAGATCGCGCGCACCGTCGCGGGCACCCGCAAGAAGGTCACCCTGGAACTGGGCGGCAAGGGCGCCAACATCGTCTTCGACGACGCCCCCGTCGACCAGGCCGTCGAGGGCATCGTCAACGGCATCTTCTTCAACCAGGGCCAGGTCTGCTGCGCGGGCTCCCGCCTGCTGGTGCAGGAGTCGGTCGAGGACGAGGTGCTGGACGCCCTCAAGCGCCGCCTGTCCACGCTGCGCCTCGGCGACCCGCTGGACAAGAACACCGACATCGGCGCGATCAACTCCGAGGAGCAGCTCAGCCGGATCACCTCGCTGGTCGAGCGGGGCGAGGCGGAGGGCGCCGAGCGCTGGTCCGCGCCCTGCGACCTGCCGGAGAGCGGCTACTGGTTCGCCCCGACGCTGTTCACCGGTGTCACCCAGGCGCACACCGTCGCCCGCGACGAGATCTTCGGCCCGGTGCTGTCGGTGCTCACCTTCCGCACCCCCGACGAGGCCGTCGCCAAGGCCAACAACACGCCGTACGGCCTGTCGGCGGGCATCTGGACGGAGAAGGGCTCGCGGATCCTCGCCGTGGCGAACAAGCTCCGGGCGGGTGTCGTCTGGTCCAACACGTTCAACAAGTTCGACCCGACCTCGCCGTTCGGCGGGTACAAGGAGTCGGGCTACGGCCGCGAGGGCGGCCGACACGGCCTGGAGGCGTACCTCGATGTCTGACCCGCGACTCAGTGTCTTCAAGACCTACAAGCTGTACGTCGGCGGGAAGTTCCCGCGTTCGGAGAGCGGCCGGGTGTACGAGGTGACCGACTCCAAGGGCACGTGGCTGGCGAACGCCCCGCAGGCCTCCCGCAAGGACGCCCGGGACGCGGTGTCCGCCGCGCGCAAGGCGTTCGGCGGCTGGTCCGGCGCGACCGCGTACAACCGGGGCCAGATCCTGTACCGCGTCGCCGAGATGCTGGAGGGCCGCCGCGAGCAGTACGTCCGCGAGGTCGCGGCGGCCGAGGGGCTGTCGAAGTCCAAGGCAGCCGACCAGGTGGACGCGGCGATCGACCGCTGGGTCTGGTACGCGGGCTGGACCGACAAGATCGCCCAGGTGACCGGGGGCGGCAACCCGGTCGCGGGCCCGTACTTCAACCTGTCGTCCCCCGAGCCGACGGGCGTCGTCGCCGTGCTGGCCCCGCAGGAGTCGTCCTTCCTGGGCCTGGTATCGGTCGTCGCCCCGGTGATCGCCACCGGTAACACGGCGGTCGTGGTCGCCTCGGAGCGGGCCCCGCTGCCCGCCCTGTCGCTGGGCGAGGTGCTGGCCACCTCCGACCTCCCCGGCGGTGTGGTCAACATCCTCTCCGGCCGCACGGCGGAGATCGCCGCGCCGCTGGCCGCGCACCAGGACGTCAACGCGATCGACCTCGCGGGCGCCGACGAGGTGCTGGCGAAGGAGCTGGAGACCGCGGCGGCCGACAACCTCAAGCGGGTGCTGCGTCCACAGCCTGTGGACGACTGGGCGGCGACGCCCGGCACGGACCGCATGACGGCCTTCCTGGAGACCAAGACGGTCTGGCACCCGACGGGCTCGCTGGGCGCCTCCGGCTCCGCCTACTGACCCACCCCCCACAGCCGGAGAGCCGCGCTCTTCCTCCGTCCGGGAGGGGCGCGGCTCTTCGCACACCCGGGGCTCAGCGCACCCGGGGGTCAGCCGCCGAGCAGTCCGGTCACCTGGCCGACCACGGGGATGCTGTCGACCGACGGGGCCTGCGCCACCGGGCCGGTCAGCGCCTGCGAGGTCAGCGGCTGGAAGTCGGCGAGCTGGGTGCCCACCCCGTTGTCGAGCGGGTCGACCCCGGTGCCGGCCAGCGGGTTGGGCTTCAGGCCCGCGACCGGGCCGGTGACGTACCCGACGGTGCCGGTCAGCGCCTGGAGCCCGGCCTGCGGGTCGACGTCCCCGAGCGAGGTGGGGCGGCTCTCGGCCACGCCCAGCAGCGGCTCGGTGTCCGCCGCCGCCGCGCCGGCCCCCGCGCCGAGGGCCGCGCCCGCGACGGACAGGACCGCGAGCGCGCGTCGGACGGTCGGCTTCTTCGGGGAGACGTGTCGGGCCATCGCTGCTGCCACCTCTTGCCTTCACTTGCCTGCACTGCGTAAACGGGTCGACGCGCAGCGTAGTTGAGGTGTGACGCGCGCATCAAAGCCGACCCGCGAGGTCGCCCGGGGCCCGCCCGCTGCCGCACAATGGTGTTCCGTGAGTTCCCAGTCGCCCGTATCCGCGCGTGTCGTGCTGCTCTGCGGCCCCTCAGGCTCCGGCAAGTCCCTCCTCGCGGCCCGTTCCGGCCTTCCGGTGCTGCGCCTCGACGACTTCTACAAGGAGGGCGACGACCCGACGCTCCCGCTGGTCGCGCGCAGTTCCGACATCGACTGGGACCACCCCGGCTCCTGGGACGCGGACACCGCCGTCGCCGCGATCGAACGGCTGTGCCGCACGGGCCGCACCGGCATCCCCGTCTACGACATCTCGCTGAGCGCCCGCACCGGCGAGGACACCGTCGACATCGGCGGCGCGCCGCTGTTCATCGCCGAGGGCGTATTCGCCGCGGAGATCGTCACGCGCTGCCGGGAGGCGGGCCTGCTGGCCGACGCGCTGTGCCTGAGCCGGGGCCCGGTGACGACGTTCCGCCGCCGCTTCCTGCGGGACCTGCGCGAGAGCCGCAAGTCGGTGCCGTTCCTGCTGCGCCGCGGCTGGCGCCTGATGCGCCTGGAGCGGTCCATCGTCGCCCGCCAGACGGCGCTGGGCGCCCACGCCTGCGACCGGGACGAGGCGCTGGGCCGGCTGAACGCGGCGGCGGCAGCAGGCCGTTCCAGGACGGGCACGGGCACGCCGACCGGCTCCGGCGCACCGGCGTAGCCACGGGGGCGGCCGAAGGCCCCGCACACACGGAAACGGGACTGGACGGACCCCCCGGCCCTCCAGTCCCGCTCCTTTGTGCTCCCCCGTGTTTATCCCCCGTGCTTCCCCCCTCGTGGGATCCCCCCGGATCCCCCAGGGTCCCCCGTGACCCCCTTGAGGTCCCCCCCCCCGTGTGCGGTGACGCCCCCCGGCGTCCCCGCGGTCCCCCCGGTGACCGGTCTCCCGGAACCGTCGGATCCCCCGATCCTCCGGTCCCGTGTCCCCCGCCGGTCCCCCCGGACCTTCAGGCGACCAGCTCGCCGAAGGCGCTCTCCTCGTCACGGCCGAAGCTGAGGACCTCGTCCTCGCGCAGCCGGCGGAGCGACCGCCAGATGCTGGACTTCACCGTGCCGACACTGATGCCGAGGATGTCCGCGATCTCCGGGTCCGTGCGGCCCTCGTAGTAGCGCAGGACCAGCATGGTGCGCTGGAGCTCGGGCAGCCGGGCCAGCGCCTGCCACAGGACGGCGCGCAGCTCGGTGCCGCGCATCGCGTCCGTGTCACCGGCCGTCTCCGGCAGTTCCTCGGTCGGGTACTCGTTGAGCTTGCGGCGCCGCCAGGCGCTGATGTGCAGGTTCGTCATGGTGCGGCGGAGGTATCCGCCGACCGCCGCCTTGTCGCTGATCCGGTCCCACGCCCGGTAGGTCGAGAACAGCGCGCTCTGCAGCAGGTCCTCGGCCTCGAAACGGTCACCGGTCAGGTGGTAGGCGGTGGCGTACAGGGAGGCGCGGCGCTCCTGGACGTAGGCGGTGAACTCCGCCTCCGACGGCGAGCGACGCTCCCCCGAGCCCTCCCCGTACGCGCTTCCCCCGTGTGCCTCCCCCGTCGGCGCGTCCACCACCGTCATGTAGGCGGTGTGACGCCCGGTGCCGTGCGAGCACCCCCGCTTGGACACGGCACCGGACTTCTCGGCAGCACCCCGGTGCACATCGTGCAGACGCGTGATCACTGCGCTGGTGCCAGAGCCGTGCAGCGTGTTCATCTCGCGCCCCCCGTCGTGGACTTCCGGTTCCCCGGTGCTGTTCTTGCCTGTGCCGAGTAGCTTGCCGAACCCACTTCATGGCCGTGTCCGCCGACTGTCACAGACCTGTCACAGGAGCCGGGCACCCCGCGGGCACACGATCTTCACGGGAGTCGGTGCACGTAGCCGCCTTTATGCGGGTCCAACGGGCATCTGCGTGCGCGGGTCGAACCGGAAGCCCTCCATGGGCCAGAATGAGCCCGTGCCTTCCCTGTTGCTGATCGAGGACGACGACGCCATCCGTACGGCCCTGGAGCTCTCTCTGACGCGCCAGGGACACCGGGTGGCGACTGCTGCCAGCGGTGAGGACGGTCTGAAGCTGCTGCGCGAGCAGCGCCCGGATCTGATCGTGCTGGATGTGATGCTGCCCGGCATCGACGGCTTCGAGGTGTGCCGGCGCATCCGGCGCACCGACCAGTTGCCGATCATCCTGCTCACCGCGCGCAACGACGACATCGACGTGGTGGTCGGGCTGGAGTCCGGCGCCGACGACTACGTCGTCAAGCCCGTGCAGGGCCGGGTGCTGGACGCCCGGATCCGGGCGGTGCTGCGACGCGGCGAGAGGGAGTCCAGCGACTCGGCGACCTTCGGCAGCCTCGTCATCGACCGGTCGGCGATGACCGTGACGAAGAACGGCGAGGACCTCCAGCTGACGCCGACCGAGCTGCGCCTGCTGCTCGAACTGAGCCGGCGGCCGGGCCAGGCCCTGTCCCGGCAGCAGTTGCTGCGGCTGGTGTGGGAGCACGACTACCTGGGCGACTCGCGCCTGGTGGACGCGTGTGTCCAGCGGCTGCGCGCCAAGGTCGAGGACGTGCCGTCGTCCCCGACGCTGATCCGTACCGTGCGCGGTGTCGGCTACCGGCTGGACCCGCCTCAGTGACCCAGGAACACCAGGGGGGATCCCGCCGCTGGTCCGCGGCACGCAAGGGAGTGTGGGCCCGGCTGCGCCTGACCAGCCTCCGGCTGCGCCTCGTCCTCGTCTTCGCGCTGGTCGCGCTCACCGCCGCGGTGTCCGCGTCCGGCATCGCGTACTGGCTCAACCGGGAGGCGGTGCTCACCCGCACCCAGGACGCCGTGCTCCGGGACTTCGAGCAGGCGATGCAGACCCGGGCGGGCGCCCTGCCCGAGCACCCGACGCAGGACGAACTCCAGCACACCGCCGGGCAGATGGCCAACAGCAGTCAGCGCTTCACGGTGCTGCTGGTCGCCGAGAACCCCGAGGGCCGCACGGTGTACGGCAGTTCGGGCGGGCTGAACGGCTTCTCGCTGCAGGACGTGCCCGAGTCGCTGCGCACCGCGGTGGCCGAGCAGCAGAAGATCACCTCGACCAACAAGCACCCGTACCGCATGTACT
Source organism: Streptomyces sp. NPDC101219 (assembly GCF_044767675.1). Lineage (NCBI taxonomy): Bacteria > Bacillati > Actinomycetota > Actinomycetes > Kitasatosporales > Streptomycetaceae > Streptomyces > Streptomyces sp. NPDC101219. The sequence continues at coordinate 161,324 of NZ_JBIWOK010000002.1, forward strand.
GGCAGCGGATCGTCGAGGACGACACCCCCTACCTGGTGGCGGGTGCCCGGATGATCGGCGGCGGGCCGACCGGCTACATGCTCAAGTCGCTGGAGCCGGAGGCCAAGGACCTCAACTCGCTGGCCTGGTCACTGGGGATCGCCACCGGACTGGCGCTCATCGGCTCCGCCCTGCTCGCGCAGGCCGCCGCGACCACGGTCCTCAAGCCCGTGCAGCGGCTCGGGGTGGCCGCGCGGCGGCTCGGCGAGGGACGGCTGGACACCCGGCTCAGGGTGTCCGGGACCGACGAACTGGCCGATCTGTCCCGCACGTTCAACAAGGCCGCGGAGGCGCTGGAGAAACGGGTGGCCGACATGGCGGCCCGCGACGAGGCGTCCCGCCGGTTCGTGGCCGACATGAGCCACGAGCTGCGCACCCCGCTGACCGCGATCACCGCCGTGACCGAAGTCCTCGAGGAGGAGCTGGAGTTCGAGGGCGGCGGCATCGACCCGATGATCGAGCCCGCGGTACGGCTGGTGGTCAGCGAGACGCGGCGGCTGAACGACCTGGTGGAGAACCTGATGGAGGTGACCCGCTTCGACGCGGGCACCGCCCGGCTGGTCCTCGACGACGTCGACGTCGCCGACCAGATCACCGCCTGCATCGACGCCCGGGCCTGGCTGGACGCGGTGGACCTGGACGCCGAACGCGGCATCCACGCCCGTATCGACCCCCGCCGGCTGGACGTCATCCTGGCCAACCTCATCGGCAACGCCCTCAAGCACGGCGGTTCGCCGGTGCGGGTGGCGGTCCGCGAGGAGCGCGAGGAGGGTGCCGAGGACGGCGGAGCGGTGGTCATCGAGGTACGCGACCACGGGCCGGGCATCCCCGAGGAGGTCCTGCCGCACGTGTTCGACCGCTTCTACAAGGCCAGCGCCTCCCGGCCGCGGTCCGAGGGCAGCGGTCTGGGCCTGTCCATCGCCCTGGAGAACGCCCACATCCACGGCGGCGAGATCACCGCGGTCAACGACCCGGAGGAGGGCGGCGCGGTGTTCACCCTGCGGCTGCCCCGGGACGCCACCGCGCTGACCGAGCGGGACGACGCGGACGCCCCCGGCGGCGGGGGCGAGGGCGAGGGGAAGAAGAAGAACGGGGACGTGCCGGACGGCACGCGGAAGTCCGCCGGCCGGGGCGGGGGCGCCGAGGGGAACGCCGGATGAACGTACGCCGTATGAGAGGGCTGCTCGCCGCCGCCGCGCTCGGTCTCCTGGCCACCGGCTGCGGGATCCGGGCCACGGAAGTGCCCACCGACTTCGGTCCGGCGCCCTCCCGGGTGCGCTGCTCCCTGACCGAACCGGACGTCACGACACGGGCCGGGGCGGGCCTGCCGGTGCGCATGTTCCTGCTGTGCGGCTCGTCGCTGGCGGCCGTCGACCGGACCGTACGGGTGCCGGACGGCGCGGCGGACGACGGGCGGCGCGCGCGGGTGGCCCAGGGCCTGCTGGACGCGCTGTCGGCCCCGCCGACCGCCGCCGAGAAGCAGGCCGGTTACACCACGCACGTACCGGCCGGGACGACCGTGCGCGGGCCGCGCCCCGGGGACCCGGAGGACACCCTGCGGCTCAGCACCGCCCCCGGCAGCCTCACGTCGTTCGCGCTCGCGCAGGTCGTGTGCACCTTCTCCGACTCCGCCGCGGCCGAGGGCGACGGCTCGGTGGTGCTCGCCGGGCCCGGCGAGGAGCCGCCGCGCCGTTACGAGTGCACCGAGGAGGTCCGGGCCCGCCCCGGCAGCAACGAACCGCCGTCCGCGGAGGTCTCCGGGGGCCGGTAGCGACGGTGCGGGCCGGGTGTGGCGCACGCCTCAGCCGGAGAACGGCGGGCACGGCGGAACCGATCGCGCCGGGCGCCGCGTCTAGGGGTTCGTGCAGCGTCAAGGCTCCATCGGCGGCACCGCCGCGATCCGTATCCGTGTGACGGGAGGAATCCTCCTGGCCGCGTACCTCGCGCTCGTGGCCTGGTACACGCTGCGCCCGCTCGACGTCCCCTGGGTCATGCCGGCCAACCTGCGCCCCTTCGACGGGCTGCGCGCCGACTTCGCGGCGGGCTGGACGGAGGGGGCCCGCCGGGTCGGCGAAGGGCTGGCGCTGCTCGCGCCGCTGGGGGTGCTGCTGCCCATGGCCGGGGGCCGGCTCGCGGTGTCCCCGCTGGGCTCGCTGATCCGCACGACGGCCGCCGCGGCCCTGCTGTCGCTGGGTATCGAGATGCTGCAGACGGCGGTGCCGGGACAGGTCGTGGACGTCGACTCGCTGCTGCTGAACACGGCGGGCGCGGCGCTCGCTCACCTCGCGGTGGTGCCCGCCGGACGGTCCTGGCTGCGCCGCCGGACCGGCGGCCGTGCGGTGCCGGTACCGGTCCAGGAGCCGGCTCAGGGTCGGACCCCTACGATTCCCAGGGTCGGGATCGCCCCGTGGAGCGACGCTTTGCCCCCTTCGTCTCCGTAACGTGGTAGGCAGAGAGGCACCCGGACGGGGGCCTCGGACCGCTCACGAAGGAGCCACGATGTCCAGCCTCGCCCGCCCCACCAACGACCGCATGATCGGCGGAGTGTGCGCCGCGCTGGCCCGGCGCTTCGGCACCTCCTCGACCACGATGCGGGTGCTGTTCCTGCTGTCGTGCCTGCTCCCCGGCCCTCAGTTCCTGCTCTACATCGCGCTGTGGATCCTGCTGCCGTCGGAGGACAAGCAACGGGCCGCCTGGTGAGGCCGGCGCCGGAGCGGAGCGGCCCGGCAGGGTCCTGAAGCCGGCGACAGCCTCCGGGTACGCCGACGGGGCGCCCCGTGTGCCGGGGCGCCCCGTCGCGGGTTCCGCCAGGGTGGGTCAGCCGAGCGGGAGGCCGTTGACGGGCAGGCCCTGGGTGGGCAGGCCCGCCAGCGGCAGGCCGCCGAGCAGACCGGCCACCGGCTGCGTCGGGCCCTCGGAGATGAGCTGCTGGGCGACCGGCTGCGCGGCCGTCATGCCCGTGCCGGCCACCTGCTGGCCGGTCTCCAGGGCGCGCTCGGCACCGGGCAGCACACCGGAGACGTTCTCCGCCGGGACGGCCTGGGTGACGGTGTCCAGCGCCGAACCGGCGTCGGGGAGCGCCGGGGCCGCGGTGGCGGCGCCCGCACCGGTGGCGGCGAAGGCGGCACCGAGGGCGGCGACACCGAGGGTCTTGGCAGCAGACTGCTTCATGAAAATGTGTCCTCGAATGGGATACGGGGATGTGAGCGGTGCTGTGACCGTAAACACGGCGTACCGCCCGCCGCAAACAGCGAAATGCGGACGGATTGTGAACACCGCCCGCATTCCTCGTGTGCGCACGCTCCCGCGTCAGCCCCCTTCGCCGACGGAACCGCTGGTGGAGGCGGTCTGCCGGAACAGCCATTCGGATTTCAGCTCGGCATACCCCGGCTTGATGACGTCATTGATCATGGCCAGTCGTTCATCGAAAGGAATGAAAGCTGATTTCATCGCATTGACGGAGAACCATTGGAGGTCGTCGAGCGTGTAACCGAATGCCTCGACAAGGTGCTCGAATTCCCGGCTCATACTGGTGCCCGACATGAGACGGTTGTCCGTGTTGACCGTCGCCCGGAAATGCAGCCGTCGCAGCAGCCCGATGGGGTGCTCGGCGTAGGAGTCCGCCGCCCCGGTCTGCAGGTTCGAGCTCGGGCACAGTTCGAGCGGGATCCGCTTGTCCCGGACGTAGGACGCGAGCCGGCCGAGCTCGACCGACCCGTCCTCCCGGACCTGGATGTCGTCGATGATGCGCACCCCGTGCCCGAGCCGGTCCGCACCGCACCACTGGAGCGCCTGCCAGATGGACGGCAGCCCGAACGCCTCACCGGCGTGGATGGTGAAGTGGTTGTTCTCCCGCTTCAGGTACTCGAAGGCGTCCAGGTGCCGGGTGGGCGGGTAACCGGCCTCGGCGCCCGCGATGTCGAAACCGACGACGCCCAGGTCCCGGTAGCGGTTGGCGAGTTCGGCGATCTCCAGGGCGCGGGCGGCGTGCCGCATCGCGGTGAGCAGGGCACCGACGCGGATGCGGTGGCCGTTCTCCTTCGCCCGCCGCTCGCCCTGCCGGAAGCCCTCGTTGACCGCCTCGACGACCTCCTCCAGGCTCAGCCCGCCCTCCAGGTGCTGCTCGGGGGCGTACCGGACCTCCGCGTAGACGACCCCGTCCTCGGCGAGGTCCTCGGCACACTCGGCGGCCACCCGCACCAGCGCGTCACGGGTCTGCATGACACCGACGGTGTGCGAGAAGGTCTCCAGGTACCGCTCCAGGGAACCGGAGTCGGCCGCCTCCCGGAACCACAGGCCCAGCTTGTCGGCGTCGGTCTCCGGCAGCCGGTCGTAGCCGCTGTCCCGGGCCAGGTCGACGACGGTGCCGGGGCGCAGCCCGCCGTCCAGGTGGTCGTGCAGCAGAACCTTGGGCGCCCGGCGGATCTGTTCCTCCGTCGGCGCGTTCGCGATGCTCTGGCTGGTCATCTCGGCACTGTAACCCCTACGCGCGTAGATCACCGGTGTACGAATCCGTCGATACGTAACGGTGACCGCACGGGCGGGTCGGGTTCCGCCCGGGTTCTGAGAATGTTGCGCCATGGCACAGCAAGCGACGCCGGTTCGCAGGGCCCGGCTCGGGAAGGCCCTCGGTCCCGAACCGACCGCGGTGAGCGGTGTGGTGCTCCTGCTCCCGTCCGGCGACGAGGTCTCCAGCCGCAGACCGTCCCCGATGAGGGCGACCGCCTCCGTCCGCGCCCTGGGCCGCCGGCTCGGCCGGGCGGTCCGCGACGAGGGCCTCGTCACCCATGTCGTCCACTACCGCTACCGCGGCTGGAACGGCGAGGAGGCGCACCTCGCGCAGGACGCCGCCTGGGCCGCCGACGAGGCCGTACGGCGCTACGGGGACGTCCCGGTGTGCCTCGCCGGCCTCGGCATGGGCGGCCGGGCCGCGCTGCGCGCCGGTGGCCACGACGCCGTCAACTCCGTGCTGGCGCTCGCCCCTTGGCTGCCCGCGGAAAACACCGGGACGCCACTCGAACCGGTGAAGCAGCTCGCCGGGCGGCGGGTCCTCGTCGTGCACGGCACGCACGACGCCCGGACCGACCCGGAGCTGTCCTTCCGGCTGGCCGCACGGGCCAAGAAGGCCAACCGGGACGTCTGCCGCTTCGAAGTGCACGCGGACGGGCACGGCCTGACGCAGTACCGGGACGAAATGCTCGCCCTGGCCGAGAACTTCGTGGGCGGCGCGCTGTTCGGCCGAGCCTTCTCCCGCCCGCTCCAGGACGCCTTCGCGGCCCCGCCGCCCCTGGGCCTGCGGATGCCGTTGGCGGCGGGGTTCGGGAAGTCGCTGCGCCGCTGAGCCGACGCCCGCTGCCCGGGTGCCGGGCCGGAGTCGGGAGCCGGCCCCCTGGCCGGGCGGGGCGGTCCGGTTCGGCTCGGCTCGGGCTCGGCTCGGCTCGGCTCGGCTCGGCTCGGCTCGGCATGATGGTGCGCCCGGGGATCACGGGGCACCACCGTGGTCAGGGGAACGGGGCAGGCTCGGAACGGTTGGCCGGACGCATCCGGGGGCGGGCGAGTCGGCGGGGCAGGGAGCACCTGCGCAGCCGACGCGCCGGAGGGTGACCGACGGCCCGCCGGGACACGCGGGCGGAGGCGAGGGGCGGGACCACCCTCCGGACGGACCACCCTCCGGACGGACCGGCCGCCGGACGGCCGGCTGCACGGACAGGCCGTGGGGCCCGGTCACGCCGCCGGGACAAGCATCCGGCGGGGACCACGCGCCCGACGGGTGAGGCGGGCCGCCGAGGCCGGCTCGGCCGGGTAACCCAGGCCGCTCGGCGCAGCCTTCAGCGGGCCGGTCGGTGCCGCCGGTCAGCCGGGTCAGCCGCGTCAGCCAGGCCGGCCGGACCAGTCAGCGCAGCCGGTCAGCCCGGCCAGCCGCGTCAGCCACGCCGGCCTGCCGCAGCCGGTTCAGTCCGGCAGCAGCGTGCCCCTGCGGGAGAGCAGGAACTTCTTGAAGGCGGCGACCGGGGGCGTGTCCGGGCGCCCCGCCAGCCAGGCCACGCCGATCTCCCGGGCCGCCCTCGGGGCGGTGACCGTCAGTTCGACCACGCCGGGGCGCGGGACCGCCGGCGGGGGCAGCAGCGCGACGCCCAGACCGGCGGCGACGAGCCCGCGCAGGGTCTCCGCCTCCTCGCCCTCGAAGGCCACCCGGGGCCGGAATCCGGCCCGGCTGCACAGATCGTCGGTGATGCGGCGCAGGCCGTAACCCGGTTCCAGGGTCACGAAGGTCTCGTCGGCGGCCTCCGCGAGCCGGACGCGGCGACGGCCGGCCAGCCGGTGGTCGGCGGGCACCACCAGGCGCAGCTTCTGCTCGTCCAGGCGCCGGGCCACGAGGTCGGGCGCGTCCGGGACCGGGGAGGTCAGGCACAGGTCGAGGTCCCCCGCGCGCAGGCGCTCCAGCATGGCCTCGCCGTAGTTCTGCACCAGCGCGAACCGGATGCGCGGATGGTCGGCGCGGAAGGCGTGCAGCAGCCCGGGCACGGTCTCGGCGCCCATGGTGTGCAGGAAGCCGAAGGCGACCTTGCCGGTGGCCGGGTCGGCGTCGGCGCGGACCTCCTCCGCCGCCCGTCCGACCTCGGCGAGGGCGCGTTCCACGGAGCCGAGGAAGGTGCGCCCGGCCGGGGTGAGGGAGAGGGTCCGTCCGTGGCGGGCGAACAGGTCGACGCCGAGGTCCTGTTCCAGCCGGACCATCGCCCGGGACAGAGTGGACTGCGGCACCTGCATCTCCTGCGCGGCCCGCGTGACGTGCTCGGTCCGGGCCACGCCCGCGAAGTACGCGAGGCGAGGCGCCAGCAACATCACCATGTCTTCTGTGTCACCGGACTGTGACAGGCGGGCCTCTGGCCTCTGCTGATGCACCATGGGAACGATTATGGCGAATCCATGCATTGGACGGATCAGCCGGGGCGTCCGTACGTTCGGGGCATGTCTTCCGTCAGTACCGGGGCGTCCACGCGTGTGGACGCCGGCCCGAACGTTCCCTCCTCCCCGGCCACCGTCGAGACCCGGATGTCCCCGGGCGGCCCCGGCTACCGCCGGATGAGCCTCGCCCTCTTCCTCGCGGGGGTGGCGACCTTCGCGCTGCTGTACTCGACGCAGGCCCTGCTGCCGCTGATCTCCGGCGACCTCGGGGTGAGTGCGGGCGACGCGAGCTGGACGGTGGCGGCGGCGACCGGCGGACTGGCGCTGTTCGTGCTGCCGATGAGCGCCCTCTCCGAGCGCTACGGCCGGCGGACGGTCATGACGGGCTCCCTGGCCGTCGCGGTCACCCTCGGGGTGCTGGTGCCCCTCGCCCCCTCCCTGGGCGCCCTGGTGGCGCTGCGGGCCCTCCAGGGGGCCGCGCTGGCCGGGCTGCCGGCGTCGGCGACCGCGTATCTCGCGGAGGAGGTCAGGCCCCGGGCGCTGGTCACCGCGATCGGGCTGTTCGTGGCGGGCAACAGCGTCGGCGGCATGAGCGGCCGGGTCGTCACCGGCTGGGTGGCGCAGGAATGGGGCTGGCGGGTCGCCGTCGCCGTCATCGGGGTGCTCGCGCTGGCCTGCGCGGTGGCCTTCCGGCTGCTGCTGCCCGCGCCGCGGCACTTCCGCCCGGGCTCGCTGCGCCCGGCCGTGCTGGTGCGCACGGTCCGCGGCCACCTCGCCGACCCCCTGCTGCGCCGGCTGTACGCGATCGGTGCCCTGTTCATGACGGTGTTCGGCGGTGTCTACACCGTCATCGGCTACCGCCTGACCGAGGCGCCGTTCTCCCTCCCGCAGGGCATCGTCGGGTCGATCTTCCTGGTGTACCTGGTGGGCACGGTGTCGGCGTCCGCGGCGGGCCGCCTGGTGGGCCGGCTGGGCCGCCGGGGCGCGCTCTACGCGGGCGGCGCGACGACCGCGGCGGGTCTGCTGCTGTCCCTGGCGGACTCGCTCCCCCTGGTGCTGCTGGGCCTGGTCCTGATCACGGCGGGCTTCTTCGCCGGTCACGCGGTGGCGTCCTCGGCGGTCGGCCGGACCGCCACCCACGGGCGGGCGCAGGCGTCGGCGCTCTACCAGTCCGCCTACTACGTGGGCTCCAGCGTCGGCAGCACCGTGGGGGCGCTCGCCTTCCACAGCGGCGGCTGGGCCGGGACGGTGGGCGTCGGACTGGTCGCGGTGGCGGGCGTCGGGGCGATCACCCTGCTCGGCACCCGGGCGGCACGCGTGGAACACCGTCTGGCGAAGGCCGCCTGACCTCGTCGCCGGCCCGTCACGATCAAGTCCTGGCCTGCGCGTTCACCCGCTCGGCGGGCCGTTGTCAGTGGGCTGCGGTAGCTTCCGAAGTGCTGGGTGCGACGACGCACCACGGACAGGCCACAGGGGCGGGTGGACGATGACGAACGGCACGGCGACGACGGCGGACCTGGACACCAGGCTGGAGGCCCACCGGGTCGAACTGACCGGGTACTGCTACCGGATGCTGGGCTCCTCCTTCGAGGCGGAGGACGCCGTGCAGGACACGATGGTGCGGGCCTGGCGCAGCTTCGCCACGTTCGAGGGGCGTTCCAGCCTGCGTTCCTGGCTGTACCGCATCGCCACCAACGTCTGCCTGGACATGCTCCGGGCGGGCAACAAGCGGGCCCGCCCGATGGACCTGACGGAGTCCACGCCGCTCGCCCAGGCCGCCCTGTCACCGCGCCCGGACCACACCTGGCTCGAACCGGCCCCGGACGCCCGCGTGCTGCCGACCGTCGAGGACCCGGCGGAGGCGGCCGTCGCGAAGGAGTCCGTGCGCCTGGCGTTCATGGCCGCGCTCCAGCAACTGCCGCCGAAGCAGCGGGCGGTGCTCATCCTCCGGGAGGTGCTGGCCTGGAAGGCGAGCGAGGTCGCCGAACTGCTGGACACCTCGGTCGCCTCGGTCAACAGCGCCCTCCAGCGGGCCCGGGCGACACTGGCCGAGCGGCGCCGTCCGGGCGACGAGGCGGCCGTCTCCGACCCGCTGGACGAGGAGCAGCAGAAGCTGCTGGACCGGTACATGGCCGCCTTCGAGGGCTACGACATGTCGGCCCTGACCGCGCTGCTCCACGAGGACGCCATCATGACGATGCCGCCGTTCGACCTGTGGCTGACCGGCGCCGGGGACATCACCGGCTTCATGACGACCATGGGCGCCCCCTGCGCCCACTCGCGGCTGGTGCCGGTCCAGGTCAACGGCCTGCCCGGGTTCGCCCAGTACAAGCCCGACCCGGAGGCCGGCGGGTACACGCCGTGGGCGGTGCAGGTCCTGGAGATCTCAGACGGGCGGATCACGGGATTCCACTGCTTCCTCGACACCGAGCGGTTCTTCCCGCTGTTCGGGCTGCCCCTCCACCTCGAAGCGGAGACCGACCAGGTCGAGCAGGACGCGTAGCGCGGGGTCGGGGTCGCGCAACCGGATCCGCCCGCCCGTCCTGCGGGCCAGCAGCTCCAGACGGGCGAGGAGGTTCACAGCCGCAAGCCCCGGCGGCCCCAGCCCGGCCACATCGCACACCACCACCCCGCAGGCTCCGCTCCCGCCGTCCAGCAGGGCCCGCAGCGCGTCGCAGGGGCCCGCCACCCCGTCCCGGGTCACGGGGCCCTGCAGGACGAGTACGGGCGGTGTCATGGCATCCACGACCGGTAGACCGGGCGGGGCCGCGGAACTCATCGCGCCCCCACGTCCGTGGGCCGGGCCGCCGCGAGGATCACATTGACCCGGGCACGGCCGCCCCCGGAGGGTTGCCTGCATGTGCCACAGACCCCCTCCGCCCGCGTCCGGTGCCCTGCTCCACCGTGAGGGGCCGCCGTGCAGGGGGTGCTGAGCGGTTTCGCGGTGATCGCCGTCGTCATCGGCGTCGGCTACCTCATCGGCCGCCGCGGGTACCTCGGGCCGCAGGGAGTTGAGGTCCTGACCCGGCTCGCCTTCCGGGTGGCGTCACCGGCACTGTTGTTCACGATCCTGGCCGACGCCGACCTGTCGGTCGTCTTCTCCAGCCGTCTCCTGGTCACGGCCCTGAGCGCGGTGGGCGTGGCCGGCGTCTTCGTGGCGGTGGGTGTCGCACGCCGCTGGGGCGTCGCCCGCACCACCATCGGCGCCCTGTGCTCCGGCTACGTCAACGCGGGCAACCTGGGCATCCCGATCGCCGTGTACGTCCTCGGCGACGCCTCCCTGGTCGCACCGGTCCTGCTGTTCCAGCTCGTCGGCGTCACCCCGGTCGCGCTCACCGTCCTCGACCTGTCCACCTCCGGCGCCGAGGGCTCGCCCCTCCAACGGCTCCTCACGCCACTCCGCAACCCCATCGCGCTCGGCTCCCTGGCGGGCGTGGCGGTGTCGGCCACGGGCCTGCGCATCCCCGGCCCGGTCATGGACCCCCTCACCCTCATCGGCAACATGGCCGTCCCGGCGGTCCTCCTCGCCTTCGGCATCTCGCTGCGCGGCAGCACCCTCCCCCTGCGCGGCGGCGAGCGCGGCGCGGTCCTGCTCGCCGTGACCCTGAAGTCCTTCGTCCAGCCCGCGGTCGCCTGGGCCCTGGCGGCCGGCGTCTTCGGCCTGCGCGGCGCCCTCCTCCTCGACGTGGTGGTCACCTCCGCCCTCCCGGCCGCCCAGAACCTCTTCACCTACGCGACCAGCTACCGCACGGGCGAGACCCTCGCCCGGGAGACGATCCTGGTCTCCACGGTGCTGTCGGTCCCGGTCCTGGTCGTGGTGGCGGCACTGCTGGGGTGAGCCGGCCGAGCGGGGGGCGTCCCGCCGGACGCGAGCTGTTCCGGATGGCCGGGTGTCAGGATCCCGCGGGTCCGGGAGGCTGCGGCACCGCGGGCCGCAGGGCGGGCGGCAGGGGCGCGGAGTGCACGATGTGCAGGCGGGAGACCGCCCGGGTCAGCGCCACGTACAGGCGGTTCATGCCACGGGGCTCGGCCTCGACCACGGCCGACGGCTCGACCAGGACCACGTGGTCGTACTCCAGTCCCTTGGCGGCGGACGCCGGCACCACGGTGACGCGGGCTCCCGGCGTGTCGGGTCCGGCTGCCGGAATCCCCGCCTCGGCCAGAGCGCGGCGCAGAGTCTCCGCCACGGTGTCGGCCGCGACGACGCCGATGGAACCGTCGTGTTCCCTCGCGGTGTCCACGGCAGCGACGGTGGCGGCGACCGGGTCGCGGACCGCCTCGATCCTCACGTCTCCGTCGCGGCGCCGGGAGCGGACGGGTGGTACCGGCGTGCCGAGGTGCCGCAGCAGGGCGTTGGCGAGTCCGGCGACGGCGCCCGGTACCCGGAACCCCGTGGTGAGCGGGGTGACGACGGCGTCCGGTTTCCCCAGGTGAGCGAGGAAGCCAGGCCAGTCGCGTGCGGCCCACGGGGTGGTGCCCTGGGCGAGGTCCCCGAGGACGGTGACGGACCCGAAGGACGACCTGCGGGCAATGGCACGGCACTGCATGGGGGACAGGTCCTGGGCCTCGTCGACCACGACGTGCGCGTACCCCTCGGGGCGCGCGATCAGACCGGCGAGCTCGTCGAGCAGGACGAGGTCCGCCGCCGACCAGCGGGCCGAACCCGCCGAGCGCGGGGGCGCGGGCCAGGCGACGGCCTGCTGCTCGTCCTCTCCGAGGACGCCGTCGGCGGCGGCGGCCAGCGCGTCGGGACGGCTGAGCAGGTCGGTCAGGACTTCCTCGGGCCGTGCGGCGGGCCAGACGGTGTCGAGCAGGCCGGTGACCGGGCGTGCCCGGGCCACCTTCCTGACCCAGGTGCGGGAGCGGGGGCCGCCGCGGCGCTCGGCCCGGTGCTGGACGGCCCGGACGATGCGGTCGCGGACGCGGTCCCGGCCCACGTTGTAGGCGGGCTCCTCGGCGAGCACTTCGCGGACGATCCTCTCCAGCTCCTCCGGGGGGACGCGCCACCGGTAGGAACCGTCCGGCAGGACGAGCGGCTGCGTCACCCAGGCGTTCACCCGTGCGTAGAGCGCGCGGCGCAGCACCTCCGCCATGCGGATGTCGTGCTTGACGACCGCGCCGGTGTCGCTGTCCCGCGCCGTGACCGGATGGCGGGCGATCTCGTCGTCGAGGGTGGACTGCCGGACTCCGGTCTCGCCGAGTGCGGGCAGTACTTCGGAGATGTAGGAGAGGAAGGCCCGGTTGGGGCCGAGGATGAGCATGCCGCGGCGCTGGATGCGCTCGGGATACGTGTACAGGAGGTAGGCGGCGCGGTGCAGCCCGACGGCGGTCTTGCCCGTGCCGGGGGCTCCCTGCACGCAGAGGGAGCGGGCGAGGTCCTCCCGCACCAGGTCGTCCTGTTCGGGCTGGATGGTCGCGGCGATGTCGCGCATGGGACCGATGCGTGGGCGCTCGATCTCCCGGGTGACGAGATCGCTCTCCGCCGCATCCCCCTCGCCGAGGTGTTCGTCCTCCAGACCGGTGAGATCCTCCGCGTCTCCGCGGCCCGCCGGTGACCAGCCGAAGCGCCGCCGCAGGGCAACGCCTTGGGGGTCGCGGGTGCTCGCCCGGTAGAAGGCGCGCGCCACGGGGGCGCGCCAGTCGACGACCAGCGGCGGGGCGGACGGATCGTCGGTGACCCGGAGCCGCCCGATGTGGTAGCTCTGCCCGGCATGGTCCCCCGCGCTCCCCGGATCCGGTGCGAAGTCGAGGCGGCCGAAGAACAGCGGGCCCTCGGGCAGTTCACCGAACTCCTTGGCCTGGCTGCGCAGCCGGCGGCCGAGCACTTCGGCGTCGGCGCCGGACGCGGCGGTGTCCTCACCGGCCACCACCTGCGCCCGCGCTCCCTCGGCCATCGCCTCCCATGCCGCACGGCAGACGTCGTGGTAGGCGCGTTCCCGGGCGAGGGCATCACTGAGTAAAGGGTCGGAGCGTGACATGCCCCGAGGATAATGCAACCGAGTAATGTTTTTTACTTGGTTGCATTATCTGGCCTGGCCAGGTCCGGCAGTCCGGCCTCCAGCCGGCCGAACGCCGAACGGGCCACCGCCACGGCTTCGGGATACAACGCGTCCGCCGCACCGCCCGCGGTGATGCCGCGCCAGTTCTCCTGCGCGAGGACGCGCCGGACGGCCACGATCTGACCGGCGGCCAGACGCGCCCGGACGCCACCCCCGAACTCCCGGTCCAGAACCTCGGCGAGCGCGGTCTCGTCCCGCTCCACATGCGCGTGCAGGCGCGCCACCAGGGACGGCGTGCCGTACAGCAGCCGGTGGAAGGCGAGCACGTCCGGATCGTCGTTCAGGCCGGTGACCGGGTCACGCCGGGCGAGCCCGTCCAGGAAATGGCGCCGCAGGGCCTCCAGCGGAGACTGCCCGGCCGGGCGCCCCGCGACCACCCGGCCGGCCTCCCCCACGTGGTCGGCCAGCCGGTGCAGGACGAGGTCCTCCTTGGCCGGGAAGTACCGGAAGAGCGTCGGCTTGGAGACGTCGACCGCGGCCGCGACATCGGCGACGGTCACCTGCTCGTACCCGCGTTCCAGGAAGAGACCGATGGCCGTGTCCGACAGCCGACGGTACATCTGCCGCTTCTTGCGCTCGCGCAGCCCACCCTCGTCGCCCATGCCCCGAAGCGTACGCAGCGTCCGCCGGTCCTCCGACCCGCCTCCCGGCCTGCGTCACGGCGATGTGCCGCCGGCGCACTCAGGGGGCCGGGAACTCCGCGGTGCCGATCACGAGGTCGAAGGGGGCGGGGAGCTTCAGCGGCTCACCGGACTTCGCCGTGAGCAGGGGCCGGTAGACGTCACCCTTGGGGTCGCCGTAGAGGGTCGCGGCCGGGCCGTCGGGGGCCCAGCGGTCGACCAGGAGGAACAGCGGGATGCCCGCGGCGGCGTAGGCGGCGGGCTTGCTGACACGGTCGTGGCGGGCGTTGGACCTGGAGGTGACCTCGACGACCAACTCTGCGAGCGCGGCAGGGATGTGGGACTCAGGAACGGTGTGGTCCCGTACCGGGGCGACCACGAGATCCGGGATGAACATGCCCAACCGGGACGGCACGGCGATGGCCTGTGTCTGGAAGATTTCCCAGTCCTCGGGGATCACGGAGTACAGACGGCGCTGAATGCGGGCCGCGATCAGATTGTGGCTGTACGCGGGAGCAGGTGACACGGTGACGATCCCCTCGATGATCTCCACCCTGCTGCCCTCGGGCCATTCCATCTCCTCCCAGAACCGGACGAGGTCGTCCCAGCTCTGTTCGCTGTCCTGGCTCACGGTGAGTGCGCTCATGGCGGTCTCCTTCGATGCGTCACCGAGTCCAGCATGGCGAAACGGGACCGGTGGGGTCCACCGGTCCCGTTCACCCGATCGGGGAAAGCGCAGGTCAGGCGATGCGTTCCAGCACCACGGGGGTGGCCGTGAAGGCCGTGCCGGGGGCGGCGATGTCGTAGGCGCCGTCGACCGCGGCGAGGGCGTAGTCGAAGCGGTCGGGGGTGTCGGTGTGGAGGGTGAGGAGGGGCTGGCCCTCGGTCACCTCGTCGCCGGGGCGGGCGTGGAGTTCGACGCCGGCGCCGGCCTGCACCGGGTCCTCCTTGCGGGCGCGGCCCGCGCCGAGGCGCCAGGCGGCGACGCCGATGTCGTAGGCGTCGAGGCGGGTCAGGACGCCGGAGGACGGGGCTTTGACGACGTGCTGCTCGCGGGCGACGGGGAGTTCGGCGTCCGGGTCGCCGCCCTGGGCGGTGATCATGCGGCGCCAGACGTCCATCGCGGAGCCGTCGGCCAGGGCCTTCGCCGGGTCGGCGTCCTTCAGGCCGGCCGCGTCGAGCATTTCGCGGGCCAGGGCGAGGGTCAGTTCGACGACGTCGGCGGGGCCGCCGCCGGCGAGGACCTCGACGGACTCGCGGACCTCCAGGGCGTTGCCGGCGGTCAGGCCGAGGGGGGTGGACATGTCGGTGAGCAGGGCGACCGTCCTCACCCCGGCGTCGGTGCCGAGGCCGACCATGGTGCGGGCGAGTTCGCGGGCGTCGTCGAGGGTCTTCATGAAGGCGCCGGTGCCGACCTTGACGTCCAGGACCAGGGAGCCGGTGCCCTCGGCGATCTTCTTGGACATGATGGAGGAGGCGATCAGCGGGATGGCCTCGACGGTGCCGGTGACGTCACGCAGCGCGTAGAGCTTCTTGTCGGCGGGGGCCAGGCCGTCGCCCGCCGCGCAGATGACGGCGCCGGTGGTGTCCAGGACGTCCAGCATCTCCTCGTTGGAGAGCAGGGCGCGCCAGCCCGGGATGGCCTCCAGCTTGTCGAGGGTGCCGCCGGTGTGGCCGAGGCCGCGGCCTGAGAGCTGGGGGACGGCCGCGCCGCAGGCGGCGACCAGGGGGGCCAGCGGGAGGGTGATCTTGTCGCCGACGCCGCCGGTGGAGTGCTTGTCGGCGGTGGGGCGGGACAGCGAGGAGAAGTCCATGCGCTCGCCGGAGGCGATCATCGCCGCCGTCCAGCGGGAGATCTCGCGCCGGTTCATGCCGTTGAGGAGGATCGCCATGGCGAGCGCCGACATCTGCTCGTCGGCCACCTCCCCGCGGGTGTAGGCGTCGATGACCCAGTCGATCTGCTCGTCGGTGAGTTCGGCGCGGTCCCGCTTGGTGCGGATGACGGAGATGGCGTCCATGGCCATGCTGGCGTTCCTTCCGGGGTGCGAAGGGTGCGGCCCCCTCCGGGTGACGGTACCGACCGTCGTCCGAGGGGGCCGCTGGGCGTTACTTGGTGAGGTGCTGCGGGCCGAAGGGCTGGGGCAGCATCTCCGACAGCGGCCGGATGCCCGCCGGGGTCTCCAGCAGCAGTTCCGGGCCGCCGAACTCGTACAGCAGCTGCCGGCAGCGGCCGCACGGGACGAGGATCTCGCCCCGGCCGTCCACGCAGGTGAAGTGCGTGAGCCGGCCGCCTCCGGTGCGCTGCAGCTCGGAGACCAGTCCGCACTCGGCGCACAGGCCGAGTCCGTAGCTGGCGTTCTCCACGTTGCAGCCGGAGACGGTGCGCCCGTCGTCGACCAGGGCGGCCACGCCGACCGGGTAGCCCGAGTAGGGGACGTACGCGTGGGTCATCGCCTCGCGGGCGAGTGCGCGCAGCGCCTCCCAGTCGGCGTCCGCCGCGGCCGGGGTCACTTGCCCTGTCCCTTCCGGTACGGCATGCCGTTCGCCCTGGGCATGCGCAGCCGTTGGGCGGACAGGGCGAGGACGACGAGGGTGATGACGTACGGCGTGGCGGCGACGACCTGGTTGGGGACCTCGTTGGTGCCGGCGTACCAGGCGTAGACGAGGGCGCCGATGACCAGGGTGATGACCGCGTGGACGTACTTCTTGCGGATCGCCAGCCAGATCGCGCCGATGACCAGCAGCAGCGCGCCGAGCAGCAGCAGGGCGTGCACGTTGGCGGAGCCGCCGCGCAGGTTGAGGCTGTCGGTGTAGCCGAAGAGGCCGGCGCCGATGGCGAGGCCGCCCGGCATCCAGTTGCCGAAGATCATCGCGGCGAGGCCGATGTAGCCGCGGCCGCTGGTCTGGCCCTCCAGGTAGAAGGGGTTGGCGACGATGGACAGGAAGACACCGCCGAGGCCGGCCAGGGCGCCGGAGATGATCACGGCCACGTACTTGTACTTGTAGACGTTGACGCCGAGGGACTCCGCCGCGATCGGGTTCTCACCGCAGGAGCGCAGGCGCAGGCCGAACGGGGTGCGCCACAGGATGTACCAGGTGGCCGGGACGAGCGCGACGGCGATCAGGGTCAGCCAGGACACGTTGGTGACCAGGCCGCCGAGCAGTCCGGCGATGTCCGAGACGAAGAACCAGCCCTTGGCGTTGAGGTCCCGCAACGCCTCGGAGAGTCCTGGCACCGTGAAGCTGCCGAGCGACTCGACCGCCGGGGACTGCTTGGCGGAGCCGCCCTGGTGGCCCTCGAAGGCCAGCGGGGCGAGGTAGCGGGTGGCGCCCAGCGCGAGGATGTTGATCGCCACACCGGAGACGATGTGGTTGACGTTGAAGGTGACGGTGACGAGGGCGTGCAGCAGGCCGCCGAGCGCGCCGCCGATGAGGCCGACGAGGACGCCGGTCCACGGACCCCACTGGAATCCGGCCCAGGCACCGAACCAGGTGCCGAGGATCATCATGCCCTCGAGGCCGATGTTGACGACGCCCGCGCGCTCCGCCCACAGACCGCCGAGGCCGGCGAGGCCGATCGGGACGGCGAGCTGGAGGGCGGTGGACATCTGGCTGACGTTGGTGATGCCGTTGGCGCCGGTGATCAGGCGGACGATCGAGGTCAGCGCCAGGGCTCCGGCGATGACCAGGAGCAGCACCGGCAGCGACATGCGGCGGCCGGTCGGCGCCGTGGGCTGCAGCGACGGCTGGTTGACGTCGGTCGCAGTGGTCGGAGCAGTCATCGGCCGGCCACCTCCTTCGTGTTGTTGTCGGCGCCCAGGACGTGTCCCGCGGCGAGCTCCGCGCCGACGCGGCGCTGCTGGCGGCGCAGGCCCCACTCGCGGACGGCCTCGTAGGAGACGACGACCGAGAGGACGATCAGGCCCTGCATGATGACCGCGATCTCCTTGTCGTAGCCGTGGAAGTCCAGCTCGGGGGACGCCTTGTCGAGCCAGGCCCACAGCACGGCGGCGAAGGCGATGCCGACCGGGCTGTTGCGGCCGAGCAGGGCGATGCCGATGCCGAGGAAGCCGATGCCGGTGGGGAAGTTGAGGCTGTAGGTGTGGGTGTCGCCGAGGAGGATCGGCAGACCGGCGAGTCCGGCGATGGCACCGGACAGCAGCATGGCGGTGAGGACCATGCGCTTGGGGCTGACGCCGCTGGCCGCGGCGGCGGATTCGGAGGCGCCGGAGGCGCGCAGGTCGAAGCCGAACCGGGTGCGGTTGAGGACGACCCAGTAGCCGATGCCGAGCACCACGGCGAGGAGGACCAGGCCGTAGATCTCGCCCGCGTCGCCCATGTCGAGGCCGGGAACCCAGCCGGACTCGTTCATCTCGCCGGTGGTGTTGTTGTTGCCGACCTTGACGCCGAACACGCTGGGCAGCCACAGGTAGCCGATGACGGCGGTGGCGATCGCGTTGAGCATGATCGTGGCGACGACCTCGCTGACCCCACGGGTGACCTTCAGGACACCGGCGATGCCGGACCAGAAGGCGCCGGTGCACACGGCGGTCAGGAGCAGCAGCGGGATCTGCAGGGCGGCCGGCAGGTCGGCGTGGGCGCCGACGATGGCGGCCATCATGGCGGCGAGCTGGTACTGGCCGTCGACGCCGATGTTGAACAGGTTCATCCGGAAGCCGATGGCCACCGCCAGGGCCGCGATGTAGTACATCGACGCCTGGTTGATGATCAGGACCTGGATGTCCGAGTAGGTCGCCTGCTGGAACATCAGGGCGAACGGCTCGGTTGGGTTCTTGCCGGAGGCGAGCAGCACGATCGCGCTCAGCACGAAGGCCACGGCGAGCGCGATGACCGGTCCGGCCACCGCCAGGAGCACGCGCTCCTTGTCGAACTTCTTCATCAGCGGGCCTCGTCTTCCGGAGACTCGGGGGCGTCGGCCGAGGTCTCGGGGGTCTCTTCGTGTTCGAGGTGGCCGGTGGCGGCACCGGTCATGGCGGTGCCGAGTTCCTCCGGGGTGACGGTCGCGGGGTCGGCGTCCGCGACCAGCTTGCCGTCGTAGATGACGCGGAGGGTGTCGGACAGGCCGATCAGCTCGTCGAGGTCGGCCGAGATCAGCAGGACGGCCAGTCCCTCGCGGCGGGCCTCGCGGATGTGGTCCCAGATCGCGGCCTGCGCGCCGACGTCCACACCGCGGGTGGGGTGCGCGGCGATCAGGAAGCGCGGCTTGTGGCTCATCTCGCGGCCGACGATCAGCTTCTGCTGGTTGCCGCCGGACAGGGAGGCCGCGGTGACGTCGATGCCCGGGGTGCGGACGTCGTACGTCTTGACGATGCGGCGGGTGTCCTCCTGGGCGGCCTTGGGGTCCAGCCAGATGCCCTTGGCGTTGGGCTTCTCGGTGACGTGGCCGAGGATGCGGTTCTCCCAGAGGGGGGCCTCCAGGAGCAGGCCGTGGCGGTGGCGGTCCTCGGGGATGTAGCCGATGCCCTCCTCGCGGCGCCTGCGGGTGCTCCAGGCGGTGATCTCCTCGCCGGCGAGCCGGATGACGCCGGAGTCGGCGGCCCGCAGGCCGATCAGCGCGTCGACGAGTTCGGTCTGGCCGTTGCCCTCCACGCCGGCGATGCCCAGGATCTCACCCTCGTGGATGGTGAAGGTGATGTCGTCGAGCAGGGGCTTGCCGCCCGGGGCGGTCAGGCGGAGCTTGTCGACGTCGATGACGGGACGGTCGGTGACCGTCGACTCGCCCTTCTCCGGGCTGGGCAGTTCGCTGCCGACCATCATCTCGGCGAGCTGCCGGGACGTGGTCTCGGCGGGGACCGCGGTGCCGACGGTGGTGCCGCGGCGGATGACGGTGATCTCGTCGGCGACGGAGAGGACCTCGCCCAGCTTGTGGGAGATGAAGATGACCGACAGGCCCTCGGACTTCAGCTCGCGGAGGTTCTCGAAGAGGGCGTCCACCTCCTGCGGGACCAGGACGGCGGTGGGCTCGTCGAGGATCAGGGTGGTCGCGCCGCGGTAGAGGACCTTGAGGATCTCCACGCGCTGGCGGGCGGCGACACCGAGCTCCTCGAGCAGGACGTCGGGGCGCACGTCGAGGCCGTAGCGCTCGGAGAGTTCCTTGATCTTGCGGCGGGCCCGGGCGCCGATGCCGTACAGCTTCTCGCTGCCGAGCACGACGTTCTCGAGGACGGTGAGGTTGTCGGCGAGCATGAAGTGCTGGTGCACCATGCCGATGCCGCGCGCGATGGCGTCGGCGGGGGAACCGAAGGTGACCTGCTCGCCGTCGACGGCGATGGTGCCCTCGTCCGGCTTCTGCATGCCGTAGAGGATCTTCATCAGGGTCGACTTGCCGGCGCCGTTCTCGCCCACCAGGGCGTGGACGGTGCCCTTGCGGACACTGAGGTGGATGTCGTGGTTGGCCACGACACCGGGGAATCGCTTCGTGATCCCGGCGAGTTCGACGGCGGTCTGACCGTTGACCGCCGCTCCGGCCGGAGGGCTGCTGGACGCTTTGATGGCGCACTCTCCTGGGGACGGGGGCCTTCTACGCGCGTAGCGCCCCTACGGCATACAAAGGGGTGGCGCACCGAACCGACGGGGTGCGGAGAGCCTGGCTCCCCGCACCCCGTGGCGCGGACGCAACCCCGGAGTGACACGCTGCTCAGGGTCGTTCGGAGGGGGTGTCAGCTGGACTTGACCTTGATCTCGCCGCTGATGATCTTCTCCTTGGCCTTCTCGATGGCTGCCTGGAGCTCGGCGTCGTCCGCGAACTTCGGGTTGGAGTTCGACAGGCTCACCTCACCCGTCTTCAGATCGCCCTTGACGATACCGGTCGCGGGCTTGCCGTCCTCGACCGACTGCGCCAGGTTGTACACCGCCTTGGCGACATCCTTCATCGCCGAGGTGAGGATCGAGTCCTTGTACTTGGCGAGGGCTTCCTGCTTGTACTGGTCGGAGTCGACACCGATCGCCCACACCTTGTTGGCGGCGGCGGCCTCGATGACGCCCTGGCCCGAGAGACCGGCGGCCGCGTAGACGACGTCGGCCTTCTTCTCGATCTGGCCCTCGGCGGCGCTCTTGCCCTTGTCGGGGCTGGAGAAGCCGCCCTCCTCCGCGGTCTGGGTCAGGAACTGCGAGATGACCTTGGTCTTCGGGTTGGTGTCCTTGACACCCTGCTCGAAGCCCGCGCGGAACTTGTGGATCAGCGGGATGTCCACACCGCCGATGAAGCCGACGACGTTGCTCTTGGTGGTCTCGGCGGCGGCGACGCCGGCCAGGTAGGACGCCTCCTCCTCGGAGAAGACCAGGTCCGCGACGTTGTCCGCCTCGACGGTGGCGTCGTCGACGATGCCGAAGGTGGTGTCCGGGAACTTCTCCGCGGCCCCCTTCACGGCGGCGGCGTAGGCGTAGCCCACCCCGATGACGGGGTTGTAACCCTGCTTGGCCAGCGAGGCGAGGCGCTGCTCCTTGTCCGCGTCCGTCTCGCCGTCGGTGGGCTCGACGTCGGCGGTCTTGTAGCCGAACTCGTCCTGGGCCTTCTTCAGGCCCGCGTAGGCGGCGTCGTTGAAGGACTGGTCGCCGCGGCCGCCGACGTCGTACGCGATGGCCAGGCCCTTGTCCTCCTTCGACCCGGAGGAGTCCGAGGAGGAGGACGTCGAGGTGCCGCCGCAGGCGGCGAGAGCGAGGGCCAGGGAGGCGGTCGCTGCGCCTGCGACCGTGATCCGGGAAATCCGGCGCATGGTGTGGTGCTCCTGTCGTACAAAGCGCCGGACGGTTTCAGCAACGGCGCTGGCTTCGCCGCAGATTAACGCGCGTAGACCTGCCTGAAAACCCCTTCTGTCCACCTTGTTATGCGCCCGTGCCCAAGCCGCCGTACGCCCTGGCCACGGCGTTGCCGACTGCGAAGAGGGCGTGGCCCTGGGTGATGTGAGAGGGGCCACTGCGGACACGGCGAAGCGGGCGGGCGCCTCTCGGCCACCCGCCCGCTTCGCGTGCTTTTCTCCCGGTCCCGTCGGCCGCCCGCCGGTGCCCGCCGGGCACCTCGGACCGCCGGCGACGCCCGGCTGCTGCGGCTACTCCGTCTTGACGGTGATCGTCCCGTCGACGATGCCCTTCTTGGCCTCGGCCACGGCATCGGTCAGGCCCGGGACCTCGGCCATCTTCGGGTTGCTGTCGGACAGGCCCACGCCGTCCACCTTGAGGTCGAAGACCTGGGTGCCGGTCAGCGGCTTGTCGTCCTGGACCGACTCGGCGAGGGCGAACACCGCCCCGCCGACGTCCTTCAGGGCGGAGGTGAGGATGTAGTCCCTGTAGGGCGCGAGGGCTTCCTGCTTGAACTGGTCGGAGTCGACACCGATCGCCCAGACCTTCGCCTTGGCGGCGGCCTCGATGACGCCCTGCCCGGACAGACCGGCCGCCTGGTAGATGACGTCGGCCTTCTTCTCGATCTGGCCCTCGGCGGCGGCCTTGCCCTTGTCGGGGCTGGAGAAGCCGCCCTCCTCCGCCGTCTGCGTCAGGTACTGGGCGACGACCCTGACCTTGGGGTCGGTCGCCTTGACGCCCTGCTGGAAGCCGGCCTCGAACTTGTGGATCAGCGGGATGTCCACACCGCCCACGAAGCCGACGACGTCGGTCTTGGTGGCCTTGGCGGCGGCGACGCCCGCGAGATAGGACGCCTGCTCCTCGGCGAAGACCAGGGAGGCGACGTTGTCGCCCTCGACCACGGAGTCGACGATGCCGAAGGTGGTCTTCGGGTACTTGGCGGCGACCGCCTCCATCGCCGGACCGTAGGCGAAGCCGACGCCGATCACGGGGTTGTAGCCCTGCTTGGCCAGCGAGGACAGGCGCTGCTCCTTGTCCGCGTCCGTCTCGCCCTCGGTGGGCTCGACGTCGGCGGTCTTGTAGCCGAACTCCTTCTGGGCCTTCTGCAGACCCGCGTAGGCGGCGTCGTTGAAGGACTGGTCGCCCTTTCCGCCGATGTCGTAGGCGATGGCGAGACCGAGGTCCTCCTTGGAACTGCCGCCGCTGTCGCCGTTGTCACTGCTGGTGCCGCCGCAGGCCGTGGCGGCGAGTGCGAGCGACGCGACCCCCACCGCGACGCGAGTCAGTTTCGATGTCCGACGCATCTGAAGTTCCCCATTCTCCAAAGCCCCGCAGCGGGTGCTCGGTTCGGCGCACATTAACGCGCGTAGACACTCCTGGGAACGGGGTTTCGCGGGGCCGTTATCCATTCGTGCCGCTGGCCGGTTACGCCCTTGTGAACCAGGGGGACCGCC
Organism: Streptomyces sp. NPDC101219; assembly: GCF_044767675.1. Classification (NCBI taxonomy): domain Bacteria; kingdom Bacillati; phylum Actinomycetota; class Actinomycetes; order Kitasatosporales; family Streptomycetaceae; genus Streptomyces; species Streptomyces sp. NPDC101219. The sequence continues at coordinate 184,220 of NZ_JBIWOK010000002.1, forward strand.
GGGGCGGAAAAGGGGCAATCGGTGAGGCGCGCATGCCTGACGGCACGCCACCACGCTGCCCCCGCCCCGCCTGAGCCGCAACCCGGACGGGCGGACGGGGGACGGGTGGGACGGGTGGGACGGGAGAGGCGAGCGCCGGGAGGACCGGCCGGGACGGTGCATGAGTCGCGCCGGGGTCGCATGCGGCACCGCGTGTTCGTCACCGCTGTCACCCCGTTCCGCGCTCGATTTCGCGAACGGACTTGATCTGGAGCGCGCTCCAGATCCAAGGATGAAGGGCATGGACCTCAACACCACTGCTTCCCGCATCGTCCTCGGGACGATGGACTTCGGCACCCGCGTCGGCCAGGAGGAAGCCTTCGCGATCCTCGATTCCTTCATCGACGGAGGCGGCGTCTGGCTCGACACCGCGAACTGCTACTCCTTCTGGGTCGATTCCAGCGGCCTCGGCGGTGCCAGCGAGCGGGTCATCGGCGCCTGGCTCCGGTCCCGCCCCGGCGCACGCGACACGGTGCGGATCGCGACGAAGGTCCGGCAGGACCCGCTCGTCGCGCACTCCTGGCCCCAGAGCGCCGAAGGGTTGTCCGCCCCCGCGGTCCGCAGGGGTGTCGAGGGGAGCCTGGAGCGTCTCGGGGTCGACCACGTCGATCTCCTCTGGGCTCACGCCGAGGACCGGACCGTGCCGCTGGAGGAGACCGTCGGTGCGTTCGGCGAGCTGGTCACGAAGGGAACGGTGCTGCGCGTCGGGGCCGCCAATCACGCCGCCTGGCGCGTCGAGCGCGCCCGGTCGCTCGCCCGCGAGCAGGGCGTGGAGCCGTGGACGGCGCTGCAGCTGCGCCACTCGCTCGTCCAGCCGCGTCCCCTCACCCCGCTCGCGGAGAGCGGCCATCGCCTGCTCACCGAGGAGGACCTGGACCTAGCGCGGTCGGAGGGGCTCAGCGTGTGGTCGTACAGCTCGCTGATGTGGGGTTCCTACGTGCGCACCGACAAGCCGCTGCCACCGACCTATGATCACCCCGGTACCACCCGGGTGCTCGCGGTCCTGGACGAGGTGGCCGGCGAGCTGGCGGCCACTCGGAACCAGGTCGTCCTCGCCTGGCTGATGCACCGTGGGATCGACCCGATCGTCGGTGTGAGCCGGGTGGAGCAGATCGAGGAGGCACTCGCCGCACACCGTGTGCGGCTGAGCGACGAGCACCTGGCGCGCTTCGCCGAAGCCCGCTGACGACGGCCGGACAAGGAGCCCCGTGACCACGCGCCTCACCCCGGCAGCGGCGGCCGGCCGCACCGGCGTCTCCCTGGACACCCTGCGCTACTACGAACGCGAGGGGCTGATCGGACCGGTCCGGCGCTCCCCCGGTGGGCGCAGGGAGTACACCGAGGACGACATCTTCTGGATCGGCCTGGTCACGTGCCTGCGGGACGCCGGCCTCGGCATCGCGGACCTGCGGGAGTTCGTGGCCATCCTGCGCACCGACCGTTCCGCGCAGGACCGGGTCGCCTTCCTGCGCGAGCACCGAGCCACCCTGGAGCAGCGCGTGGCGGCACTGCGCCGGGCCATGGAGGTCCTCGACGACAAGATCGCCTACTACAGCCGGCCGTAGGGTCTTCCGTTTGGATCAGGCCGGATCAGGCACCGGGGCCCGCGAGCCCGTCCTGATCCGAACGAGAGGCCCTAGCGCAGCGTGTCGAGCAGCGCGGCGGCGGTGAAGAGCTCCACGCCGACGGTGATGGCGTGCTCGTCGACGTCGAAGTCGCCCTGGTGCAGGTCACGCACCGTGCGCTCGCCCGGGGGACGGACGCCGAGGCGGGCCATCGCGCCGGGGACGTGCTCCAGGTACCAGGAGAAGTCCTCGCCGCCGAGGCTCTGTTCGGTGCCCTCGACGGACTCCACCCCGCGCCGCGCGATCATGGCGTCGCGGAGCAGTTCGGTCACTCCGGCCTCGTTGACGACCGGCGGCACCCCGCGCACGTAGTTGATCTCCGACTTGGCGCGGTGCAGGTTGGCGACCTCGTCGATGGCGGCGACCACGACGTCGGCGGCCTGCCGCCAGGTCTCCAGGTCCAGGCAGCGCACGGTGCCGGAGAGTTCGGCGTGCTGCGGGATCACGTTGGGCGCGTGGCCGGATTCGATCCGGCCCCAGGTGACGGCGAGACCGCTGCGGGTGTCGACGCGCCGGCCGACCAGGGCGGGCACGTCGGTGACGACCCGGGCGGCGGCGGTGACCAGGTCGGTGGTCAGGTGCGGGCGGGCGGTGTGGCCGCCGGGGCCGTCGAGGGAGATCTCCAGACGGTCGCACGCCGAAGTGATCGGTCCCTGGCGCAGTCCGATCCGGCCCGCGTCGACCCGCGGGTCGCAGTGCACGGCGATGATCCGGCCGACGCCGTCGAGCGCGCCGTCCGCGATGACGTCGGCGGCACCGCCGGGCAGCACCTCTTCGGCGGGCTGGAAGATCAGCCGCACGGGGCGGGTCAGCAGCCCCTGCCGGTGCAGGTCGGCGAGGATCAGCCCGGCGCCCAGGACGACGGTGGTGTGCACGTCGTGACCGCAGGCGTGCGCGCGGTCGGGCACGGTGGAGCGGTACGGGCAGTCGGTCTTCATGTCGGGGATCGGCAGGCCGTCGATGTCGGCCCGCATGGCGAGCACCCGTTCCGCGCCGGGGATCTCGCCCACGCCGATGTCACAGATCAGTCCGGTCCCGCTGGAGAGCACCCGCGGCCGGAGACCGGCGCGCTCCAGCCGCTCCTTGATCGCCGCGGTGGTGCGGAACTCCTGGTGGCCGAGTTCCGGGTGCCGGTGCATGTCCCGCCGGAACAGGACGAGCTCGGCACGGAGCTCCTCGGGCAGCGCGCCGGGAAGCACGGCTCCGCCGGCGAGTTCGATCTCGGACTCCAGTGACATCAGTGGCTTCACCCTTTGAAGAGTAGGGCGCCAGCGACCTCGACCGGTGCTCGATCAAGAAAAATCAGTCCGTTAGGGGAAGAAAAACTGACTGCCCTACGCATAGCTGTGCGTGTGGCTGGGTAAACTGCCGCTCCTCCGCGGGGTTGAGGGCCCTCCACACCCGCCGGGACGTGAGATCGATCACAGTCCCGGCCTCCGGCGGCGAGAGAACAGGCCACCCCTCCACCTTCCCACGGATACCACGCATCGCCCCGGCCACGCCGGTCGGTTCGCCCCGAGGACACCCGGGGCCGTTCCCGGTCCCCTCGGCCGGATCCCCTCCGTGGTGCCGTCCGCATCCCCTAGGGTGCGGCTCCATGTCCGCCGATCAGCCGGAGTTCCTCCGGGCCACGCGTGAGTCCTACGACGCCATCGCGGCGGAGTACACCGCCCGCTTCGCCGACGGCCTGGCCGTGCTGCCGCTGGAGCGCGGCCTGCTCGCCGCGTTCGCGGAACTGGCCCGGGCGGCCGCCCCCGCGGGCGCCGCCCCGCCCCCGGTCGCCGACCTCGGCAGCGGCCCCGGGTACGTCACGGCGCGCCTGCACGACCTGGGGCTGCCCGTCTTCGGGGTGGACCTCTCGCCGCGCATGGTGGCCCTGGCCCGCCGGGCCCATCCCGGGCTGCGTTTCCACGTCGGCACGATGACCTCGCTGGACCTGCCGGACGCGACGCTGGGCGGCATCGTGGCGCTGTACTCCGTCATCCATGTGCCGGACGGCCACCTGGCCGCACTGTTCGCCGAGTTTCACCGGGTCCTGGTCCCGGGCGCCCCGGTTCTGCTCGCCTTCCAGTCCGGCGACGAGGACGAACGGGCCCACGTGGCGGAACGCTTCGGCCACGCCGTCTCCCTGGACTGCCACTGGCGCACCCCGGAGACGGTGACCGGCCACCTCCGCAAGGGCGGACTGGACGTCACGGCCCGGGTGCTGCGCGCACCGGGGCCAGGCGAGACCCGCCCCCGGGCCCTGCTGCTGGCCCGGCGCCCGCCCGCCGACCCGGACGGCGGCCCGGACGGCGGCCCGGACTGCGGCGACGGCACGGGGACGGGCAGGGCTGACGGCGCGGGGACCCACGGCGGCTGAGGACTGAGGGCCTACAGCGGCTTACGGCCCACCGCCCGACGGCGGCACCGAGGGGCGCGGCCCGGCCTCAGACCGCCGGTGCGGTGCGCACCCCCGGGACCCCTGGTACCGCCGTCAGGCGGTGGGCGTCGCGGGCCGTGCGGGTGACCCCGGCCAGGAAGCCCCCGGCCCGCGGGGAGGCGCCGTCGGTGAGCCAGGCGGGGTCGATGTCGCAGACCGCGACCCGGACCTTCGTGCCCGACAGGGCCAGGGGCAGGGTGTGCACCACGGTGGACGGGAAGCTGAGGACGGTGCGGGCGACGGGCCCGCGCCGGGCGACCAGTTCCAGGGGCAGGTCGGGCCGCACGATCTCCAGCCCCGTCACGCCCGCCATCCGGTGCAGTTTGGCCGCGCTCTCGCGCCGGTGCGCGAAGTAGCGGGTCGCGCCGTGGGTCCGGGCGAGGGAGCGGACCGCCTCCAGGTAGGCGTCGGCGTCCACCACGCCGGTCTCCACCAGCGACGTGCCCACCAGGTCGGCGCCGCCGGTGACGCGCGGCGGCCCGAAGCGGTCCCGGGTCCAGGCGAAGGTGTGCGCCCGCACCGTCACACCGGGCGGGGTGGCGTCGACCGGCATGGCGGAGAACACCTCGACGGTGCGCGTGCCGCCCGGGGTGAGCCGGCGGCGGGCGGCGGCGGACACCGGGGCGAGCAGCAGGTCCCGGGGGCCGGGCCGGCCGCCCTTGCGGTGCCAGCGGACCAGGCGTTCGCCACGGGCGAGCTGGCCGACGAACTCCATGGTCGCGGTGCCGTCGTCGACGACGACCAGGGCGGGCGCCCGGGTGAGGGTCAGCAGCAGCTGGACGTAGCGCGAGAAGGGGTCGCCGAGGACGACCCGGTCGGCGCGGCGCAGGGCGGCCGTGAGGCCCCCGACGGTGCGCAGCGGGGCGCCGGGACCGCCGCGGGCCTCCTCCCAGCGGACCTGGTGGCCCTCCTCGCGGGCCAGCCCGCACATGCGGCGCAGCTGGCCGCGCGTCATGGGGTCGACGGGGGACAGCACCACCAGGGTGAGGCCCGCGCCGGGAGCGTGCGCGTGCGCCCACTCCAGCACGTTGAGCAGTTGCACCGGACTCTCGACGAAGGCGAGCGTGTGGGGGCCGGTGCTCCCGGCGCGTGGGCTCATCGGCGTGTCACACCGTCCGTGTCTCAGACCGTCAGCGGCTCGCCCGCCGCCGCGGCGATCTCGGCGTCGGCGACCACGCCGGGGACGCGGCGCAGCTTCTTCATCGGGCCCAGCTCGGACTCGTAGACCCGCTTCACTCCGTCGCCGAGGGACGCCTCGATGGTGCGGATGTCGCGGACGAGGCGGCTCAGGCCCCCGGGCTCGACGGACGCGGCCTGGTCGGATCCCCACATGGCGCGGTCGAGGGTGATGTGGCGCTCGACGAAGGCGGCGCCGAGGGCGACGGCGGCCAGGGTGGTCTGCAGGCCGGTCTCGTGGCCGGAGTAGCCGATGGGGACGTTCGGGTACTCCTGCTGGAGGGTGTGGATCACCCGCAGGTTGAGCTCCTCGGCCTTCGCCGGGTAGGTGGAGGTGGCGTGGCAGAGCAGGATGTTGTCCGAGCCCAGGACCTCGACCGCGTGGCGGATCTGCTTCGGGGTGGACATGCCGGTGGACAGGACGATCGTGCGGCCCGTCGCCCGCAGTGCGCGCAGCAGTTCGTCGTCGGTGAGGGAGGCGGAGGCCACCTTGTGGGCGGGGACGTCGAACTTCTCCAGGAAGGCGACGGCCTCGGTGTCCCACGGGGAGGCGAACCAGTCGATGCCCTTCTTCCGGCAGTAGGCGTCGATCTGGCGGTACTCGTCCTCGCCGAACTCCACACGGTGTCGGTAGTCGATGTAGGTCATCCGGCCCCAGGGGGTGTCGCGCTCGATGTCCCACTGGTCGCGCGGCGTGCAGATCTCCGGGGTGCGCTTCTGGAACTTGACGGCGTCGCAGCCGGCCTCGGCGGCGGCATCGATCAGCTTGAACGCGTTCTCGATGTCGCCGTTGTGGTTGATGCCGATCTCGCCGGTGATGTAGACGGGGCGGCCGGGGCCGGCTTCGCGCGGACCGAGGGTGCGGATGCGGGAGTTGGTGCTCATGACCGGTGGTTTCCTTACCTGGGGAGGGAATCGAGGGAGGGGCCGAGGATCCAGCCGGCGATCTCCCGGATCGCGCCGTCACCGCCGGGGAGGGTGGTGACCGCGCGGGCGGCGCCGCGTACGGCGTCGTGGGCACTGGCGACCGCCACGGGCCAGCCGACGAGGGCGAGGCACGGGAGGTCGTTGACGTCGTTGCCGACGTAGAGCACGCGCTCGGGAGCGATGCCCTGTTCCTCGCACCACTGCTTGAGGGCGAGGTCCTTGCGGTCGACGCCGTGCAGCACGGGGACGCGCAGCTTGCGCGCGCGGGCGGCGACGACCGGGTTCTGTTCCGTGGACAGGATCAGCAGCCTCAGGCCGCTGCGGCGCAGGGCCGCGACGCCGAGCCCGTCGCCGCGGTGCACGGCGACGAACTCCCGTCCGTCGGAGTCGATCAGCACCCGGTCGTCGGTCTGGGTGCCGTCGAAGTCGAGGACGACCGCGTCGAGGTCGGCGGCCGTCGGCCGGGCGCCGGGCTCGCCCGCGTCGAGGAGCGGGGCGAGGGCGCGGGCCCGGGCGAGGTCGTGCGGGTCGTCGATCTCCAGGACACGGGCCGGGTCGGTGCGCACGGGTTCGGTGCGGCCGAAGAAGCGGTGCCGGTGGGCGCGGAAGCCGGCCGCGTCCATGGCGTAGGCGGCGCCGGTCTCCAGCAGGTCCTGCGGGCGGTCCTGGCGGCGGGGGCGGACGGACTTGTCGTGGTTGACGCCGTGACCGCCGGCGGCCCCGGCACCGGCGGCGGCGCCGCGCCCGTCCCCGCCGTCCTCGCCGTCCCGCCACAGGAAGCCGTGGAACGGGGCGACGGTGACGGCCGTGTCGGCGCGGCCGCCGACGACCGCGGCGGCCACCGCGTCGACGTCCCCGGCGCTCAGGAAGGGGCTGGTGCACTGCACGAGCAGCACCACGTCGACCGGGGCGCCGTGGGTGTCCTCGTGGGCGTCCAGGGCGTGCAGGACGGCCGCCTCGGAGGAGGCGGTGTCACCGGAGAGGGCGGCGGGCCGCACGACGACCTCCGCGCCGGCCCGCCGGGCGACGTCGGCGATGGCCGGGTCGTCGGTGGAGACGACGACGTCCGTGACGTGCCGCGCAGCCCGGCACGCGCGCACGGCGCGGGCCACCAGGGGGACCCCGCCGACGGGGGCGAGGTTCTTCGCGGGCACTCCCTTGGAGCCGCCGCGGGCGGGGATCACGGCGAGCACCCGGCGGGCCGTGGGCGGAAGGGACATGGGATCAGCTCCTGGAGCCGGGGGCGGGGTGTCCGGCGGCGGGGTCACAGCTCCCCCATCCGGCGGATCGCGGGGGCCACCCGCTGCACGCCGTGCCGGTAGGCACCGCGGGCGGCCCGGCGCACGACCTGCCGGATCGGGCCCGGGGCCCGGTCGGACGCGGGGGCGCCGGGCAGCGGGGCGCCGTCCGGGGCGAGGTGGTGGCGGGCGAGGACGCCGGGCAGGTAGCCGGGCGCGGTGGCGGCCGTGTAGTACGGGGCCAGCGGCGGGAGTCCGCCGGGGCGGCCGAGCAGGGCGCCGATGCGGGCGCGGGCCGCGGCGAAGGCGTGCTCGTACGAGTCTGTCCCGGAGGCCGTGCCGCCCGGGGCCACGCCCTGTCCCGCCACCCACTCCGGGTCGGGTTCCGGGCGGTGGCCGGCGTCGAGCCGGTCCCAGGAGGTGAGGCAGCCGGAGCCGACGAAGTGGTGGTTGCCGAGCGCCTCGCGGACACCGAGGTCGGTGAGGACGGCCGTGGGGATGCGGCGGTGCAGGGACTCCAGGGCGGCCGTGGAGCTGACGGTGACGAGCAGGTCGGTGCGGTCCAGGACCTCGCCCATGTGGCCGTGGACGAGGCGGAGGTTGGCGGGGAGGTCGAGGCGCCGGGCCAGCTTCTGGTAGGGCACTTCCTCCAGGTGCGTGGTGTGTTCGCCGGGCTTGGAGCGCAGCTTGAGCAGCACCTCGCGCTCCGGGTGACGGCGGGCGTGCCGTACCAGTCGGTCCAGCAGGTAGGCGCGGTCGCGGCGGTTGTCCGGCACGGAGGGCTGGGCGGCGAACACCACCGTGTAGGGGGTGTGTTCGCGGGTGTACGGCTCCCCGCCCAGGAAGGGCAGCGCCACCTCGGTCACCGCGGAGGCGTCGGCGCCCACGCCCTCGTACACGGCGCGGAAACGCTCCGCGTCCCGGCGGGAGTTGGCGAGGACCACGTCGGCCCCGTGGCGCAGCAGCAGGCCGTCGGCCAGCTTCTCGTAGACGATCCCGACGTAGCCGGTGACCACCACGGGCCGGTCGGGGCGGTTTTGCCAGACCCGTCCGAGCCCGTGCAGCATCGCCTGCACTCCCCCGCCGACCAGGGCAAGGACCACCAGGTCGCAGGGCTCCTCGCCCATGGCGTGCAGGAACTGTGCGGCGGTGACCTCGCTCAGGCCGTCCGCCGGGGCACCGACCTCGGTGAGCTGGCGGGCGGTGGGGGTCGCACGGCCGCGCAGGAGGTATCCGTCCAGGCGGATCTCCGTGTCCCCGGGGGCGATGCGGCGCGCGGTGAGGGCGCCCCATTTCCACCGGGTGTCGGAATCCGCGAGGACGGCCACTCGCAGGGAATTCGTCGCACTTGCTGGCACGTCGAAGACGCTAGGAAGCAATTCCGAGGAGCGGCCCAACCGGAATCCAACAAACGGTGAACAGCGGCCCGCCGCAAGGCGAATCGGCACACCGGAGCCCCGGAATTCCGCCCGCGTCACGGCATCGCCATATGCCGTTCACCGGAATGCAAGCAGCGGGTCAGAGGGAATGCCGGGGCGCCCCTTAACGTCGCCGACGTGTTCAAGCTCTCCGTCATCGTGCCGTTCTACAACGTGCGGCCCCACGCGCCCGATGCCCTGCGAAGTCTGCGGGCGAATGCCCGCGCGGACTTCGAATTCATTCTCGTCGACGACTGTTCGACCGACGGCACCGCGGAACTCCTCGCGCGTGCGGAACGCGAACTGCCGGGGGCGGTCCTCATCCGGCACGAACGGAACGGGGGCCTGGCGACCGCCCGCAACACGGGCATCGACCGGGCCCGTGGGGAGTACCTGACCTTCCTGGACGGCGACGACTGGCTCGCCCCGGGTCACTACGCCCGGCTGGTCGCCGTGATCGAGGAGCTGGGCTGCGACTTCGTGCGCACCGACCATGTGCAGTGCACGGCCCGGGCCCGCACCGTGCACCGCGTCCCGCACGGCCGCCGCAACGTGCCCGTGCGCCCGCGGGACGCGATCCTGCCCGCCCACCGGACGACGTCCGTGGACTACGCCTACGCCTGGGCGGGCGTCTACCACCGCCGGCTGGTGGAGCGCGGGCTGCTGCACTTCACCGACGGGCTGCGCACGGCGGAGGACCGGCCGTGGATCTGGCGGCTGCACCGGGAGGCGGAGTCCTTCGCCGTGTCCGGTCTGCTCGGGGTCTTCTACCGGCGCGGGCTGCCGTCGTCGCTGACGCAGATCGGTGACGCCCGGCAGCTGGACTTTATCCGCGCGTTCGACCAGGTGGTCGAGGAGACCGCCCGGGACCCGGAGGCGGCGGCGCTGTTGCCGAAGGCGGTACGCACCTACTGCGCGATCATCTCCCACCACCTGGGCAACCTGGACCGGTTCGAGCCCCCGGTCGCCCGGCGGCTGAAGACGATGAGCGCCGCGGCGCTGCACCGCCTGCCGCAGGACGTGCTCGACGGGGCGCTCGACGCGATGGACGCCGCACGCGCCGCCCGGCTGCGCAGGCTGCGCCGCCGTCCGCTCGCCGCCCTGGAGGGAGCCGCGTGACCACGCAGATCTTCATGGCGTCGACCCTGTACGGCACGGGCACGCTCGCCGCCGCCCTCGACGCGGGCTGCTTCGGGCCCGCGGACCGGCGGATCCTGCTCGTGTCCAACAACGCGACGACGCCCGAGACGACCCCGTCCGTGGACGAGATGCCCGGCTTCGAGCGGCTGCGGTCGCGCTTCGACGACGTGGTGTCGTGGAACGCGACCGTCTTCCCCTTCCACCCCGGTGCCTGGTCCCCGCGCCCGGACGACGAGCCCCTGTGGGAGCGGCACCTCCGGCTGGCGTGGGGCATCGGCGACGACGACGTGGCGCTCGTCGTGGAGTCCCTCCAGGTGGACCCGGCGCTCGGGGTGGCCCGGATCTTCACCGACGCCCCGCTGACCGTCTACGCGGACGGCCTGATGAGCTACGGGCCCACCCGCAACAAGCTGGACCCGCTGGTCGGCACCCGGGTGGAACGGCTGCTCCACCTCGACCTGGTGCCGGGGCTGCGGCCGCTGCTGCTGACCGAATTCGACGTGCCGGCGGAGGTCGTGCCGACCCGGGCGTTCACCGGGGTGCTGGACGAACTGGCCGACACCGCGCCGGTGCTGCCGCAGGCGGCCGGGGCGGCGGTGCTGCTGGGCCAGTACCTGTCGGCGCTGGGCATCCTCACCGCCGAGGAGGAGGAGCGGCTGCACGTGCGGATGCTGCGGGGCGCGGCCGGACTCGGCCACACCCGCGCGGTGTTCAAGCCGCACCCCACGGCGCCGGCCCGCTACACCCGCACCCTGGAGGAGGAGGCCGGACGGCTGGGTGTCGAACTGACGGTGCTGGACACCCCGGTGCTCGCCGAGGCCCTGTTCGCCCGCCTGCGTCCCGCGCTGGTCATCGGCTGCTTCTCCACCGCCCTGCTCACCGCGTCCGCGTTCTACGGCCTGCCGGTGGCCCGGGTCGGCACGGACACCCTGCTGGACCGGCTGACGCCGTACGAGAACAGCAACCGGATCCCGGTCACCGTGGTCGACGCGCTGCTGCCCGGGCCGGACGACGCGGCGGCGGTGGCCGGGCGGCGCGGCGCCCTGGACACCGACGCGCTCCAGGACCTGGTCCGTGCCGTGGGGTTCGCCATGCAGCCACGGATCCTGCCCGGGCTGCGGGCGGAGGCCGAGCGGTTCCTGGCGGCCCGGCTGGACGTGCGGACGCGGCCGTACTTCAAGAGGAGGCGGCTGACGTCCCTGGGCCTGCCGGGCGGGGTCCCGGCCCGGATGGGTTTCCTGCCGCGGAGCGCCGCGGTACGGCGGGCCGCCCGGACGGCGCGCCGCCTGCGGCGGACGGTGGCACGCGGCTGAACCCGCCCCGCCCGGGCCCTCCGGGGTGCCGCGGGCGGGGCCTACGCGCTCGCCAGCGACAGCTTCGCCGCGAACCCGAGGAACAGCGCGCCCGCGGCGGAGGTCGCCCCGGCCGACAGGGCCCGGCGGCGGCGGAAGGCGGCGGCGAGCCGGGTGCCGCCGAAGATCAGGGCGCTGAGGTAGAGGCCGCTGGCCACTTGCAGGCAGGCGCCGAGGACGAGGAAGGACAGGGCGGGGTAGGCGTAGCCCGGGTCGACGAACTGCACGAAGAAGGCGACGACGAACAGGATCGCCTTCGGATTGAACAGGCTGATCACCAGGGCCTGGCGGAAGGGCCGTTCGCCGGGGGCGGCGGCCCCGTCCGGAGCGTCGTCCGCGGCCCGGTCGGCACGGGTGCGCCACATCGACCACGCCGCCCGGAGCATGCCCACGGCGAGCCAGGTCAGGTACCCGGCGCCCAGGAACTTCACGATCCCGAACAGGAACGCGTTGGTCTGGAGCAGGGAGGCGGCCCCGGCGGCGGCCAGGGTCATCAGGACGGCGTCCCCGCACCAGACGCCGGCGGCCGCCGTGTACCCGGTGCGGACCCCGCGCCGGGCGGCCACGGACAGCACGTAGAGCGAGTTGGGCCCGGGGAGCAGCACGATGAGGACGAGGCCCGCCAGGTAGGTGGGCAGGTCGATGACGCCGAACATGCGCGGAGTTTCGCACAAGGGCGGGACATGTCGCACGGGTGTTCCGAGCGTCGAGACACCCTGTGGGAGTCCCTGTGGGACGCCCGGTGGGACGCCCCGGGGACGCCCCGGGGACGCCCCGGCGGGTCAGAACGCGTCGCTGGGCACGTACGTCCCCCACACCTCGCGCAGGGCGTTGCACACCTCGCCCACGGTGGCGCGGGCGCGCAGGGCGTCCTTCATCGGGTACAGGACGTTGTCCTCGCCCTCGGCGGCCTTCTTCAGGGCGGCCAGGGCCGCGTCCACGACCCCCTGGTCGCGCTCCGCGCGCAGCGTGGCGAGGCGCTCGGCCTGCTGGGCCTCGATGGCGGGGTCGACGCGCAGCGGTTCGTAGGGCTCCTCCTCGTCGAGCTGGAAGCGGTTGACGCCGACGACGACCCGCTCGCCGGAATCGGTCTCCTGGGCGATGCGGTAGGCGGAGCGCTCGATCTCGTTCTTCTGGAAGCCGTGCTCGATGGCGTTGACGGCGCCGCCGAGGTCCTCGACCTTCTGCATCAGTTCCAGGGCCGCGGCCTCCACGTCGTCGGTCATCCGCTCGATGACGTAGGAGCCCGCGAAGGGGTCGACGGTGGCCGTCACGTCGGTCTCGTAGGCGAGGACCTGCTGGGTGCGCAGGGCGAGGCGGGCGCTCTTGTCCGTCGGCAGGGCGATGGCCTCGTCGAAGGAGTTGGTGTGCAGCGACTGGGTGCCGCCGAGGACGGCCGCCAAGCCCTGGACGGCGACGCGGACCAGGTTCACCTCGGGCTGCTGCGCGGTGAGCTGCACGCCCGCGGTCTGCGTGTGGAAGCGCAGCATCAGCGACTTGGGGTTCTTCGCGCCGAACTCCTCCTTCATCACCCGGGCCCAGATCCGGCGGGCCGCGCGGAACTTGGCGACCTCCTCCAGGATCGTTGTGCGGGCGACGAAGAAGAACGACAGGCGGGGCGCGAAGTCGTCGACGTCCATGCCGGCCGCGACGGCCGTGCGCACGTACTCGATGCCGTCGGCGAGGGTGAAGGCGATCTCCTGCGCCGGGGAGGCCCCCGCCTCGGCCATGTGGTAGCCGGAGATCGAGATGGTGTTCCACTTGGGGATCTCGGCGCGGCAGTACTTGAAGATGTCGGCGATCAGCCGCAGCGACGGCTTCGGCGGGAAGATGTACGTCCCGCGCGCGATGTACTCCTTCAGCACGTCGTTCTGGATCGTGCCGGTGAGCTGGTCGGCGCTCACGCCCTGCTCCTCGGCGACCAGTTGGTAGAGCAGCAGCAGGAGGGCGGCCGGGGCGTTGATCGTCATCGACGTGGAGACCTTGTCCAGCGGGATCCCGTCGAACAGCACCCGCATGTCGTCGATGGAGTCGATGGCGACGCCCACCTTGCCGACCTCGCCGGAGGCGATGGGGGCGTCGGAGTCGTGGCCCATCTGGGTGGGCAGGTCGAAGGCGACCGACAGGCCCATGGTGCCGTTGGCGATGAGCTGCTGGTAGCGGGCGTTGGACTCCGTCGCCGTGCCGAAACCGGCGTACTGGCGCATCGTCCAGGGGCGGCCGGTGTACATCGTCGGGTACACACCGCGCGTGAAGGGGTAGCTGCCCGGCTCGCCGAGCTGCTCGGCGGGGTCCCAGCCCTCCAGGGCCTCGGGCCCGTAGACCGGCTCGATGGGCAGTCCGGACTCCGACTCGCGTGCCATGCTGTTCTGCCTCCTGCTGAGCAGGACCGCCTGGGCCTGCCCGCCCGTTCTCGTCAGTTGCTCCGCCCGCCCCGGGGATCCGAGCCTGGGACGGAGCGTAGCGGGGGGTGTGCGGCCGGGTGGAGTGCCGCACCCTGGGACCTTCCTCACAGCGCGGACGGGACCCCGTTCACCGGGCCCGCGCCGCCTCCGCCGGCGCGTCCCGCCCCCCACCACCATGCCTCCGTGTTCGCGCGGGGTCACCTCCGGGGAGGATCCGGGGGACGGTGGGCGGTTGCGGTGGGACGAGGGGGGCCTCGCGTGCGGAGCACGACGGACAGGGCGGTACGGAAACATGCCGGCGGGCCCGGCGCCGGGCGGGCGGTCGCCGTCGTGGCCGCGCTGACCGCGCTGGCCGCGCTGGCCGGGGCGGTGGCGGGCTGCACGGTGCGTCCCGTGGAGGGGGACGGCAAGGGCGGGCCACCGGTGCGCGTCGAACTGCCCGACGGCACCCCGTCCGCGTCCCGCCCGTCCGGCGGCGGGGACGGCGGAGGCGACGGGGGCGAAGGCGGGGGCACGGCGCCGGGCGGCTCCCGTGACGCCACCGTTCCGGCGCGGGTGCTGTGGTCGCGCGGCGACACCGGCCGCGACGTGCGGGAGCTCCAGGCGCGGCTGCGCCAGATCGCCTGGCTGTTCGACGGGCCGACGGGCACCTACGACGGGCCCACGGAGAAGGCGGTGCGGGGCTTCCAGGGCAAGCGCGGGCTGCCGCGCACGGGGCGGACCGACACCGTGACCTGGCAGCGGCTGAAGCGGATGACGCGTGAGCCGGGCCGGTGGGACCTCTACCAGATGGGCGGCCAGCCGGCGGACGCGCCGGACCCGCGCTGCCGGACCGGGCGGGTGCTGTGCATCAGCGAGGAGAGCCGCACCCTGCGCTGGATGGCCGACGGCCGGACTCTCGAAACCCTGCCGGTCCGCTTCGGCTCGCAGTACACACCCACCCGTGAGGGCGTCTTCAGCGTCTACTGGAAGTCCCGGGACCACTGGTCCACGCTCTACGAGTCGCCCATGCCGTACGCGATGTTCTTCAGCGGCGGCCAGGCCGTGCACTTCTCCGCCGACTTCGCGGCCCGGGGCTACGCGGGCGCCTCGCACGGCTGCGTCAACGTACGGGACGAGGCGGCCATCGCCCGGATCTTCGCGCAGGTCCGCAACGGCGACAAGGTCGTCATCCACTGGTGAGGAACCGCCGGCGGGCGGAGAGGAAGGATTCGGGGCGCGGGCGGGACCGGGGGAACGTGTCCCGCCCGCGCCGAGGTGCACGAGCCGCGGGTACGGGGGGAACCCCGGCTCAGTGCGACGGCCGATGACCAGTCGGCTCACTCATTACTGCGTCGCGGCCCCCGAAAACGTCACACCCCGGCGCGAGAAAACCCGAACGGAGGAAAAACCGCAGGTCAGCGCGTTGCGACGGCGGCGGCCACGAGCAGCGCGCCGCGGGCGTGCTTCCGGTCGGCGCGGCCGGGACGGTCGTCGCCGCCCTCTCCCTCGCCGCTCTTGCCGCCGTTGCCGCTGTTCTTGCCCTTGCCGTTGCCGTTGCCCTGCTGGGCGCCCTTGCCCCGGTCGCCGGAACCCCGGTCCCCGGTGCCGCCCTCGCCCGGGTGGCCGCCCGGCCGGTCGTCGCCGTGCCCATGGCCGCCGCGGCCCGCTCCCTTGCGCGCGGCCCCGCCGTCGGCGGCCGCGAGGACGCCCTTGCAGAAGGCGCCCACCCGGGCGGAGCCGCCCGCCATCGAGTCCAGGCGGCGCCGGTGCGGTCCGCCCTCCTTGCCGTCGCGCAGGGCGCGGCAGGCGGCGGTCACGTGCTTCCAGCCGGGGCCGCGTCCGCCGCCTGGCTGCGTGGAGTCCGGTCCGGGGGAGGCGGAGCGGCCGTCCTTGCCGGCCCGGGACCCGTCCGGTGCGCTCCCGGCGCCGTCAGGCCGCTGCCCGTCCGGGGCGCCGCCGGGTGTGGCCGCGCCCTCGGCGCCCTGCGGCGACGGGGTGACCACCAGCGGACCGGGCGGGGGGACGCTCGCGCTGACGGAGGCGCCCGGGTCGTTCACCGGGTCGCCGGACGGCCCGGTCTGCGTCCCGGTCCCGGCGAGATAGGCGGCGCCCCCGACCATGCCCGCGGTCAGCGCGGCGGCGAGCCCGAAGCGCAGGTACCGCGCCCGGCGGGGTCCGCGTGCGGTTCCGGAAGGGTGTTCCTCCGGGGCGCCGAGGCGGACCAGCCCGGCGTCGGCGACGGCCGTCACGGCGGCACCCTCGTCCTCCGCGGTGGCGCCGGCCCGCTCCGGGCGCTCCGCGCGGGCGGTGCGGAAGGCGGCCAGCGCGGCGGCCTCACCGGGGAGTTCACGGCCGGGCGGAGGGGGCGGGGCGGCGAGCGCGCCGAGCGCCGCGGCGAGCCGTTCCGCCTGTTCGCGGACGACGGGGTCGGCCGCCGCGGAGGGCTCTCCGTTCAGCAGACGCTCCGCCGTCTCACGGTCCAGCCACCCGTTCTGCTCATCGGCCATCACATGTCCTTCTGCGTCCGCGTGCGCATATGCGTCACACTCGCGGACGTCACCGCACGCCGGTGCGGTTCTCTTTGCGGCGGAAGCGCGTCGAGCACTCCGGCGGATTCCGGATGGGCCTCCGGATCGTCGCCGAGCATCTCGGCCAGCCGTTTCAGGCCACGGTGCGCCGCCGTGCGCACGGCGCCCGGGCGTTTGCCCAGGGTCTCCGCGGCGCTCTTGGCGTCGAGGCCCACCACCACCCGCAGGACGACGGCCTCGGCCTGGTCCTGCGGCAGCCGGGCGATGAGCGAGAGCGTGCCGTCGGTGGCCAGCGCCTCCATGGCCTCGCCCGCGGTGTCGGACGGCGCGGGCCGGCCGGTCAGCTCCGTCTCGTCGCCGCCGATGGCGGGACGCCGGCCCCGCATCCGGATGTGGTCCAGCGCGCGGTTGCGGGCGATCCGGGCGGCCCAGCCGCGGAACCGGTCCGCGTCGCCGCTGAACCGCTCCAGGTCGCGGGCGATCTGCAGCCACGCCTCGGACGCCACGTCCTCGGCGTCGGCGTCCCCGACGAGTGTCCGTATGTAGCCCAGCAGGCGCGGGTGCACGGTGCGGTACACAGTCCGGAACGCGGTCTCGTCCCCGTCCTGTGCCGCACGCACCGCGGCCGTCAGCTCCGCGTCGTCCCCCAGCACCGCGCGCGCCCTTCTGCGCCTGAACCGGCCCCGCCTGCGCGGACCGGATTGCTCGCTGTCGTGGTCTGCCCCATTGCCTTTGCGGTCTCCGGCCGTGGATCGGTCGTGGTCGTGCGACCGGTCACGGCCTGGCGCGAATGGAACGTTACGGCCTGAAACCACGCGCCGTCCATGTTCGTACAGGATGCAACTAACCCGTGACACAGCGGGTGTGACACAAAACGCACGCCGGGCGCTGTAGGAGGTACGGGCCGCCGCGCGGCCCGTGCCGCGCGACGGCCGGGGCCTCTCCTGTGGGGGGTGGCGGCCCCGGCCGTTGCCTTGGCCCCTCCCCTGACGCCTCCGCACCCCTGCGCGCCCGCACCGGACTACGGCCGTCCGCCGTCCCGCCGCGCGGCACCGCTCCGGCCGGGGGCGTCGTCGCCCGGGGTGCCCCAGCCCCGGGCTGCCTCCTCGCCGGGAGCGCCCGGCCTCCCGGTGGCGGTCCCTCTCCCGTTCGCGCCGTCGGCGGCTTCCGGCGGGCCGCCGCCCTGCCGTCCGGGGGGCGTGGCCGACGCCGGAGGGCCGCCCAGGAGTCCGGCACAGTACGCGGCCACCTCCGCCACACTGCCCGCCGCCTCGGCGAGGTGGCGCCGGGCCGGGGCGTCCGGCGCGTGCCCGCGCGCCCGGAGCCGTTCGTACGTCCGGCAGTGGGCCTCGGTGACCGGAGAGGTGCTGCCGGGCTTGTGGGTCTCCTGGCCGCTGCTCTCCGACGGCCGGTCCGCGGCGCCCTGGCGCAGCGCCGGGGCCGGATCCGCCGACGGGGCGGTGTCGGGGGCGGACGCGGCCGGGGCGTGCTCCGGGGCGCGCCCGGGTGAGGGCGGCGCGGTGCCGATGCCTGCCCAGGCGACGCCGCCCAGGGTGAGACCGGCGACCAGGACGGAGAGTGTGGCCTTGAGTGCCGGTCCGCCCGTGCGGGACTCGCGGGGCCGCCAGTCGTCGCGGCGGCGGGTGCGGGCGCGGTGGGCTCCCGTGTCCCGGGCGGTCCGGAAGGCGGCCACGGCCCGCTGCTGGGCCCCGGTGTCCGTGGCGTCCCCGGTCAGCGCCGCCGCGAGCAGGGCCTCGACGCGCGGCGGTTCCGGCCGGGGCCCGGCGGTGACGGGCGCGTCGGGGTGGGGTGCGTCCGGTTGCGGCGGCGTGCCCGCGGGGCGCACACGCCGGCGGCCGGCCGGCCCGCCGTCGCTCTGCCGTTCACCCATGTCCGTTCCCGTCCCTGCTCGTTCCGCCCCGCCCGCGGGTCGGGGTGCTCCCGGCCGTCGTTCATGTCGACTCACCCAGCGTCCGGGGTGCCTCATCCGTCACACCGTCGGCGCCCACCTGTTCGGCCAGCCGTTTCAGTCCCCGGTACGCGGCCGTCCGTACCGCCCCCGGCCGCTTGCCGAGCACACGCGCGGCGGCAGGCCCGTCGAGGCCGACGACCACGCGCAGCAGCACGGCCTCCGCCTGGTCCCGCGGCAGTCCGCCGACCAGGGCCAGCGCCTGCTCCGTGGAGAGCGCCTCCATGGCCTGGTCGTAGGTGCTCTGCGGGCCGGGCAGGTCCAGCAGATCCTGCTCCAGCGCCGACGCGCGGGGCCGCACCCGCATCCGCCGCAGGTGGTCCAGGGCCCGGTGCCGGGCGATCGTCGCCGTCCAGCCGCGGAAACCCGCTCCGTCGCCCTTGAACCGGCCGAGGTCGCGGGCGATCTCCAGCCAGGCGTCCGAGGTCACGTCCTCGGCGTCGTCCCCGACCAGTCCGCGGACGTAGCCGAGCAGTCCGGGCTGCACGAGCCGGTAGGCCACCGCGAACGCGGCCTCGTCCCCGTCCTGGGCGCGCGCGACCGCGGCGCCCAGTTCCCCGTCGTACGCCTGCACGGGGTGGGATTCCCCTCCGTGGCCCAAGAACCGTCCTTGTCCGTACCGAGTCGTCCGTACCGCGTGCGCAGCGCAACCGCCCAGGGCGGCGCACGTGCCCGCGCACGCCCTACGGTCCTCAGCGTCACTCGCCGCGAAAGTGTCACAGCTCGTGACGGGTCCGGCGGCGGTCTCCACGGCCCCGGCCGGAGGCCGGCGGGACCCGCGGGCCGGCGGTCAGGGGCGCCCGGTGCCGCGCACGGCGTCCCGGCACAGCAGCCGCAACGAGCCGTCCGCCGTGTAGCAGCGCCGGGCCTCCTCGAAGGGGTCCCAGAGGCGGCCGTCGGGCGTGCGGACCCAGTGGTCACCGCCGGTGGCCCACCACTCGCCGCCCGTCTGACGCACGATCACCTCGCCCGCGTAGGCGCCGAATCCGCGCAGTACGGCCTCCAGGGCGGCGATCGGTGCGCCCTCCCGGCGGATCGCGCCGATCATCCGGTCGACGCTCCACAGGCTGTGCGCGGAGTAGTCCAGCCGCAGTCGCGCCCCTTCACGCATCGCCGCCACGGTGTCCGCGGCCCACCGGACCGGCTTCGCCGCGGCCGCGGGCCGGCCACCGTGCTGAGTCGTCACAGTCGTCACACCTGGTAGAGCGCTCGGAGGCGGCCCCGTGTCACAGGGTTCCGGGCGTCTCCCGCGAGCCGGTGCACGATCGCCCCAACGCCCCGCACGACCGTCACACAACCCTCTCCGCCCGGCCGTTGACGGGCCGGCCCGGTCATGGTGGGCCGGTCACCGGACCCCCGGCCCCTGACGTCAGCCGTCCCGGCGACTGCGGCGCGACACGGCGGCGCGCAGCACCCGCCGCCCCTCCGTGGCGATCTCCAGGGCGCCGCGCAGCCCGGCCGGGCCGTGGGCGTCCAGCACCTCCAGGACGGCGATCTGCCGGCGCAGTTCGGCGGCGAGCAACGGCGACAGGCCCTCCGCGCCGCCCTGCCGGCACGTCTCGACCGGGTCGGTGGCGCCGTCCGGGCCCGCCCCGTCCAGCAGCCGGTGGATCCGCAGGGCGGCGACGGAGCAGGCGTCGGCCCACTGGCGCAATGCGCCGGTGTCCCGCCGGAGCGGGGCGGCGGCGAGCATGCCGTGGGCGAGCCGCGCGGCCTCGTCCTCGCCCGGGAGGGCGGCCAGCTTGCCGCGCACCTGCTCCAGCTGCCCGGCCCAGTCGCCGTCCGCGGCGCCCTCGGCAAGGCTCGCCCACAGGGGCCGCAGCGCCTCGTCGTCGCCGCCCAGCAACGGCACGCACCGATCCAAACAAGCCACCCCGGCCGCCGCCGCGCCGCGCTCGTCGGCCCGAGCGATCAGTTCCACCAGGCTCATCCACGCCTCCCTCAACGGGTTCCCACCGGCCCCGGACGAGGCCCTCACGGACCTCGACCTTCACGGAGCCCGCACTTCCCCTTACTGCGTGCGACGGCCCGGGATTGTCACGCAGGCACCACGCCTAGCCGGTCCAGGAGACGGAAGAGCAGGTTTTCGGCCACCTCGTCGGGCGCGGCGGGCTCGGCGGTGAGCACCTCCATCAGCTCCTCGGCGGAGGCGGTACGGCCCGCCTCGGCGGCCCAGTCGGCGGCCCGGTCGGCGGCGTCGCGCGGTTCGAGGAAGTAGTCCTCCAGCGTGAGCCCGTCCGTGCCGCCGTCCCCGGCCCCGTCCGCGCCGCCTCCGGCGCCGAGGTGGCCGGCCATCGCGGTGCGCCCCAGGCAGGTCGTCCACGCGCCGTGCTCCGGGGAGGCCGCCTCCACCACCACGCAGTCGCTGTCCATCACGTACCCGAACAGGGCGGGCGCGCCGGTCTCCCGGGCGAGGTCGTTCATGCTCCCGATGTCGCCGGAGGCGCCCGGGTACTCCCAGACCTGCCATCCGTCCGGCGCGGAGGTGCGCAGGGTCAGGCCCTGGGCGGCGCCGGCCAGCGCCTCGAGTGCGGCGAGCGGCCGCTCCCCGCGGCCCACGACGAAGTACCCCCAATAACCCATGTGCTGCGCTTCCCCCCGGTGTAGCGGTTTCGGCTCGTCAGAACACCACCACAGTCGTACGGGAGTTCGCAGGCGTATGCCGCAATCCGTCCGGTCCGGGATCAGTCCGCTCCGGGGATCCGTCCGGTCCGGGATCAGTCCAGCTCGTCGGCCAGCGCACGGAACTGCGCCCAGGTGAGGTCCGGCCGGTCCGGGTCCCACAGCTTCTGCACCAGCGCGCGCAGCGGCATACGGATGCCCGCGGCGACCTGGTCCTGGGTCTGCGAGCGGGGCAGGTCGCCCCAGATCGCGAAGGAGCCGCCGGGGATCTGGTCGTCGTACTCGGCCGGCACGGCGGTGGTGCCGCGCAGCACGCGCGGGGTCCACTGCTCGTAGATCCGCTCGCCGGTCGGGTAGACGAAGGTCAGCGGTTCGCCGAGCACGTAGTAGAGGAACTCGTCGTTGTAGTTGAGGACCGTGCGGCCCTCGCGCAGGTACTCCAGCGGCTGCCGGGCGCCGATCTCCTTGCCCGTCCAGTAGGCGACCTGGATGTCCTTGTCGGCGCTCACCGAACCGCCCCGGAAGAAGCCGTCGTTCCAGGCGCGCGGGACGCGGTCGTGGGCGCGGACGGTGGCCGCCCGGTCGTTGAGCCAGCCGGTGGTGAGGTCCTCGACGGTGGCACCGGCGCCGTACTTCTCGCGCGCCGCGGCGGCCAGGCCCGGGAACGACGCCTGCGGGTCGGACACCACCAGCGCCTGGTACTCGTCACCGCCGAGGTGCCACTCGCGGCCGGGGAACAGGCCGGCGTACTCGTCCAGCAGGTCGTCGACGATGTCCGCGGACTTCTGCTTCGAGATGTCGATCGCGCCCCGCACGGCGGCGCCGTTGACGTTGCGCAGCTGCAGGTCGGGGTGGGCGGCGATGACCGCGCCGAGGTGTCCGGGCGAGTCGATCTCGGGGACGACGGTGATGTGCCGGCTCGCCGCGAGGTCGACGATCCGCTTGACCTGCGCCTTGGTGAGGTGTTCCCGCGAGACCACCTCGGGGTGCGAGTCGGACTCGATGCGGAAGCCCTGGTCGTCGGAGAAGTGCAGGCCGATCTCGTTGAACTTCAGGTCGCCGAGCTCGCGGATCCGGTCCTCGATCCAGTCGGCGGTGTAGTGCTTGCGCGCGATGTCCAGCATCATCCCGCGCCGCTCCTTGGCGGGCTCGTCGCGCACCACGCCCTCGGGGGCGCTGCCCGCGCCGCGTATCTCCTGCTTGAGGGTGCGGGTGCCGTAGAAGACACCCGCCTCGGCGGGCGCGCTGACGGTGACCCGCCCGCCCCGCACGGTCATCGTGTACGACTCCGGGTTCGCGCCCTTGTCCTGGTTGAGCTCCAGGCGCACGTCGCCGGCCCGCTCGTCGTCCTTCTCCCCCGCGTAGGCGAGCCCGAGCTCGCCCGCGATCAGGCGCCCCTCGTCGGCGAGCGCCGGATCGTCCACCACGACCCGGTGGCCGCGCGCGGGACGCCAGCCGGGGCCGCGCTCGGCGGTGTGCTGCCGGACCGCGGGGATGGTGCGCGGCGCCTTCGACAGGGGGTAGGTGCGGGTGGGGCTCGGTTCCGGCGAGGTGCCGCGGGGCGAGGACCCGGCCCGGCTCTCCCCGGCCGCCGTGGCCGACGAACCGGCCGGTGCGCCGTCGTCACCGGAGGAGGCCCAGAGCCCGAGGCCGACCCCGGACGCCGCCACCAGCGCGCCCGCGGCGACCGCCGCCACCAGGACCGGGCGTCGCGTCACGCCGTCGATGGTGGTGCGCCGCCGGTGCTGCCTGTGCCTGTGCTGACTCACCCTGCCAACCTACGGCCCATCCGGGTGAAGGGCGTCCGCGAGCCGTTTCCAAACCGCCCCGTCCGAGTGAATTTCGAAAATCGATCGGACACGACATGGACCCAGTCGATACCGTGAGGGCACAACTCTCACACCATCCCCCACCGACACACACGCGACGCCCACGAGGACCCACGCTGCCCGCGCACCGTCTCCCAGAGCTCCCCGGGCGGGTCGCCGTCCCCGGACAGTCCCGCGGCACGCCCGGCGCCCCCAGCACGCTGGGGCACTTCAACACCGCGCCCGACGCGGACGCCGAGGCCACCCTGCTGACCTGCCTGCACAGCCTCCGGTGGGCCGTGCGCGTGGCCCGCCACCGCCCGTACCCGGACCTGCCGTCCCTGCTGGCCGCGTGCGACGAGGCGACGTACGACCTCACCCCGGCGGAGCTGTCCGCGGCCCTGGCCGCCGAGACGCTCCCTCCCCTGCCGGCGGACGCCTACTCGGCCGCCCACACCGCCCTGGACGCGGCGCACGCCGCCTACGAGGCGAAGTTCGGCCACGCGTTCGTGATCTGCCTCGACGGGGTGCCCCCAGCGGAGGGCCTGGACCGGGTCCTGGAGGGGATCCGGTCACGATTGGCGAACGATCCGGAGGAGGAGCGCGTGGTGGCGGCCGAAGAACTCCGCCGCCTGGCCGGGGAGCGCCTGACGAAGGCCCTGACGGGCGCGGCGGACCCGGCGGACCTCGCGATCGGCCACAACACCGCAGGACACGGCTGGTAGCGGGGCAAACACCCCGGATGACGCGTCGCCACGGGAGGCTCTAGCCCGTAAGCGTGCCAGTTCGATCACATCGGCAGACCCCGTCGAGGCCGCACGCCGGGGCATGGCTACGATGCTGGGGGCCGGTGGACCGTACCCGGCCGGGCCCGACCGACAAGGAAAGCCGGCGCGGCCCCGAACCCCGCTCCCGGAGGAAATTTCCGTGCCGGCTGGAACGCTGTACCGCGGCCGGGAAGGAATGTGGTCCTGGGTGGCTCACCGAGTCACCGGCGTCCTCATTTTCTTCTTCCTGTTCGTTCACGTGCTGGACACCGCCCTCGTGCGGGTGTCCCCGGAGGCCTACGACACCGTCGTGGCCACGTACAAGACGCCGATCGTCGCGCTGCTGGAGTACGGCCTCGTCGCCGCCATCCTGTTCCACGCGCTCAACGGCCTGCGTGTCATCGCCGTCGACTTCTGGATCAAGGGCGCCCGGTACCAGAAGCAGATGCTCTGGACCGTCGTCGCCGTGTGGGTCGTGCTGATGCTCGGGGCGATCTACCCCGTCCTCGGCCACGCCGCTCGTGAACTGTTCGGGAGCTGACGCGCATGTCCACCACTGAAACCTCCGCCTCGGGCACCGGCCCCGTCGAGGGCGTGTCCCTCTACTCCGCCGACAACCCGGCACCCGTCATCGAGCCGCCACGCAAGCGCACCAAGAAGACCCCGAAGACCACCCGGGGCAACTTCGAGCTGGCCGCCTGGCTGTTCATGCGGCTGTCCGGCGTCGTCCTGGTCGTCCTGGTCATCGGCCACCTGCTGATCCAGCTCGTGCTGGACGGCGGCGTGTCCAAGATCGGCTTCGCCTTCGTGGCGGGCCGCTGGGCCTCGCCGTTCTGGCAGGTCTGGGACCTGCTGATGCTGTGGCTGGCCATGCTGCACGGCGCCAACGGCCTGCGCACGGTCATCAACGACTACGCGGAGCGGCCGAACACCCGCCTGTGGCTCAAGGGCCTGCTCTACACCGCCACGGTGTTCACCATCCTGCTGGGCACGCTGGTGATCTTCACCTTCGACCCGAACATCCGCTAGGCACGGGGCTGCGAGAATCATGAAGATCCACAAGTACGACACCGTCATCGTCGGCGCCGGTGGCGCCGGTATGCGGGCCGCCATCGAGGCGACCAAGCGCAGCCGCACGGCCGTCCTGACGAAGCTCTACCCCACCCGCTCCCACACGGGCGCCGCGCAGGGCGGCATGGCCGCCGCGCTGGCCAACGTGGAGGAGGACAACTGGGAGTGGCACACCTTCGACACGGTCAAGGGCGGTGACTACCTGGTCGACCAGGACGCCGCGGAAATCCTGGCGAAGGAGGCCATCGACTCGGTCCTGGACCTGGAGAAGATGGGCCTGCCGTTCAACCGGACGCCCGACGGGACCATCGACCAGCGCCGGTTCGGCGGTCACTCCCGCAACCACGGCGAGGCCCCGGTCCGCCGCTCCTGCTACGCGGCCGACCGCACCGGCCACATGATCCTTCAGACGCTGTACCAGAACTGCGTGAAGGAGGGCGTGGAGTTCTACAACGAGTTCTACGTCCTGGACCAGCTGATCACCGAGGTCGACGGCGTCAAGAAGTCGGCCGGTGTGGTGGCGTACGAGCTGGCCACCGGGGAGATCCACATCTTCCGGGCCAAGTCCGTGATCTACGCCTCCGGCGGCAACGGCAAGTTCTTCAAGGTGACGTCCAACGCGCACACCCTCACCGGCGACGGCCAGGCGGCCGTGTTCCGGCGCGGGCTGCCGCTGGAGGACATGGAGTTCTTCCAGTTCCACCCGACCGGCATCTGGCGCATGGGCATCCTGCTGACGGAGGGCGCCCGCGGTGAGGGCGGCATCCTCCGCAACAAGGACGGCGAGCGCTTCATGGAGAAGTACGCGCCGGTCATGAAGGACCTCGCCTCGCGCGACGTCGTCTCCCGCTCCATCTACACGGAGATCCGCGAGGGCCGCGGCTGCGGTCCCGAGGGCGACCACGTCTACCTCGACCTCACCCACCTCCCGCCGGAGCAGCTGGACGCCAAGCTGCCCGACATCACCGAGTTCGCGCGGACCTACCTGGGCATCGAGCCGTACACGGACCCGATCCCGATCCAGCCGACCGCGCACTACGCCATGGGCGGCATCCCCACCAACGTCCGCGGCGAGGTGCTGGCCGACAACACCACCGTCGTCCCCGGTCTGTACGCGGCCGGCGAGGTCGCGTGCGTGTCGGTGCACGGCGCCAACCGCCTGGGCACCAACTCCCTGCTGGACATCAACGTGTTCGGCAAGCGGGCCGGCATCGCCGCCGCGGAGTACGCCCACGAGGCCGACTTCGTGGAGATGCCGGAGAACCCGGAGTCCTTCGTCCTCGGGCAGATCGAGCGGCTGCGGTCCTCCACCGGCACCGAGCGGGTGGCCACGCTGCGCCGCGAGCTGCAGGAGACCATGGACGCCAACGTCATGGTGTTCCGCACCGAGCAGACGATCAAGACGGCGGTCGAGAAGATCGCCGAGCTGCGCGAGCGCTACAAGAACGTCGCCATCCAGGACAAGGGCAAGCGGTTCAACACCGACCTGCTGGAGGCCGTCGAGCTGGGCAACCTGCTCGACCTCGCCGAGGTCATGGCCGTCTCCGCGCTGGCCCGCAAGGAGTCCCGCGGCGGTCACTACCGCGAGGACTTCCCGAACCGTGACGACGTCAACTTCATGCGCCACACCATGGCGTACCGCGAAGTCGGCGCCGACGGCTCCGAGACCGTCCGTCTGGACTACAAGCCGGTCGTCCAGACCCGCTACCAGCCGATGGAGCGTAAGTACTGATGGCTACCCCTGTTCTGGACAAGGCGGGTTCGGCCGGACAGCCCGAGCCGGGCTTCGGCGACTCCCCCTACATCACCGCCACCTTCCGGATCCGCCGGTTCAACCCGGAGGTCTCGGCGGAGGCGACCTGGGAAGACTTCCAGATCGAGATCGATCCCAAGGAGCGCGTCCTGGACGCGCTGCACAAGATCAAGTGGGATCTGGACGGCACGCTGACCTTCCGGCGTTCCTGCGCCCACGGCATCTGCGGCTCCGACGCGATGCGGATCAACGGCAAGAACCGCCTGGCGTGCAAGACGCTGATCAAGGACATCAACCCCGAGAAGCCGATCACGGTCGAGGCCATCAAGGGCCTGACGGTCCTCAAGGACCTGATCGTGGACATGGAGCCGTTCTTCCAGGCGTACCGGGACGTGATGCCCTTCCTGATCACGAAGGACACCAACGAGCCGACGCGCGAGCGGCTGCAGTCCGCCGAGGACCGCGAGCGCTTCGACGACACGACGAAGTGCATCCTGTGCGCCGCCTGCACCACGTCGTGCCCGGTGTTCTGGAACGACGGGCAGTACTTCGGCCCGGCGGCCATCGTCAACGCGCACCGGTTCATCTTCGACTCGCGTGACGAGGCCGGCGAGCAGCGCCTGGAGATCCTCAACGACCGGGACGGCGTGTGGCGCTGCCGCACCACGTTCAACTGCACGGACGCCTGCCCGCGCGGCATCGAGGTCACCAAGGCGATCGCCGAGGTGAAGCGGGCGCTGATCACGCGCCGCTACTGATCCCTTCGCGGACGACCGAGAGAGGGCCCCGATCCTGGATCGGGGCCCTCTCTCGTGTACCGGGTCCGGCCGCCGGGGCGGCCGGGACGGCGTCAGCCGCGCAGCGGGCGGCCTTCCTTGTCCGTGCGGTCGTTGCTGACCAGGAACATGATGCCGTCGATCAGGGCCCAGATGCCGAGGCCACCGCAGGTGAGCAGCTGGGCGACGCCGACGCCGACGGAACCGACGTAGAAACGGCCGATGCCCAGGGTCCCCAGGAAGAGCTGGAGGATGCCGGCGACGATCTTCGACTTGTCCGAGTAGGGACGGCCCTGCGGGTCGAGGCCGTACGGCGCCTGGGGGTTCGGGGGGACGGTCATGGTGGTGCTCCTGGAAAAAGTAAGGACAAACCTGGGCGGATTGCCCGGGTGGCCAGGAGGGACCACCGGCGGACCCCGTGACGGATCCCGCGCGACGGACCACATGCGAAAACGGGTCGTCCCCCCTGCGCGAGAGGAGCGTAGAAGGATCATGCGGACAAGCGGGAGAGGTTTCGGCCAAACGTTCCCGTTCCGTGATCAATCCGGGACGGGTTTAACGCGTCCTCAGAAGATGTTGCGCAGCACGGTCCAGGCCACGGCCGACAGCAGGATCAGGGCCTGCACGCGGGGAGAGAGCCGCGGCGCCCAGGACCGCCCGCGCAGACCCTCCAGGGTCCAGCGGCCCCACAGCGCCAGCGCGAACGGCGCGGCCAGCAACAGCGCCCGGTTGTCCAGCCAGGCAGCGGCGAACTGACCGTGCATGAGGTCGTAGACCATGCGGGTGCCGCCGCAGGCCGGGCAGAGCAGTCCGGTGACGAGCCGGAAGGGGCACTGCGGCAGGACGTGTCCGGGCTCGTGCGGATCGGTGAACCACAGGTAGCCCGCGCCCGCGGTGCCGGCCACCAGTACCGCCAGGGGGGCCGCCGCGGGATGCCACCGCGGACGCCCCCCACGGGGCACGGGACCGGCGGCGTCAGCCACGCAGGATCCGCCCCTGGGCGTCCGTGCGGTCGTTGCTGACCAGGTACATGATGCCGTCGATCAGCGCCCAGAAGCCCAGCCCGCCACAGGTGAGGAGCTGCGCGATGCCGACGCCCACGGAGCCGACGTAGAAACGGCCGATGCCGAAGCTGCCGAGGAACAGCTGCAGGACACCCGCGACGATCTTCGACTTGTCGGACAGCGGACGGCCGTACGGGTCGTACCCGTAGGGCGCGTTGGGGTCGGCGGCGTACCCGGCGTATCCGGCGGCCTGCTGGTAGCCGGGCGGCGGGTACGCGCCGGGCTGCTGGTAGCCGGCCTGCTGACCGCCCTGCGGGTAGCCGTAGGGGCCGGACTGGCCGGACGCGCCGGGGTTCGGGTAGCCGTAACCGGGCGGCTGGGACGGCTGCTGCGGCTGCTCGCTCACGGGTTTCACTCCTGAAGTACGGGATGCTGGGGGTCATATTGTCAGCACCCGGCCGGTCAGGAGAAGCCGGGCGGGGGTCGCAGGCCCCTCCCATAGGGTGACCCCCCGGTCCGCCGGGCCGCCGGATCTGCCCGGCTCGGTGCATGAGCGCCTAATGTGACGGTATGTCAGCCAATGAGTCCTACGAACTGCTCGGGTTCGACAATGTGCTGCTGCCCGTCGGGGACCTCGGGGAGGCCGTCGCCTTCTACGGGCGGGCCGGGTTCCCGGTCGGATTCCGGCTGGACGAGGCCGGGATCGCGCTGCTGACGGTCGGCGGCGAGACCCCCGGCCTGCTGCTCCGGCACGAGGACGGGCTGGGGCACCGGCCGCCGCCCTGGCCGGGCGGCAGGGTGTGGCTGGAGGTCCGGGACGCCCGAGCGGCCGCCGGGTCGCTGCGCGACGCCGGCATCGGGCTGCTCGACGAGCCCTTCCCCGTCGCCACCGGCTGGACCGTCGAGTTCGCCGACCCGTGGGGCAACGTCGTCGGCCTGACCGACTACTCCCGGCGCCCCGCGCTCGCCCGGCGGCCGTGACGGCCCTCGCGGGCACCGCCTGGGGTTCGTCGTCCGGACCGGGCCCGCTCCCCGATCCGGCCCGGTCCGGACGGGAGGCTTAGGCTCTCCTCCCGTGCCCGCGACGAACGGCGGCCCCACCGGCGGAGCCGCACCCAGCAAGTCCGAACAGACCCGTGCCCTGATCCTGGAGACGGCCATGTGGCTGTTCCGGGAACGCGGCTTCGACCGGACCACCATGCGGGCGATCGCCGCCGAGGCCGGGGTCTCCGTCGGCAACGCCTACTACTACTTCGAGGGCAAGGAACACCTGATCCAGGGCTTCTACGACCGGATCGCCGCCGAGCACCGGGTGGCCGTCCGCGAGATCCTGGCCCGGGAGAGCGGCCTGGAGGCCCGGCTGGCCGGGGTACTCACGTCCTGGCTGGACATCGCCGCGCCGTACCACGAGTTCGCGGTGCAGTTCTTCAAGAACGCCGCCGACCCGGACAGCCCGCTCAGCCCCTTCTCCCCCGAGTCGCGGTCCGCGCGGGAGGAGGCGATCGGGGTCCACCGGGCGGTGCTGGCCGGTACCCGGACCAAGGTGCCGGGAGAACTGCGGGACGCGCTGCCCGAGTTGATGTGGCTCGCCCAGATGGGCCTGTGCCTGTACTGGATCTTCGACCGCACCGAGGGCCGCGAACGCAGCTACCGCCTCGCCGAGCGCGGCGCCCGGCTCGCCGCCCGAGGGGTGACACTGGCCCGCCTGAGGGTGCTGCGCCCGGTGGTGCGCGACGCGCACACGCTGTTCACGGACTTCCTGCCCGGCCTGACCCGGGCGCTGCCGGACCCGGCGCGGAGGCGGGCGCCCGCACGGGACGGGCGCCCGGAACCGCTCAGTTGACGGCATCCACCTCCCCCGCCGCCAGCTCCACGTCGTGCACGACCGGCCCGTCACCGGACACCGTCACGTGCGCCGCCCCGGAGGAGTACGGCGTGGCGGTGGCCGCCAGCAGGTAGGTGCCCGGGCCGGGGACGGCGAGGATGTAGGAGCCGTCCGCCAGGGCCACCACCCGGTCCAGCTGCCGTCCGCCCTCGGTGAGCAGGGTGAGGACCGCGCCCTCCACGGGCTCCCCGTCGGCCGTGCGGACGAAGCCGTGGACCACGGCGGGGGAGCCGCCCGGCGTCGATCCCCCCGGCCCGGCGGTCTCCTCGGGCGCGCTCTGCGCCGGTTCGACCGCCAGGTGGGGCAGGCGCTTGTCCAGTGCGGCCGGCAGCCACCAGTTGGCGCGGCCCAGCAGGTGCATCGCCGCCGGCACCAGAGCGGTCCGCAGGATGAACGCGTCCAGCGCCACCGCCGCGGCCAGCCCCACGCCCGCCATGGCCGCCCCGTAGTCGCCGCTGAGCACGAAGGCGAGGAAGACGCACATCATGATGAGCGCGGCGGAGTTGATGACCCGGCTGGTCTCCGCGAGGCCGACGCGCACGGCGCGGGCGTTGTCGCGGGTGTGCACCCACTCCTCGTGCATGCGGCTCACCAGGAACACCTGGTAGTCCATGGAGAGGCCGAACAGCAGGGACAGCATGATGATCGGCAGGAAGGCCGGGATCGGGCTCTCGGTGCCGAGGGCGAGGAGGTCCAGGCCCCAGCCCCACTGGAAGACCGCGACCAGCACACCGAAGGAGGCCGCCGCCGCGAGCAGGTTCATCAGGGCGGCCGTCAGCGGCACCACCACGGACCGGAAGGCGAGCATCAGGAGCAGGAAGCCGAGCGCGATGATCGTGAAGACGAACAGCGGCAGCCGGTCGGCGGTGACGGACGCGAAGTCCTTGGACACCGCGGTGACGCCGCCGACGTGCGCCTCGACATCGCTCTGCGGCAGGACGTCCTCGCGCAGCCGGTCGATGAGGCGGTCCGTGGCCGCCTCCTGCGGCGAGGTGGTGGGCACGACCTGGACGACCGTGACGCCGTTCGCCGGCGGCAGGGCGGCGACCTGGGCGACCCCCTCGGTCCGCTCGACGGCCGTCACCAGGGAGGCGGGGGCCTCCCCCGCCACGACCACCTGGAGCGGACCGTTGAAGCCCGGGCCGAAGCCCTCGGCCAGCAGGTCGTAGGCCTTGCGGGTCGTGGTGGTCACGTCGTCGTTGCCCTGGTCCACGGTGCCCAGGCGCAGCGACATCAGCGGCACGGCGAGCACCGCCATCGTGACGAGGGCCAGCGCGCCGACCGCGCGGGGGCGGCGCTGCACGAACGCGGACCAGCGGGCGGCGAGCCCGTGGGACCGGTCCGGTTCCGGGCCGCGGGCGACGAGCACGCGCCGCTGACGGCGGCTGAGCACCCGGTGCCCGAGCAGGCCCAGCAGGGCCGGCAGCAGGGTGATGGCCGCCAGCACGCTCAGCACCACGGTGAGCGAGGTGCCGATGACCACCCCGTCCAGGAAGCGCAGGTTGGTCACCAGCATCCCGGCGAGCGCGATGCACACCGTGCCGCCCGCGAACAGCACCGCCCGGCCGGAGGTGTTGAGCGCCGTCACCGCGGCGTCCTCCGGATCGGCGCCGGCGAGGATGCCGCGCCGGTGCCGGGTGACGATGAACAGGGCGTAGTCGATGCCGACGCCGAGACCGATCAGGGTGGCCAGCAGCGAGGCGATGTCGGGCACGTCGGTGACGTGGCTGATCAGCTGGGTGCCGAACATGCCGGTGCCGACCCCGAAGACGGCGACCACGATCGGGAGCAGCGCCGCCAGGACCGACCCGAACGCCACGAACAGCACCACGGCGGCAGCCGCGATGCCGACGAGTTCGGCGGTGCCCGTCGGCGGCTCCTGGACCCGGGCGACGGCCTGGCCGCCGACCTCCACCTGGAGCCCGTCACCGGCCGCGCCCCGGGCGGTGTCCACGACGTCCTGCACCAGGTCCTTCGGCAGGGCGTCCGCCTGCTCGGTGAACGTGACCTGCGCGTAGGCGATCCGCCCGTCCCGCGCGATCTGCGTCCGGCCCTGCTCCTCGTACGGGCCGGTCACGTCACCGACCCCTTCCATCCCGCTGATCTCCCGCAGCGCGGGTTCGATCCGGGACCGGACCGCGTCGTCCCGCACCGAGCCCTCTTCGACCTTCCACACCACGGTGTCGGTGTCCCCGGCCCGCTCCGGGAACGCCTTCTCCAGCAGGTCGTACGCCCGCTTGGAGTCGGTGTCCGGCAGCGAGAAGACGTTCGCGTAGTTCGTCCCCGCGCTGCTCGCCGACACCGCCAGTCCGCACAGCGCCCCCACCCACAGCAGGAGGACCACCAGCCGGTGCCGATAGCACCAGCGTGCCAATGCCGCCACGTTTGAAACTCCTTCGTCGCTCGACGGGTCCCCCAGGTCCTGGCAAGCAGCATCGGCGGACGCGGCCCCGCGGGCACACGACTGGCCCGCGACTCTCAAGGAACTCCAAAGCGCCGCCCGGCCCGTGGACGGCCGGGCGCGCCGATACTGGAGGCATGACGACGGCCGAGGGAACGGTGCTGGTGGTCGAGGACGAGGAGAGCATCACGGACGTGCTCGCCATCGCCCTGCGCTACCACCGCTTCGACGTGATGACGGCGGGCACCGTCCGCGAGGCGCTCGCCCTGACCGAGCACACCCGGCCCGACGCCGCCCTCCTGGACGTCATGCTGCCGGACGGGGACGGGCGCGCGCTGGGCCGTGAACTGCGCACCCGCAGACCGGAACTGGCGCTGGTGTTCCTCACCGCGCGGGACGCGCCCGCCGAGATCGTCGGCGCGCTCGCCTTCGGCGACGACTACATCACCAAGCCGTTCAACATCGACGAGGTCGTCGCGCGCGTGACGGCGGTGCTGCGCCGCACCCGGCCCGCCGACGTGCTCCCGCAGCGGGCCCCGCTGCGCCACGGCGACCTGGAGCTGGACGAGACGACGTACTCGGTGCGCCGTGCGGGCCGCTCGGTCGAGCTGACCCCCACCGAGTACGCGCTGCTGCGCTTCCTGGTGCGCAACAGCGGCCGGATCGTGCCCAAGGAGCAACTGCTGCGGCACGTCTGGCAGTACGAGCACGCGCCCGCCGAGTCGACCGTGGTCGAGACCTACATCAGCTATCTGCGGCGCAAGCTGGACGTGCTGGGCCCGCCGGTCATCACCACCCGGCGCGGGGTCGGGTACGGCCTGACATGAGGCTGCGGATCCCACGGCCGCGCTGCGCGCGGGGCATCCACTCGCTGCGGGGCCGGCTGACGCTGGCCAACGTGGCGCTGCTGGCCGTCGGGGTCGTCGCGGCCACCGTGGTCAGCGTGATGGGCATGCGGTACTACCTGCTCGACCAGATCGACGCGGAGCTGACCGCGAACCGGGACCGGCTGGGCGGCTCCCGGCTGACGCTGCGGGAGATCGACTCGCTGAGCGTGCTGAGCTTCCTCGCCGGCCGTGTGGAGCCGGACCAGGACACGCAGGACCCCTCGAAGTCGCTGTTCGCAGCCGTGGACGCCCGGGGCACGAACGTGGGCGTCCTCGGCTTCGAACCGACCCCGGCGCAGCGGGCCCTGACCGACGCGGTGGGTGACCCGCGGCGCCTGGTCCGGGACCCGGACCCGCACGACGTCACGGTGCGCGGGGACGCCTACCGGGTCACCGCGACCCGGCTCGCGGACGGCACGTACATCCTGCTCGGCTCCTCCACGGAGGCCCTGCACGAGGGCGTCGCCAAGGCGGTGCGGCTGAACCTGGCGATCGGCTCCCTGCTGCTGGTGGGGCTCGGCTGCCTGACGATGGTCAGCGTGCGCCGGCGGATGCGGCCGCTGGAGGACATGGTCGAGACGTCGTCGGCGATCGCCGAAGGGGACCTGGCCCGGCGCGTGCCCTCCAGCCGGGACCCCATCCTGGAGGTCGAACAGCTGCGGCTGGCCCTGAACTCCATGCTCCAGCAGGTCGAGTCCGCGTACCGCACCCGGGAGCGCAGCGCGGCCCAGCTGCGCCGGTTCGTCGCCGACGCCTCCCACGAACTGCGCACCCCGCTGGCCGCGATCCGCGGCTATCTCCAGCTGTATGACCGGGGCATGCTGCGCGACCCGGCGGAGCGGCAGCGGGCCCGGGAGCGGATGCTGGCGGAGTCCGACCGCATGGCCCGGCTGGTCGACGAGCTGCTGGTGCTGGCCCGGCTGGACCAGCGGCCCGAACTGCGGCTGCGGGACGTCGACCTGTGCCGCCTGGTGCGGGACGCTGCGCAGGACCTGCGGGTGCAGCAGCCGGAGCGGCCGGTGACCGTGGACGCCGACGGCGCGGTGACGGTGCGCGCCGACGAGTCGGGGCTGCGGCAGGTGCTGGGCAACCTGCTGGGCAACGTCCGTGTCCACACGCCCGCGGACACCCCGGTGCGGCTGGCGGTGACCCGGGCGGACGGTGCGGTGCGGGTGTGCGTGGAGGACGGCGGGCCGGGGCTCGGCGCGGAGGACGCGGCCCGTGTCTTCGACCGCTTCTTCCGGGCGGGCGGCGGCGCGGGCAGCGGGCTGGGGATGGCGATCGTGCAGGGCGTGGTGCAGGCGCACGGTGGCGAGGTCGCGGTGCGGACGGCCCCGGGTGAGGGGCTGGCCGTCACGGTGACCCTGCCCGCCCGGCCGGTGCCGTCCCCGTCCCCGTCCTCCGGGGAGCGGGCCGTTCCGGCGGCCGGGCTCCCGGTGGCAGGGCTCCGCATGGCTCCCGCGGACGCCTCCGGACCGGCCGGTGAGGGTGCCGAGCGGCGCGGGGCGCCGACGGGCTGACGGGCGTCGGCCGACGGGCGGGGCCGGTCCCCCGGATGACTCCCGGGCGACCCCCGGGCGACTCCCGGCCGACCCCCGGGCGACCCCCGGCCGACTCCCGGGCGACCCCGTGGGACACCCGCCGGACCGGCCCGTCAGGCCGTGGGGCCCGTCAGGCCGCCAGACTCGTCAGGCCGCCAGACCTGTCTGGTTATCAGGCCCGTCAGACCTCGGTCCGGCGCCGGTCCGGCCCGCTCGATGACGGGCCGGACCGGGGGTCTTCGGGTGTCAGAGCCGGGTGAGGCGCCACAGGCGGAAGACGCCCGTGCCGTCCGACAGGTACTGGCCGCCGCCGATGTCCTCGCTGGTGACGACGTACTCCTTCGCCTGCCACAGCGGCAGCACCGGCACGTCCTCGGCCACGGCCGCCTGGAGGTCCCGGAAGTCGCCCCCGGCGTCGGCCCGGTTCTGGTGCTGCTGGCTGGCCTTGATCATCCGGTCCACGGCCTTGCTGCTGTAACCGGTGTTCATGGTGCCCCCGGTGCCGACCAGCGGGCCGCCGAAGGTGTCCGGGTCGGGGTAGTCCGCGACCCAGCCGACGGCGTAGGCGTCCAGCTTGCCGCCCGCCCACTGCTTCTGGAAGTCGGTCCACTCGTAGCCCTTGAGGGTCACCTCGAACAGGCCGCCGTCCTCCAGTTGCCGCTTGAGCTCCTTGGCCTCCTCGGCGGCTGCACCGCGCCCCTCGGCGTACCCGTAGGTGAAGCGGACCGGGGCCGACAGCCCGGCCTCGGTGAGCAGCCGGCGCGCCCGGTCGTCGTCCCGCTTCGGGTAGGTGTCGAAGAACGACGTGGTGTGGCCGGTGATTCCGGTCGGGATCAGGGAGTACAGCGGGTCGACGGTGCCCTGGTACACGGTGGCGGCGAGCCGCTCGCGGTCGATCAGCCACGCCAGGGCCTGCCGGACCCGGGTGTCCTCCAGCGGCTTGCCCTCACGGGTGTTGAAGTACAGGTTGCGGATCTCGGAGCTGTCCGCCTCCGACACGCGCAGGCCGGGATCGCTCGGGTTGAGGTCGGCGAGGACGTCCGGCGGCAGCTGGCGGGTGGCGACGTCGATGCTCCGGGTGCGCCAGGCGTTGTCGAGGGCACCGGGATCGCCGAAGTAGTGCAGCTCGACCGGGCGGCCGGTCTCCTTGACGGCGCCCTTGTAACGGGCGTTGGGCTTCAGGACCGCCAGCTTGTCCTTCTCGTAGGAGGCCAGCGTGTACGGGCCGGTGCCGTCGGCGCCGCCGGTGCGCAGTTCGTCGGCCGGGTAGGTACGGGAGTCGACGATGGACCCCGCCCCGGTGGCCACCTTGAACGGGAACGTCGCGTCGGGCGACGTCAGTTCGAAGGTGACGACCCGTCCCTTGGCCCGCACCGAGCCGAGGGTGTCCAGCAGCGTTCCCGGACCCACGTCGGACTTGATCTTCTTGACGCGGTCGAAGGAGAACTTCACGTCCTCGGCCGTCATCTCCCGCCCGCTCGGGAAGACCAGGCCGTCCCGCAGTTCGCACCGGTAGGTCCGCAGGTCCGTGCCGACGAACGCGCAGTGCTCCGCCGCGTCCGGCACGGGCTGTGCCCCGCCGGGCTCCACGGTCAGCAGCGACTGGTAGACGTTGCTGAACAGCGCCCAGGAACCGGCGTCGTAGGCGCCGGCCGGGTCGAGTGACGTAATGGAATCCGTCGTGCCGACCTTGATGGCCTCGCCCGACTCCTCGTTCGATGGCAGCAGTTGCCATCCGACCACTCCCACGACGGCGATTGCCAGCAACGTCGCGAGAATGCGCATACGAACCGATCGCATCGGTCCTGTCCTCCCCTGGCCCACTACGGGCCGGTTAAATATGCCACTCCCCTTAGTGGCCGGTTCACCTAATCACAGGGGTTTCGCGGGGCGGAAGGGGGGTTTGGTTCAGTGAGGAACAGCTCACGCGCCACGCGCAGGGAGCGAGAAACCGCCACGTTGCGCGCCGCCCCTCGCCGTGCCGGTGAGGGGCGGTTCGGTGTCCGGCCGCGGGTGCCCGGACGCGCCGGTGCCGACGGCTCGGCGTCGGCGGCCAAGTGCTGACGGCTCGGCGTCTGCGGCCAAGTGCTGACGGCTCGGCGTCTGCGGCATTGGGCTGACGGCTCGGCGTCTGCGGCATTGGGCTGACGGGGCCTCAGGTCCGCTTCGACGCCAGTTCGATCACCGTGATGTCGGACGGTGCGCCGACCCGGGTCGGGGGTCCCCAGGCGCCGGCGCCCTTGCTGACGTAGAGCTGGGTGTCGCCGTAGCGCTCCAGGCCCTCGAGGGTGGGGTTGGCGGCTCCGGCGAGCAGGCTGCCGGGCCAGAGCTGGCCGCCGTGGGTGTGGCCGGACAGCTGGAGGTCGACGCCGTGGTCCACGGCCTCGTGGATCTGCACCGGCTGGTGGGCGAGGAGGACGCAGGCGCGGGCCCGGTCGCGGTCGCCGAGCGCCCGGGCGTAGTCGGGGCCCTGTCCGTCGTTCTCGCCGGCCAGGTCGTTGACCCCGGCGAGGTCGAAGTGCGGCAGTTCGGTGCGGGCGTTCTCCAGGGGGTGCAGGCCGAGCCGGCGCACCTCCTCCACCCACTGCTCGGCGCCGGAGAAGTACTCGTGGTTGCCGGTGACGAAGAACGAGCCGTGGCGGGCCCGGAGCTGGGCGAGGGGGGCCGCGGCCGGGCCCAGGTCCTTCACGCTGCCGTCCACCAGGTCGCCGACGACCGCGATCAGGTCGGGCTGGGTGGAGTTGATGGTGTCGACGACCTTCTGGGCGAAGCCCCGGCCGAGGACCGGTCCGAGGTGGATGTCGCTGACCACCGCGATGCGGTAGCCGTGGGCCGCGCGGGGCAGCTTGGCGAGCGGCACCGTGACCCGCTCGACCCGCGGGCCGCGCAGCACCCCGTACGTGCCGTACCCGACGGTGCCGACGGCCGCCGCGGCGGCCGCCCCGGCGACCACCCGGGAGACGAAGAGGCGCCGGGAGGGACCGGGCGCGAAAGCGGCGGCGGCCCCCTCGGGCGCACCGGGGGTGTCCGCGTCGCCGGGGCCGGATCCGGCCGGACCGTCCGGAGCTGCGGGTGTGCCGGCGGCTCCGGCGGTGTCCGCGCGGCTGCCCGGCGCGGCGGTCGTGGCGCCGGCCGGTATCGGCGGCCGGGCGGGCTCGCCCGGGCCGTCGCCGGGAGCGTCGTCCGCGGCGGAATCCGGGGCCGAGGACTTCGCCCGTCGCGCAAGGATCCACCGCAGCAGGGGACGCAGCGGCTCGCCCGCCACCGTCGCCAGCACCAGGTAGAGCACGCAGGCCAGCCACAGGAAGCCGGGCCAGGCCAGCGTCTGCTGGAGCCAGAACGGGGCGCCGGCCCGCCCGGCGACGAACGCCCCGACGGTCACCGCCCAGCCGCCGGCGATCACCACGGCGCCGGTCCGGCGCACGGCGCCGGGGCCCCGGGTGGTGTCCCGGAAGAGGCGTCGCCACAGGTACCAGTTGGCCGTCACCAGGACGGCCAGCACCAGCACGGCGACGAGGACGAAGACGATGACCACGCTGCGGAGTTCCCGTTCTTCCCGTTGTTCCTATGTGCTCGACGTTCCGGGCGGTGCCGTTGTTCCCGTCACCGTGTCCGCCGTCCTGTTCACGGCTCCCGTGAGGTCCGGCTCAGTGCGCGCACACCGCGCAACCCGATGACCCCGATGACCGTCCCCAATACGAAGGAGACGACGGCGAGCAGCAGGTGCACCCAGAAGTACGCGGTCGGGTCGCCGTCCTCGAACGCGAGCCCGCTGCCGTCCTTGGCCAGGTTCTTGACGAAAGTGATCCAGATGACCCAGCTCCACACCCCGAAGGCGAGCAGGAACCAGGACACGGGGCGGCTGAGCTTCACGACAGCAGACCTTTCCTCACAGCGCCGGGCAGCCGCAGCCGGCCGGGACTCCGGGACCCGTCCCCAGGACGGGCACACCCGTCCAGTATCGCCACCGGCTGTCCGGATCCTTGCGCGGGGTGGGACCCGGGTAGGGACGTCACCGGCCGCGGCAGGTACGTTTCCGACCGTGCCCGCACCCCAGAAGACCGCCGTTCGTTCGCTGTTGGTCACGTCCGCCGTCCTGTTGTCCACCGCCCTGACCGCACCCGGCGCGGTCGCGGCCCCGTCGCCGTCGCCGTCGACGAGCCCGTCGGCGACGCCCCCGGCGAAGATGTCGGCGGTGGGCGGGCCCCGGCTCGGGCAGCCGGGCACCCAGGTGAACCTGGCGGGCGGCGTCCCGGTGCTGCCGAAGGGCCTGTCGGCCCGGTCCTGGATCGTCGCCGACGCGGAGTCCGGCGAGGTGCTGGCCGCGCACAACGCGCACTGGCGGCTGGCCCCGGCAAGCACCCTGAAGATGCTGTTCGCCGACACGCTGCTGCCGAAGTGGCCCCGCTCCGAGAAGCACAAGGTCGTCCCCTCCGACCTGGCCGGTGTGGGTTCCGGCTCCAGCATGGTCGGGATAAAGGAGGACGAGACCTACACCGTCCACGACCTGTGGCTGGGTGTCTTCCTGCGCTCGGGCAACGACGCGGTGCACGTGCTGTCCGCCATGAACGGCGGCGTGGAGAACACCGTCCGGCAGATGAACGAGCACGCCGAGGAGCTGCAGGCCCTCGACACCCACGCGGTGAGCCCGGACGGCTACGACGCCCCGGGCCAGGTCTCGTCCGCCTACGACCTGACCCTGATCGCCCGGTCGGGGCTGCAGAAGAAGGACTTCAGGGAGTACTGCTCGACGGTCCGCGCGAAGTTCCCCGGCGAGACGAAGAAGAACAAGAAGGGCAAGAAGGTCCGGGGCAGCTTCGAGATCCAGAACACCAACCGGCTCCTCGCCGGCGCCTCCGACGTCCCCGTCTACCAGGGCATAGCGGGCGTGAAGAACGGCAACACCACCAACGCGGGCGCCACCTTCACCGGGGTCGCGGAGCGGGACGGCAAGGTGCTGCTCGTCACCGTGATGAACCCGGAGAAGGACGAGAGCAACGAGGTCTACAAGGAGACCGCGAAGCTGTTCGACTGGGGCTTCAAGGCGGCCGGGAAGGTCGAGCCGGTGGGCGAGCTGGTCCCGCCGAAGAGCGCGGTGCAGGGCGCGGGCCGGCCGGGCGCGTCGGCCGCCCCGGGTGAGGCGGGCGGGGCCGCGGACGGCGCCGGCGCGGCCGGGTCGAAGCCGGTGGCGAGCGCGCCGGCGGGCGGCTCCGGCGGCATGGGCGTCGCCCTCGGCGTCACCGGCGGGGTGCTGGTGCTGCTGGCCGGCGGGGTGTTCCTGGTCAACCGCCGGTGGCCGCTGCCGGATCTGGTGCGCCGCCGTTCGCGTCCGTGACGGGCTTCGCGCCGTCCGTCCCGGCCTCCTCGCTCGGCGTCGCCGTCCAGGCGGCGCAGAACAGGACGAGTTTCGACGTGAAGTTGATCCACAGCAGCAGGGCGACCGGGACGCCGAACGCGCCGTACATGCTCTTCGCGGCCACGCCCTGCAGGTAGCCGCTGAGCAGCAGCTTCAGCAGTTCGAAGCCGACCGCTCCGGTGAGCGCGGCGACCAGCAGGCGGTGCCGGGCGGGCTCCACCCCGGGCAGCAGGGTGAGGACGTAGAGCAGCAGCAGGAAGTCGGCGCCCACGGCCACGGCGAAGGCGGCGGCCCGCAGCACGGCGCCGCCCCAGCCGCCCTCCGCCAGCCCGATCGCGTCGCTGATCCGGCCGACCAGGGCGGACGCGACGGTGGAGGCGACCAGGGTGATCAGCAGCGCCCCGCCGAGTCCGACGAGGATGCCCGCGTCCTTGCCCTTGCGCCAGAGCGGGTTCTCCTCCTCGTCCGGCAGTTCCCACACCGCGCGCAGGCACGCGCGCATCGACCCCGCCCAGCTGATGCCGGTGAACAGCAGCACGGCACCGGCGATGAGGCCGATGGCGCCCGAGTTCTGCACCAGGCTCTCGATGTCGAGCTGCTCGGAGATGCCGGGCACCTGGTCGGCGATCTTCTCCTGAAGGGTGTTCTGCTGCTCGGCGCTGAGGGTGGCGGCGCCGATCGCGGCGGCCACGGTGAGCAGCGGGAACAGCGCCACGAAGCTGGTGAAGGTCATCGCCGCCGCCAGCCGCGTCCAGTGCACGCGGTCCAGCCGTTCGTACGAGCGCCACGCGTGGGTGCGGTTCAGGCGCGCCACCCACGGCCCCACGAGCGGGAGTCTCTTCAGCCAGTCCATGAAGCGACTCTGCCCCGGTTCCGCCGGGCCAAGGTGCCGCATGCCCCGCCCGTCCCGCGTCCGGGTCGGGTCCGGGCCACCTGCGGCGCAATGAAGTGACATACCACTAATCACCCATACCGGGGATGGTCGTGATGTTCTTCACGCGGCCGTATATATAGGGGCGATACGGTCATCGGCATGCCTGCCCACACCGTTCCCACCCGGGGAGGGGGCCGCACCGCCCCCGCCGCCGCCCGGCCGACGCCCCCGCGGACCACGCACCCCGAGGAGCTGTCGTGAAGGTCGCCTCCGGTCCGCCCCGGTCCGTGCTCGTCCTCGGCGGCACCTCCGAGATCGCGCTCGCCGTCGTCCGGCGGCTGATCGCCCGCCGCACCCGCACCGTGTGGCTGGCGGGCCGCCCCTCCCCCGCCCTGGACGCCGCCGCGGACCATCTGCGCGGCCTCGGCGCCGAGGTCCGCACCGTCGCGTTCGACGCGCTGGACCCGGCCTCCCACGAGAGCGCGCTCGGCAAGGTGTTCGCCGAGGGCGCCGTCGACCTGGTGCTGATGGCCTTCGGCACCCTGGGCGACCAGGCCCACGACGAGCGGGACCCGCTGGCCGCGGTACGGGTGGCGCAGACCAACTACACCGGCGCGGTCTCCTCCGGCCTGGTGTGCGCGAGCGCCCTGCAGTCACAAGGCCACGGCTCTCTGGTGGTGCTGTCCTCCGTCGCGGCCGAACGCGCCCGCCGCGCGGACTTCATCTACGGCTCCAGCAAGGCGGGCCTGGACACCTTCACCCAGGGCCTGGGTGACGCCCTGTACGGCACGGGCGTGCACGTCATGGTGGTACGGCCCGGATTCGTGCGCACGCGCGCGACCGCCGGCCTGCCCGGACCGGCGCCGGCCACCACGCCGGAGGCCGTCGCCACGGCCGTCGAACTGGGCCTGCGGCGCGGCGCGGAGACCGTGTGGGTGCCCGGCGTCCTCCGCCTGGTCTCGGCGGCCCTGCGGCACCTGCCGCGCGCGCTGTACCGGCGGCTGCACGTCTGACGGCGCGGCGCCGCGCGGCCGGGGCGCCGGGGCAGGGTCAGCAAGCGGAGACGGCCGTCTGACGGCACGCGCCGCGCGGCCGGGGCGCCGGGCCGGGTCAGCAGGCGGAGACGGAGCCCCGGTCGACGTGGCCGGCCTGCGGCGGCACGACCAGCGAACCGAAGGGGAACTCGCGCAGCTTGCGCCACACCCCGTCGGCGCCCTGCTCGTAGAGGGCGAACCCGGTGCAAGGCCACTCGGCCTCGTAGCCGGACAGTTCCTCGAAGGCCCGGTCCATGGCCGCTTCCTCGATGCCGTGCGCCACGGTGACATGGGGGTGGTAGGGGAACTGGAGCTCCCGGGCGACCGGACCGGAGGCGTCCCGGATCCGCCCCTGCAGCCAGGCGCAGGCCTCCGCGCCCTCCACCACCTTCACGAACACCACCGGCGACAGCGGCCGGAAGGTGCCGGTGCCGGACAGCCGCATGGGGAACGGACGGCCGCTCGCGGCGACCTCGCTCAGATGCGCCTCGACGGCCGGGACGGTCGCGGCGTCGACCTCCGTCGGCGGCAGCAGCGTGACATGCGTGGGGATACCGTGAGCCGCGGCGTCGCCGAAGCCCGCGCGCAGCTGCTGAAGCCGGCTGCCGTGAGGCTCCGGGACCGCGATCGACACGCCGATCGTTACGGTCCCCACGTCGTCTCCTGTCGTAGTGGTGGTGAAGCTCCGGTGAGCTCCGGGTGACCGTCGTGACGGTCACCCGGATATCGACTGTACGACTCCGGCCCGGCCGCGGGCAGGCGCAGCCGGAGTGATGTGCAGCGCTGTGCGGTGGTACGGATCGGAGCCCGGGGCGTGTTCAGTGCGCCGGCTCCGCGCCGCGCCGGACGCCCGGATCAGTGCTTGGCGGACACGAAACCGACCCGCTCGTACGCGAGGGCCAGGGTCTCCGCGGCGACGGCACGTGCCTTCTCCGCGCCCTTGGCCAGGATCGCGTCGAGGCTCTCGGGGTCGTCCAGGTACTGCTGGGTGCGCTCCCGGAAGGGGGTCACGAACTCGACCATGACCTCGGCCAGGTCCGTCTTCAGGGCGCCGTAGCCCTTTCCGGTGTACTGCTCCTCCAGTTCGGCGACACCCGTCCCGGTGAGGGTCGAGAGGATCGTCAGGAGGTTGCTCACCCCGGGCTTGTTCTCGACGTCGTAGCGGATCACGGTGTCGGTGTCGGTGACCGCGCTGCGGACCTTCTTCGCCGTGGCCTTCGGCTCGTCGAGCAGGTTGATGAGGCCCTTCGGCGTGGACGCCGACTTGCTCATCTTGACCGTCGGGTCCTGCAGGTCGTAGATCTTCGCCGTCTCCTTGAGGATGTGCGCCTTCGGGAGGGTGAAGGTGGGGCCGAACCGGCCGTTGAAGCGCTCGGCGAGGTCGCGGGTCAGCTCGATGTGCTGGCGCTGGTCCTCACCGACCGGCACCTCGTCGGCGTGGTACAGCAGGATGTCGGCGACCTGGAGGACCGGGTAGGTGAACAGGCCCACGGAGGCGCGGTCGCTGCCCTGCCGGGCGGCCTTGTCCTTGAACTGGGTCATGCGGGACGCCTCGCCGAAGCCGGTGAGGCAGTTCATCACCCAGGCGAGCTGGGCGTGCTCGGCCACATGGCTCTGGACGAAGAGCGTGCAGCGGTCCGGGTCGAGCCCCGCGGCCAGCAGCTGGGCGGCCGCCAGACGGGTGTTCGCCTGCAGCTCCTTCGGGTCCTGCGGGATCGTGATCGCGTGCAGGTCGACGACCGAGTAGAACGCGTCGTGGGTCTCCTGCAGGGCCACCCACTGGCGGACGGCGCCGAGGTAGTTGCCGAGGTGGAAGGAGCCCGCCGTGGGCTGGATTCCGGAGAAAACACGGGGTCGGTCAGTCGCCATGGGGCCCATTCTCTCAGGTCCCGGGAGGCCCTCCGGAACCGACCGGAAACAGGTGGGAACCGATCCCGGCCCGGCGGTGTAACAAAGGTGTGAGGACGCGGGAGGGGGGCCGCATCGTCGATGAGGCCGCGGTGATCGCCCGCGTGCGCGCCGGAGAGCCGGAGGCGTACGCGGAGCTGGTGCGCGCCCACACGGGCATCGCGCTCAGGGCGGCCGCCGCGCTCGGGGCGGGGCCGGACGCGGAGGACGTGGTCCAGCAGGCCTTCGTGAAGGCGTACTGCTCGCTGGGCCGGTTCCGCGACGACCTGCCGTTCCGGCCGTGGCTGCTGTCGATCGTGGCGAACGAGACGAGGAACACCGTGCGTGCCGCGGCACGCCGCCACCGGCTGGCCGACCGGGAGGCGGCCCTGACGGAGGCGGACCTCGTGATACCGGAATCGGCGGACCCCGCGGTGGCGACGCTGGAGACGGAGCGCCGCGCGGTGCTGGCCGCCGCCCTGGAGAAACTGAGCGAGGAACACCGGCTGGTCGTGACGTACCGCTATCTGCTGGAGATGGACGAGCGGGAGACCGCCCAGGCTTTGGGCTGGCCCCGGGGCACGGTCAAGTCCCGGCTGAACCGCGCCCTGCGCAAGCTGGAGCGCCTGCTGCCGGACTTCCGGCCCCGGATGTCCCCGGACACCGGGCCGCACCCGGGACCCCGGGTGCCCCGGCAGCCCGGGGAAGGGGGTGAGCCGGCATGAGCGGGCCGACCCCCGACGAGGCCGCCCGGCTGCGGGAGGAGCTCCGTGCGTTCGGCCGGTCCCTGGACGGGCCGGGCGGGACCGCGTCCCCCGAGTCCATGGCAGAGCGCGTGCTGGAACGGATACTGGCCGAGGGCGCGCCGGTGCCGGCGGCGCCGACCGGGGGCGGCCGGACGCGGCTGCGGGCGGTGCGGCAG
This sequence comes from Streptomyces sp. NPDC101219, assembly GCF_044767675.1. Lineage (NCBI taxonomy): Bacteria > Bacillati > Actinomycetota > Actinomycetes > Kitasatosporales > Streptomycetaceae > Streptomyces > Streptomyces sp. NPDC101219. Next base: position 229,029 of record NZ_JBIWOK010000002.1, read on the forward strand.
TGGGCGCGGCTGCGGTGGCGGTCGCTGGTCGCCGCCCTGTGCGGGCTGCTGACGGTGCTCGTCCTGACGCCCCCGGTGCGGGCGACGGTGTCCGACTGGTTCACCTTCGGCGGCGTCGAGGTGCGCCACGACCCCTCGGCGGTGCCCTCGCCGGGTGCGCGGGTGCCGGGCTGCGGACCGTCGGTCACGCTCGGACGGGCCCAGCAGCGGGCCGGGTTCCCGCCGCTGGTGCCCGAGGCGCTCGGGACGCCGGAGGCGGTCACGCTGACCGGGCTGCCGCACGGCCGGTCCCTGGTGAGCCTGTGCTGGCGCGAGGAGGGCCGCACCGTCCGGCTGGACCAGTTCCCGGGCCGCCTGGACCCGACGTTCGTGAAGCTGGTCGCCGAGCAGCCGGAGTGGCTGACTCCGGGCGGGGGCGCCGGTGGGTCCGGCCCGCTGCTGTGGTTCGCCCGGCCGCACCGGCTGACGCTCCGGCTGGTGGACGCGGACGGCCACCGCTTCACCGGGCAGCAGCGCACGGCCGGGCCGACGCTGCTGTGGACCGTCGGCGGCGGCAGCGCCGAGGGGGCGGGCGCGGCGCCGGACGGAGTGACGCTGCGCCTGGAGGGGGTCGCGTCGAAGGCGCGGGCACTGGAGATCGCGCGGTCGCTGGAGCCGGCGGGCGCGGAGGGCGGGACGGCGGACGACTGAGCGGGGCGGGGGCCGGGCGGCGGACGACTCAGCGGCGCGGGGGCCGGGCAGCGGACGACTCAGCGGCACGGGAACCGGGCAGCGGACGACTCAGCGGCACGGGAACCGGGCAGCGGACGACTCAGCGGCGCGGGAACCGGGCAGCGGACGACTCAGCGGCACGGAAACCGGGCAGCGGACGACTCAGCGGCACGGGGGCCGGGCTCGGGCGTGCACGCGGCTTGTGGCTTGGGCTCGCCCGCTCGGGGCTCGGGCTCGGGGCTCGAAGCCTGGGGCTGGGGCATGCGGCTCGCCCGACGTGGCTTGTGGCCCGGGGCTCGGGGCTTGCGGCCCGGGGCTTGCGGCCCGCTCGCTCGGGGCTCGGGCGACGGTTCCCGGGTTGCTCGCGACACGCGCCACGCGGCACGGGCTCGCGGCCCGGGACCCGGCGCCCGGGCGCCCGCCCGCCCGTTGCTCGGGGGCGGCCTTGCGCGCCCGCTCGTGGCTTGTGGCTCGGCGCCCGGGGCTTGCGGTCCGCCCGCTCGGGCCGCCCGGGGCCCGCCTGCTCGAACCTCGCGGATTCTCCTCGTGGCTCGGTGGGAACCCCGGCGGCTCGGGCGGTGTACCAGAAGTGACAGGCGGCCCGTGGGCGGGCCGCACGGGGATCGGCCGGCCGAGTGGGGGTCCGGATGCGCAGGTGGTGGAAGGGCGGGTTCCGACGACTGACGTCGGGGCTCGGGGTGGTGACGGTGTGTGCGGCGCTGCTGGTGTGGGGTGCGTCGCCCGCGGCGGCCGGCGGGCCGACGAGCGTGCTGCTCGTCTCGCCGCCGAGCGGGGAGTCCGCGGCACTGACCCACACCGACAAGGAGTACGCCGAGCTGGAGAAGCTGCTCGGCCCGCCGGAGCGGGGCGTCGAGGACATGCCCCGGGAGGCCGGTGTCACGGCCCTGCTGATCAACGTCACCTGGATGGTGCACGACGTGTGGCCGTGGCGGGTGGACCGGGTCTTCCCCGCGGAGGACGGCGACGTGGTGTGGATCCACACGGAGCAGCGGCTCACGGAGGAACCGACCACCGGTGTGTGGCGGCGTGCCGCCCGTCCGGGCCCGCTGCGCGCGCTGCTGAAGGAGCTGGGGCTGATGGGCCCGGCGTCCGACGCGGGCACCAACTCCGCGATCTACCCGGTGCCCTGGGAGGCGGAGGGGGAGGCCGGCCCCGCGGGACCGGACGACGACGCCTCCGGCACGGAGCCCGACGGCTCCGCCGCCTCCGCACAGGCCGCGCCGCGGCCTGCGGCCGGTGGCACCGACTGGGGGTGGGCGATACCGGGAGCGGCGGCGGGGGCCGTGCTCGCCCTGCTGCTGCGCCCGTACGTGACGCGGCTGCCGTTCCCACGGCGGCGGCCGGGCGGCCGGGGAGGTGAGCCGGGGCCGCGGCAGGAGCTGCTCGACCTGTGAGTCCGGGGGCGGCCCGCCACGGGGGTGCGGGCCGCCGCCGGACGCCGGGCGGGGCGGGCGCGGTGCCCGCCCGCGCGGCCTCAGCCGAGGTCGACCTCCGGGTACAGCGGGAAGCCCGCCACGAGGTCGGTGGCGCGCTGGGAGATCTCGTCGGCGACCTTCGGGTCCAGGACGTGCTGGGCCTTGGAGGGGGCGCCCTTGCTGGTGGTGCCGGCCTCGGTGGCCGTGAGGACGCGGTCGATGAGACCGGCGACCTCGTCCATCTCGCCGGTGCCCAGGCCGCGTGTGGTCAGCGCGGGGGTGCCGATGCGGATGCCCGAGGTGTACCAGGCGCCGTTGGGGTCGGCCGGGATGGCGTTGCGGTTGGTGACGATGCCCGAGTCGAGCAGGGCGGCCTCGGCCTGGCGGCCGGTGAGGCCGTAGGAGGTGGCGACGTCGATCAGGTTGAGGTGGTTGTCGGTGCCGCCGGTGACGAGGGTGGCGCCGCGGCGCGTCAGCCCCTCGGCGAGGGCGCGGGAGTTGTCGACGATGCGCTGGGCGTAGTCCTGGAAGTCGGGGCGGCGGGCTTCCGCCAGGGCGACCGCCTTGGCGGCCATCACGTGCGGGAGCGGGCCGCCGAGGACCATCGGGCAGCCGCGGTCCACCTGGTCCTTGAGCGAGTCGTCGCACAGGACCATGCCGCCGCGCGGGCCGCGCAGCGACTTGTGGGTGGTGGTGGTGACGATCTGCGCGTGCGGGACCGGGTCGAAGTCACCGGTGAGGACCTTGCCGGCGACGAGACCGGCGAAGTGCGCCATGTCGACCATCAGCGTGGCGCCGACCTCGTCGGCGATCTCCCGCATCTTCCGGAAGTTCACCAGCCGGGGGTAGGCGGAGTAGCCGGCCACGATGATGAGCGGCTTGAACTCGCGGGCGGTGGCGCGCACGCCCTCGTAGTCGAGCAGCCCGGTGGCGGGGTCGGTGCCGTAGGACCGCTGGTCGAACATCTTGCCGGAGATGTTCGGGCGGAAGCCGTGGGTGAGGTGGCCGCCGGCGTCCAGGGACATGCCGAGCATGCGCTGGTTGCCGAACGCCTGGCGCAGCTCGGCCCAGTCGGCGTCGGAGAGGTCGTTGATCTGGCGGACGCCGGTCTTCTTCAGGAAGGGCGCCTCGACGCGGTCGGCGAGCACGGCCCAGAAGGCGACGAGGTTGGCGTCGATGCCGGAGTGCGGCTGGACGTAGGCGTGGCGGGCGCCGAAGAGCTCCTTGGCGTGCTCGGCGGCCAGCGACTCGACGGTGTCGACGTTGCGGCAGCCGGCGTAGAAGCGGCGGCCGACGGTGCCCTCGGCGTACTTGTCGCTGAACCAGTTGCCCATCGCCAGGAGAGTGGCCGGGGAGGCGTAGTTCTCGGAGGCGATCAGCTTGAGCATCTCGCGCTGGTCGGCGACCTCCTGGCCGATCGCGTCGGCCACGCGCGGCTCGACGGAGCGGATCACATCGAGGGCGGAGCGGAAGGCGGTGGAAGCGGTGGAGAGGGGCTCGGCTGACATGGGGACCTCCGGACGTGGCGTTCGGCGTTCACGGTGCGGCCCAGGCGCACGGCACGGTGCCGGTCCCGGTGGTGCACGGGCCCGGGGGTCGCTTCCCGATGGTTGCTCCATCCCAGCACGCCAGTCACGACCCGAGGTCAGCGTACCGGGCGGCACCCGGTGCCGTGGCCGGGCGTCCACGATGCGGGAGCGCAGGTGGCGGCCCATGGGGCGGGGTGTGACACGGCTCGGCCCCGCTCCGGATGTCGTGGACGTTCCGGGGCGGGGGCGGGCCGTGACCTGGGTGCTGCTGGAGGGCTACAGGATCACGTGCGGCAGGAAGCGCGCGTACGCGTCGGTGATCAGGCCGGCGGATTCGCGGATGCCGAGTCCGGCGGCCTCGTTCTCCACGACCCAGGTCCCGAGGACGACGTGGTTGCCGTCGAAGTCGGGCAGGGGCGCGAGTTCCTGGTAGCAGCAGCGTTCGTCGCGGACGGCGGGCGCCTCGCCCGGCCGGTGGACGGTCACCCCGGCGCCCTCGCGGCCCAGCAGCGGCTTGGCGACGTACCCGGTGGTGCGGGCCAGCTCGCGGGGGCCGTCGAGATACGAGGCGAGGAGGTTGGGGTGGCCGGGGTGCAGCTCCCAGAGGATGGCGAGCAGCGCCTTGTTGCTCAGCAGCATCTTCCAGGCCGGCTCGATCCACAGGGTGCTGCCGGTGCCGCCGCCGTTGTCGAGGGTCTCCAGGACGTGGTCGGCGAAGCGGTCGGTGGTGAGCCACTCCCACGGGTACAGCTTGAAGATGCTGCGGATGAAGCGCAGCCGGTTGTCCACGAAGCGGCCGGCGAGGCGGTCCCAGCCGATCTCCTCCACGGAGATCCAGTCGGTCTCCAGCCCTGCCTGTTCGGCCGTCTCCTTGAGATAGGCGACGGTCATGAGGTCCTCGCCGATCTCGTCGGCCGAGGAGTGGGCGAAGTAGAGGGGGGAGCCGGGCGGCAGCAGCGCGGCCTGCCGCTTCCAGGCGTCGATGAGGCGTTCGTGGAGGGAGTTCCACTGGTCGGCGCCGGGGAACCGTTCCTCCATCCAGAACCACTGCGGGGAGGCGGCCTCCACCAGTGAGGTGGGCGTGTCGGCGTTGTACTCCAGCAGCTTGGCCGGTCCGGTGCCGTCGTAGCGCAGGTCGAAGCGGCCGTAGAGGGAGGGCAGTTCGTCGCGCCGCTGCCACGCCTCGGTGACCGCGCGGACCACGCGCGGGTCGGTGATGCCGAGGTCGGCGAAGCGGTCCTCGGTGACGATGTGTTCGGCGGCCTCCAGGCACATGCGGTGCAGTTCCTCGACGACCTCCTCCAGCGCCTCGACCTCGTCCAGGGTGAAGACGTAGTGGGCTCTCTCGTCCCAGTAGGGGACCCAGGCGTCGTCGGGCACGGGATGCCCGGCGTCCCGGGCGGCCTCGTGCTCGGCGGGCAGGGTGAGCGGGTAGATGAGCCCCTGTTCCTCGACGGTCTGCTGCCAGCCGGGGCGGGGTGTGATGGTGCGGCGTTCCACGGTCGGGTCCTTCGTCCGCCGGGCCGCTCAGCCGCCACCGCTGCCGGAGCCGGAGCAGCCGAAGCCGCCCCGGTCGACGGCCGCGCTGCGGCTGAAGGTGCCGTGGTCGGCGTAGCCGCGGCTGACGTCGGCGTCGTAGTACCAATCGGCGTTGCCGCCACGGCTCTTGCGGTTCTTCCCGGCGGTCCCGGAGGACCCCCCGGAGGACGACTTGCAGTTCTTGTCGGCGACGACCTTGTAGCCCTTGAGGTAGTCATAACTGTTGCGGTCCACGCAGCGCCGGTCGGGGTCGGATCCGCAGGCGGACAGCGCCGCCGCCAGAACCCCCATCCCGCCGAGTACCACCGTGCTGGAGCGCAGTCGCCGTCGCGTTTCCGCCATGTCGGCCATTCCCCCTTGTATGCGTGTGTCCACGGCCGGGCATCCGCTCCCCGGCTCGCGGCGGACAGCCTAGAGACTCGTGCGACGGCGTGTGCCGCAGGGCCCTTCCCCGGCTCTGCCTCTAGTGTCTTTTTGTGATCTTTGGCATGGTGTGCGCCCTTGGTGCGGCGGTCTGTTACGGCACGGCGACGGTGCTGCAGGCCATCGCCGCCCGCGCGGCGGCGGACACGGACCCCGGCGGCGACGTGGTGCTGCTCCTGCGGGCCCTGCGGCAGTGGCGCTACATCGCCGGACTGGCCCTGGACGGGCTGGGGTTCGGGCTGCAGATCGTCGCCCTGCGGGCGGTGCCCATCTACGCGGTGGGCGCGGCTCTCGCGGCCAGTCTGGCGGTGACCGCGGTCGTGGCGGCGCTGCTCCTCGGGGTGCGGCTGAAGCGCGCCGAGTGGACGGCGGTGGCGGTGGTGTGCGCGGGGCTCGCGATGCTCGGGCTGGCCTCCGGGGCGGAGGGGGATCTGGCGGGACCGGGCTGGCTGGGCTGGGCGATGCTCGGCACGGGGGCCGCGGTGCTGCTGCTCGGCGCGGCGGGCGGACGGCTGCCGGAACGGGCCCGCGCGGGCGTCCTCGGCCTGGGGGCCGGGCTCGGCTTCGGCGTGGTGGAGGTGTCGGTCCGCCTGGTCGACGACGTCTCGCTGCCCTCCCTGTTCACCAACCCGGCCTCCTACGCGCTGGTGCTGGGGGGCGGCGCCGCGTTCCTGCTGCTGACCTCGGCGTTGCAGCGCGGCTCGGTGACCGCCGCCACGGCGGGCCTCGTCCTCGGGGAGACGGTCGGTCCGGCGCTGGCGGGCGTGGTCTGGCTGGGCGACCGCACCCGCCCCGGGTGGGGCTGGCTCGCGGTGCTCGGTTTCGCCGTGGCGGTGGTGGGCGCGCTGGCGCTCAGCCGCTTCGGCGAGGCACCGGAGGAGGCCGGGGCCGGTGCGCGGGAGGCCGGCTGAGGACCCGCCGGGACCGGCTCACGCCGGGGGCTGGCCCTTCACGGACCGGTCACGTCGCACGCGTCACGTCGGCTTGGGAGCGGGGGCGCGCTCCGGGCTCAAGCGGCCGAGGGGACGCAGGACGGCCCCCCGGATCAGGGAAGTGCCTTGCACAGCGCCTCCAGCGTGCCCGCCCAGGCGTGTTCGGGCGGGGTGCCGTAGCCGACGACGAGGCCGTCCACCGGGGTGTCGGTGGCGGCGGGATGGCGGAAGCGGCCGAGGCCGAGCACCCGGAGGCCCTGCCATGTCGCGGCCCGGACCACCGGCTGCTCGGTGCCGGGCGGAAGCCTGAGGACGGCGTGCAGCCCCGCCGCGATGCCGGTGACCCGGACGTCCGGGGCCCGCGTGGCCAGCGCCTCGACCAGGGCGTCGCGGCGACGGCGGTAGCGCAGGCGGGCCGCGCGGACGTGGCGGTCGTAGGCGCCGGAGGTGAGGAACTCGGCCAGCGCCAACTGCTCGACCACGCCGACCGACGGGCTGCCGCCGTGCGCGATGACGTCCGGCAGGAGGGACGGCGGCAGCACCATCCAGGCCAGCCGCAGTCCGGGCGCGAGCGACTTGCTGGCCGTGCCGAGGTACACCACGTGGCCGGGGTCGAGGTCCTGGAGCGCCCCGACGGGCTGCCGGTCGTAGCGGAACTCGCCGTCGTAGTCGTCCTCCAGGACCAGCCCGCCGGTCCGCCGGGCCCAGTCGATCACCTCGGCCCGGCGGGCGGGCGGCAGGGCACCGCCGAGCGGGAACTGGTGGGACGGCGTGAGCAGGATGGCGCCCGCGTCGCCCGGGTCGATGAGGGAACCCTGCTCGTCGAAGGGCAGCGGCACGGTGCGCGGTCCCGAGCGCTCGACGAGGTCCCAGTGGGCGTCCAGGCCGTAGGACTCGACGGCCAGGGTGCGCACGCCCCGGGTCCGCAGGACGTCGGTGAGGCGGCGCAGGCCGTCGGCGAAGCCGGCGCAGACGACGACGTGTTCGGGGTCGGTGCGCACGCCCCGGACCCGCGCGAGGTAGTCCGCCAGGGCCGCGCGCAGTTCCACCCGGCCGCGCGGATCGCCGTAGCCGAAGGCGTCGTTGGGGGCGGCGGCGAGCGCCCGGCGGGTGGCCCGGAGCCAGGCGGCGCGCGGGAAGGAGGAGAGGTCCGGCGTGCCGGGGACGAGGTCGTAGGGCAGCCGGCCGGGCGGGCGCGCGGGGGCCGGCCGGGCCGCCGGCGGGGGCACCGCGCGGTCGGCGACATGGGTGCCGGAGCCCTGCCGTGCGGTGAGCCGGCCCTCGGCGACCAGGTCGGCGTAGGCGTCGGCGACGGTGTTGCGGGCGATGCCCAGGTCGGCGGCGAGCGCGCGGGAGGAGGGCAGCCGGGTGCCGGGGGCGAGGCGGCCGGTGCGGATGGCGTCCCGCAGGGCGTCGGTCAGGCCGCGGCGCAGGCCGGGGCCGCTGCGTTCCAGGTGGAGGTCGACACCGTAAGTGGCCCAGGGTTTTGCCATGGAAATGGACCATACTCCTGGGCTGCCTCGCTTCTAGGCTCCGAAGCATGACGACAACAGCGAAGCAGGAGACCGGCACGCCGACCGCGAGCGGCACGGCGGCCGGGAAGAACGCGCCGGAGCCCGCTCCTCGGCTGGACTGGGCCGCCCTGGCCCCGGACGTGTACAAGGCGATGGTGCGGCTGGACGCGGCGTCCCGCAAGGGGCTCGACCCCACGCTGCTGGAGCTGGTCAAGATCCGCGCCTCGCAGCTCAACCACTGCGCCTTCTGCCTGGACATGCACTCCAAGGACGCGCTGGCGGCGGGCGAGAGCGTGGAGCGGATCGTGCAGCTCGCGGCCTGGGAGGAGTCGCCGCACTTCTACACGGAGAAGGAGCTCGCGGCGATCGAGCTGACGGAGGCGGTGACCGTCCTGACCGACGGGTTCGTGCCGGACGAGGTGTACGGGCGGGCCGCCGCCCACTTCGAGGAGGCGGAACTGGCGCAGCTCGTCGCCGCGATCACGGTGATCAACGCGTGGAACCGGTTCGGGGTGACGTGCCGTCTGACGCCGGGCCACTACCGGCCGGGACAGCAGCACTGACATACCACTCGGGGCGTCGGCCCCCGGAACGCGTCCGGCCCCCACGGCGCCGGTGCCGTGGGGGCCGGACCTGGAACTCCGGCAGCGCGCGGCGCTGCCGGAGTCCGCCGTGTGTTGGTGCCGGGACCGCGGGTCAGGGCAGCCACTTCTCCCAGACGTCCTTGTTGGCCTTGACCCACTTCTCGGCCGCAGCCTCCGAGCTCATCTTCTCGCCCGCGATCATCGCGGCGACCTCGTTCTGCTCCTCGGCGGTCCACTTGAAGTTCTTCAGGAACTTCGCGGCGTCACCGCCCTTCTCGGCGAAGTCCGCGTTGAAGTACTTCTGCAGCGGGGTCTCCGGGTAGGCGCAGGCCACCTTCTCCGGGTCGGCGTCGCAGCCCTCCTTGTGCTCGGGCAGCTTCACCTCGACCAGGTCGATGTCGGCGTTCAGCCACTGCGGGGTCCACCAGTAGCTGATGAAGGGCTTCTTGGCCTTGTAGTTCTCCCGGATCTGGGTGATCTGGGCGGCCTCGGAGCCGGCGTAGACCGTCTTGTACTCCAGGTCGAGGTTCTTGATGATCGCGTCGTCGTTGGTGGTGTACGACGGGGAACCCTCGAGCAGCTGGCCCTTGTTGCCGCTCTCCGCGGTCTTGAACAGGTCCTTGTACTTGTTGAGGTTCTTCCAGTCCGTGATGTCCGGGTGCTTGTCGGCCAGGTACTTCGGCACGAACCAGCCGATGTGGCCGACGACGCCGAGGTCGCCGCCCTCGACCACGGACTTGTTCTCCTCGACGTACAGCTGCACCTTCTTCGGCGCGCCGCCCCAGTCCTCCATGATGGCGTCGACCTTGCCGCTGTGGAGGGCGTCGAAGGCGACCGACTCGTCGAGCTGCTTGAGCTCGGCCTTGGTGTCCAGCTCGTTCTCGAGGATGTACTTGGCGACGGCGCCGTTGGCCTCCGCGCCGACCCACGACGGCACGGCGATGGTGACCTTGCCGGAGGAGCCCTTCGACGACGAGGAACCGGTGTCGGCGGCGCCGCAGGCGCTCACGCCGGTGAGGCCGAGGACCACGACGGCGGCGCTCGCGGCGCGGGTGAGGCGCGATCTGGCCCCTCTGGGCCCGGCGTTCTTGCGGTCGGCGGGCTGCTGGTTCTTCATGCGCATGGCGTCTTCTCTCTCGTTTCGTTTCTTCCGTCGGGACGGATCGTGCGGCGGGCGGTGCGGGGCCGGAGCCCCGCGGGCACGCCGGGACAGGGGGTCAGGGCGTGCCGGTGTCGGAGCGGGTGCGCTGGGTGGTGCGGTCCAGGACCAGGCCGAGCAGCACGATCGCGACGCCGGCGGTGAGGCCGGTGCCCAGGTCGCTCTTCTGGAGGCCGTAGACGACGTCGTAGCCGAGGGCACCGGAGCCGACGAAGCCGCCGACGATGACCATGGCGAGGACGAGCACGACGCCCTGGTTGAGGGCGAGCATCAGGGCCGGGCGGGCCAGCGGCACCTGGACCTGGCGGATCTGCTGGAAGGTGCCGGCCCCCAGGGAGCGGGACGCCTCCAGCGCCGCGGGGTCCACCTGGCGCAGCCCCTGCACGGTGATCCGGATGACGGCGGGCAGCGCGTACAGCACCGCCGCGGCGACGGCCGCGGACCGGCCCACGTTGAACAGCGCCACCACCGGGATCAGGTAGATGAACTGCGGCAGCGTCTGCATCGTGTCGAGCACGGGCCGCAGCACGCGTTCCACGACCGGCACCCGGGCCGCCAGCACACCGATGAGGAAGCCGAGCACCAGGGTGACGACGACGCCCGCGATGGCCTGCGACAGGGTGTCGAGGGACTTGTTCCACACGTCGATGACACCGGCTCCGGCCATGGCCGTGGCCGCCGTCGCCATGGCGCCCCAGCCGCCCGCGAGGAGGCCGAGCACCGCGGCGGCCAGGACCAGCACCCACCACGGGGTGGCGGTCAGCCCGGACCGGATCGGGTCGAGCACCCACGAGGTGAAGCCGTCGGCCCAGGTGCGGGTGCCGCCCAGGACGGGCACGCCCTCGGCGAGGTGGCCGGTGAACCAGTCCATAGCCCGGTTGACCGGCGTGGAGATGTTCACGACCCACAGCTGTGGCCACTCCTCGATGAGCAGCACGGAGCCCACCCAGGAGACCAGGACGCCCACGCCCGCCGTCAGGCCCCAGCCCTGCCAGCCGTGCAGCAGCGGGACGGGGGACGGGCCGGGCCCCTCCCCGAGGCGGTCCCCGGCCGCGGCCGTGGTGCGGTCCAGCCACACGGCCAGCAGCACGATCGGGATGCCCGCGGCGAGCGCCTTGCCGACGTCCACGGTGGACAGGGCCTGGAAGACCTCCTCGCCGAGACCGCCGGCGCCGACGACCGAGGCGATGGTGACCATGGACAGCGCCATCATGATCGTCTGGTTGAGGCCGAGCAGGGTCTCCTTGCGGGCCAGCGGCAGACGGGCCGTCAGCAGCCGCTGCCAGGGGCTCGCGCCCAGGGACTTGGCGGCCTCCATCACGCCCGGGTCGGCGCCCCGCAGGCCGAGCGCGGTGAGCCGGGCCATGGGCGGCGCGGCGTAGATGATGGTGGCGATCAGCGCGGAGGGCACGCCGATGCCGAACAGCAGTACCAGCGGCAGCAGGTAGGCGAACGCCGGCATGATCTGCATGGTGTCCAGCACCGGGCGCAGGATCTTCTGGAAGCGGTCCGACAGACCGCCGCCCAGGCCGAGCAGACCACCGATGACCGCGGACACGAGGACCGCGATCGCCATCAGGGCGAGGGTCTCCATGGTGGCTTCCCACATGCCCAGCACTCCGCACAGCGCGAAGCAGCCCAGGGTGACGCCGGCCAGCTTCGGGCCGCGCCGGCTCTGCAGGCCGCCGATGCGCCAGGAGAGCAGGACCGCCACCGCCGTGACGGGGAACCAGCCGACGTTCACCAGCAGGTCCGTCAGCCAGATCACGGAGTCGTCGGACCAGTTGCTCAGGTGGAGCAGGAAGTAGAGGAAGACGGGGTTGGTGTCCCGGTTGTGCACGACCCAGGTGTAGGCGTCGTCCAGCGGGGTCTTGACGTCGGCGGTCAGTGCGGCGGGCCAGGTCCCGCTGCCCCACAGGAGCGCCGCGGCCGGCACGAGCACGGCCGCGGCGACGAGCAGGGGCAGCAGACGGCGCAGCAGCGGGTGGAGGGTCCGCGCGCCGGTCGCCGGCGGCGTCTGCTGCTCCACCGGTTCGGCGGGCGGGGAGGGCGGGGCCGGGGTGGTGACGGCGCTCATCGTCGGCACCTCCCGGCCGTTGCGGGGGCCGTCGGTGCGGCCGCGGGTCTGGCACGGGTGGTCATCAGGCGGCCTCCTTCACCGGACCGCCGTCGAGACCGGCGACGACCCGCAGGAGGCCGGCGTGGTCGACCTGCCCGAGGCAGCGGCCGTCCTCGACGACGCAGGCGGCCCGGCCGGTGCGGGCGACCGTCTCGATGGCCCCGGAGACGACGGTGTCGGGCGCGAGGGCCCCCGGGTGGTCGGAGCCGCCGCAGTCGCCGGGCTTCATGGCGCTGCGGACGGTCATGACCTGTTCACGGGGGACGTCCCGGACGAAGTCGCGGACGTAGTCGTCGGCCGGCGAGCCGACGATCTCCTCGGGGGTGCCGAGCTGCACCACGCGGCCGTCGCGCATCAGGGCGATCCGGTCGCCGAGCCGGAGGGCCTCCTGGAGGTCGTGGGTGATGAAGACCATCGTGCGGCCCTCCTCGTGGTGCAGCCGGGTCACCTCCTCCTGCATGTCGCGCCGGATCAGCGGGTCGAGTGCGCTGAACGGCTCGTCGAAGAGGAGGACCTCCGGGTCGACGGCGAGGGCGCGGGCCAGGCCGACGCGCTGCTGCTGGCCGCCGGACAGCTGGGAGGGCCTGCGCTGCTCCATGCCCTCCAGGCCGACCTTGGCGACGACCTCGGCAGCCTTCTCGCGGCGTTCGGCCTTGCCCATGCCCTGGATCTCCAGGCCATAGGCGACGTTGTCGAGGACGGTGCGGTGCGGCAGCAGGCCGAAGTGCTGGAACACCATGGCGGCGCGGTGCCGGCGCAGTTCGCGCAGCCGGGCCTTGTCCATGGCGAGCACGTCCTCGCCGTCGATGGCGATGGTGCCCGCGGTCGGCTCGATGAGCCGGGTCAGGCAGCGCACCAGCGTGGACTTGCCGGAACCGGACAGGCCCATGACGACGAAGACCTCGCCCTTGCGGACGTCGAAGCTCACGTCGCGCACGGCGGCGGTGCAGCCGGTGCGGGCGCGCAGCTCGGCGGGTTCGAGGGCGGCGAGTTCCGGGTCCCCGGGGATCCGGTCCGCCTTGGGGCCGAAGACCTTCCACAGCCCCTGGACGGAGAAGACGGGCGCGGTGCCGTCCGGTCCGGCCGCGGGCGGCGTGGCGGGCGCGGCGGAGGTGGTGGTACTCATCGCGCATCGCCGCCGATCAGTTCGACGGCCCGCTCGCCGACCATCAGCACCGCGATCATCGGGTTGACGGCGGTCATGGTCGGGAAGACGGACGCGTCCGCGATGCGGATGCCCTCCAGGCCGCGGATGCGCAGCTCGGGGTCGACGACGGCCTGAGCGTCGTCGGCGGCGCCCATCCTGCAGGTGCCCGCCGGGTGGTAGACGGTGTGGGCGACCTTGCGGGCGTACTCGCTCAGCTCCTCGTCGCCGGTGACGTCCGGCCCCGGGGCGACCTCGCGCTTGAGCCAGTGGGCCAGCGGTTCGGTCTTCGCGATCTCGCGGGCGATGCGGATGCCGTCGACGAGGGTGCGGCCGTCGTAGTCGTCCTCGTCGGTGAAGTAGCGGAAGTCGAGGGCGGGCTTGACGTCGGGGTCGGCGCTGGTGAGGTAGAGGCGGCCGCGGGACTTCGGCTTGGGGATGTTCGGGGTCATCGACACGCCGAACTCCGGCCGCTGGTAGCCCAGTCGCTCCGGGTTGTCGGTGAACGGGATCTGGTAGAAGTGGAACATCAGGTCCGGGCCCGCGTGGCCGGGGTCGCGGCGCACGAACAGACCGGCGTCGGAGTCCATCGCGGAGTTGTCCGGGATGGGCCCGTCCGTCTCCCAGACGATCACGGACTCGGGGTGGTCCAGCAGGTTCTCGCCGACACCGGGCAGGTCGTGCGCCACGGGTATGCCGAGCGCCTCCAGGTCGGCGCGGGGCCCGATGCCGGAGTGCAGCAGCAGCCGCGGCGAGTCGACGGCGCCGGCGCACAGCACCACCTCGTTGCGGGCGGTGACGAGGATCTCCTCGCCGTCCTTGGTGCGGACGTGGACGCCGGTGGCGCGGGTCCCGTCGAGTTCCAGCTTGTACGCCCAGGTCTCCAGCAGGATCGTCAGGTTGGGCCGTTCGTCCATCACCGGGTGCAGGTAGGCCACCGAGGCGGAGGACCGCTTGTTGTTCTCCGGGTGGTAGGCGAGGTCGAAGAAACCGACGCCCTCCTGGAACGGCTTCTTGTTGAAGCTCTCGATCCGCGGCACTTCGAGGGCCTTCTGCGCGGCGTCCACGAAGTCGCGGGCGATCGCGTTCCGGTCCTTCTCGTCGACCGGGACGATGTTGTTCTTCAGGCGGGCGTAGTACGCCTCCATCTGGACCGCGCCCCAGCCCCGGGCGCCGGCCGCCTCCCACTCGTCCCAGTCGGAGGGCAGCGGCTTGAACGCGATGAGCGTGTTGTGGGAGGAGCAGCCGCCGAGCACCCGGGCGCGGCTGTGCCGGATGTGCGAGTTGCCGCGCGGCTGCTCGGTGGTCGGGTAGTCGTAGTCCAGTTCGCCGCCGAGCAGTCCCATCCAGCGGCGCAGGGTCAGCACGTCGTCGCGGCCGACGTCACTGGGGCCGCCCTCGATGACGGCGACGGTCACGTCCGGGTTCTCCGTCAGCCGGGAGGCGATGACGGAGCCCGCCGTGCCGCCGCCGATGACGACGTAGTCGTACAGGTGGGTGTGTTCTGGCATGGGAGCGGTACTCCTCCGGGAGGTTCGGAACGGATGGATGAGGTGAACTGCCGGTCGACGCCGTGCGTCGGACGGGAAGACGAGGACGGGATGCCGCGGCGCGGGGACGGGTGCACGGCACGCGGCCGTGGTGACGTGGTGCGCCGGGGCGGGGCGGGCCGCCGTGCTCCGGCCCGGCCCCCGGGTGGTCCGGGGACCGGGCGGCACCAAGCGGCACCGCGGTCCGCCGGGGCGCGGCGGATGTGCCGTGGGGCGGTGCGCCGCACTCGGGAGGTGTGTCACCGAGGGGCGGAGGTGCCCGGTCCACCGGCCGGTGGCCTGTGATTCAGCCCGCGAACCAGCGCACCGGCTTCGGCGCGAGGTTCTGGTAGACGTGCTTGGTCTCGCGGTACTCGGCAAGTCCGGCCGGGCCGAGTTCGCGGCCCACTCCGCTCTTGCCGAAGCCGCCCCACTCCGCCTGCGGCAGGTAGGGGTGGAAGTCGTTGATCCACACCGTGCCGTGCCGCAGCCGGCCGGCCACCCGCCGGGCACGGCCCGCGTCGGTGGTCCACACGGCGCCGGCCAGCCCGTACTCGGTGTCGTTGGCGAGGGCGACGGCCTCGTCCTCGGTGCGGAAGGTCTCCACGGTGAGGACCGGCCCGAAGACCTCCTCGCGCACCACCCGCATCTCGCGGTGGCAGTGGTCGAGGACGGTCGGCTCGTAGAAGTAGCCGCTCGCGGGGCGTTCGGCGGACGGTTCGGGCCGCTTGCCGCCGGAGCGCAGGACGGCGCCCTCCTCCAGCGCGGAGGCGACGTACGCCTCGACCTTGTCGCGCTGCTGCTCGGACACCAGCGGGCCGCACTCGACGCCGTCCTCGGTGCCCCGGCCGAGCCTGATCCGCTGGGCGCGGCGGGCGAGTTCGGCGACGAAGCGGTCCCGGACGGACTCCTCGACGATGAGCCGCGCCCCGGCCGAGCACACCTGGCCGCTGTGGATGAAGGCCGCGTTGAGGGCCTGGTCGACGGCGGTGTCGAAACCCTCCTCGGTGGCGCAGGCGTCGGCGAAGACCACGTTGGGGTTCTTGCCGCCGAGTTCGAGGGCGACCTTCTTGACGCCGGGCGCGGCGGCCTGGGCGACCTTGGTACCGCTGACCAGCCCGCCGGTGAAGGACACCAGGTCCACGTCGGGGTGTTCGGCGAGCCGGGCGCCGACGGTGTGCCCGGGGCCGGTGACGATGTTGGCCACCCCGGCCGGCAGTCCGGCCTCCAGGAGCAGGTCGATCAGGGCGACGGTGCTCAGCGGGGTGATCTCGCTGGGCTTGATGACGAAGGTGTTGCCGGCCGCCAGCGCCGGGGCGATCTTCCAGCTGGCCTGGAGGAGCGGGTAGTTCCAGGGCGTGATCATCGCGCAGACACCGACGGGTTCGTGCACGACGACGCTGTGGACGTCGGGCGTGCCGGCGTCCACGACCCGGCCGGGGGCCTCGCCCGCGACCAGGTCGGCGAAGTAGCGGAAGGCGTCGGCGACGCAGTCGATGTCGACGCGGCCCTCCTCCGCGGTCTTCCCGGCGTCCCGGCTCTCCAGCAGGCCGAGCGACTCCCGGTCCCGGGTGAGCAGGGCGGCGACCCGGCGCAGCAGTTCGGCCCGTTCGGCGACCGGGGTGTGCGGCCAGGGGCCCTCGTCGAAGGCCCGCCGGGCGGCGGCCACCGCCAGGTCGGTGTCCTTCTCGTCGCCCTCCGCGACCACGGCGAAGGGCTGCGCGTCCGCGGGGTCGATGATCTCGCGCGTGGCGCCGGACACCGCCGCCCGCCACTCGCCCCCCGCGTGGATCGTGCCGCGCGCCTCGAGTTCCGTCTTGTCCGCCATAGTCGGTACTGCCTTCCGTTCCTGGTGCCTCCCATGCGTCACACTGCCGCCACGCATGGGACCGGGTGCACCTGCCCCGAAGTGCCGAAAGCATGCGCGATTCCCGGCCAGAAGTGCGCCGTGTCACGGAAGATGGGCGCTTACGGGGCGAAAACGCCCACGCTGTGAGCGTACGGTCACAGCGCGGGACGTCCTCAAACGCGGATTCCGGTCATCCGCCGCCGGTCCCGCAGGTGGTGGCGGGAGGGCAGAAGCCGCTCAGCGCCGTCCGCAGCAACTCACGCCCGGCCTCCCGGCCCTCCGCGTCCGGCGTGTAGGCGGCGACGGCGTACAGCTTGCCGTCGGCGGCCTCGAAGCGTTCGTCGACCACGTGCCAACCGCCGACGTCCGGCTGCCCCCGCAGGGTGTCCACGCGGTACTCCAGCCGGGAGCCGGGCACCCCGGCGCCGCCCAGGTCCTCCAGGGAGAGCTCGGTGAAGCCCGGGGCCTTGTGCACCGCGTCGGAGAGGAACAGCCCGTGCGACTCGGCGGGCGACGCCTCGGACACCTCGAACACCTGGAGCCGGTGCGTGCGGTCGGCGCTGTAGTAGTTGACCACGTCGATGCCGTACTTGGAGTCCACGTCGTCGCGGCTCCACCCGGCGGGGCGGGCGATGGTGAAGCCTTCCCCGTCGGTGAACAGCTCGTACCCGGCGGGCAGGTCGTCGACGAGGGTGGACGGCTCCGGGATGCTGTCCTGGCCGGTCGGACCGGGCGGCGGCTGCTCCACGGTGCCGGTCGCCGTGGGCTCGGCCGTCGGGGACGGACTCGCCGTGACCGTGGGCCTGTCGTCCGCGCGGTCGTCGGTGCCTCCCCCGTTCCGCACGATCAGGGTGGCCACGAGCCCCACGGTCACCCCGAGGGCGGCGGCGCCCCCGACCACCAGCCAGACGCGCCGCCGGCGGGCCCCCGGCGCGGCTCCCGGCCCGGGCACCGGGGCGCCGGGCTGGTGCGCGGGGCCGTAGTACGGCTCGGCGGGGGTCCAGGGAGCGGGCGGCGGGGCGGCGTTGCCGGGCGGCGGGGGCGGGGGCGGCGCGGCGCCGGGCCACTGCAGGCCCGTGAGGGTCGGCGCCGACGGGGAGACGCCGGGGGCCGCGGGGGCGCCCTGCGCGGGTCCGGCCACGGGGCCGGCTCCGTCCGGTGCGGGAGGGCCGGCGTCGTTCGGCGGCGCGGCGGGGCCGGGGTCGTGGGCGGAGACCACGGTGGGTGTCGGCCACCCGCCCGGCCCTGCGGTGTCGTCCGCTCCTCCCCCTGCCTCCCCGCCGGGCCCGGCGGCGGCGCCGTCGGCGTCCGCCTCCTCCCAGCGCTGGGAGTCCTCGTTCCAGTACCGCGGTCCCCCGGTCATCGCATCCCCCTCGTCTCGCTCGCCGCCCGTGTCACATGCCGAGCAGCCCCGCGACGGTGGCGGCCGAGGCCAGCACCGCCGTCAGGGTCTGGGCATCCGTCAGGAGCTCCCGCACCCTGCGGCGGCGGCTCTCGCCCACCGCACCGGTGCGGTCGATCTCGTCCTCGGTGTCCGCCAGCGCCTCGTCCAGCTGCGCGGTCTGCTCACTCTGCCGCACCCGGGCCAGATCCGCCCGCAAATCGCGGACGGCCCGGAGAAGTTCCCGGGCTGCCGGGTCGGACCCGCCCGGTACGCCGTGGTGGCTCTCGGCATGGGCGTGACTGCCGACGCCGAAGGTGCTGCCCGTGACGTCCCCGATGCGGACGGCCGGTTCATCGTGTCCCATGTGTCCTGGGTCCCCTCTGCGGCCGCGGGCCGCCGTTGGTGGCACGGGCGTGGTCGCCGATGGCGAAGGTGGACCCCTCGACCCGGTCGATGTGCACGGCGCCGTTGCTGATGTTGACGATCTTCTGCATGAACTCGCCGGTCTCGTAGCCGGCTTCGGCCAGCGCCTGGCGCACTCCGCGCCCGATGCGGTCCTGGACGCTGCGCAGGTACCGGGCCACGTCCATCTCCTGGAACTTGGATCCCGAGCTCACCGCCGCCAGCTCCCGCACGGACGCCGCGGGCCCCTCCGGGGGCGCGTCGGTGTGACCGCCGGTCAGCAGCCGCCACAGGTCGGCCGCGCCCCGGCCGAGGGTGCCCAGGGCGGGCCCGGCGGAGCGCGGCACCTGGGCCAGCGCGGCGGCGGCCTTGGCGACCGGGGTGGCGGTGCGGATCCGCAGCGCGTCCCGGTCCGCGTCCTTGAACCCGGGGCGGACCGGGGTCAGCACGTGCGGGGCGATCTCCAGCATGAGCATGCCGCCCTGGGTGTGGACCCGCACGAAGACGGTGACGACCAGTTCCTCCTCCCAGCCGCCGACCCGGATGCGAAGGAAGTGCCGCCGCCGCTCCCCGCCCTCCTCGACGGCACGGTCCCGGTGCTGCTCGAAGGCGGCCGTGGAGTAGGGCGCCTCGTCCCGCCCGGCCAGCCCCTCGACGGGCAGGAACACGCACTCGTCGATCTCCAGCCGGCGCAGCCGGTCACGTACGGCGGGACCGGCGTGCTCGGCGGGCACCCGCAGCTGGGCGAGCAGCGGGCGGATCTTCTCCAGGATGGCGCGGTTGCTGAGCGGCTGCTGGGTGGCGTCCGGGTCCGGCCGCAGCTCGACGGCGAGCACCCAGGTGTCGTACGCCGACCCCGCGCCGCGGAACGGCCGGGCTTCGTCGTACATGACCAGCGGCGCGTGCTGCTCCCGCCGGATGCGGGTGACGACGCGCCGGAAGCGCTCGCCGTCGGCCTGCTCGGCGGGGTCGTCGGCCACGTCCGCGAAGTGCTCGGGGGACAGCTCCTCGGCGAAGACGCGGGCGAACCGGTCGCGCCGGGCGGCGGCGCACAGGGCGATCAGGACGAGCGTCCCGAGGCCGATCCAGGCCCGCCAGGGCTCGACCCCGCCGCCCCCGAACACCGGGAACAGCACGTCGAGCAGGTCGGAGGTGCCGTCCGAACTCCCGTAGGCCGAGGCGTCGCCGTAGGGGCCGTAGGGGTCGTACGACGACGAGGAGTCGTAGGAGGAGCCCGTCCCGGCCGGGGAGAAGGCACCGAACGCGGCGCCCAGCAGCACGGCCAGGGTGACGGCGAAGACGAGGTACCCGGCGGCCAGGACCAGCACCCGGTAGGCGGAGCCCTGTTGACCGCCCCGGCGCTCGGGGGCGAGGGCGAGCACCAGGCCGGCCAGCAGCAGCCCGGTCAACAGCCAGCCGCTGAGCGGCAGTCCCACCGCCCAGAGCGCCAGGACGGCGGCGGACCAGCCCAGTTCCTCCCGGCGGGCCCGCAGGGCGTGGGCGAGGACCCGGGCCGCGTCGTGGCCGAGCGCGGGCGCGGCGATCCGGTGCTCCTTGAGGTAGAGCTCCTCGATGACGCGGTCCCGGTACTTGGCGTCCTGGTAGGTCCCGGCGCACAGCAGCCGGGTGGCTTCGCTGGCGCCCGGCACGGCGGGCGGCGGGTCCGGCGGGGCCGGGCTCTGCGGGTGCGGCGGCTGTCGCGGCACGGGTGCGGTGCTCATGCCGATCCTTCGGGAGCGCGAGGGTCAGGGGTGACCCGAGGAGTGAAGGTGCATCAGCATAGAGGGTGATCTAGAACCAGCGACAGCAGAATGTCAAGATGGTGACCCTGTGATCTGCGTCAACTCTTGGCCAGAGATCGGTGGTCCGACCGCCCGGGCGGGGGACCGCCGGCCGCCCGGACGCAGCGGGGCCCCGTACCGGTCGTGACCGGTACGGGGCCCTGAGCCCGGGGCTCGCGCAGCCGCCGGTTCGCTCAGATCAGGCCGAGACCGCGGACCGCCTCGCGCTCCTCCTCGAGCTCCTTGACGGAGGCGTCGATGCGGGCGCGGGAGAAGTCGTTGATCTCCAGGCCCTGGACGATCTCGTACGCCCCGTCCTTGACGGTCACCGGGAAGGAGGAGATGAGGCCCTCCGGCACGCCGTAGGAACCGTCCGACGGGATGCCCATGGAGGCCCAGTCGCCCTCGGCCGTGCCGTTGACCCAGGTGTGGACGTGGTCGATGGCGGCGTTGGCGGCGGAGGCGGCCGACGAGGCGCCCCGCGCCTCGATGATCGCGGCACCGCGCTTGGCGACGGTCGGGATGAAGTCCTCGGCCAGCCACTTCTCGTCGTTCACGACCTCGGCGGCGTTCTTGCCGGCGACGGTGGCGTGGAAGATGTCCGGGTACTGGGTCGCGGAGTGGTTGCCCCAGATCGTCAGCTTCTTGATCTCGGAGACCGGGACGCCGGTCTTCTTCGACAGCTGGGTCAGCGCGCGGTTGTGGTCCAGGCGGGTCATCGCGGTGAACCGCTCGGCGGGCACGTCCGGCGCCGCGGCCTGGGCGATGAGCGCGTTGGTGTTGGCCGGATTGCCGACGACCAGCACGCGGATGTCGTCCGCCGCGTGGGCGTTGATGGCCTGGCCCTGCGGCTTGAAGATGCCGCCGTTGGCCTCCAGGAGGTCACCGCGCTCCATGCCCTTGGTGCGCGGGCGGGCGCCCACGAGGAGCGCGACGTTGGAGCCGTCGAAGGCCACGTTCGGGTCGTCCGTGATGTCGATGCCCTGAAGAAGCGGGAACGCGCAGTCGTCCAGCTCCATGGCCGTGCCCTCGGCGGCCTTGAGCGCCGGGGTGATCTCCAGCAGGCGCAGCTTGACCGGCACGTCCGCGCCGAGCAGCTGGCCGGAGGCGATGCGGAAGAGCAGGGCGTAACCGATCTGGCCGGCCGCGCCGGTGACGGTGACGTTCACGGGAGTGCGGGTCATGGCGTTCTCCGTATGACAGCTGGCGGTGGGGCGGTCCCTGCCCCGGGGTGCGGGATCCCGCTTCCGGCTCGTGACCGGTGCCCGCCGCGACGATCGATCACCGGTACGGAAGGATCGCCGACGGATGATCGATCTCTTGGCGTCAAGAGAGATCCAGCGGTCAGGCTATCGCGCATCCGCCGGCCCGCACGGTCGGGCTCCCTGTGGCCCACCCCACAGAGCGACCGTCTCCTGTACGCAGCGTGACCGCACCGTCCTCGGTGCGGAGGAGCGGGAGGAGCACGGGAGGCACACGGAGAAGGCGGCCGCCCGTCCGGGAGAGGGGGGACAGGGGCGGCCGCCGTCGGGAAACCGCTGCCGGACTCCCGTGGGGGTACCTGTCGGATGCCCCCGCCGCGGCGGGCCATGCCCGTCGCCACACATCCCCCACGAAGCCCGTTCGAGACCCCCATCGGGGACCGGGCCGGCGACCCGGCCGGCCGTCGGGCCGTCCGGGCACGGGTGCGGGGCGCTTCCCTCGTCGGGCCGGTCGGCGCCCCGGCCGCGTCACTCGGTGCAGCCCTCCTCGCCGGAGGCCAGCACCGCACAGGCGTTCGCCTGTTCCGCGTTCTTCACCGCCACCATCGCCGTGTACGTCACCGTGTCGCCGGCCTCGGTGATGTCGTTGGCCTGCTTGGCCTTGCCCGCGGTGACCTCCACCGCGTCGCCCTGCGTGGCCTGGGTGATGCGGCCCCAGGCGGCGGAGCAGGCCTCGCTGTAGCGGACCTCGACGGTGGTGGTGCCCACGGTCGCGGTCTTCGCCGTCGTCACGAGGTCACCGCTGCACCCCATGCTCTCCGCGTCCTTGCCCGTGCAGCTGTCACCGCTGCACTCCACCCCGGGGGGCAGATCGGCGTCGGTGGTGACGGTGGGCGACGGCGATGTGGTGACGGTGTCCTTCTTCTTGCCGTCCTCGGTGCTCGTGACGTAGAGCGCGGCGGCGATCACCACCAGCACGCCGACGGCGCCCGCGACGAACGTCGACGTGCGCCGCTTGCCGCCGGGACCGCCGGAGCGCGCGCGGCCCGCGCCGCCCCCGGGCGGTGCGCCGTGCGCGCCGGAGGACTTCGGGGCGCCGCGTCCGCGCCCCCCGGGCGGCGTGGCGCCGTGGCCGGGGCGGCCGGGCTGCGCGGGCCCGCCGTAGCCGCCGGTGACCCCCCAGGAGTTGACGTCGGAGGCGTCGCGCACGTCCGAGGCGGTCGGCTGCGGCGGCACGGACGGCGAGACCCCGGCGGGACCGGCGACTCCCGGCCGGACCGCGGCGCCGCCCTTGCGGGACCTGCCTCCTGCGCCCGGCCCGGCGAGCTCGCTGAGCGCGGCGCGCGCCTGGGAGATGCGGATCGCTTCCATGGTCATGTCGTGGCGCATCTCCGAGCGGCTCCAGGCGCGCTCGGCGAGCTCCCACATGGTGGTCAGGTGCATCGGGTTGGTGCCGGTGACCTCGGCCAGGGCCACGATGGCGCCTTTGGGCGCGAGCAGCCGGCCGTTGAGATAACGCTCCCAGGACGTCTTGCTGTAGCCCGTCCGGTCGGAGACCGACGCGACGCTCAGGCCGCTGCGGTCCACGACCCGCCTGAGCTGGCTGGTGAACTCCCTGATCTGCGGATCGAGTTCCTCAGGCAAGGCCTTCCAACGAGGCATTGCTTCCCCCCTCTTCCCCCCGGTACGTGCTGGTATTTCCCTCGCGCATGGTGCCCTTAAGCCGAGTCGCGTGCTGGCTACCCACAGGGATGCCGCCAGCCAGGATCTCAGTTCCCGGGGTGGGGGCGCACGGGAGCGTCAGGGCGCGGGCGTGCACCGTCGCACGCCTACTCGCTTGCGGTCCAGTGTCCCACCGGCGACCCCCTGTTCCGAACGAAACCCGGCACAAGCACGGAGAACACCCCGAAACATCCCGTTTGTCCGAGCTGACCGCACGACCCCGCCCTTGCGCCCCTTGGAGCGACATTCGCGCCCCTGTCAGGACATCCACCCCCACGCCCCCGTCCGCCCGGAGGCGAAGGTCGCGGGTCGGTCCGGGGGTTCCGGGCCCCGTAGCGGAACGGTCACTTCCGTGCCACAGCGGACCGGCAGCCGTTGAACAGGCCCATCGCCTGCCGGAAGGTGGTTCCCGACGGCGGCCCGTCCTTCACGGGGGTGAGGGCGGGCCGCCGCCGCTGGAGGCCCTAACCGCTGACGGTGAAGTGCAGCAGGTCCTTCAGGAACGGGATCTGCAGCTTGGGGTCCGGCTGGACCATCAGCGCCAGCACCACGATCCCCGTGCCGAGCACCCCGTACGTGACGATGTCCGTGAACCGGGAGCGCACGGCGAGCATGCCGACGTCCGGCACCACCCACCGCAGCACGGCACCGGCGAGCAGCGCCACCCCGATCAGCAGGGTGCCCAGCCGGAACAGGTCGAACGCGGTCAGCAGCAGCCCGAGTCCCACCGTGAGCAGCACGGCCAGGATCGGCCACTGCCGGGCGGGCGCGGGGGCGTCGCCGGCCGCGGCCCGGCCGCCGCCCTCCGGGCGCGCGGTGTCCCGGGTGAACAGCGGGAAGCGGCGGGTGGTGCGCCGGGGCCGTCCCTGCGCGTCGGGCGCGCTGACGGGGTCGCGCACCGTGATGTCCTCGTCGTGCTCCCCGTCCTCGCCGGCGGGCGTTTCCTCCCCGGCGGGCGCTTCCTCCGCCGCGGCCGCTTCCGCGCCCGGGGCAACGGGACGGCCGGCCGGGGCGCCGGCGCCCTCCGTGTCCCGGGGCTCGTCCGGGCCTTCGGCCGGGGCCCCGGCATCGCCGAGCACCCGTTCCCCGGCGCCCTCGCGGGTGCTCCGCTCAGCCGACACTGCGCTCCGCCGCCTCGACCACGTTGACCAGCAGCTGGGCCCGGGTCATCGGGCCGACGCCGCCGGGGTTCGGGGAGATCCAGCCGGCCACCTCGGCCACATCGGGGTGGACGTCGCCGACGATCTTCCCCTCGGCGCTGCGGGAGACACCGACGTCCAGCACGGCCGCCCCCGGCTTGACGTCCTCCGCCCGGATCAGGTGCGCGCTGCCCGCGGCGGCCACGATGATGTCGGCGCGCTTGAGGTGGGCCGACAGGTCACGGGTGCCGGTGTGGCACTGGGTCACCGTGGCGTTCTCGCTGCGCCGGGTCAGCAGCAGCGGCATCGGACGGCCGATGGTGACACCGCGGCCGACGACCACGACCTCGGCGCCCTTGATCTCCACGCCGTAGCGGCGCAGCAGGGTCAGCACGCCGTTCGGGGTGCAGGGCAGCGGCGCGGGCTCGTTGAGCACGAGGCGGCCCAGGTTCATCGGGTGGAGGCCGTCGGCGTCCTTGTCCGGGTCCATCAGTTCGAGGATGCGGTTCTCGTCGATGCCCTTGGGCAGCGGCAGCTGGACGATGTAACCGGTGCACGCCGGGTCCTCGTTCAGCTCCCGGACGACCGCCTCGATCTCGTCCTGCGTGGCCGTGGCCGGCAGCTCGCGCTGGATGGAGGCGATCCCGACCTGCGCGCAGTCCCGGTGCTTGCCGGCGACGTACTTCTGGCTGCCGGGGTCGTCCCCGACGAGGACCGTGCCGAGGCCGGGCGTGACCCCCTTCTCCTTCAGCGCCGCCACGCGGGCGGTCAGATCGGTCTTGATCGCGGCTGCGGTGGCCTTGCCATCGAGAATCTGGGCGGTCATGCCCCCATCCTCGCGGATGACGGGCCCCCGGTTCCAATCAGCCCGCAGCACGCCACGGCAGCAACGTCCGCGAACGCGCATCGAGCGACCGCGACCGGGCTCTCCCGCCCCGGTCCGCAGGGGTTCCGCCGCCGGTCCGGTCAAGATCGATGATGTTGCACTTGCACAACACCTGCGGCACGCGGCTGGACAAGTAAGAGAAAGGTCAAGAACGATGAACCCCAGAAGTGCCGCGGGCAGAACCGGGGGGACGGACCGCAACCACAGGACTTCCTCCGAGCCGTGCACGCGTCGTCCCCGCACGAGCGACAACGGAGGAAGGACCGCCATGAGTTTCGGCGACCCGAACAACCCCTACGGGCAGCCGCCCCAGCAGCCCCAGCAGGGCTACGGCCAGCCGCCCCAGTACCCCGGCACGCCCCAGCAGGGCTACGGCTACCCGGCGGCGCCGGCCTACGGCGGCCCGCCGCCCGCGCAGATGCCGATGCCCGGCACCGTCAAGGCCGCCCGCATCATGCTGTACGTCCTGGGCGGATTCCAGGTCATCGGCGGCCTGTTCATGATGGTGGCCTCCAGTTGGTTCACCGAGTACTTCGAGGACCTCGCCAACGACGACCCGTCCATCTCCGCCGAGGACGCCGACCGGGTCGTCAGCATCGGTGTCGGCGTCATGATCGTGTTCGGCGCGATCGTGATCGGCTTCGCCGTGTGGGCCATACTCACCGCGGCCAAGTTCGGCACCGGCCGGGGCGGTGTGCGCGTTTCCGCGATCGTCTACGCCTCGTTCATGGTGCTGTTCAGCGTGATCAGCCTGCTGAGTGCCAACGTGTTCGCGCTGATCAGCCTGGTGCTCGGCATCCTGATCATCGTGTACTGCGCCAACAAGAACGGCGCCGCCTGGTTCAACCGGCCCAAGTTCTGACGCCGGGAGCGCGCGCTCGGGCCGCGCGCCCGCCGCGCGGCACCGCACGGGGCCGTGTCTCATCCTTACGAGGGAGGCACGGCCCCGTGCGTGCGTCCTGGGGTGGACAGGAGGGCCGGAGGACACAGAAGGACTCCGCCTTGTACCGCATCGTCGTCGTACCTCCGCCGGCCACGGGCGTCGCCGCCGCCACGTACGGGGCGGACGAGCTGCGCACCGACCGGGGCGTGCCGCCCGCGTACCGGCTGCTGATCGTGCAGACGGCCCGCGACTGCGGGCGGCCCGGTGTCACCACGGCGCTGATCGCGGCCATGCTGAAGGTCGAGAGCGACTTCGACCCGAACCTCTCCGACCCCGCCCACGACGAGTACGGCATCGCCCGCTGGACGCCGAGGGTGCTGCGCTGGTGGATGCACGCGGGCCTGCCGGCGTCCGGCAGTCCCACCTGGGCCGGGGACACCTCGGCCCGCCGCGCCACCAGGAAGCGGCCGAGTTCGCGGAGGTGAGGAGACGTCACGCGCCTCGTCGAAGCGCCGTTGCTCATCGGGTGCGGTCCCCGTCCGTGGTGGCGGGGCAGGGGGAGGTGCCGGCCGATGCGGCTCCCCCGTGCCGTCACCCGGCAACAACCCTCCTTCCGGGTTTGTTTCCGCCCCCGGGCCCCGCTCACCCGGTCGGCCCCGCACAGCGGTACGACGCCCGTCGTCCGGAGGACGCTCGGCGGCATCCCACGCCACTCGCCGTCCTGCTGTGGCCCCGGCGGGTCCGTTCCGGTCGCTCCGCCCGGTGCCCGGCGTCGGCACCGGGACACGCCCGCGGCAGGGAGGCGGAGGAGAGGGCCCGGGTCGGCGTGGGCGACCGACTCGCCCCGGTGGGAGCCAACCGCCCGCCGTCCCGTACCGATCCGTGTACCGGTGCGGGACAGCGGCCGTCGTGTCAGTGGAAGAAGTGCCGCGTCCCCGTGAAGTACATCGTCACGCCCGCCTTCCGGGCCGCCTCGACAACCTGCTCGTCGCGGACCGAGCCGCCGGGCTGCACCACGGCCTTCACGCCGGCCTCGGTGAGGATCTCCAGGCCGTCGGGGAAGGGGAAGAAGGCGTCCGAGGCGGCGAAGGAACCGGCGGCGCGCTCGGCCCCGGCCCGTTCGACGGCCAGCTTCGCCGAGTCGACGCGGTTGACCTGGCCCATGCCGACGCCGACGGAGGCGCCGTCCTTGGCGAGCAGGATCGCGTTGGACTTCACGGCGCGGCAGGCCCGCCAGGCGAAGGCGAGGTCGGCGAGTTCGGACGGGCTCAGCGCCTCACCGGTGGCCAGCGTCCAGTGGGCCGGGTCGTCGCCCTCGGCCTGGAGCCGGTCGGCGACCTGGAGGAGGACGCCGCCGTCGACCGGCTTGACCTCGACGGGGGCGGCCGGGGCGCCGGGGGCGCGCAGCACGCGGATGTTCTTCTTCCTGGTGAGGGCCTCGAGCGCGCCCTCCTCGTAGTCCGGGGCGACCACGACCTCGGTGAAGATCTCGGCGACCTGCTCGGCCATCTCCCTGGAGACCGGGCGGTTCACGGCGATCACCCCGCCGAACGCGGACAGCGGGTCGCAGGCGTGCGCCTTGCGGTGCGCCTCGGCCACGTCCGCGCCGGTCGCGATGCCGCACGGGTTGGCGTGCTTGATGATCGCGACGGCGGGCTCGTCGTGGTCGTAGGCGGCGCGCAGGGCGGCGTCGGTGTCCGTGTAGTTGTTGTAGGACATCTCCTTGCCGTGCAGCTGCTCGGCCTCGGCGAGTCCGCCCGTGCCGGAGACGTACAGGGCGGCCGGCTGGTGCGGGTTCTCGCCGTACCGCAGGGTGTCCTTGCGCTCCCAGGTGGCGCCGAGGAAGTCGGGGAACCGCGAGTCGTCGACGGGCGCGTAGTCGGAGGCGAACCAGCTCGCGACGGCGACGTCGTAGGCGGCCGTGTGCTGGAACGCCTCGGCGGCGAGCCGCTTGCGGCCGGCGAGGTCGAACCCGCCGTCGCGGACCGCGGCGAGGACGTCGCCGTAGCGGCCGGGGCTGGTCACCACGGCGACGGAGGGGTGGTTCTTGGCGGCGGCCCGCACCATCGACGGACCGCCGATGTCGATCTGCTCGACGCACTCGTCGGGCGTCGCGCCCGAGGCGACGGTCTCGCGGAACGGGTAGAGGTTGACGACGACCAGGTCGAACGGCTTTACACCCAGCTCGCCGAGCTGCTCCCGGTGGGAGTCCAGACGCAGGTCGGCGAGGATGCCGGCGTGCACCTTCGGGTGCAGGGTCTTGACCCGGCCGTCCAGGCACTCGGGGAAGCCGGTGAGCTCCTCGACCTTGGTGACGGGGACGCCCGCGGCGGCGATCCTCGCGGCGGTGGACCCGGTGGAGACGAGCTCCACCCCGGCCTCGTGCAGGCCGCGCGCGAGGTCTTCGAGGCCGGTCTTGTCGTAGACGGAGACGAGCGCCCGTCGGATGGCCCGCTTGTTGCTCTCGGCGGTCACTGGATAACTACCTTTCGTCCCTCAATGCGATAGCCGTTGCGGGCGAGCCGCCCCACGACCTCGACGAGCAGCCTTCGCTCGACGTCCTTGATGCGCTCGTGCAGAGCGCTCTCGTCGTCCTCGTCCCGGATCTCCACCACGCCCTGCGCGATGATCGGACCGGTGTCGACGCCGTCGTCGACGAAGTGGACGGTGCAGCCGGTGACCCGGACGCCGTACGCGAGCGCGTCCCGCACCCCGTGTGCCCCCGGAAAACTGGGCAGCAGCGCGGGGTGGGTGTTGACGAACCGCCCGCCGAAGCGGGCCAGGAACTCCTTGCCCACGATCTTCATGAACCCGGCGGACACCACGAGGTCGGGCGCGTGGGCGGCGACGGCCTCGGTGAGGGCCGCGTCCCACGCCTCCCGGCCCGGGTGGTCCTTCACCCGGCACACGAAGGTCGGCAGCCCGGCCCGCTCGGCCCGGGCCAGCCCCTCGATGCCCGGCCGGTCGGCACCCACGGCCACGACCTCGGCCCCGTACGCCCGCGCACCCGTGGCGTCGATCTCGTCGAGGAGCGCCTGGAGATTGGTACCGGATCCGGAGACCAGCACGACGAGACGCCTGGGGCGTTCGGCCACGGGCTCGGCAGCCACGGTGGGGCCCTTTCTCGGGGAGCGTCTGCACGGTCGACGGCACAGCGCTTTGTACATTCATACGAATGCTTCGGGCCCCCGGATACGGGGAAGCCTACGAAGCGGCCGACCGTCAGCAACGATACCGGCACACCGGGCGGCCCCCGCGGGACGGGGGCGTGGCCGGAAGGTAGCGTCTGGGAAGAGCTGATCCGGGAACGCACGGGGCCAGGGGAACGCCGCCCGCGCACCGAGCGTTCACGGAGAGACGGACCCGGGCCGGAGAGCCGACGGGCACGCTCCAGCTCAGCCGTAGTCGATACGCCGTGCGCGGCGCACGCGCCGCACCACGCCGTACTTCATTAAGGGGAAGACGCTCACTTGATGCCGGACCGCAGCCTGCGATTCCTCACGTTCCCCCAGCAGTCGCCGCAGGGAGGGGAGCGTGGCGCCGTGCTGCTGCGGGAGCGCCCCTCCTCACCGCCCGATGCGCCCCAGAGCGAGGGCAACGGCGACGACCGGCGCCGCGACTCCCGGGGCGGGCCGGGCTCCGAGGGCTCCCAGCAGGACAATCCCTTCGCGCCGCCGCCGGAGGGCACTCCCGACCAGCCGTGGCAGCCCCGCCACCCGTCCGGCGACGAGGGCGGCGACGGCTCCCGGGGCGAGGGCGGCCGCTCCCTGTGGGGCCGGCAGTGGAGCGACCGGCAGCCCGGCCGTTCCTCCGGCGGCTTCGGCGACCGCCCTCGCGGCCCCGAGGGCCAGGGCGGCGGATCGCAGGGCCCGTCCGGCATGCGCTGGGACCCCACGGACCCGGCACAGCGCCGGGCACGCTACGCCCTGCTGTCCGGCATGTGGGCCTTCTTCTTCGCCCTGTTCAGCTGGCCCTACGTCGCCCTGCTGCTGGGCTCCCTCGCCCTGTACTGGGGCATCAGCGCCCTGCGCGCCAAGCCCCGCTCCGGCGACCCGGACTCCCCGGCCCGCGAGCAGAAGGGGCGCCCGCAGACCACCGCCGCGGTCAGCGGCCTGGTCACGGCCTCGCTCGCGCTCGCCCTGGTGGCCGCCTCCTTCACGGCCCAGCTGGTCTACAGCGACTACTACACGTGCACCAACGACGCCCTCACCGAGGAGGCGAAGCAGTCCTGCAACGACCTCCTGCCGGACGAGCTGCGCGGCCTGCTGGGCATGGAGGAGTAGCGCCGGGCGGCACACGCTCGGTCCTTCCTCGTCTGGTCCTCCGGGGCGGACGGGCCCGGGCGGCCGGGAGTTCAGGCCTCCGGGGCGGACGGGCCCGGGGGGGCCGGGGGTTCAGGCCTCCGGGGCGGACGGGCCCGGCCGGCCGGGGGGTGACGGTGGCGGCGGGGGAACGACAAGCGGAAGGTCCCGGTCCGGCCCGGCCTCGTCCGCGCCCCGGGTGCGCTGCGGGTTCGGTTCATCCTGAGCACCGAGGCTCTTCTCCCATCGGTCCGGCCTGACCGCTTCCGCCGACCGGCTCACCCCGGGGGTTTCGTCCGGCCGGCCTGCCCCGGGCGCCTCGTCCGGCCTACCGGTCCCGGGCGCCTCGTCCGGCCTACCGGTCCCAGCCGGTTCGCCGTCGGTGCGGGTGCGGGTCGGGATCATCGCCGCGTTCTCCTCGTCGCCCAGGGGCGACGGACGGGGCGCGTCCGCCACGTACGGCAGGAGGACGGAGTCCTCCCACAGCCTCGCCTCCCAGTCCTTCTCCGACGCGGCGGCCTCCGACGCCGGAGTGCCCCCGGCCCTGGAGGAGGCGGACGGAGCGGAGGCCCACGGCATCCGGAACGTCCGAAGGCGGCCCGCGAGGGTCTCCTGCGGGGGCTCGGTCCGCGGTCGCCCGATCCTCGGTCCTCGCCGCTCCCTCTCCGTCCCCGCACCGCGCGGCGCGCGGCTCCGCCAGGCCCGTACCGTCAGCGCCGTCAGGACGCCCACCAGTCCGGTCCACACCAGCGCCGCTCCCCCTGCCTGCCACCAGACGGGGCCGAAGCGGGACAGCCGGGCCGCGCCCAGGGGGCCGCCCGCGAGGGCGGCGAGCAACGCCACCAGGACCGCGCACAGGGCCGCCGCGAGGAGGGCCGTGCCGGCCGTCCGACCCGGCGACCGGACCGGGGCCGCCGCATCCCGTGCGACGAACCATCCGGTCACCACCCCGGCGGCGAGCGGCACCACTCCGGTCGCCCAGTTCAGCGGCGTCCCGGCGCCCGGGTCCGGAACGGCCGCCAGCAGCGGGAACGGGGGCAACAGCGGGGCCGGGGCGGAGGAGAACGGCGTCACGACGGTACCCGCACCGAGCAGGAAGCCCGGCCCGAGAGCGTACGCCGCCGCCCACACGGCCGCGTTCGGCACCAGGGCGACGGCGAGCAGCAGCACCGCGAACCGGCCCGACCAGCCCTCCGTCAGCCGCAGGAGCGCCCCCTGCGTCTCCGGCCCGTGCCACGCCAGCGACACCGTCAGCAGCAGGACGCCGCCCGCCCCCAGCACGGCCGTCCCGGCACCGGCCGCCCGCGCGGCGACGCCGAGGCGCCCGTCCGGGCGGATGACGAGGTGGCGCACCCGCCGCGGGAACACCGCGCCGAGAGCCCGCGCCGGCGGCCCGCTCGGGCTGCCGTAGGCGGACCACACGCCCGCGCCCGCCGCCACCACTGCGACGAGCGGCACGGCCACACCCACCGACCCCCACGCCGGCCGTAGTCCACCGCCGCCGGCGTACACGGCGGCGGGCGCGGCGACGGCGAGGTAGCCGAGGACGACACCCGCCCACGCCGTCCGGCCGGGCACGAGCGGGGCGTCACCCTCCACCTGCCCGTCGGTCGCGTCCCGGGCCGCCCGGTGCAGCAGCCACACGGGCAGGGCCAGCAGCAGCAGCGGAGGCAGACCCATGGGGGCGGGGACCCCGGAAAGGGTGTCGGTGCGGACCAGTTCGGCCCCATGAGCGAGCAGCCACAGCGCCGCCGCGGTGTGCAGGGCACGGTCGGGGCCGCTGTCGGGGTAGGGCGAACTGATCCACAGCAGCATCACGAGCACGGCGAACGCGGCGAGCCCCAGCCCGGCCGCCAGGGCGCCGCCGAGCAGGCCCCCGGACAGTCCCGGCGAGCGGTCACGCAACCGGGTGAGCAGACGGGCCCGTGCCGACCGGCGAACAGTGGTGTGGATCACGCCCGCCATGCTCCCAACGACACGCACTTTTCCGTTGTAACAGGCGAAGCTCGGCTGTGTCGCTCAATATACGTTTATGTCATTTTTCGTACGGAGGGATGGCGACCCGTGCCGCGAAGTCCAGCCGCCCCACTACCCCCGCCCGAGGAACGCCGACGCCTGCGCGCATCAGGTGCGCTGACGCAGGCTCAGGTCGCCGCGCGCCTGCGCGTCAGCCGCGAGACGGTGCGGGCATGGGAGTCCGGTCGCACGGCACCGCGCGGCCGGAACCGGCAGGAGTACGCGAAACTGCTGGCCGAACTGGCCGAACTCGCCGACCCGGCCGAGCGGACGCGACCAAAAGCCCCTCCGGCGGCAGCGGCGGAAGCGACGGCTCTGGAGGTGTCAACCAGCACGCCTGCCGTTCATGCGGCGCCGGCTGCAACGGCTCCGGAGGCGTCAACCCCTGCGACCGCTGCACCGGCTCTGGAGGTCGTGACGACCTCTGCCACCCCCGCGGCTCCGAAGGCCGTGACGACCTCTGCCACCCCCGCGGCTCCGAAGGCCGGGACGGCCTCTGCCACCCCCGCGGCTCCGGCGGCCCCGGCGGCAGCCGAGCCCGGCGATGCCCGTCGGCCGGCCCGCCCGAAGGCCCGGATCGGCCGCCGCGGCAGAGGCGCGGAAGCCGACGGCGAAGCCGAGGGGGGCGGCGGCGGGGTGACGGTGTGTCCGCAGGAGCCGGAGGCACCCGTCCGCACGGCACCGGAACGGGCGCCGCGGCCGGAGCCTCCCTCCCGGCCTCCGAGGGAGCCCCGGCGGGGACAAAGGCCCCGGTCCGGAAGGGCCCCCGAATCGGCGCCGGTGCCCGGCCGGGGACCGGAACCCGACCGGCGACCGGAGCCCGGGCCCGACGCGGGAGCCGACAGCTGGACGGAGCCGCGCAGGACGCGGCGACCGGATGCCCGAGTCCTGCGGAACCCGGTGGTGGTGGAGCCCGACCCGGACCCCTCCAGGGAGACACCCCCGGGCACGGCCGCCCTGACGCCCGCTCAGGCCTTCGACGCCCTTTACGCCTTCTGCGCCCCCGCGCTGGTCCGCCAGACCTACCTGCTCACCGGGCGCCGCGAGCTGGCTCGCGAGTCGGTGGAACGCGCGTTCCAACTGGCCTGGGAACGCTGGCCCGAGGTGGCCCGTGACCGTGACCCGGCCGGCTGGGTGCGCGCCGCGGCGTACGAGTGGGCGCTCTCGCCCTGGCACCGGTTCCGGCCCCGCTACCGGCACCCCGAGCCGCCCCCCTCCGACACGGCGGACCGCGCCCTCATGGACGCCCTGCTGGCGCTGCCCGCTCCGCACCGCCGCACGCTCGTCCTCTACGACGGTGTCGGCCTCGACCTGCCGGAAACGGCGGCGGAGACGGAGGCGAGCACCCCCGCGACGGCCAACCGGCTGCTGCGCGCACGCGAGACCGTGGCGGAACGGCTGCCCGAACTGTCGGACCCGGGCACGCTGCACGAGCGGCTGACCGTGCTGGCCTCCGCGGAGCGGCTGCGGGCCGCCCAGCCTCCCGCGGTACGCAGCGGCAGTGAGCGCCGGGCCCGCTTCTGGACCCGCGCCGCCATCGCCTTCACGGTCGCCCTGATCGGCACCACGGCGCTGACCCTGCGCACCGCCCCCACCCACTACGAGCCCCCGGTGCCGCCCGGTGAGACGGTGCAGGGTGTCCCGCCGCGCGTGGCCCCGGGACCGCTGTCGGACAAGGAGCGGAAACTGCGCAGCAAGCTGCGCAAGGAGCTGCTGCCGGGGCCCGAACGGCTGGCCCCGCAGTCACGGTGACACCGGGCTTCCGTCAGGACCAACCGATGCGCGGAAACGACGGTGGGCCCGTCCCCCGAGGGGGACGGGCCCAGCCGTGTGTCCTGTGCCGGGTCAGCCGGCGAGGATCTCCCGGGCCAGCTTGGCGGTCTCGGTCGGCGTCTTGCCGACCTTGACGCCGGCGGCCTCGAGGGCCTCCTTCTTGGCCTGAGCGGTGCCGGAGGAACCGGAGACGATGGCGCCGGCGTGGCCCATGGTCTTGCCCTCGGGCGCGGTGAAGCCCGCGACGTAGCCGACGACCGGCTTGGTCACGTTGTCCTTGATGAAGGCCGCGGCCCGCTCCTCGGCGTCGCCGCCGATCTCACCGATCATGACGATCAGGTCGGTGTCGGGGTCGTCCTGGAACGCCTTCAGCGCGTCGATGTGGGTGGTGCCGATGATCGGGTCACCGCCGATGCCGACGCAGGTCGAGAAGCCGATGTCACGCAGCTCGTACATCATCTGGTACGTCAGCGTGCCGGACTTCGAGACCAGGCCGATGCGGCCCGGCTTGGTGATGTCGGCCGGGATGATGCCGGCGTTCGACTGGCCGGGCGTGATCAGGCCGGGGCAGTTCGGGCCGATGATGCGGGTCTTGTTGCCCTTCTTGCCGGCGTACGCCCAGAAGGCGGCGGTGTCGTGGACCGCGACGCCCTCGGTGATGACCACCGCGAGCGGGATCTCGGCGTCGATCGCCTCGATGACCGCGTCCTTGGTGAACTTCTCCGGGACGAAGATGACCGTCACGTCGGCGCCGGTCTTCTCGATGGCGTCCTTGACGGTGCCGAAGACCGGTACCTCGGTGCCGTCGAAGTCGACGCTGGTGCCGGCCTTGCGGGGGTTCACACCGCCGACGATGTTGGTGCCCGACGCCAGCATGCGCTTGGTGTGCTTCTGGCCCTCGGAGCCGGTCATGCCCTGGACGATGACCTTGGATTCCTTGGTGAGGAAGATAGCCATGGTGTTCTGTGACCTCGTCCCTTACTTCGCGGCAGCAGCCAGCTCGGCGGCCTTGTCGGCCGCGCCGTCCATGGTGTCCACGCGCTGCACGAGCGGGTGGTTGCGGTCGTCGAGGATCTTCCGACCGAGCTCGGCGTTGTTGCCGTCGAGACGGACGACCAGCGGCTTGGTGACCTCTTCGCCCTTGCCCTCGAGGAGCTCCAGCGCCTGCACGATGCCGTTGGCGACGGCGTCGCAGGCGGTGATGCCGCCGAAGACGTTGACGAAGACGGACTTGACGTCCGGGTCGCCGAGGATGATCTCCAGGCCGTTGGCCATGACCTCGGCGGAGGCACCGCCGCCGATGTCGAGGAAGTTGGCGGGCTTGACGCCCTTGTGGGCTTCACCGGCGTAGGCCACGACGTCCAGGGTGCTCATCACGAGACCCGCGCCGTTGCCGATGATGCCGACCTCGCCGTCGAGCTTGACGTAGTTGAGGTTCTTCTCCTTGGCGGCGGCCTCGAGCGGGTCGGCGGCGGCCTTGTCCTGGAGAGCCTCGAAGTCGGGGTGACGGAACTCGGCGTTGTCGTCCAGCGACACCTTGCCGTCGAGGGCGATGACCTGGCCGGAGGCGACCTTGGCCAGCGGGTTCACCTCGACCAGGAGGGCGTCCTCCTTGATGAAGACGTCCCACAGGGTCACCAGGACGTCGGCGACCTGGTCCGCGACCTCGGCCGGGAACTTCGCGGCGGCCGCGATCTCCTGGGCCTTGGCCTTGTCCACGCCGTCGATGGCGTCGATCGCGATCTTGGCGACGGCCTCGGGGCGGCTGGCCGCGACCTCCTCGATGTCCATGCCGCCCTCGACGGAGGCGATGGACAGGAAGGTGCGGTTGGCACGGTCGAGGAGGAAGGAGACGTAGTACTCCTCGACGATCTCCGGAGCGGTCTCGGCGATCATCACCTTGTGGACCGTGTGGCCCTTGATGTCCATGCCGAGAATGTCCGTCGCGCGGGCGACGGCCTCGTCTGGGGTGGCGGCCAGCTTGACGCCACCGGCCTTGCCTCGACCACCGACCTTCACCTGGGCCTTGACGACCGACTTGCCGCCCAGACGCTCGGTGATCTCGCGCGCCGCCTCAGGCGTGTCGATGACTTCACCGGCCAGCACCGGTACACCGTGCTTGGCGAAGAGGTCCCTCGCCTGGTACTCGAACAGGTCCACGCGCTTCCGTCCCTATCAGTGATCTCGCGGTTCGTTGGATGCGTGGGCGTGCCGCGAAGGGCAACGTGACGTCCGCTCTGTCACAAGGGAGGCGCACACGGTGACCGAGCGCGCGGCATGTCCGCCTCGCAGGTTATCCCCGCTTCCCTGGCCACCCTAAATCGCGGGTCACACGTGAGCGGTGATACCTGTCACATGATGCCATTCTGTACGGCACGCCGTGCCGCCGCCGGGGGGGCCTCACCGGGCTGGGGTTGACCCGGTGAGGCCCGCTGTACAGCCCGGAGGGAGCGGTGGACCCCCCGTCCTCCGGGTTGCCGGGGAGTGGGCCCCCACCCCAATGGGAACCGCTCTCCCCGTCCGGGGGACTCCGGCCGGACGGTTCCGATGGCTTCGGCCGTCCGGGACCCGATGCCCCGCGGAGCTCTTTGTTACCCGAAAGTCAGGTCTCTGCCGCACGAGGGGTCGGCGCAGCCTGGCGGCAACGGCGGCCTTTGGCCAGGCGAAACCGGAATGTCCCGGCACCGCGCGCCCCTGCCGACCACCCGGCCGCTCCCGCGGGGCCCGGCCGGCCACCTCTGCGGACGACGGGCGTGCACGACGGCACGGCGCGGGCGCCGCCCGGACGCGGTGGACCGTGATCCGCGGCGCGGACCTGGCGCGACGGCCCCGCAGGACCCCGGCCGGGGCCCGCTGGCTGCTGACCGGCCGACGGGGGGCGCGCGGCGGCGTCCAGGGGGCGCCGGCGTGCTCCGTCACCCCTGGCGGGGATCCGGAACGTGTACGGGGCGGTCACCCCGGTCTCAGACGGTTTCCGGCGTTCGGCACCGCCGCGGACGCACCCGGTGACCGGCGCTCCGGCCCGCCACGCGCCGCCTACTGGTTCTCTGCGCCGTCACCCAACCCGGACCCCGTCGGACGGACGCGGGCGTCGGGCGGGCGGCCGGCGGTGGGGTGGCGGGCAGCGGGTGGTGAGTGGCGGGTGGCGGGCTGGGCCGGCGGTGGGATGGCGGGCGGCGGGCAGCCGACGGTGAGTGGCGGGTGGCGGGCTGGGACCGGCGGCCGTCGGAGGGGCCGCGCGCGCCAGGCAGCGACCGGGTGGCGGGCTTCGGTCGCCGGCCCGGCGGCCGTCGGACGGGCGAAGACGTCAGGCGGGCGGTCGTCCCCGGTCCGGCGTGCCGGCCGGGTCGGGTATCGGCAGCGGCCGCTTCTCGATCGCCGCCGCCATCACCTCCGGGAACAGATCCGGTGTGCACGCGAAGGCCGGTGCGCCGAGCGCGGCGAGGGCTGCCGCGTGCTCGCGGTCGTAGGCGGGCGCCCCTTCGTCGGACAGCGCGAGCAGGGCCACGAACTGCACCCCCGACGCCTTCATCGCTGCCACCCGCTTCAGCATCTCGTCGCGTATCCCGCCCTCGTAGAGGTCGCTGATGAGCACCACCACCGTCTCCGCGGGCCGGGTGATGCGCGACTGGCAGTACGCCAGGGCGCGGTTGATGTCCGTACCGCCGCCCAGCCGGGTGCCGAACAGCACGTCGACGGGGTCGTCCAGCTGGTCGGTGAGGTCGGCGACCGCCGTGTCGAAGACGACCAGGCGGGTGTCGAGGGACCGCATGGAGGCGAGGACCGCGCCGAACACCGACGCGTGGACGACGGACGCCGCCATCGACCCCGACTGGTCGACGCAGAGGACGATCTCCTTGCGCACCGACCGCGCGGCACGGCCGTGGCCGACGAGCCGGTCGGGCACCACCGTCCCGTACTCCGGCAGGTAGTGCTTCAGGTTCGCGGCGATCGTGCGGTGCCAGTCGATGTCGTGGTGACGCGGCCGCCGGACACGGGCGCTGCGGTCGAGCGCACCGGTCAGCGTGGCGCGGGTGCGGACCGCGAGCCTCTTCTCCAGGTCGTCGACGACCTTGCGGACCACCGCCCGGGCCGTCTCCCTGGTGGTCTCCGGCATGGCCTTCTCGAGCGACAGCAGGGTGCCGACGAGGTGCACGTCGGCCTCGACCGCCTCCAGCATCTCCGGTTCCAGCAGGAGGCTCGCGAGGCCCAGCCGGTCCATGGCGTCGCGCTGCATGACCTGGACGACCGGGGCGGGGAAGTAGGTGCGGATGTCGCCGAGCCAGCGGGCCACCGACGGCGCCGAGGCCCCGAGTCCCGCCGACCGGTCCTGCCCCGTCGGCGGCCGGTCGCCCTTGCCGTAGAGGGCGGCGAGCGCGCCGTCGATCGCCGAGTCCCGCCCGGACAGCGCGCATTCCGTGCCGTCCGCCGCGTCCCCGCCGAGCACCAGCCGCCACCGCCGCAGCCGCTCCCGCGCCGGGTCGGCCGGTTCCACCACCGGCATGCGCCCCTCCCCCGCTTCCCGCTCTGCCGTCCGCCGGCCGTTCGTCATGCCGTCACCCCCTCCGGCCCGGTGCGGGCCACCGCACCGTCTTCCTCCCGCCCCAGCAGCAGCCGTACGACGGGGAGCACGGCGTCGGCCCGCCCGGTGTCGAGGCCGGGTGTGCCGGGGCCGGTGACCGGCGTGCGCCCCGGTGCCCCCGGCCCGCGCCGGACCAGTTCCCCGAGGGTGCGGCGCACCCCCGGCTCGTACTCCGAGAACGTCCGTCTCAGCAGCGGCAGCACGTCGGTGAACGCCTCCGCCGGGACACCGGCCAGCCAGGTGTCGACCAGTGCGCGGAGCCGCTCGTCGTGCAGCAGGAGCATTCCGCCGCCGGAACCGCCGCCCAGGAAGCCCTCGATCCACGCGGCGGCGTCGGCCGGTGCCGTCCCCGGGGACAGCACGAGCCCCATGAGCCGCGCCGCCTCGTCGGGCACCAGGGCGCCGCCGTCCAGCAGCAGGCGTACCGCCCGCCCGCGGATGACGCCGGGCACGGTGTCCCGGCCGGACAGCGTCCGCAGCACCGCCTGCCAGCGTGTCCGCAGGGTGCCGTGGCCGCCCGGCGCGGAGGAGTCACCGAGCAGCCCCAGCGCCGTGTGCACCGCGTCGAGGTGACCGCGCATCTCCTGCGCCGCGTCGGCGTCCAGCGCGGCGCACGCCGGGGGCAGTCCGACGAAGACGCGCTCGGCCAGGCCGGTGGCGACGCCGGCCAGTGCCGCCGCGTCCGTGCCCCGTACGTCGCCGTAGCGCAGCGCACGCACGAGGGCCGGCAGCGCCTGGGCGAGGTGACCGACGTCGGTGTCGAGGGCGGCGCGGTCCGCGAGGACCCGCATCACCGTCGGCAGCGCGTCCGGCAGTCCGGCGAGCAGGCACTGCTCGGCGAGACCGGTGACCTCGGCGAGACCGCGCGCGGCGATCGCGTCGGCCTCCGCCCTGGCGGTCGCGGCACCGAGCACGGTCGTCCCCCACACGCCCGCCTCGGCGACCCGCACGGACAGCTCGGGCTCCCAGCGCAGCCGCCAGGTCTCCCGGAAGGTGCCGGTGCTGCCCCGCGAGGCCGCCGGTTCGCCCCAGCGGACGCCGAGCAGGCGCAGCCGGTGCAGCAGTCTGCTGCGGCCCGCGTCGGTGTCCTTGCGCAGGTCGAGTTCCACCTCCCGCTCGGCCGCCTCCGGTTTCAGCCGCAGCCGTCGCTGAGTCCGCGTCAAGTCGCGTTGCAACGGCACCGCGGGCGCGTCCGCCGGAACCTCGCCCAGCACGTCCCCGACGACCAGCCGGTCGTGCACCAGGGCCAGCGGTACGTCGGAACCGTCGCAGAGAACGGCCCGCACGGCGTCGGTGGTCTCGCCCAGCCCGGCCAGCGGGCGTCCGCGCATCGCGGCCAGCGTCTCCGCCAGGCGCACGGCCTCGATGACATGGGCGGCGGAGACGATCCGGTCCTCGGCCCGCAGCAGACCCGCCACCTTGGTCATCCAGCGCTCGACCGGCCGGTCCGGTGCGGCGAACAGGTGCCCGTACCAGCCCGGCGAGTCGATGCCCGCGCCGTAGCCGCTGCTCCGGGACAGCCTGCGGTGGGTCCAGGGGACCCAGGTGACGTCCGTCCGTACCCGGGGCAGTCCCCTCACCAGGGCCCGGTCGGCGGCGACGGTCGTCCTCCGGCGCAGCGCGGGCACGTGCCAGGCCCCGCACACCACGGCAACGCGCTCCCCGGCCTCCCGCCGGGCCGCCCGGATCGCCAGCCGCATGTGAGCCTCGCGCAGCAGGTCCCGGTGGTGTCCGCCGCTGCCGTAGGTGTCCCGGAGGGCCGTCATGGCCTCCTCCAGCGCGGTGAACGGTGCCAGGGCATCCCCCTTGTCCCCGCCTCGGTGCTCGACGACGTCCTCCCACCAGCGTTCGGCGTCGTCGTGGCCGGCGGTGCGGGCCAGCACGCCCAGGGGGTCGATCCGTATCGCGTCCCCCGGGCCGTCGGCTTCCCCCGGGCCGTCGGCTTCCCCCGGACCATCGGCTTCCCCCGGACCATCGGCTTCCCCCGGACCATCGGCTTCCCCCGGACCGTCGGCTTCCCCCGGGCCGTCGGCCCCGCCCGGTCCGTCCGCATCTTCCCTCCCGTCCCGGTCGGTGTCCCCCGCGTCCTCGGCGTCGTCGTCCTCCCACGCCAGGGTGTGGGCGGCGGGCAGGTCGATGAAGCGGGCCGGGATCCCGTGGTCGAGGGCCCACCGCAGGGCGACCCATTCCGGGGAGAACTCCGCCATCGGCCAGAACGCCGAACGTCCCGGCTCGTCCACAGCATGGGCGAGCAGCGCGACCGGCGGTCGCATGTCCGTCCCGGCGGCCAGCGGGACCAGCGGGTCCGCCTCGGGTGGCCCCTCGATCAGCACGACTGCGGGCCGGGCCGCCTCCAGGGCCGCCCGTACCGCCCGCGCCGATCCCGGGCCGTGGTGCCGGACGCCGAGCAGCAGCGGCCCCACCGCCGGCCACCCGGGCTCCGGCAGGCCCTCGTTCGTCACGTCGGCCGTTTCACCGCTCGTCCCACCAGTCGTCCCACTGGCCGTCATGCCTTCCGCCATGTCGTCCCCCTCCTGCCCGGACCCGG
Source organism: Streptomyces sp. NPDC101219 (assembly GCF_044767675.1). Classification (NCBI taxonomy): domain Bacteria; kingdom Bacillati; phylum Actinomycetota; class Actinomycetes; order Kitasatosporales; family Streptomycetaceae; genus Streptomyces; species Streptomyces sp. NPDC101219. The sequence goes on from NZ_JBIWOK010000002.1 coordinate 270,116, forward strand.
CGGGCCGGGCGGACCGGACGGACCCGGTGGGTGCTCCGGCCGGTGCCGCGGCGTCGGCGGCCCGCCGCTCACGCGCCGGCCTCCCGGCAGGCGCGGTAGAAGTCCTGCCAGCCGTCGCGTCCGCGGACCACGGTCTCGAGATACTCCTGCCAGACGACCCGGTCCGCCGCGGGATCGCGCACGATTGCGCCGAGCAGGCCCGCCGCCACATCCCCGGCCCTCAGCACCCCGTCGCCGAAGTGGGCGGCGAGGGCCAGCCCGTTGGTGACGACCGAGATGGCCTCCGCCGTCGACAGCGTGCCGCTGGGGGACTTGAGCTTCGTGCGGCCGTCGGCCGTGACTCCGCCGCGCAGCTCGCGGAAGACGGTGACGACCCGGCGGATCTCGTCGATGCCGTCGGGCAGTACCGGCAGGTCGAGGGAGCGCCCGATCTGGTCCACCCGCCGGGCGACGATGCCGACCTCCTCCTCGGGCGTGTCCGGCAGTGGCAGGACGACGGTGTTGAACCGGCGGCGCAGGGCGCTGGAGAGGTCGTTGACCCCGCGGTCGCGGTCGTTGGCCGTGGCGATGAGGTTGAAGCCGCGGACCGCCTGCACCTCCTCGCCCAGCTCCGGCACCGGCAGCGTCTTCTCGGACAGGATCGTGATGAGCGTGTCCTGCACATCGGCCGGTATGCGGGTCAGTTCCTCGACCCGGACGGTCATCCCCTGCGTCATCGCCCGCATCACCGGACTGGGCACGAGGGCGTCACGGCTGGGGCCTTGGGCGAGCAGCCGGGCGTAGTTCCAGCCGTAGCGGATGGCCTCCTCGGGGGTGCCGGCGGTGCCCTGGACGAGCAGGGTCGAATCACCGCTGACCGCCGCGGCCAGGTGCTCGGACACCCAGGTCTTCGCCGTGCCGGGCACACCCAGGAGCAGCAGGGCCCGGTCGGTGGCGAGGGTGGTGACCGCGACCTCGACGATGCGCCGCGGGCCCACGTACTTGGGGGTGATCACCGTGCCGTCGGGCAGGGTGCCGCCGAGGAGGTAGGTTGCGACGGCCCACGGCGAGAGCTTCCAGTTGGCCGGCCTGGGACGGTCGTCCTGGGCGGCCAGCGCGGCGAGTTCCGCGGCGAAGGCGTCCTCGGCGTGCGGCCGCAGCACCGGCGCGGCGGCATCGGCCGGCGGCGCGGGAACGGGCGCCGGGGCAGAGGGGAACGGGGCCCGCGAGGCGTCGGCGCCCACCGGCACGGAGCCGTTACGGCGCGGGGCGTCGGACGTCGGTTCAACGGGTACGGACATGGCTGAGTCGTCCCCCTCCAGCTCGGCCGGTTCGGATCTGGTTCCACCGTGCACCACACCACTGACAATCGGCTCGGCCTGTGGAAAACCTCCGTCGGGGCGGTTGTCAGTGGCGGCGCATACCGTCGGAGACATGAGTCAGCAGGGGGCGCTCCCGACCGCTGATCAGGTGTCGGCACTGGCGCCTGACCGGGCGTCAAGGGTGGCGGGAAGCGAACTGGCCGTGCCCGGCGCGTGGTCGGACACGGGATGGTCGGACGACGGTGTGGTGTGGGGGCTGTGCGTGGGCGGCGGCCCCCAACCCCACCGGACGGTCGTCGACGTCGCGGATGCGTGGTCCCCGGGCAGGTCGGCTCCCGGGTCCGCCGGGCCCGCGTACGAGTGCAGTTGCCCGAGCGGCACGACCCCGTGCGCGCACGCGCTGGGGCTGCTCCTGCTCCGGTCCGCCGAGGACGCGTCGGTCCGGCGGGCCGAGGCGCCGGGGTGGGCCGCGCGCTGGGCGGCGGACCGGCGCGGCCGGGCCGGCCGTGGGCGGGATGCGGGGCACGGGGAGGCACCGGAGGCCGTGCCGGGACCGGCCGATCCGGAGGCGGCGCGGCGCAGGGCGGAGCGCCGGGCCGAGCGCGTCACCGCGGGCGCCACGGAACTGGAGCAGCGCCTGGCGGACCTGCTGCGCGGCGGCCTGGCCGCGGCGGAGCAGGCCGGGTACTCCCTGTGGGAGGAGACGGCGGCCCGCATGGTCGACGCCCAGGCGCCGGGACTGGCCGCGCGGGTCCGGGAGTTGGGGACGATCCCGGGCACCGGCCCGGACTGGCCGGTGCGACTGCTGCAGGAGTGCGCGCTGCTCCACCTCCTCGTCCGAGGCTGGCTGCGGCGCGAGCGGCTGCCCGCGGACCTCGCGACGACGGTCCGCTCCCGTGTCGGCCTGCCCGCGTCGGCCGTGGGCCCGCCGGTGCGCGACCGCTGGCTGGTCCTCGCCCAGTACGACACGGCTGACGCCCGTCTGACGACCCGCCGGATCTGGCTGTACGGCACGGAGTCGGAACGCACGGCACTGCACCTCTCCTACGGTGCGGCGGGCCGCGTGCCGGAGCCGGCGCTGCCGGTGGGCCTGGCGGTGGACGCGGAACTGGCCGCCTACCCGGGCGCGGGGCAGGTGCGCGCCGCGCTCCGGGAGCGGTTCGGATCCCCCACGCCGACGACGGTGCGGCCCGCGGGCACGTCCACGGCCGGGGCGGTCCGCCGCTACGGCGAGGCGCTGCGCGAGGATCCCTGGCTGGACAGCGTTCCGGTCACGCTGGACCGGGTCGTTCCGGCCCCGGACGGCGGGCGCTGGCAACTCACGGACGCCGACGCCGGCACGGCCCTGCCGCTCACGCCGACGGCCCGGTCCGGGCTGTGGCGCCTGGTGGCTCTGTCCGGCGGGGCGCCGGTGCGTGTCTTCGGCGAGTACGGCCACCGGGGATTCACCCCTTTGGCGGCATGGCCCGAAGGACCCGGTGAGGTGGTGCCCCTGTGCTGAACCGGCTCGACCGCTCCGTTCACTCCTGTCCCCCGCACCTCATGCATGGCACGGGCCTCACGGGACACCCGATGCTCGTGATTCTTCGACCGCTCCGGGACACCCGACGGAAGGGAAGCTCATGAGCAGGATCTCCGCCGCCGCGGACCCGGCCGGCCCCCCGGCCGCGGCCCCGCCCGGAGACGCCCCGGCCCCCCTCGGGGCCCCCGAGGGGCGCTCCCGCTCCGCCGCCGTCGGCGCCGCGACAGTCCCCGAGGCGGCCGGGGCCGGTTCCTGGGAGGCACCGACGGGGTCCGGGCACGGCGCGCCGCTCTCCGACGAGAGCGCCCGGGAGGTAGAAGACGAGGGCGCCTGGGAGGAACTCGTCACCACCGCGCTCCTGGGCACCGACCGCCGTACCCCACCGGGGGCCGTGCCCGGCCCCGGCGCCCCCCTGCACCTGCTCGACGCGGCGGCCGAAGCGACCGTCCGGCGGCGCGCCGGGGCGCGTCCGGGCCGGGCCGCCGAGCGGCCCGCGCCCGCGCCGCCGGACCCGCGCCCCGCACTGCCCCCGGCCGCCGCCCGCCGGCTCGCCCTGCTGCTCACCGACCGCCCCGGACCCTCCGGCGGCCGCCGTGGCACCGCGCCGGACCTGAGGGAACTGCTCCCGCAATGGCTCGCCGCAGCGAACGACCGGGGCTTCGCCGCACCGGCCGCACTGCTGCCCGCCCTGCTGGACGCCGCGCGGGCACGGACGGACCTGCGTCCGGCGGCCCTGCGGTTCGCGGGCCCGCGCGCCCTGTGGCTGGCGCGGCTCAACCCGGACTGGCGCTTCGCGCTCCGTGCCACGTCGGGCGGTGGCCCGTCCCGGCCCGGCATCGAGGACCCGGCGGCGTGCCGGCGGCTGTGGCAGGAGGGCCTGTTCGCCGAGCGGGTCGCGCTGCTCGCCGCCCTGCGTTCGCGCCGGCCCGCCGCCGCCCGTGATCTGCTCGCCGGCACCTGGGCCACGGAGCGGGCGGAGGACCGCCTGATGTTCCTGGACTCGTTGCGCACCGGGCTCGGCCCCGGCGACGAGCCGTTCCTCGAACAGGCCCTGGCCGACCGCAGCCGCAATGTCAGGGCGACGGCGGCAGAACTGCTGTCGGCCCTCCCGGGCTCGGCACTGGCGGGCCGGATGGCGGCCCGGGCCACGGCGTGCGTGGCCATGGACCACACCCGGGACACCCCGACGATCGTCGTCGAGGCCCCGCACACCTGCGACGCGGGCATGGAACGCGACGGCATCGCCGCCAAGGCGCCCGCCGGACGGGGGGAACGGTCCTGGTGGCTGGGGCGGCTCGTGGAGTCGGCACCGCTGGACACCTGGCCGCGGCGGCTCGGCGGGCGGACACCGCGGGAGATCGTGGCGCTGCCGGTGGCCGACGACTGGCAGGGCGAACTGCACGCGGCCTGGTGCCGGGCGGCGGTACGGCAGCGGGATCCCGCCTGGTCGCGGGCCCTGCTGGGCGACCCTTCGGCGCCGGAGGCCGGTGGGCCGGGCGCCGTGTCGCTGGCCGAGCGGGCCCGGCTGCTCGCCACGCTCGCTCCGGACGAACGCGCCGCCTGGGTCGCCGGGTTCATCGAGACCCACGGCCTGTCCGAGGCGTTCCAACTGCTCGGGGTCTGTGCGGTCCCGTGGGCCGGGCCGCTGGGGCGTGCCGTGGTCGACGCGCTCAACATCGCTCGCGACGCGGGGAGTTACCCATGGAGTTTCAGTGGAGTGATGGGGCTGGCCGAGCGCTGCCTCGACCCTGGCGAGGCGGTGCGTCTCGACGCGCTGCTGGCCCTGCCGGACGAGCCCGAGGACGCCTCACCGGGGGCCGGCAGCTACTGGGCGGAGGCGTTCCAGCGGCTGGTCACGACGCTGCGCCTGCGCGCGGCGATGCTGGAGGAGCTGGGTCCGCCACGGACGCCCTGAGCCGCGCCACCACCGACGGCGCACGGCGCCGTCCCGCGGACCGGGCCGTGCCGTACAGCGGGACCTGCTGCTCCGGGCCGTGGGGCGGGAGCACGCCGCCCATGCCCCTCACCGGCTCCCCCTCCGGCTCCGCGTCCGGCCTCGCCGCTGGTCCGGGATCACGCCTCGGCGGGCTGCCGTACGTTCGCGCGCACCCAGTCGACGATCGACGCGGTCGTCGCACCCGGCGTGAAGATCTCCGCGACGCCCTTCTCCTTCAGCGGTGCGATGTCCGCCTCGGGGATGATGCCGCCGCCGAAGACCAGGATGTCCGCCGCGTCGCGCTCCTCGAGCAGCTCGATCACGGCGGAGAAGAGCGTGTTGTGCGCGCCGGAGAGGATCGACAGGCCGATGGCGTCCGCGTCCTCCTGGATCGCGGTGTCGACGATCTGCTCGGGGGTCTGGTGGAGCCCGGTGTAGATGACCTCCATACCGGCGTCGCGCAGCGCCCGCGCGATCACCTTGGCCCCGCGATCGTGGCCGTCGAGACCCGGCTTGGCCACCACCACGCGGATCGGACCGGCTGCCACACCCATCACTGCCTCCATGAAGCGACTACATCCATCCGTACCGACAAGTACCGCACACATCCGGCATGCCGTACACCTCACGCACACCGGCCCGGCCGCACCGGCCGCGTGTGCGGCCCCTGCCTCCGCCCGCTGCGCCGGGCGCACGACCGCGGCACGGAGGCCCCGGCCGGGTCCGCCCGGGGAGTGAACGAACGTTATCTCCAGCATCCCGCACCCGCCCGTTTCGCGGTGCGGAGCGAGGGGGAAATCACACACAGGGACACGTTCACCGCGCAGCGTTCCCGGGCCCCCGGGTCCGGACACCGCGTGCTCGTGCGACACGCGGGCAACAGTGGGAACATGCGCATAAGGGATCCGCGACGAGGTCGCCGCAGTACCGCGACCGTCCGACGCGACGCGTGCGCGCAGCGTCGGCCCTCGTCGTCGCGACGTCCCATGAGGGCACACGGGGGACAGGGCTGTCCTTCCGCGTGCCGACAGGAGGTCGGCCCATGAAGGTCACCCAGGCAGCTCTTCCTCTTCTTCCGCTGTGCCGGCGTCTTCTGCCGACCCGGCTCGCGGATCTCTCCCTGGCCCTGCTCAAAGCCACCGCCCTGGAACTCGCGATCTTCGCGGGCCACCTCCTCCTCTATCCCGCCGGCATCGTGCAGGAACGCCGGGGCGCCCGGCCGGTGCTTCCCGCCTCCGAAAGCACCGCGCAGCTGCCCGCGGAGGCCAAGCCGCCGGTCGTCCTCCTGCACGGCTTCATCGACAACCGCTCGGTGTTCCTCCTGCTGCGGCGCAGCCTCGCCCAGCACGGCAGGCAGCAGATCGAGTCGCTCAACTACTCCCCGCTCACGTGCGACATCCGCACCGCCGCAGAGTTGCTCGGCCGCCATATAGAGGAGGTGTGCGCACGCACGGGCAGCCGCCAGGTGGACGTGGTCGGGCACAGCCTCGGCGGTCTGATCGCCCGCTACTACGTGCAGCGCCTCGGCGGGGACGCCCGTGTGCGCACGCTGGTCACGCTCGGCACCCCGCACTCCGGCACCCGCGTGGCGCCGCTCGCCAACGCGCACCCCATCGTGCGTCAGATGCGGCCCGGCTCGGAGGTGCTCAAGGAGCTCACCCTTCCCGCACCGGGCTGCCGGACGCACTTCGTGGCGTTCTGGAGCGACCTCGACCACATCATGGACCCGCTGGAGACGGCCTGCATCGAGCACCCGGACCTCACCGTGGACAACGTGCGGGTGAGCGGCGTGGGGCACCTCGCCCTGCCGGTCCATCCGGCCGTGGCCACCGGCATCCGGCAGGCCCTCGACACGGCCCGGCCGGGAGAGCCGACCGCCGGCCGCGCGGGCGGGCTGACGGTGGCCTGAGGCCGACGCGGCCGACACGCCCGGGGGCACATGCCACCTGCCGGTGGCGTCCCGTCCACGAGCGGTCCGAACAACAGCCGTCCCATGGGGCCGACTTGTCGCCGTCAACCCCACCTCTTCCTCGAACGCATTTCGAACGCAGAGCCAAGACCTCGTGTGGGCGCCGCCAAAACGCAACCGAATGCCCGTTTCCTGCGAGCCTGAAACCTGCGGAAGATTGTCGCGCCCGCATACCGCCGGGTACAGTCGCCGCACTGCTCTGGCAGCCACCGTTGTCGAGGCGAAAGAGAAGTTGGTGAACGACCGTCACCCGTCGGGGACCATGCCCCCGGCCCCGGCTTCCGACGCCGCCTCGGCGCCCTACGCGGCCTACGGCACGCAGGAAGCCCAGTACGGCGACTTCACCACCTACGGTGCCTACGACGCCACCGGTTATGCGGCCGGCTCCACGACCAGCTTCGCGACCGATCCGCTCTTCGGTGACATGCCGGGCAGCGCCGGTGCCGCGGGCCCCTACGACTCTCGGCAGTGGACCGCCGACGGTCACGGCACCGCCCCCTACGACGCGTACGCGGCCCAGCACTACGCCGCCTACGACACCGGGTTCCACGACGCGACCGGCTGGGCCACCGGCCAGGCGCAGATGGCCGTGATCCCCACGCAGGTCGGCGCTCCCGACATCAGCGGCCAGTGGGACGCCTCCGCCTGGCTCCAGCCCGAGCAGTCCGGGCTTCCCTCGGACGGGACCCAGCAGTGGGACTGGGGCACGCAGACCTTCGACAGCGGCACCTACGACGCCACCCAGTGGAACTCCGACGGCAGCGCCGCGGGAGGGACGCCCGACTCCTACGAGCCGGGGGCCGTGCCCTTCGACCAGCAGGCCACCGCGACCTTCCAGCAGACCCCCGGGGACGAGCCGGACGTCGACGACGCCCCGGCGGAGGACGTCCGGGACACCGGCGAACTGCCCGCGGTGTCCCTGCTCGACGGCCAGGAGGAGATCGTCCCGGCGCCCGCCCCGCGGGCGGCCCCCCGCAGCGGCTCCCGCTCCCGCCGCCGTACGCCCCCGAAGCGCTCGGCGCTGCTGACCGTGGCCGTGCCGTCGATGTGCGTCATGGGCGTCGCCGGCATCGCCGCCGCCTCGGTCGGTGACCTGAGCGGCGACACGGGCGGCCAGGACACGAACACCTCCGCGGCGGACGCCCAGCCGGTGAAACCGTCCGCCGCGAACATCAAGCTGGACACACAGCTGGAGAGCCTCGCCGCCGGGGCCGACGACTTCGCCGACCGGGCCAGCCGTACCCAGGAACGCATCGACCTCAGGGCGCAGCAGGAGGCGGACCGCAAGCGCGCCGCCCAGGAGGCGGCCCGCAAGGAGCGGCTGCGTCCCAAGTTCGCTCTCCCGGTCGCCCTGCACGGACTGAGCGCCTTCTACGGCCAGGCGGGCACCAACTGGATGTCCGTGCACACCGGCATCGACTTCCCCGTGCCGTACGGCTCGACCGTGATGGCCGCGACCGACGGCACGGTCCGCACGCAGTTCAACGTCTCCTACGGCAACATGATGATCGTGACCGCGAAGGACGGCACGGAGACGTGGTACTGCCACCTCTCCAGCTACAAGGTCGCGCCGGGCACGACCGTGAAGGCCGGCGACCCGATCGCGTTCTCCGGCAATTCGGGCAAGTCGACCGGACCGCACCTGCACTTCGAGGTCCGTCCCGGCGGCGGCTCCACGATCGACCCGCTCGCCTGGCTGCGCAGCCACGGCCTCAACCCGTCCTGACGCACCGGCGCACCGCCCGCGGTACCGGCCGGGCCCCCGCCGTACCGCGCGAGGCCCCGGCCGTCCCCGCTACAGCTTCTCCACCGGCGCGTACCGCAGCAGCAGCCGCTTCGGCTTGGTGTCGCCGAAGTCGATGGTCGCCTCCGCGTTCGCGCCCGTGCCCTTGACCCCGACCACGGTGCCCAGCCCGAACTGGTCGTGCGTGACCCGGTCGCCGACCGCCAGCGACACCACCGGCTTCTCGGCCGTCCGCCGGGTGGCGAACCCGGAGGCACCCGACGCCGACGAACGGGACCGCGACGACGACAGCGAGGCCGCGATCCCCGACGCCGGTCCGGAGGACACCGGTGCGCTCGCCCCGGTGCGCTTCCAGTCCAGGTACGTCGCCGGGATCTCCTCCAGGAAACGCGAGGGCGGGTTGTAGGAGGGCTGCCCCCAGGCGCTGCGCAGTGTCGACCGGGTGAGGTACAGCCGCTCCCGGGCGCGCGTGATACCGACGTAGGCCAGGCGGCGCTCCTCCTCCAGTTCCTTCGTCTCGCCGAGGGCGCGCATGTGCGGGAACACGCCGTCCTCCATGCCGGTGAGGAAGACCACCGGGAACTCCAGGCCCTTGGCGGTGTGCAGGGTCATCAAAGTGATGACGCCCGAGCCGTCCTCCTCCTCGTCGGGGATCTGGTCGGAGTCGGCGACCAGCGCGACCTGCTCCAGGAAGTCGGCCAGGGTGCCGGTCTCCCCCTCGGCGCGCTCCTGCTCGAACTCCAGGGCCACCGCGGCGAGTTCCTGGAGGTTCTCGATCCTGGTCTCGTCCTGCGGATCGGTGGACGCCTGCAACTCGGCGAGGTAGCCGGTGCGTTCCAGGACCGCCTCCAGCACCGTGGCCGGGCCGGCGCCGGACTCGACGACCGTGCGCAGGTCCTCCATCAGCGTGTTGAACCGCTTCACGGCGTTCGACGAGCGGGCGGCCATGCCGTACGCCTCGTCGACCCGCTTGAGCGCCTGCGGGAAGCTGATCCTCTCGCGCTGGGCGAGCGCGTCGATCATGGCCTCGGCGCGGTCGCCGATGCCCCGCTTGGGCACGTTGAGGATGCGGCGCAGCGGCACCGAGTCCTCGGGGTTGGCGAGCACCCGCAGGTAGGCCAGGACGTCCCGGACCTCCTTGCGCTCGTAGAAGCGGACCCCGCCGACGACCTTGTAGGGCAGGCCGACGCGGATGAAGACCTCTTCGAAGACACGGGACTGTGCGTTGGTGCGGTAGAAGACGGCGACGTCGCCCGCCTTGGCCTCACCGGCGTCCGTGAGCCGGTCTATCTCGTCGGCGACGAACTGTGCCTCGTCGTGCTCGATGTCGGCGACGTACCCGGTGATCCGCGCCCCGGCGCCGGCGTTGGTCCACAGGTTCTTCGGCCGGCGGGACTCGTTGCGCTCGATGACCGCGTTGGCCGCGCTGAGGATGGTCTGCGTGGAGCGGTAGTTCTGCTCCAGCAGGATCGTGGTCGCGTCCGGGTAGTCCTCCTCGAACTGGAGGATGTTGCGGATCGTCGCGCCGCGGAAAGCGTAGATCGACTGGTCGGCGTCGCCCACCACGCACAGCTCGGCGGGCGGGACCTCCGCCTCCGGCGGCACGTCGACAGGGTGCTCCGAGGTGCCGACGAGCTCGCGGACCAGGGCGTACTGGGCGTGGTTGGTGTCCTGGTACTCGTCGACCAGGACATGCCGGAAGCGACGGCGGTAGTGCTCGGCGACGTCCGGGAAGGCACGCAGCAGATTGACCGTGGTCATGATCAGGTCGTCGAAGTCCAGCGCGTTGGCCTCGCGCAGCCGCGACTGGTAGAGCGCGTAGGCCTGGGCGAGGGTCTTCTCGAAGCCGTCGCTCGCCTGGGCCGCGAAGTCCTCCTCGTCGATCAGCTCGTTCTTCAGATTGCTGATCTTCGCGCTGAAGGACTTCGGCGGGTACCGCTTGGGGTCGAGGTCCAGGTCGCGGCAGACCAGGGCCATCAGACGCTTGGAGTCGGCGGCGTCGTAGATCGAGAACGACGACGTGAAGCCCAGCTTCTTGCTCTCCCGGCGCAGGATGCGCACACACGCGCTGTGGAACGTCATGACCCACATCGCGTTCGCCCGGGGGCCGACGAGCTGCTCGACGCGCTCCTTCATCTCGCCCGCGGCCTTGTTGGTGAAGGTGATCGCGAGGATCTGGCCGGGGTGGACACCCCGCTCGCCGAGCAGATGGGCGATGCGGTGGGTCAGCACGCGGGTCTTGCCGGAGCCGGCACCGGCCACGATGAGCAGGGGCGAGCCGGAGTGCACCACGGCGGCGCGCTGGTTGTCGTTGAGCCCCTCCAGGAGGGCGGCGGAGTCCACCACGGGGCGGGGGGCGCCGTCCCGGTAATAGGCGTCACGGTCCGGCGGCACGTCGAACTTCCCGCCGAACAGGTCGTCCGGAACCGGCTCCGGTCCGTGCTCGTCCTCGGGCGGCGGCGGGGGCTCGTCCACAGGGCCGCGCTGGGCCTGGAGGTCCGCCAGGAAGCTGTCGTCAAAGAGGCTGCTCATCGCTCTACGAGTCTAGGGCGCCCCACCGACAGCCCGGGGCCGCCCCGGAAACATCGCGCGGTTCCCTCCGTCTCCCCTCCCTCACCCCGCCCCGCGCACCGTGCAGCGCGGCACGGTCACCAAGGGTGACCACATCGGTCAGGTCACGAAAATGTATCGGGCATATCACCCATCAACCTTCACAAGGGCCACATCAGTTGGCTACGGTGCGGGCGGGCCGCTCGTCCCCCGCCGGCGAACCTCGCCGGGCCGTGCGGCCTCCGCCGAGTCCGTCACTGTCCGTCGTGGCAGCCGGAGCCGGGGAACCACCGAGACCATGGGGTGAATCGGCCCACTCCCCCGCGGAGCGGCCGTAGGGCAACCCTTCCGAAGCACCCGCCCGAACCCTCCCCGGCGCCCGCACGGCTCCGGGCGGGCCCCCCGCCGTTCCCCGCTGGGCGGAGTTCTGGAAGGAGTCGCCTCCCTTGGCGTCGCACCGCAAGTCGCGCACCCCCGGCACGCGCGTGGCAGGCATCCGCACCCCCGCGCTGGCCACGGCCGCCCTCACCTCCGTGGCCCTGTTGTCGCAGACGGCCGACGCCGCCCCGGTGGACGACGGGAAGCCCAGCCTGGAGGAGGTCGAGAAGAAGGTCGGCGACCTCTACCGGCAGGCGGAGTCCGCGACGGAGAAGTACAACGCGGCCAAGGAGAAGACGGCCAAGCAGCGCGAACGCGCCGACGCCCTCCTCGACGACGTGGCCAAGCGCACCCAGAAGCTGAACGACGCGCGCGAGGAGCTGGGTTCCTACGCCGCCGCCCAGTACCGCACCGGCGCCGGCGTCCCCGACACGGCCACCTTCCTGCTCGCCGACTCCCCGCAGGACTTCTTCGACGGCAGCCGGCTGATGGACCGGATGACCGGCCGCCAGAAGGAAGCGGTCGACGACTACGTCACCCAGCAGTCCGAGACGATGAAGAAGCGCCAGGAGGCGACCGAGAGCCTGGCGACGCTCACCGAGACGCAGAACGACCTGAAGACGGCCAAGGCGACCGTCCAGCGCAAACTGGCCGACGCGCGCGAGCTGATGTCGAAGCTGACCGCCGAGGAGAAGGCCCGGCTGGCGGCGATCGAGAAGAAGAAGCAGGAGGAGGCCGCCCGCAAGGCCGCCGAACTCGCCCGGCAGCAGGCCGAACGGCAGCAGGCCCAGGAGGATGCCCAGCAGGACGGCGGCGGCCAGGGCGGCACCTCCGGGTCCACCGGCTCCACGGCCACACCCCCCGCGTCGTCCGACGCCGGCTACGCCACCAAGGCCGACAAGGCGCTCTCGTTCGCCCGCGGCCAGATCGGCAAGCCGTACGTCTGGGGCGCCACCGGCCCCGGCTCCTACGACTGCTCCGGGCTGACCCAGGCCGCCTGGAAGGCCGCCGGTGTCGCCCTTCCGCGCACCACCTACGACCAGGTCAAGGCCGGCACGACGGTCCCCCTGGCGCAGGCACAGCCCGGTGACCTGGTCTTCTTCTACGACGACATCACCCACGTCGGCCTGTACATCGGCAACGGCAAGATGATCCACGCCCCGAAGCCGGGCACCTTCGTCCGCGAGGAGTCGGTGTACTACGACGGCGAGGCGTCCATCCACAGCGTGGTACGCCCGGCCTGAAGTCCCGGGGCCCGAGCCCGGGAGGCCGCCGGCCGACGGCACGCCACCCGCCGCCCGGCCTCGTCCGGCGCCGACGCGGGAGCGGGCCGGGCCGCGCTGCCAGGAGGCGTGCACCACCGGCGGCCGGGAGACGGGCGTTCGGGCGGCACGCGCGCGCCCCGGTGATCAGCGGGTGGTGCGCTCTTCTAGCATTCCGCCCATGCGCCGCGCCTCTCCCTCCCCCGTCCGCGCCTGGTGGGCGCAGCGTTCCCCGGCGGCCGGAGCCGCCGTGATGGCCACCGGCATCGTGTCGGTGGCCCTGCACCTGGCGGGCTACGAGATCCTGTCGCGCATCACCCTGGTCCTGGCCTGCGCCGCGTGGCTGGGGCTGGCGGCGGAGTTCGTCCTGCGGCTGCTGCGGGAGCACGAACGCTGGATCGCGGAGGCGGCGACACCGGGGGCGCTCACCGCCGTGGCCGCCACGACCGTGCTCGGCGCCGGGTTCGCGGCTCTGGATTTGCTCCACCTGTCCGAGGCGCTGCTGGCGCTGGCGACGGTGCTCTGGCCGGTGCTGCTCGTCCTGGTGGTCAGCCGCTGGCGGCCGAGGATGCCCGGGGCGGTGTTCCTGTGCTGTGTGGCCACGGAGGGACTCGCCCTGCTCGGTGCCACGCTCGCCGCGGCCGAGTCGACGGCCTGGCTCGCGCGCCCCGCGATGGTGCTGTTCTGGTTCGGGCTGGTGCTCTACGTGCTCGCCCTGTTCCGCTTCGACTGGCGGCAGGTCTTCGAGGGAGCGGGGGACCACTGGGTCGCGGGCGGGGCGCTCGCCATCTCGGGGCTGGCCGGCTCGAAGCTGCTCGCCGCCGACAGTTCGCGGCTGTACCTGTGGAACGAGGACGACAGCGGTGTGCTGCGGTTCGTGACGCTGAGCCTGCTGGTGCTGGATCTCGCCTGGTACGTGGTCCTGCTGGCCGGCGAGGTCCTGCGGCCCCGGCTCCGCTACGACACCCGGCGCTGGGCGACCGTGTTCCCCCTGGGAATGACGGCGGCGGCGACGCTGTCCGCGTCCGCCGCCGTCGGCGTCCCGTGGCTGGAGCACCTGGGACACGTGCTGGTGTGGGTGGCGGTGGCCGCCTGGCTGGCGGTCGGCGCCGGAGCGCTGGGCTCCGCGCGGACCGCCTGGGCCGGCCTGCCCGTGCCGGAGGGGATCAGGTCCAGAGCACGGCGATGAAGATGTTCGCCGTGGTCAGCAGGCCGACCAGCCCGAACAGGCCCTTGTCCGCCTTCTCCTCGTCCCGCTTCACATAGACGAGCCCCAGGATCACGATCAGCAGGGCCAGCTTGATGCCGATCTTGATGTGGTTGACGGTGTGGTCCTGGGCCTCGTTGAGGCCGACCAGGATGACTCCGGTGACCAGCATCGTCAGCGCGCCGTGCAGCATGGCGGGGCTGAAGCGGGCGGTGCCCTCGCCCATCGCCTTCATCTGCGTGAGGAAACCGCCGAGGAGCGACGCGATGCCGATGATGTGCAGGCCGACGAAGAGGTGGATGAGTACGTCCATGAGGCCGGAGCCTAGCCAGGCCCTTCACGGCTCCGGGCACCGGGCCGGTGATGCCGGTACGTCCCCCGTCCGGGCCCCGCGGCCGGCCGCCGGACCGGTGCCCCCTCGGCCGCGGGCCGGCCGCCCCGCCGGAGCGCCATAGCATCCGGTTCCCCGCGCTCCACGGGCCTTCCCCGCATCGGTCACCGGGCTCGGTGAAGGCGGCGGCGACGCGACGGGATCACGGTCGCATCCGGTCGTCGCCGGTCCGCCCGCATCACTTCCGCGCAACCCGGGGACAGGCCCCCGGCACCGGGTCTAGCGTCCTTCCCCAGGTGCCCGGCATCCCACCGCCGCCCGGACCAGGGGCGGCCGCCGGACACCACCGCAGAGAAGGTCCGGCGGCGGCCCGCTCCCCCTGTGCACACCGCCGCCGGACGCGCGGCCCACGGCCGTCCCTCCCGGGGGCGGGGCCCGCGTCCCGGGCCGTGCCGGCGGGTCAGACCAGCCGGCGGGCCGTCGCCCAGCGGGTCAGCTCGTGCCGGTTGGACAGCTGCAGCTTGCGCAGCACCGCCGAGACGTGCGACTCCACCGTCTTCACGGAGATGAACAGCTGCTTGGCGATCTCCTTGTAGGCGTATCCGCGGGCGATCAGCCGCAGCACCTCCCGCTCCCGCTGGGTGAGCCGGTCGAGGTCCTCGTCGACCGGAGGGGCGTCGGTCGAGGCGAAGGCGTCCAGCACGAAGCCGGCCAGGCGCGGCGAGAAGACGGCGTCGCCCTCCTGGACGCGGAAGATGGAGTCGACGAGGTCGGTCCCCGTGATCGTCTTGGTCACGTAGCCGCGGGCGCCGCCCCTGATCACCCCGATCACGTCCTCGGCCGCGTCCGACACCGACAGGGCGAGGAAGCGGACCGGCTGCTCGGTGTCGCCCATCAAGGGGGCGCAGCGGCGCAGCACTTCCACTCCGCCTCCGCCGGGCAGGTGCACGTCGAGCAGCACCACCTCGGGCCGGGTGGCGGTGATCACGGTGACGGCCTGGTCGACGTCGGCGGCCTCGCCGACGACCTCGACACCCGTCTGCTCGGTCTGCCCGATCTCGGCCTGGACGCCGGTGCGGAACATGCGGTGGTCGTCGACCAGGACGACCCGCACATGGCGTCGTCCGGCGGCGTCGGCCGGTGCCGCGGATCCGGCCGCCTCCGCCGGTCCCGTCGGTCGGTTCGCCTCGGTCGGCTCGCTCATGACTTCTCCGCCCTCTCCATCTCCAGCTCGACCTCCGTGCCGCCGTCCGGCACCGCGCGCAGCCGCGCCGTGCCGCCGTTGCGCTCCATGCGGCCGATGATCGATTCTCTGACGCCCATGCGATCGGCGGGTATCGAGTCGAGGTCGAAGCCCGGGCCGCGGTCCCGGACGGACACGAACACCGTCTTCCCCTCGACCTCGGCGTAGACCTGCACGGCACCCCCCTCGCCACCGTACTTGGCGGCGTTCACCATCGCCTCGCGCGCGGCCTGCATCTGCGCGCCGATCCGCTCGTCGAGGGGGCAGTCGCCCACGACGACCACTTCGAGGGGAACGCCGTGCTGGTCCTCGACCTCGGCGGCGTTGCGCTTCACGGCCTCGGCGAGGGTGCTGGGCTCCTCGTCCTCGTCCTTGCCGTTGCCCTCCGGCTTGTAGAGCCAGGCGCGCAGGTCGCGCTCCTGCGCGCGGGCGAGGCGGCGCACCTCTCCGGGGCTCTCGGCGTTGCGCTGGATCAGCGTGAGGGTGTGCAGCACCGAATCGTGGACGTGGGCGGCGACTTCGGCGCGTTCCTGCGCCCGGATCCGCATCAGCCGTTCCTCGGACAGGTCCTGGGTCATGCGCACGAGGTAGGGACCGGCGAGCAGTGTGATCCCGACGAGGACGGCGAGCGCCGCCTGGAGCACCGCGCCGAGGTGGGCCCCGGAGCCCTGCAGGACGAAGATGCCCGAGACGCCCGCCGTCACCAGCAGCACACCGGCGCCGGCCCTCAGCAGGGTGACCGTGCGGCGGCGGCGCCCCACCTCGACCCAGCGGGCCCGCCGGGCGTTGTCGGCCTGCCGCCAGACGAGGGCGACGCCCGCCCCGACGAGGACGGTCGGCCAGAGATAGGCCCGGGCGCCGTTGGTGAGGTTCACGTTGCCGACGAAGACCATGGCCACGACGACCATGAGGAGCAGGGCGACGATCTGGCCCTTGTCGGGTCTGCGGGTGACGAGTCTGCGGCGGCCGTCCGGCGAGGTCTCGGTGGTGACCAGGGAAGGGGGCCGCTGCGCGTCCACACCGCCGACGCCGAGCGGCACGAAGAACCAGAACGCCGCGTACAGCAGCGCGCCGAGGCCGTCGGCCGTGAACAGGCCGACGAAGACGAGCCGGACCCAGATCACGGGCAGCCCGAGGTGCCCGGCCAGCCCCCGCGCCACTCCGCCCAGCCAGCGACCGTCGCTGCTGCGGTAGAGCTTGCGCGGCGGCCGCGGCTCGACGACTGGCGCTGCTGCGGCTTCCGACATGTCAATGATGGTCACACGGTCCCCGCTGCCGGGGCATCAGGGTCGGTCCCTAAGACTCCCCTGATCTCCGGGACCGGCCCACTCGAACACCGTCCGGGCGTCCGCTCGGGGTCGATATCAGGGTCGGACCAGGGTCGTCCCGACTGCCGTCCGGGCGCCTCGCCCGTCACCATGGACGCATGACAGATCACCAGCACGCCGCGACGGGTCCGGGACCCGGCTCCGGCCCGCGCCCCTCCCAGGGTGCCGGGCCGCAGGATGCCGCGTCCGCCGCGGATGCCTCCCGCGCGCCCGGGCCCGCGGGTGCGCACGGCAGGGGTGGAGGGGAAGGACCGGCTGCCCCGCCGGGTGCCGCGGCCGGGGATCCCGCCGCGTCCGCCGCCCCCGGGGTGCCGCCGGCCCCCGAGGACGCCGAGCCGCCCCGCCGCTTCCGCCGGGACCCGGAGCACAAGCTGCTCGGCGGTGTCTGCGCCGGCCTCGGCCGGCACTGCGACATGGACCCGGTGATCTTCCGGATCACCCTCGCCGTGCTCTCCGCGACCGGTGGCATCGGCCTGATCTTCTACGGTTTCGCCTGGCTGTTCACCCCGTACGAGGGCGAGGAGGAGAACGAGGTCCGCAGGCTGCTGACCGGCCGGGTCGACGGCCACGCCCTGGCCGCCGTCCTCTTCGCCCTGGTCGGCTGCGGGGTCTTCCTCTCCATGCTCAACAACGGCGGGGTGCTGAGCTTCGCCGTCATACTGGCCCTCCTCCTGGCCGGGGCGGGCTACTGGTCCCGGCAGCGGGGCGCGCCCGGTCCCGACCCGCTGGCCGCCCAGGCCGTCGCGGACGCCCCGCCGGAGCCCCAGGCGCCGCCGATCGTCACCACCTTCCCCTCCTGGTGGCGTGAGCCCATCGTCAAGGACGGCCGGCACGTCGGCGGCACCGGCTACCTGTGGGGCCCGCGGGATTCGGGGGACCGGGACATCGCCACGGCCCTCTCGATCGTCCTCGCCCCCCGCCTCCACAAGGACGCCGGTGTTCCCGTGCCGCGGCCGCCGAAGCCGCGCGGGCCCCGCGGGATCGGCGGGTGGGTCTTCCTCTTCGCCCTGCTCGCGGCCGGTCTCGGCACGGGCCTGACATGGCAGGGGCAGCCGCTCGGCACCAGTCTGCAGACGGGTCTGGCGGCCGCGCTCGCCGTGTTCGGTCTGGGCATCGCGCTGAGCGCGTTCCTGGGGCGCACGGGCGCGGGGTCGATCGTGCTGGCCGTCCTCACCGCGGGCCTGCTGACGGGGGCGGCGGCCCTGCCCGACGACATCGGGACGCAGTGGATGCGCACCACCTGGGAGCCTGCCTCGGTGACACAGATACGCCCGGACTACGACCTGGGCACCGGCACGGGCACGCTGGACCTGTCGGGCATCGAGGTGCCGGAGGGGAAGACCGTGTCGACACGGGCGAACGTGGGGGTGGGCCGCGTGCACGTGATCGTGCCCGAGGGCGTGACGGTGCGGCTGAACGCCCAGGTGGGCCTGGGCGACATCCAGCTCCCCGGTGAGGCGAAGGGGGACGTCGACGTGGCTCCGGGCAAGCACAAGGAGGTGACCCTGGACCCGCCCGCGCGTGTGGAGAAGGGGGGCACGCTGGATCTGGAGCTCCATGTCGGTGCCGGACAGGCGGAGGTGAGCCGTGCTGCGTCATGAGTTCCAGCCGGGCAGGCTGGTCGCCGGCGCGGCCCTGATCGCGGCCGCCGTGCTCTTCCTCGGGGACGCGGGCGGCGCGTGGGAGACACCCTGGTTCGTCCTGTTCCCCGTGGTCGGTGGCGGCCTGTTCCTGGCGGGCGCGGTGGCAATGGTGACCGGCTCCATACGCCGGCGCAGACGTCCGGCCCGCACCGATGGGTCCGGCGGACCCGGCGGACCCATCGGACCCGGCGGGGCGTTCACCCGCGGGTGAGCCGCCCGGGGGTCAGCGGTACTCCCCCGTGCCGCTCCGTCGCCGGGCCCGGAGGGCGGCGTCCAGGGAGAGGACGGGCGCGCCCGCCAGCACGAGCGGGATCCAGGCCATGAGGTAGGGCAGGTCGTTGCCGTAGTAGTACGGGTCGGACGCCCAGCTCACGGTCAGCCACAGACTCAGCGAGATCAGCGCACCGCCCAGTGCGGCCAGGCGGGTGAGGAGACCGACGAGGACGCCGAGGCCGACGGCCAGTTCCCCGAAGGCGATGGCGTAGCCGAAGCCCACGGGGTTCTTCAGGGACAGGTCGATCAGGGCGGGGATGGCGGAGGAGTCGCGAACGGCACGCATCATGTCGCCGATCGAGCCGGCGCCCGAGTCCTTGAGGAAGGCGCTGTCCGTGAGCTTGTCGAGCCCTGCGTAGACGAAGGTGACGCCCAGGAAGATCCGGAGGGGAAGGAGCGCGTACCGGGTGGCGGTGTCCCGCCAGTCGCCGCCGCCCGGATGGGAGGAGTACGTGTCCGTGCGCATACTGTGAGTCATCGCTACCCGCCGCCTCTCGCCGCCTGCCGAGACCCCCTCAACAGACCATACGTACGACAATCCACCACGGCTCAATCATGACCGCCCGGTATTGCGGGCGATCAACAGCAAACCGACAGGTAGGCGGGGCCGGGGGCCGGGGGCCGGGGCGGGGCCCAGCTAGTCGGTCACGTCGATGGCGTAGCGGTTCGTCTCGACGCCCGCGGCCGTCACCACCTGGACCTCCACCCGGCCGGGCTCCACCTCCGCCGGCACCGGCACGGTCAGCAGCGTGTCCGTCGGGTTGTCGAAGCCGCCCGCGACGGGCACCAGCGGCACGTGCACGTTCACCGCGCCGACGCGGACGACCATCCGGGACAGCCGCTCGGCACCCTGGGCCCCCGGCGGCACGAAGCCGGTGCCGCGGATCTCGATGTCGTCCCCGGTCCGGATCGGTGCGTCCAGGGCCCCGGCCTCACGTGCCCGCACCACCGAAAGGATCACCGGCCGCCCGACCTCGGCGTACTTTCCGGCGAGATAGGTCGCGGCGGAGACCAGCACCACGGCCGCGAGTCCCCACGGCAGGTCGGGCAACTGGTCGGGGCGGCGGGCCAGCCGCACCGCGGCGAACGCGAGGGCGACGGCGCTGATCACCACGTACTGGATGTCCGCGAAGCTGCCGCGTCCCGCGTCGTCGGTGAGCAGGTCGGCCGCCCGGGGCCGGTCCGCGCGCACCTTCTGCAGCCGCTGCCCCAGGACCCGGAGACCCACCACCCGCCGCACCAGCACGGCGATGCCGCACACCACGGCGAGGACGGTCACCACACCCGCCCCGCGGACGAGTTCGAGTCCCGCGATCAGCGCATCGCGCTCCGCCGGGCCGGACGCGGCCGCCAGCCGCCCCACCAGGACCAGCACCGCGTAGGCGAGGAACAGCACCCAGGCGGCCGCCACGGCACGGGACGTGGAGAGACGGTTGTCCTCGCCGATCACCGGGGCCAGCGCTCCCCCGCGCACCCGGTGGAACCAGGAGGCGGCGGTGACCGTGCCCGCCACGACCACGGCGGCCAGCAGACCGGCCGAACGCGCGCTGGTCCAGCCCGCGCCGATCGCCGTGAGCGCCTGGACGAGGAGCAGCACCACGACCCCGGCCCAGACCGTCACCGCCGTCCGCTGCCACAGCCGCGCCAGCCAGGCGGTGCCCTCGGCCCGGCTGCGCTCGGCGACCAGTTCCGCGGCCTGCGTCAGCTCCTCCGAGACCCACTGCCGGGACGCCGACGCCGAGTGCGCCACGGCGGCCGGCAGCCCCTGCCCGGCGGCGAACTCGTCCCGCCGCAGCAGGAACGCGGCGACCGCGCGCCGGTGCCCCTCCCGGGCCCCGTGCGGGCAGTCCCCGCAGGTACAGCCGCCCTCGTGCGCGCCGGGGTCCACGCCGCCCTGTCTCGCCTCCTGCACCGCCACGCCCGAAGCCCGCCTCTCCTGCACCCGCGTTCCCACGCCGTCCTGTCGCCCGGGGGCAACTCCCCCGCGACGACAGCGAATTGTGCCCTACCCCGCGCCTCCATGGTCCGGCAGGTGCGGTCAGCCCGGGTGAATCCCCAGGCGCCGTGTTGACGCCGCCGTCGGCTCGCCCTCTCCGCCGCCGGTACGGCAGGCACCGGTGCTCCGGCACGACGGGCGGCGGCCTGAACCCGCCCGCCCTCCGCCGTGGTGCGGCCTCGCCCACCCACCGTTTCGTGGCGCGGCCTCGCCCACCCACCGTTTCGTGGCGCGGCCTCGCCCACCCACCGTCGTGGCGCGGGCCCGCCCGTCCGTCCGCCTTCGCGGCGCGGACCCGCCCCCCGTCGCGGCGCGGACCCCTCTCCGCTAGTCCAGCAGGTCCGGCTCGCTGCGGCTGATGTCCTGCCACAGCGGCTGGTAGTTGATCCAGGCCACCAGGTCCCCGCCGGCCTGTTCCCGGGTGGCCACCGCCTGCCGGTGGTCGATCAGGACCGGCCGGCCCGCCGCCTGGGCGGTGAGCTGGACCTGGGCGGAGCGTTCCATCGACAGGAACCACCAGGCCGCCGCGTCCACCGAGTCGCCCACGGTCAGCATGCCGTGGTTGCGCAGCACGAGTGCCTTGTGGGAGCCGAGCACCGCCGCGATGCGCCGCCCCTCCTCCACGTTGACGGTGACGCCGGTGTAGGCGTCATAGAGCGCCACGTCCTCGTAGAAGGCGCAGCTCTCCTGGGTGAGCGGCTGCAGCAGTTCGCCGAGGGCGGCGAGCGCGCGGCCGTGCACGGAGTGGCAGTGGGCGACGGCGACGACGTCGGGCCGGGCCGCGTGCACCTGGGCGTGGACGGTGAAGGCGGCCTGGTTCACGTGGTGTCCGCCCTCGACGACCTGGCCGTCCCGGTTGGCGAGGACCAGGTCGCTCACGCTGACGTGACGGAAGGACATTCCGAACGGATTGACCCAGAAGCAGTCGGTGAACTCGGGGTCGCGTGCGGTGATGTGCCCCGAGACACCGTCCTCGAAGCCGAGCCGGCCGAACAGCCGGAGCGCGCCCGCCAGCCGTTCCTTGCGGTGCCGGCGCTCGTCCTCCACGGACTCGTGCATCGGCGGCATGGCGAACCGCAGTGTGGCAGTGGGCAGCGGCGAGGGCGGGGTGGGCCCGTCCATGAGTCCTCCCGCGGGGGTGTGCGTACGGGGCGGAAGTTACCGTCGAGGCGCCCCGGACGACAGATCTGTGCGGTAAAGATGCGGCGCGCGGCGTAATCCGGAGGAAACTCGACAAGGGATGTCGGGTATCCGGGGCACGCTCTCGGCATGACAACGAACTGGGAGGCTTTCGCCACCGCCGAACCCGGCCTCGCGAGGACCGTCGAGGAACGCTTCGGTGCCCACACCCATCACGTCCTGGCCACGCTGCGCAAGGACGGCTCGCCCCGCACCAGCGGGCTGGAGGTGCGGTTCCTCGGCGGCGAACTGTGGCTGGGCATGATGCCCGGCTCGCTCAAGGCGCTCGACCTGCGCCGGGACCCCCGCTTCGCGCTCCAGGCGAACCCCGGGGAGGGCACCACCATGGGCGGCGGTGACGTCCGGGTCGCCGGCCGGGCGATCGAGGTCGAGGACGCCGGAGCCAGGGCCGCGTACGCCGAAGAGGTGGAACCGCCGGAGCCGTTCCACCTCTTCCGCACCGAACTGACGGAGGTCGTACGGACCTGCGTGGAGGACGAGAAGTACCTCGTCCTGCAGGTCTGGAAGCCCGGAGCGCCGGTGCGCACGCTCAAACGGACCTGAGCCCCTGGGGGCTCACTCCCACTCGATGGTCCCCGGCGGCTTGGAGGTGATGTCCAGGACGACCCGGTTGACGTCCCGCACCTCGTTGGTGATGCGGGTGGAGATCTTCCCGAGGACGTCGTACGGCAGCCGCGACCAGTCGGCGGTCATGGCATCCTCGGACGACACCGGGCGCAGGACGATCGGGTGGCCGTAGGTCCGGCCGTCGCCCTGGACGCCGACGCTGCGGACGTCCGCGAGCAGGACCACCGGGCACTGCCAGATGTCGCGGTCGAGGCCGGCCGCCGTGAGCTCCTCGCGGGCGATGGCGTCGGCCTCGCGCAGCAGGTCCAGCCGCTCCTTGGTGACCTCGCCGACGATCCGGATACCGAGGCCGGGACCGGGGAACGGCTGACGCTGGACGATCTCGTCGGGCAGGCCGAGTTCCTGTCCGACCATCCGCACCTCGTCCTTGAAGAGCTGGCGCAGCGGTTCGATCAGCTTGAACTCGAGGTCCTCGGGCAGCCCGCCCACGTTGTGGTGGGACTTGATGTTGGCGGTGCCGGTGCCGCCGCCGGACTCCACGACGTCCGGGTACAGGGTGCCCTGGACGAGGAACTCCACGGCCGGGCCCTCGTCGGCGATGATCTCGGCCTGGGCCTGCTCGAAGACCCGGATGAACTCGCGGCCGATGATCTTCCGCTTCTCCTCGGGGTCGGACACGCCCCTGAGCGCGGTGAGGAACCGCTCGCTCGCGTCGACCACCTTCAGCTGGACGCCGGTGGCGGCCACGAAGTCCTTCTCGACCTGCTCGGTCTCGCCCTTGCGCATCAGGCCGTGGTCGACGTAGACGCAGGTCAGCTGGGATCCGATGGCCTTCTGCACGAGGGCGGCGGCGACGGCGGAGTCCACGCCGCCGGACAGACCGCAGATGGCCCGCTTGTCGCCGACCAGTTCGCGGATGGCGGCGACCTGTTCCTCGATGACGTTGCCGGTGGTCCAGTCGGGGGTCAGGCCCGCGCCCCGGTACAGGAAGTGCTCCAGCACCTGCTGGCCGTGCGTGGAGTGCATCACCTCGGGGTGGTACTGGACGCCGTAGAGCTTCTTCTCGTCGTTCTCGAACGCGGCGACGGGCACGACGTCCGTGGAGGCGGTGACGGTGAAGCCCGCGGGAGCGGCGGAGCAGGCGTCGCCGTGGGACATCCACACCGCCTGCTCGGCCGGGGTGCCCTCGAAGAGGGTGGAGGACACCTTGGAGACGTGCAGCTCCGTGCGGCCGTACTCGCGGGCACCGGTGTTGTCCACCTGCCCGCCGAGGGTCTGGGCCATCAGCTGGAAGCCGTAGCACATGCCGAAGACCGGGACGCCGGCCTCGAACAGCGCCGGGTCGACGGTCGGGGCGCCGTCCTCGTACACGGACGAGGGGCCCCCGGAGAGGATGATCGCCGCGGGGTTCTTGGCGATGATCTCCTCGACCGGCATGGTGCTCGGCACGATCTCGCTGTAGACCCGCGCCTCGCGGACGCGACGGGCGATGAGCTGGGCGTACTGCGCGCCGAAGTCGACGACCAGGACGGTGTCGGGCGCGTGGGCAGCGGGAGTCGCTGAGGACACGAGGTGCCTTCCGGCGGTGGGGCGGGAGCTTGTGCCCCCCGATTCTACCGGGGGAAGCCGACGGGGCCGCCCGCCCCCGTCCGCTCACGTCTCACCATCCGGTCCGGGTTGGACGCGCGCCCGGGGCGCGGCATACTTGCCCCCATGCTCACGCACCCGGCCTTCCTCTTTACCTATGGCAACCGGCCCACCGGCTGCCATGGTCGTGCTGCTTGAGCCACTGACAAGCGACTTCCCAGGCGCCCCGGGCCGACAAGGCCCGGGGCGTCTGCGTTCGTCGGGGCCTTGCCGCTCCGGGGCACCGCATCCCGTTCAGCGAGGAGCCCCGATGACCGCCACTGCCACCCCCGACACCACCCCTGCCACCGCCCCTGTCCCCTCCCCCGTCGCCGACGGCCCGGCCGCCGTGTCCCCCGAGCGGACCGGTGCCCGTACCGCCGAGGCCGCCGAACTGATCACCGGTGCCCGGGAGCGGATCGACGCGCTCGACGACCGGATCATCGGACTGGTCCAGGAACGGATCGCCGTGTCGGCCGTCATCCAGCAGGAACGGATCGCCTCCGGCGGGCGGCGCGTGAACCTGTCCCGCGAGATGGAGATCCTCGCCCACTACCGGGACGCCCTGGGCCGGCCGGGCACCGCCCTGGCGATGACGCTGCTGGAGCTGTGCCGGGGCAAGATCTGACGTTCCCGGCACAGACGTACGCATGGTTCTCACCCGTACGGCGCGTGACCGCCGCCCCGGACGCTTCGTTGGAACCGGTGTCCGTGCCAGCCAGGGGCGGGCCCGAAAGAACCACGCGTGGCTCGCCGGAGCGATGAGACGTACGGATCGTGCCGTGCGTCGTGGGACCTCGCTCCGGACAAGTGACCGGACGGCAGGGGACAGCAGCCCGGTCACCCAAGAGAACGGTCGGCTCCGGGGACGCCCGGGGCCGACCGGCGGAAATCACCCGAGTCCGGGTCGAAAGGTTGCGGAGGCGGCGCACGTCGAGCACGATGCGTACAAGCCCAAGTCCCCCCGCAGACAACTGCATTGCCCTGCGCCGGCGCACCACCGCCGGACCGCCGGAGGTCACCGGCCGACGCGCGCATCCGCCGGATCCGGCCACCGGCGGCGGTGACAGGGCGTTCGAGACCAGCGGCGCTACCCCCCGGCGCCGCTCCCAGGCACCGGCGCAGCCCTGACGCCGGTGCTGACGAAAGGAAGGGCCCCGCGGCTCCGCCCCGCGGGGCCCTTCGCATGCCCGGACACCGGGCGCACTGCGAACCCCGGAAGAGAGCGACCGTCGGCACGGACCCGCCCTTCGAGTGATCCACGTCACACAGAATTTCGTGATTGACGGGACAACCATCCACCGGGCTCAGCGATCAAACCCACCGAAAGCCACAGGCCCGTCAGCGGCCGTCGGAGGACCTGCGCTCGGAGGGGGGCGCAGGTCCTCACCTTTTTCCGGCCGTCCGGCCCGCGGGAACGGGTCAGCACCGTCCAGCACGCCGTCACTTCTTCGGCGGCACCGCGGGGATCCCCAGGAACGGCAGCTTCAGCGCACCGAACGCGTCCCCCGGCACCGCCGGGGACTTCGGCTCGACCGGCTGCAGACGCCGGTAGGCCTCCCCCTGCCCGGGGCGCGGGTCCGCCTCGCCCTTGTTGGGCCAGTAGGACATCGCCCGCTCGGCCTGGGCGGTGATGGTGAGCGACGGGTTCACACCCAGGTTCGCCGAGACCGCGGCCCCGTCCACCACGGAGATGCCGGGGTGGCCGTGGAGACGGTGGTACGGGTCGATCACGCCGGTGTCCGGCGAGGCACCGATCGGGCAGCCGCCCAGGAAGTGGGCGGTGAGCGGCATGCCGGTCAGCTCGCCCACGTTGGAGCCCGCGAAGCCGTTGATCTCGGCCGCCAGCGCGGACGCGCCCTCGGTGGCCGCCTTGATCTGCTTGGGGTTGGGCGCACCGTGACCCTGGCGGGCGGTGAGCAGCCCCTTGCCGACACCCGACGGTTTGAGCTTCGTCGTCAGGGAGTTGTCCAGCGACTGCATCACCAGGGCGATGATGGTCCGCTCCGACCAGCGCCGGTTGGACAGTGAACGCACCATCAGCAGGGGATGCCGGGCGGCGTTGCCGAGCCAGCCCAGCACCCGGGCGGCGCCCGAGCCGCTGCGCGCGTACGGCACCTGGAGGATGGACAGGGCGCCCATCGAGTTGGAGCCGTAGCCGTAGCGGACGGGCTCGATGTGGGTGTTCTCGTCGGGGTGGATCGAGGACGTGATGGCGACCCCGCGGGTGAAGTCGGCCCGCGGCGCGCCCGTCGCCTTGCGGTAGCGGCGGTTGTCGGTCTGGGCGCCGACCAGGGCCTCGGAGTTGGTGCGGGTCAGTTCGCCCAGCTTGTCCGAGAGGTGCGGCAGCCGCCCTGCCGCCTTCATGCGGTGCAGCAGCGTCTGGGTGCCGTAGGTGCCCGCGGCGAGGACCACCCGGCGGGCCCGGAAGGTCCGGCCGCGCCCCTTGCGGCGGTTGTCGGTCGGCACGGTGGTCACGGCGAAGCCGCCGCGCGGGTCCTCCGTCACCGCCGTGACCGTCGTCATGGGGTGGACGACCGCGCCCGCCTTCTCGGCGAGGTGGAGGTAGTTCTCGTTCAGGGTGTTCTTCGCGCCGTGCCGGCAGCCGGTCATGCACTCGCCGCACTCGGCGCAGGCCCGCCGCGAGGGGCCCGCCCCGCCGAAGTACGGGTCGGGCACCTCCTGGCCCGGTGCGGCCTTCGCGGTCCCGTCGGCGTCCTCGCCGTCGCCGAAGAAGACACCGACCGGTGCCATGTGGAAGGTGTCGCCCACACCCATCCGCTCGGCCGCCGCCTTCAGGTGGACGTCGGAGGGGGTCATCGTCCGGTTCAGGCGGACCCCGAGCATGCGCCGGGCCTGGTCGTAGTAGGGCTTCAGCTCCTCCTGCCAGTCGGTGATGTCCCGCCACTGCGGGTCCTCGAAGAAGGGCTTGGGCGGCACGTACAGGGTGTTGGCGTAGTTGAGGGAGCCGCCGCCCACCCCCGCGCCCGCCAGCACCATGACGTTGCCCAGCAGGTGGATGCGCTGGATGCCGTACATGCCCAGCCTGGGGGCCCACAGGTAGTTCTTCAGGTCCCAGGAGTTCTTCGGAAGGGTCTCGCGGGTGAAGCGGCGGCCCGCCTCCAGGACACCGACGCGGTACCCCTTCTCGGTCAGGCGCAGCGCCGAGACCGACCCGCCGAAGCCGGAGCCGACCACGACGACGTCGTAGTCGTAGGCCGCGTCGTCCGTCCCGGTCTCCTCGGCCGTCTCGGTGTCGCCGGCCGTCCCGGTCTCCTCGGCCGTCTCGGTGTCGGCCGTCACGGTCCCGTCGGCCGTCGTGGTGTCCTCGTCCGTCGTGGCGCTGTCGGCCGCCGCGGGCGCGTTCGTGGCGGGGGCGTCCGGGGCAAGGGCGTCCTGCGCGAGCTCGTCCGTCGCGCGGGCGTCCGGGGCAGAGGCGTCCTGCGCAAGCTCGTCCGTCGCGCGGGCGTCCGGGGCAGAGGCGTCCTGCGCGAGCTCGTCCGTCGCGCGGGCGTCCGGGGCAGAGGCGTCCTGCGCGGTGTCGGCGGGCTCGTGGGCGGAGTTGTCCTGTGACACGTGCTCTCCTCGTCGAAAGCCGGCCGGAGCATGAGCCCTGCGCCGGAGTGGTGCGGGTACGGGCTCAGCGGAAACGGAACGCCTTCATCAGGCGCAGGCTCCGGCTCATGAACGCCGCGTACTGCGCGTCGTCCATGCCGAGCGAGGGCGCCATCGGCAGCAGCCGCTGGTGGGCGACGGTCTGGGACTCGGTGTACTTGTGGATGCCCTCGGAGCCGTGCCGCCGGCCGAGCCCGGAGTCCTTCATGCCGCCCATCGGCGACTGCACGCTGCCGTACGCGGACGCGTACCCCTCGTTGATGTTGACGGTCCCGGTGCGCAGCCGCGCGGCGATGTCCCGGCCGCGCCGGGGGTTCTTCGTCCAGACCGAGGAGTTCAGGCCGTACGGAGTGGAGTTGACGCGCTCCACCGCCTCGTCGTCGGTGCGGAAGCGGTAGACCGAGACGACCGGGCCGAAGGTCTCCTCGCCGCACAGGCTCATGCTGTCGGTGACGCCTTCGAGAATCGTGGGCTCGTAGAAGAACGGGCCGGCGTCGGGACGGGCGACCCCGCCCGCGACGACCTTCGCGCCCTGGGCGACGGCGTCGTCCACGTGCCGGGTCACGGTCTCCAGCTGCTGGCCGCTGACCAGCGAGCCCATGTCCGCGCCGTAGGCCAGCGCGCTGCCCAGCCGCATCGCGCGCGTGCGGGCGGCGAAGCGCTCGAGGAAGGCGTCGGCGATCGATTCGTGAACGTAGAGCCGCTCGATGGAGATGCACAGCTGGCCCGCGGAGGAGAAGCAGGCGCGGACGGCACCGGCCGCGGCCTTGTCGATGTCGGCGTCCTCCAGGACCACCATGGCGTTCTTGCCGCCCAGTTCGAGCGACACCCCCACCAGCCGGTCGGCGGCGACCGTGGCGACCTCCCGGCCGGTGCGGGTGGAGCCGGTGAAGGAGACGTAGTCGCCGCGCTTGACGACCTCCGGGCCGACGACCGGACCCGTGCCGAGGACGGCCTGGAGCACATCCGCGGGCAGCCCGGCCTCGATCAGCAGGTCACGGGCCCACAGCGCGGTCAGGCAGGACTCGGTGTCGGGCTTCATGACCACCGCGTTGCCGGCCACCAGGGCGGGCAGCGCGTCGCCGACGGACAGTTCGAGGGGGTAGTTCCAGGGGACGATCTGGCCAATCACTCCGCGAGGGTGACGCAGTTCGGTGACCTTGGTCAGCGCCGGCACGGCTCCCGCGTGGCGCCTGGGCCGCAGGTACGCGGGGGCACGGCGGCCGTAGTGGCGGGCGGCGACGGCGACCGCCTGCACCTCCTCGTGGGCGTGCAGCCGGGCCTTGCCGGTCTCCAGCTGGATGAGGTCGAGCACCTCGGCCTGGCGCTCCAGCACCAGGTCGTGGAAGCGCAGCAGGACGGCGGCGCGCTGCCGGACCGGCGTCAGTGCCCAGGCGACCTGGGCGGTGCGGGCCGCCTCGAACGCCAGCGCGACGTCCTCGGGTGTCGACTCGGGCAGGTCGGCCAGCTTCTCACCGGTGAACGGGGTGTGGTTGGCGGTGCGCCCCGAGCCGACGACGCCCTTGGTGAGCCGGGCCACCAGCTCCGGCGTGACCACGTCGGCGGCGGTGCGGACACCCTCGGGGGCGGGGGCGAGGGGATTGGTGCCGGTCGTTTCCCGGGTCTGCGCGTCGGTCATGTGCCGCAGGGTATGCCGGAGCGCACGCTTTGTGTACCCGTCGGTAACAGATTCACCGACCGCTCACACCGCGCCAGTGATTGCTGGCAACAAACGCCCTGATCAGGGCATTGGCAGCAGCCGAAGGCCCGTCGCACACGGCAGGATCTCAACTCGGTCACGGAACCTCCCGACCCGCCGCCGGGGTGCGGCGGGCACGGGGTCCCGCACCGGGCGGCGGGCGCTCCGGGCCCCGCCGCCGCGTCAGAGCTTGTCGACCTCGAGGTTGTCGATCACCGTCTTGGCGACCTCCCGTCCCCGCTCCGTGAAGTCGCCCTTGCCCGGGTAACTGACCGTGAGCTTGTACATGTCGCCCGCGGAGGACCGGTAGTAGAAGATCCGCAGCTCGCGGGGGCGGGGGTTCTGGCTGTCGTCGGTGGTGTAGACGATGGTGTTCTCGGCGGCCTTCCTGCCCTTGTACGTGAGGTTGGGCCGGGGATCGGTCTTCGGTCCCGACGGCATGTTCAGGTTGTAGCTGCCGCGGTCCTTGAACTGGGCGTCGTCGTCGTACATCTCCGCGTCCGCGGAGCCCGCGATGTTGTTGCCGGTGTCCTCGGTCTTCTTGTCCAGGTTGAGGCCGACCCAGACGCTGCCGCTCCAGTCGGTGTATCTGACCCAGTGGTCCTTGGACTTCTCGTCCGGCACGGAACGCTGGTAGTGCTGCGGGACCGCCAGGCTCACCGCCAGGTCCTTCTCCTCCCGCGTCTTCCAGCCGTCCGGGAGCGGGCCCGCGAACGGATCCGCGATCACCAGGTACGCGGCCACCGCACCCGCGACGACCGCCGCTCCCAGCCCGATCAGGGTCTTGCGGCCGAGCCGGACGCCCTTCCCCCCGGAGCCGGGGACGGGCACCTGCACGACCTGGGTGGGGGGCGGCGGAGCCGGCGGGTTCGCGGCGGCCTCCAGCAGGGCGCGCACCCGGGCGGCGTTCGGCCGCCGCGCCGGGTCCTTGTCCAGTAGCGCGGTGATGACCTCGGCCAGCGGCCCCTGCGCGGTGGCCGGCGTGGCCGGGATCGCGTTGAGGACCGACTGGAGCGTGGCCGGCGTGTTGCTGCGGCGGAACGGCGACACGCCCTCCGTCGCCGCGTAGAGCACCACACCGAGCGACCACAGGTCGGAGGCGGGGCCGGGGCGCTGGCCCAGCACCCGTTCCGGCGCGATGTACTCGGGGGAGCCGACGAAGCCGCCGGTGTCGGTGAGGTTGGTCTCGCCCTCGATCTGGGCGATCCCGAAGTCGGTGAGGACGACACGGTCGTGCCGGCCGAGCATCACGTTGTCCGGCTTGACGTCCCGGTGCAGGATGCCCGCCGCGTGTGCCGCCTCCAGGGCGCCGAGCACCTCCAGGCCGACCCGGGCCGCCTCACGCGGGGAGAGGGTGCCCTCCTCCTGGAGCACCGCGCCCAGCGAACGGCCCTGCACCAGCTCCATCACGATCCACGGCTGACCGTCGACGACCGCGACGTCGTGGACGTTGACGACCGCCGGGTGGTCGAGCCGGGCCGCGGCCCGCGCCTCACGGCGCATCCGCTCGAACGCGTTGGCACGTTCGCGGTCGGGAAGGTGGTCGGGAACGCGCGGCTCCTTGACGGCGACCTCCCGGTCCACCGTCTCGTCCTTGGCCCGCCACACGGTGCCCATGCCGCCGTGGCCCAGCTTGCCCAGCAGCCGGTACCGGCCGGCGATGACCCGCCCCGTACCCGGCTCGTGCGACACCCCGGACGGGGGCGGCGGCGCCTGCTGCGGGGAGCGGGGATCGCCCGGCGCGGACCGGGGTGCGCCCGGTGCGGGGACGGGCGGGTGATCCTGCGAGGGCAGCGGCGGGTGTTCCTGGGCCCGGGCTCCCGACCCGTCGTGATCGTGGGACGGGACCACCTGGGTCGGCGCCGCGTACGGGTTGCCGGGGTGCGGCACGGCCGCGGGCGGCTGCGGACTCGGCGGTTGCAGATCAAAACTGGTCGGATCGTCGGCGCCGTGGCGGGGTCCCCCGTTGCTGCTCATGGGTCCATCCATATCGCGCCATGCCCCGGCCGATCCACCGGGGGCCCCGTCCGGTCACAGACCCGTGACCCGCAGCGCGGCTTATCTCCCTTTTATACGGAACGGGCCGCCGAATACGGGTAACAGGGTCCATACACCGGACACCGCCGCGCGGGTCAGGACGGGGTGACCGTCACGGACGCGGACGCGGTCGGCGGCGGCGACTGTCCGGCCATGGGAGGCGGGCCGGCGGGGCTGGCGGCCGGGTCCGCTCCCGGCCCCGCCGTACCAGGCGCGGAACTCGCGGTCGTACCGGGCGTGGTGCGGGCGCGGGTGTCGGGCGTCGTGCCCGCCGGGGTGGCCGGGGTGGTGCGCGTCGGCGTCTCCGCCGTGCTGGCCGCGTGGCTCTCCGGTGTCGTGTGGCTCTCCGGTGCCGTGTGGCTCTCCGGTGTCGTGGTCGACGGCGGTATGCCGGCTTCGCCGTCGCGGTTCATGAGCAGCGCCGCCGCCGACACGCCGGCCACCGCCATCGCGGCGACCGCCAGCACGGCCACCAGCCTGCTCCGGGCAGGCGGCCCCGCCGGGCGCTGCCCGTCGGGTTCCGGTGACCGGTGCCCGACGTCGGTGCCCTCCACCCGGCCCAGGGACCGGCGCCGTCGCGGCCGCCGGTCCGGCGGCACCCCTTCGAGCGGCGGCACCTCGGGGGTGACGCCGGTCCGGCGGAAGGCGCGCAGCATGCGTTCCGCCGCGTCCGCGTCCAGCCGGCGGTCGGGCTCCCGCTCCAGCAGGCCGCGGACGACAGGCAGGATCGGACCGGCCTCCACGGGCGGCCGCACCTCGTCGACCACGACCGCGTGCAGGACCCCGCCGAGCGAGTCGCGCCGGAAGGGCGACTCGCCGTTGAGGGCCGTGCAGAGCAGCGCGCCCAGGGACCACAGGTCGGACTCCGGGCCGGTCCGGGCGCCGGCCATGCGCTCGGGGGCGGTGTACTCGGGCGAGCCGACGAAGGAGCCGTGCTCGGTGAGCGTGGTGGCGCCCGCGACCCGGGCGATGCCGAAGTCGGTCAGGACGACCCGGTCGGTCCCGTTCTCCAGCAGCACGTTGGCCGGTTTGAGGTCCCGGTGCAGCACGCCCGCGGCATGCGCGGCCCGCAGCGCGCACAGCAGGTCGATGCCGATGCGGGCGGCCTCGTCGGCGTCGACCGGCCCGTCCCGGGCAATCCGTTCGGCGAGCGACGGACCGTCGATCAGCTCCAGCACGATGTAGGGGCGTTCGTCGTCCTCGACGACGTCATGGACCACCGTGATGTGCGGGTGGCTCAACTGGGCCAGCGCGCGGGCCTCGCGCAGGGTGCGCTCCCGCTGCTTCCGGGCCTCCGCGGCGGAGAGCGTCTCGTCCACGGGGAGTTCCTTGACGGCGACACCCCGGCCGAGCAACTGGTCGGTGGCCCGCCACACCACACCCATGCCACCGCGCCCGAGCCTCTCCTCCAACCGGTAACGGCCCGCGATGACACGGGCGTTGTGCCGAGCGTTTCCGTTGCCAGACGCCCCCTCGGTCCCCATGCGCCCATCATGCCCCACCGGATGTGCCCCCTCCGGTACGGCGATTCGGCCAAGCGGGGGACGTCCGTGCAGGTGCGGCACGCCGTTGCCGGAGGCGTGTGCCCGGCGCAGATGCCGGACGCGGACGACTTCGGGTGCCGTCCGGGGGTGCCGGACCGGGCCGTCGGGACCGCCTCGGAGGGAGGGGCGGTGGGGGCCGCGGACAGGGGGTGAAACCGGTTCCGAGGCGAGGAGGGGGGGTTGAGACGGGCGACAAGTGCCACCGCCCGGCCGGGTGCGGGCCCGTCCGCTGTCTCAGCGCTCGCGCCACCCCTTGAGCACCGTCTCGAACTGGGCCCGCGTGGTGTCCCAGTCCTCGGCGGGTCCCGCCATGTAGAGGGCGTACTCGACACCGTCCCGCGCCAGGTACATCTGGTCGATCGCCCGGTAGGGCCCGGGGAACCCGGTGTCCTTCGGGAGCGCCGTCCAGGTGTACTCCAGCCGGGCGCTGTCGCGGTCCCGGTAGGTGAGACGCCGCAACTCCACCCGTCGGTAGTCGACGAGCCGTTGCCCTATTTGCTGGTCCAGGTCGCCGAGATGCTCGTAGGGGTCGTCGAAATCGGGCGAGTCGTCGACCGCGATGCGCAGGAAGTGCTTGCCGCCGTCGGGCGTGTAGTCGACCTGACGGCTCTCGCCGTCGACGACGACGCGCTTCCAGTCGGCGCCCGGCAGGACGACACTGAACCCGTAGGGATCCTTCCGGCGCACCCAGCCCGCCGGGAGGCCGCCCTTCGCCCCCTCGTCCTCCGGGTCCTCGGCCGCGGGCGAGGCGGACGACGCTGCGGACGTGCCACCGCCGCCCGGCCGGCCCCCGTCGCCCCGCTGCTGCAGCACGACCGCGGTCGCCCCACCGATGATCGCGGCCAGCGCGACGACCAGCGCGATCATGCGCCGGCGTCCTCCGCCCCCGGTGCTGCGGGGCGTGGCGGCACCGGGTGCGCCCGGGGGCTGCACGGCGGTCGGTCCCGTCCCCCGCGGACCACCCGGGCCCGGACCGGCGCCGGGCGCGCCCGCGGTGGCAGCCTGTGCGGACCCGAAGCCGGGGCCGAATCCGGGCCCGGAGCCGGAACCGGCCGCCGGCAGCGCGGTGTCCGGCCGCGTCTCGTAGCGCTGGGACCCCGGCGTGGCCACGGGCCGGGTCGGTACGTACGCCTGCGCGGCGTCCGGGCGGCGGCCCTCCGCGGCCTGGGCCAGCATCTCCTCGGCACGGACCGCGTCGGGCCGCGCGGCCGGATCCTTGCTGAGGAGGGCGGCGATGACGGGGGTGAGGGGCCCGGCGTGACGCGGGGCGTCGACCTCCTCCTCGACGACCGCCTGCATCGTCGTCAGGGGCGAGGTGCGCCGGAACGGCGAGGTCCCCTCCACGGCCGTGTAGAGCGTCGCGCCGAGGGCCCACAGGTCGGAGGCGGGTCCCGGATCGTGGCCGCGCACCCGCTCGGGTGCCAGGTAGTCGACGGAGCCGACGACCTCTCCGGTGCGGGTGATGGCCGTGTCGCCCTCGATCTGCGCGATGCCGAAGTCGGTGAGCAGGACCCGGCCGTCCCGGCCGAGCAGCACATTGCCGGGCTTCACGTCGCGGTGCAGCACACCGGCCCGGTGCGCGGCCCCCAGGGCACGCAGCACCCACAGGCCGATGCGTGCCGCCTCCCGCGGTTCGACGCGCCCCTGCTCCTTGACGGCGTCGGCGAGCGAACGCCCCTCGACCAGCTCCATGACGATCCACGGCCGGCCGTCGTGCTCCAGCACGTCGTGCACGGTGACGACGGCGGAGTGGTTGATACGTGCGGCGGCCCGTGCCTCGGCCCGGGTGCGCGCCAGCAGCATGGCCTGCTCGCTGTCGGAGACGTAGAGCGCCGCGGTCAACTCCTTGATGGCGACCGACCGGTGCAACACCTCGTCGTGTGCCCGCCACACCCGGCCCATTCCACCGTTGCCGATGGACTCGCCGAGCCGGTAACGGCCCGCGACGAGTTGGCCCTGCATCTGATTCACGTTGCCCCGCAATGGTCTTGACAGGGTCAGCGTAAGGACATAGGGCCATCCTGGGAACCGACGGGATGCCAAGGAGACCGCACTGTGATTGTTGTCGCGAAGTGAGCCGCGAGGCAACCAAACCGCAGGAAGAGGCGTACGCGGACGCCTGGTTCGACGGCCGGTCCGTCAGCCCCCGGCCTGGTAGGTCGCCGCAGCCTGTTCGAAGTGCCGGGTCACCGCGTCCCGCTCCCGCTCGGGGCCGCGCACCTGGACCACGTGGTAGCGGCCGTCGATCAGCGCCGCGAGGTTGCGGACGTACAGGTCACCGCGCGCGCCGGTCCAGGTGAACTGCCCCTCGGCCATGCTCCGTCCGCCGACCTCGATGTTTTTCAGCCCGGTCGAGGTGGCCCAGCTGGAGTCGCGGTACGGCTGGAGCTCCCGCTCGTCGTCCCGCTGGTAGGCCATGGGGTCGCTGCCGTACTCGGCCGCGCTGTCCCGGCCCGGCACGACGATGAGCTCGAAGTCGCCCTTGGCGTAGACGACCTGACCGCTGCCGTTCTTCCCGGTGCGGGTCCAGCCCTCGGCCACGGCGACCCGGAAGCCCTCGGGGTCCTTCTGCAGGGTGTAGCCGTCGGCGACCTCGGGGCCGGTGGTCTGGGTCTCGGCGGAGGGTGCCGACTCCCTGTCGCCGTTCGCGCCGTCGTCCTTGCCGCCGTTCCTGTCGTCGTCCTTGCCGCCGTTCCTGTCGTCGTCCTTGCCGCCGTTCCTGTCGTCGTCCTTGCCGGCGTCCGAGGGCTGCGGGGAGGTTCCGGCGTCCGGTGAGCCCGGCGTCGCGCCGACGGCCCCGGTGCGGTCGGTGGCCGCTCCCCCGGTGTCCTCGCCCGCCTTCGGCATGAACAGCATCGCGTAGGCGATCGCCGCGGCCATGGCGAGCAGCACCAAAAGGAGCAGCGTGCGCCCGAGCCGGCGGGGGGACCCGGTCTTCTGCCTGCTCCGCTTGTGCCGTGCCTGCCGGTCCGGGAGCGCGGCGCGCCGCCTGCGCACCAGCTCGCCGCGGCGTCGTACGACCGGCAGCCGGCGGGCGTCCACGGGCGGCGCGGTGATGACGTTGAGGCCTGCCTCCGGCTCGGGTGCCGACCGGACCAGCGAACGCAGCCAGCCCCGCAGCTCCTCGACGTCGCTGCGCTCGGTGGGGTCCTGGCGCAGCAGCGACTCCACCACCGGGCGCAGCGGACCGCACTCCTCGGCGAACGCCGGTGGCTCCGCGCACACCATCTGCACCAGCTCGGCCGTCGATTCCTCCGGGTAGGGGGCGTGTCCCTGCACGGCACGGAACAGCAGCGCGCCCAGCGCCCACAGGTCCGTCGCGGGACCGATCGGCGGGGCCAGCTGCCAGTTCTCGTGCACGGGCCCGGCCTGTTCCGGCGCCCACCGCTCCGTCACCGGTCCGACGACGGCCATCCGGGCCTGCCGTGCCCGCTCGGCGGCCAGGGCCGTGGTGGGTCCACGGCGGGCAGGGGTGCGCTCCACGAGGTCGTCCCAGCGGGCGGTGCCGGGGTGGTCCGCGCCGGGGGCCGGGCCGAGCGCCGGGGCGGGCACGGCACCGGGCGGCAGGGCGCCGTGTCCCGGCCCGCCGGGGTCACCGCCGCCGACGACGGGTGCGGCACCCGTGTCCTCGCCCTGGCTCCTGCCGGTACCGGTGCGGGGGGTGGCGCCGTGCCACCCGGCGGCACCGACGCCGTAGGGGTCAGCGATCTGTCCGGGCGGGGTGCTGCCGCCCTCGGCTGCGGGCCGGGCGCCGGGCAGCGCGGTCCGGCCGGTCTGCTGGGCCTCCTGCACCCGTGCGGCGGCACGGGCTCCCGCCCGGTAGGCGGCGATCGCACCGGCCCGGGCCGCCCGCACGTCCCCCGCCCGGTCGAGGGCCCGCGGAGCGGTGGCGGCGGACAGGCCGTGGGCCGGGTCGGTCCCGGCGGCGGGGAGCCGGCCGGCGCGCGCTTCGATGGCGGCCCGCCGGGCGGCGTCGGGGTCCGTGGCGGGAGCAGGGCCGAGGGCCGGGTCGGCGGTGAATCCGGGAGGCCAGGACGCCCCGCCTCCGGGTCCCTGTCCCTGTCCGTGTCCGTGTCCGTGTCCGGCACCCTGGCCCGGTCCTGACCGCAGGCCGGGCCCCGGGACGCCGCCTGGAGCCATCGGTGCGCCCCCGGGCGCCACCTGCGTCAACGCGTGCGGCCCGGCTGCTCCGCCCGCGCCACCCGGCGCCCCTGCGACCTGTCCCGCCGGGAACCGTCCGGCGCCCGCCGGGCGCGGCCCGGCCTCCGGCCCCGGGTCGGATTCCGGCTCCTCGGGGGAGGCGTCCGGCACCGGGTCGTATCCGCAGAGTGCCTCTTCCGCCGCGCCCACGGCCAGACCGGTGAGCATCACCCGGCCGTCGTCGCAGACGAGCACCGTGCGGGCGGTGATGTTGCGGTGCACCCAGCCGTAGGAGTGCAGCACCCGCAGCGCCATGAGGACGTCGGCGGCCACCTCCGCCGCCCGGTACGGCGACAGCGGCTTCTCGGCCAGCAGCGCGGACAGCGGACGCGCCGACACCAGCTCACTGACGATCCACAGCGAACCGCCCTCGGCGAACACGTCGAAGACCTGGTCCAGTCGCGGATGGTCGGGGATCGCGGCAGCCGCCTGCGCGGCCTCCACCGCCCGCCGCACCACCGGATCCGACGGCCGCCGCGTGCCCGCCCGCGCGGACGGACGCCCGGACGAGCGTCCGGAGGCACGCCGCTCGCCCCCGTCCCGTGCCGTGAAACCGTCGGGAAGGCCCTCGGCGTCGAGCACCTCAGCCTCGACCACCTCGGGCAACGGCACCTGCCTGACCAGCACTTCCTGTCCGCTGTAGGTGTCGAAGGCGCGCGTTTCGGTCAGTTCGTACTCATCGGAGGGCGGCAACGGCAGGCGGTAGCGGTCGGCGAGAACACGCCCCGCGTAGTCGTCCACAATGCCTCCCCCGGCGGTACGGTCGGTCAATTCCGTTCGTACGGCGGACCATTCCCGCTGCGTACGGTCCGCAAGCACTCACGATACGTGCCGGAGGCAACCCGCAAAGCGGGGATGCCACATCTCACTCCCCATTCCGCGGGCCGCTCATGCACGACCTCGCCGACAAGTTCGCCGACGACTTCACCCTGCACGCCGATCCGGGCGCCGGCCCGGCCGTCGGGTCCCTCCCGGCCGCCTGCCGTAACCGCAACGGCCGTGCGCCGGGACCCGTACCGGCTGTGTGTCGGCACCCGTACCGGCTGCGCTTCCGCACCCGTACCGGCCGTGCCCTGCTCAGGACTTCGGCTGGAACGTCTCCGTCAGCGTCCGCCACGTCGTCTCGCGCTGCTCGCCGTCCCAGTCGGCGGCCTTGGCCGTGTACATCAGCGCGTACCCGACCCGGCCCTCGACGACGAACCCCCGGTCGATGGTGCGGTACTTCGTCCCGCCTTCGGTGTAGGTGAATTCCCAGTCGGCCGCGTTCCAGCCGCGGTAGTCCACCTTCTCTATGCGGATCTGCCGGTACTGCGCACGCCGCATGAAGCGTTCCTGGCTCTTCCAGTCGGCGACGGGGTCGCTCTTCGGCGTCGACGTCCAGGCGATGAGCAGCTTCTGCCCGCCGGGCCCGGTGAACCGGTCGCCCGCAGCGCCCGTCGAGACGTACTTCCACCCGCCGGGCAGACCGATCGAGTAGCCCTGCTTCCCCTGGTGCGTCTGGTCGGCCGAGACGTCCGCGCCGCTGCCGGACCCGTCCGTGTCACCGTCCGTGTCGTCCTTGTCCTGGTTGGCACTGGGGCCGTTGTCCCCCGCACCGCTGCCCGAACCGCCGCCCGCGCCGTCCGCCGAGCCGTCGGGCTGGGCGTCGGCGCCCTTGTCGCCCTCGTCGCCCTTCGTGTCGGCACTGGGCGTCGCCCCGGCCACCGTCTTGTCGCCGCTCCCGCCCTTGGCTCCGTCGGTTCCCTCGTCGCCACCGAAGGTCAGCGCGAGCACGGTGCCGAGTACGGCGAGCGCCACGACCACCGCGATGACGATCAGCGTCCGCCGCGGCACCACGTCCGTCAGGGGCGCACGGCGCACCGGCCTCGGCGGCAGGTCCGGCGGCGTCATCACGGGCCAGCCCGAACTCCGCCCTCC
The DNA here is from genome assembly GCF_044767675.1 of Streptomyces sp. NPDC101219. NCBI lineage: Bacteria > Bacillati > Actinomycetota > Actinomycetes > Kitasatosporales > Streptomycetaceae > Streptomyces > Streptomyces sp. NPDC101219. The sequence goes on from NZ_JBIWOK010000002.1 coordinate 309,204, forward strand.
CGAACCGGACTTCGTGCCCTGTCCCGTGTCGCCGGCCTGCCGTCCGGCGCCCGCACCGGAGGCCGCCGATCCCGAGGAGGACGGGGACGAGGAGGACGCGAAAGAGGAAGAGGAGGACGCCGAGGCCGGGGAAGGAGAAGTGGACGGAGGTGACGAGGGGGCGGGGGGCGCGGTGGAGGCGGATGCCGCCGCGGCGGCGGATGCGGTGGGGGCCGCGGTCGGGGTGCCCGACCCGCGGGGGCCCGGGACCGTGCCGGAGCCCGAAGCCGCCGTACCGCCCGCGGTCTTGGCGCGCGCCGCGAGAGCGGCACCCGCCGACCCTGCGGCGGTGGCCATCTTGCGTACCGAACTCAACGCGCCCCGCAGCCGCTCCCCGGCTTCTTCGCCCCGCTCGCCGCGGCCACGCCCCGTGGGCTGCTCGGGCAGCGGTACGACCTTCGTGGCGTCCGCCGGCTCGGGCTCCTCCTTGCGGGGTTCAGGCGCGTGGATGACCGAGTTCAGCATCGCCCGCGCCCCGGCGTCGTCGAGCCGCTGGGCGGGATCCTTGGTGAGCAGCCCGTGGATGACGTCCCGCAGCGGTCCCGCGTTCTTCGGCTCCTCGAGCGGTTCCGTCATCACCGCCGTGAGCGTGGCGATCGCGGACCCCTTGTCGTACGGCGGGGCGCCTTCCACCGCCGCGTACAACAGCCCGCCCAGCGACCAGAGATCCGCCGCCGGTCCCGGCTTGTGGCCTCGGGCGCGTTCCGGGGAGATGTACGAGGGGGCGCCGACCAGCATGCCGGTCGAGGTGATGGACGGGTCGCCCTCGACCTGTGCGATGCCGAAGTCGGTGAGCACGACCCGGCCGTCCTCGGCGATCAGCACGTTGGACGGTTTCACGTCCCGGTGCAGGATGCCCTCACGGTGTGCCGACCGCAGGACGTCCAGCACCGCGAGCCCGACCTCGGCGGCACGCCGGGGCTCCAGCAGGCCGTCCTCCCGGATGGCCTCGGCGAGCGACTTGCCCTCGACGAGTTCCATCACGATCCAGGGCCGGTCGTCCTCCTGGACCACGTCGAAGACGGTCACCGCGCTGTTGTTGCGGATCCGCGCGATCGCCTTGGCCTCGCGCAGCGTCCGGGTGATCAGACGGCGCTTCTCCTCCTCGTCGATGTTCGACGGGAAGCGGAGTTCCTTGACGGCGACGGTCCGGCCCAGGGTCTCGTCCTCGGCGCGCCACACCGTCCCCATGCCGCCGCGGCCGAGCACATCTCCCAGCCGGTACCGCCCGGCGAGGAGGCGTGCGCTCTTGTCCTGACGAGATGTCCCCGCCCGCTCCGGCTCCGACATGCGTCCCCTCATGCAACCCGCCCTGACAGAGCCTTCATTGTCCCTCACCCGACAAGTGCCCAACGCCCAGGGTGTCTCGGGCGGACGCCCCGGCTCCAGGGGATCACGGCCCCGGATGAAGGCCGCGTAAAGGCGCCTTGCATGATGTGTCCCCCGACCAGGGAGGAGCCCGGATGCTGTCGCTACGGACACTACTGGCCGTTCCTGTGTCCTTGGCCCTGCTCGCCTGGGCTCCGGCCGCCTCCTCCGCCCCGGCGGACCAGCCCACGAACGCCATCCTCCCCCTGCTGGTCACCGAGGGCGAGGCGTCCGCGGCGGCACTCCTGGCCAAGGAGGAGAGCGGGTACCGCTACGCGGACGCGGGAGGCGATGTGGCACGGGCCGACCACTTCCGCGCCGGGAGCATCACCAAGACGTTCGTGGCGACCGTGGTGCTCCAACTGGCCGAGGAACACCGCCTGTCGCTGTCGGACACGGTGGAGGAACACTTGCCGGGCGTGGTGCGGGGTGCCGGCAACGACGGCCGCGCGCTGACCCTGCGTTCCCTGCTGACCCACACCAGCGGTCTGTACGACTTCGCCGCCGACACCCGTGGCACGGTCCCCCTCACGCCGCTTCAGTCCATACGTCTGGCTCTCACCCACCCTCCGGCCGACCCAGGCCGCTACTCCTACTCGAACACCAACTACGTGCTGCTCGGTCTGGTCGTCGAGCAGGTCACCGGCCGCTCCTACGCCACCGAGGCCGAGCGGCGCATCATCGCTCCGCTGAGTCTGACGGGCACCTCCTTTCCCGGATCGCGCACCTCCCTGCCCTCACCGCACGGCCGGGCCTATGCCGCCGACGGAACCGACGTCACCGAGCTCGACCCGCGGGTGGCCGGCGCCGCGGGCGAGCTGGTGACCACGCTCGCCGATCTGGACCGCTTCTACGCGGCCCTGCTCGGCGGTGAACTGCTGCCCCCGCGCTGGATGCGCGAGATGCTCGACACCCGTGCCGCACACGGCTCGTACGGCATGGGCCTCTACCCGGAGACGCTTCCCTGCGGCACCACGGTGTGGGGACACAACGGCCGGATCTCCGGCAGCTACGTGCGCACCGCGGCCACCGTCGACGGCGAGCGTGTCCTCACGCTCCGGGTGAACTCGGACTCGATAGCGGATCCCGGCCTGGAGCCCGCGGTGCTCGCGGCCGAGTTCTGCCCTCGCACCTGGTAGAACGGCCGGGTTCCGAACGAGGATCCCGGAATGCGGCACTCGTTCGGGTGAATCGGGCCGGCGCGGGCCGGTGGCGTCGGGCTCGCGGCGCCGGAGCATGGCCCCGACCGGCACCCCTACCGGCACCTCGTCCGGACCCGGTCCCGGACCCGGTCTCAGTCCCGGCCTGGCAGACACGCTGATCCACGGCCCCGGGTCCGGCGGACCGACCCGGCCCTCGCTGACACCGCCTGGCGGGCCCAGGCCCGCTGGAACCAGCCCTCGCCCGCGCCGCTACCGGCTACCGGCTACCGGCTACCGGCTACCGGCTACCGGCTACCGGCTACCGGCTACCGGCTACCGGCTACCGGCTACCGGCTACCGGCTACCGAGGAACGATGTCCGGTGCTCCCAGCCTCGCCGCGTCGGCCGTCAGGTCGTCGGGCTGCCGCTGCGACTCCCGCTCGGCCTCCACCCGCTTCTCGTAGTGCTGCACCTCGCGCTCGATCTGGTCCTTGTCCCAGCCCAGTACCGACGCCATCAGCTCCGCGGCCTCGCGGGCGCTGCGCGTGCCCCGGTCGAAGGTCTCGATGGAGATGCGGGTGCGGCGGGTCAGCACGTCGTCCAGGTGGCGGGCACCCTCGTGCGAGGCGGCGTAGACGACCTCGGCCCGCAGATAGTCGTCGGCGGCCTGCAGCGGCTCGCCCAGCGCGGGGTCGGAGACGATGAGGTCGAGGACCTCGTCGGCCATCGCCCCGTACCGGTTCAGCAGGTGCTCGACGCGCACGGGGTGCAGCCCCGTCCGCGCGGCGATGCGCGCCCGGGCGTTCCACAGAGCCCGGTAGCCCTCGGCGCCCAGCAGGGGCACCTCCTCGGTGACGCACTCGGCGACCCGCATGTCGAGCCCGTGCACGGCCTCGTCCACCGCGTCCTTGGCCATGACCCGGTAGGTCGTGTACTTGCCGCCCGCGACCACGACGAGGCCCGGCACGGGGTGGGCCACGGTGTGCTCGCGGGACAGCTTGCTGGTGGCGTCGGACTCGCCGGCCAGGAGCGGACGCAGTCCGGCGTACACACCCTGCACGTCGTCCCTGGTGAGCGGCACCGCGAGCACCGAGTTCACGTGCTCCAGGAGGTAGTCGATGTCGGCGCTGGACGCGGCCGGGTGGGCCTTGTCGAGGTCCCAGTCGGTGTCGGTGGTGCCGACGATCCAGTGACGGCCCCACGGGATGACGAACAGCACGGACTTCTCGGTGCGCAGGATGAGCCCGGTCGTGGAGTGGATGCGGTCCTTGGGGACGACCAGGTGGATGCCCTTGGAGGCGCGCACATGGAACTGGCCGCGCTCACCCACCATGCCCTGGGTGTCGTCGGTCCACACGCCGGTGGCGTTGACCACCTGCTTGGCACGGATCTCGTACTCCCCGCCGCCTTCGAGGTCCTGGACCCGGGCGCCGACGACGCGTTCACCCTCACGGAGGAAGCCGGTGACCCGCGCGTGGTTGGCGGTCTTCGCGCCGTAGGCGGCGGCCGTGCGCACCAGCGTGGCCACGAAGCGGGCGTCGTCCACCCGCGCGTCGTAGTACTGCAGCGCGCCGACCAGCGCGTCCTTCTTCAGACAGGGCGCCACTCGCAGGGCGTGACGACGGCTCAGGTGCCGGTGCACGGGCAGACCCCGGCCGTGTCCCCGGGCCATGGACATGGCGTCGTACAGCGCCACGCCCGACCCGGCGTACAGCCGCTCCCAACCCTTGTGCTGCAGCGGATACAGGAAGGGGACCGGCTTGACGAGATGCGGCGCCAGCCGTTCCAGGAGCAGCCCCCGTTCCTTCAACGCCTCGCGGACGAGGGGAAAGTCGAGCATCTCCAGATACCGCAGCCCGCCGTGGATCAGCTTGCTGGAGCGGCTGGACGTGCCGGACGCCCAGTCGCGCGCCTCGACCAGTCCCGTGGACAGACCGCGCGTGACGGCGTCGAGCGCCGTGCCCGCGCCCACCACGCCTCCGCCGACCACCAGCACGTCCAGCTCGCGCTCGGCCATGGATGCGAGTGACTCGGCGCGTTGCGCCGGCCCCAGTGTCGCTGTCCTCACCGCTGCCTCCCGCTCATCGGTCGCGTCGGCCGCACCCGTCGGGCGAAGCCCGGTTCTTCCCCTCCCTCATGCCCAAATTCTGACCGGGTTGCCAGACTTCAGCCACCACGGACCGGTGACCTGTGGACAACGCCGGAGAGACGACTCTCCGAAACTCAGCCGATCAATCCCGCATATCGGTCATATTTACTCCTAGTCTGACATTGCGCTCGCCCGTCCTGTCCACAGGGCTTGCGCACCTGTCCCACTTCGGCTATCGGGAAGGACGGTCAACGCCATGCCCGCAGATCTCGCCGTCATCGGTCTCGGTCCGTACGGCCTGCCGCCGGCCCAGGCCGCGGTCGCAGCAGGCATCCCCACCATCGGCTACCGGACCGGCCCCGAGGCGAGCTCCCTCAGCCCGGCGGAGCTGCGCCGCATGCTCGCCCAGGGCTTCCGCGTGACCGCGAACCCGGCCGAGCTGGGGCGGGTGCGCACCGTCCTCATCTGCGCGCCGGCCGTGCGGGGGGCCGACGGTGACCCGGACCTGTCCCAGGTGGAGGCCGCCGTCCGCACCCTCGCGCCCCGGCTGCGCCCGCACACCACGGTGATCGTGGAGTCCCCGGTGGCGCCCGGGACGACGGAGGGTTTCCTGCTTCCGCTCCTGGAGCAGGGGTCGGGACTCCGCGCCGGCCGCGATTTCCACCTCGCCCACTCACCCAGTCGGGTCGACCCCGGGAACCGGGACTTCACGCCCGCCAACACCCCGAAGGTCATCGGCGGCCTCACCTCCGCCTGCACCGAGTCCGCCGCCGCCTTCTACGGGCGGCTCACCGACAAGGTCGTCCGGGCGCGCGGGCTGCGCGAGGCGGAGACCGTGCAGCTGCTGGAGAGCACCTTCCGGCATGTGAACATCGCCCTGGTCAACGAGATGGCGGTGCTCTGCCACGACCTCGGCGTCGACCTCTGGGACGTCATCCGCTGTGCGGAGACCAAGCCCTTCGGTTTTCAGGCCTTCCGCCCCGGCCCGGGTGTCGGGGGCCATGCCGTCCCCCAGGGCCTCACCACCGGTACCGGCCGCACGCTGCGCATGGCGGAACTGGCCGAGCAGGTCAATAGCGGGATGCCGGGATACGCGGTCCAGCGTGCCGCCGCGCTCCTCAACGAGCACGGGAAGTCCGCGCGCGGCGCGCGGGTGCTGCTGCTCGGTGTCACCTACAAGGCCGACCTCGCCGACCAGCAGGGCAGCCCGGCCCGGGAGATCGCGGTCCGGCTGATGGAACTGGGTGCCTCGGTCAGCTACCACGACCCCCACGTCCCGTCCTGGAGCGTCCTCGACCGGCCCGTTCCGCGCGCCGACTCCCTCTACGAGGCGGCGGCCGACGCCGACCTGACGATCCTGCTCCAGCAGCACCGCACGTACGACCTGCAGGGTCTGTCGGTGAAGGCCCAGCTGCTGCTGGACACGCGCGGCGCCACGCCCACGGGGGCGGCGCACCGGCTCTGAGGCCGGACGGGCCACGCGCGTGGCCTCCGTCGTGCGCACCGCCCGGCTGCTCGGCTACCCGGGCTACCGCGATCTGCGCCTGTGCCGGAGAACGCGCGTGTGCCGGAGAAGCGGACTCGCCACCGCCGCGGCCGCACCCACGCCCGCCCGGGACCGACCGGATCCCCGGATGTCCCGACGGCACCCATACACCCCTCATCACCCCCCTCCCGCATGCCGAAGGGCCGGTCACCCACCAGGTGACCGGCCCTTCGGGCTGTCCGCGACGGGAGCCGCGCCGGGGTTACCGCCGGTGCTCGGAGTCGGCGACGGTGACCTCCACGCGCTGGAACTCCTTGAGCTCGCTGTAACCGGTGGTCGCCATGGCACGGCGCAGGGCGCCGAAGAAGTTCATGGAGCCGTCCGGGGTGTGGGAGGGGCCGGTGAGGATCTCCTCGATCGTGCCGACCGTGCCGAGGTCGACCTTCTTGCCTCGCGGCAGCTCCTCGTTGACGGCCTCCATGCCCCAATGGTGGCCGCGGCCGGGGCCGTCGGTGGCCCGCGCGAGCGGCGAGCCCATCATCACGGAGTCGGCGCCGCAGGCGATCGCCTTGGGCAGGTCGCCGGACCAGCCGACCCCGCCGTCCGCGATGACGTGCACGTACCGGCCGCCGGACTCGTCCATGTAGTCGCGGCGGGCCGCGGCCACGTCGGCCACCGCGGTGGCCATCGGCACCTGGATGCCCAGCACGTTGCGCGTGGTGTGCGCGGCGCCGCCGCCGAAGCCGACGAGCACACCGGCGGCGCCGGTGCGCATCAGGTGCAGGGCCGCCGTGTAGGTGGCGCAGCCGCCGACGATCACGGGCACGTCGAGCTCGTAGATGAACTGCTTCAGGTTGAGCGGCTCGTGCGAGCTGGAGACGTGCTCCGCCGACACGGTCGTGCCGCGGATGACGAAGATGTCGACGCCCGCGTCCACCACGGCCTTGGAGAACTGGGCGGTGCGCTGCGGGGAGAGCGCGGCGGCGGTCACGACGCCGGAGTCGCGCACCTCCTTGATGCGCTGCCCGATCAGCTCCTCCTTGACGGGGGCGGCGTAGATCTCCTGCAGGCGGCGGGTCGCGGTGTCCGCGTCGAGGCCGACGATCTCGTCGAGCAGCGGCTGCGGGTCCTCGTGGCGCGTCCACAGGCCCTCGAGGTTGAGCACGCCGAGGCCGCCGAGCTCGCCGATGCGGATCGCCGTGGCCGGCGAGACGACCGAGTCCATGGGAGCGGCCAGGAACGGCAGCTCGAAGCGGTAGGCGTCGATCTGCCAGGCGATCGAGACCTCCTTCGGGTCCCGCGTACGGCGGCTGGGGACGACCGCGATGTCGTCGAAGGCGTACGCCCTGCGGCCGCGCTTGCCGCGCCCGATCTCGATCTCAGTCACGTCTGTGGCCTTTCCCTGATGCGTTGCAGCGCCTTCCAGTATCCCCGACGGTGACGACGGCCACCGCCCCGGACGTACGGCGAGGGCGGCCCCGGATCCGTCCGGAGCCGCCCTCGCCGAAGACGGCCGCTACTGGCGGCTGTAGTTCGGTGCCTCGACCGTCATCTGGATGTCGTGCGGGTGGCTCTCCTTGAGGCCCGCGGAGGTGATCCGGACGAAGCGGCCGTTCTCCTGCAGCTCGGGCACGGTCCGGCCGCCGACGTAGAACATCGACTGGCGCAGACCGCCGACCAGCTGGTGGACGACGGAGGCGAGCGGGCCCCGGTAGGGGACCTGGCCCTCGATGCCCTCGGGGACGAGCTGCTCGTCGGAGGCGACGCCCTCCTGGAAGTAGCGGTCCTTGGAGAACGACTTGCGGTCGCCGCGCGTCTGCATGGCGCCGAGCGAGCCCATGCCGCGGTACGACTTGAACTGCTTGCCGTTGATGAACATCAGCTCGCCGGGGGACTCCTCGCAGCCGGCGAGCAGCGAGCCCAGCATGACCGTGTCCGCGCCGGCGACCAGGGCCTTGGCGATGTCGCCGGAGTACTGCAGGCCGCCGTCGCCGATGACCGGGACGCCCGCGTCCTTGGCGGCGAGCGCGGCCTCGTAGATCGCCGTGACCTGCGGGACGCCGACGCCGGCGACGACGCGGGTGGTGCAGATGGAGCCGGGGCCGACGCCGACCTTGATGCCGTCGCAGCCCGCGTCGACGAGGGCCTTGGCCCCGTCGCGGGTGGCGACGTTGCCGCCGATGACGTCGACGCCGGAGGAGTTCGACTTGATCTTGGCGACCATGTCGCCGACCAGCCGGGAGTGGCCGTGGGCGGTGTCGACGACGATGAAGTCGACGCCCGCCTCGATCAGGGCCTGGGCGCGCTCGAAGGCGTCACCGGCGACACCGACCGCGGCGCCGACCAAGAGCCGGCCCTCGCCGTCCTTGGCGGCGTTGGGGTACTGCTCGGCCTTGACGAAGTCCTTGACCGTGATCAGGCCCTTGAGCACGCCGTGGTCGTCGACCAGCGGCAGCTTTTCGATCTTGTGGCGGCGCAGCAGCTCCATGGCGTCCGTGCCGGAGATCCCGACCTTGCCGGTGACCAGGGGCATGGGGGTCATGACCTCTCGCACCTGGCGGGAGCGGTCCGTCTCGAAGGCCATGTCGCGGTTGGTGACGATGCCGAGCAGCCGCTTGTTGCCGTCGGTGACGGGGACGCCGCTGATGCGGAACTTGGCGCACAGCGCGTCGGCCTCGGCGAGCAGGGCGTCGGGGTGGATGGTGATCGGGTCGGTGACCATGCCGGACTCGGAACGCTTCACCAGGTCGACCTGGTTGGCCTGGTCCTCGATGGACAGGTTGCGGTGCAGGACGCCGACACCGCCCTGGCGGGCCATCGCGATCGCCATGCGGGCCTCGGTCACCTTGTCCATGGCGGCGGACAGCAGCGGGATGTTGACCCGCACGTTGCGGGAGACGTGCGAGGCGGTGTCGATCTGGTCGGGCGCCATGTCCGACGCGCCCGGCAGCAGCAGCACGTCGTCGTAGGTCAGCCCGAGTGTCGCGAATTTTCCGGGCACTCCGTCGACGTTGGCAGTCATGACACCTTCCCCAAATGGCCTTGATCGGTGCGGATGCCCATGCTAACGGGAAGGACGGGTGGCTCATTCCACGATCAAGCAAGGCTCCGGTCTTCGTATGTTCGTACGGGGCCGGTCCCGGGGCCGTTCAGCGGCCGAAGGGGCGGCCGGACGCGCGTGGTTACTGCTCGGCCAGCGCGCGCAGTCTGCTGAGCGCGCGGTGCTGGGCGACCCGGACCGCGCCGGGTGACATTCCCAACATCTGCCCGGTCTCCTCCGCCGTGAGGCCGACCGCGATGCGCAGCAGGAGCAGCTCGCGCTGGTTCTCGGGCAGGTTGGCCAGCAGTTTCTTGGCCCACTCGGCGTCGCTGCTGAGCAGGGCGCGCTCCTCCGGTCCGAGCGAGTCGTCGGGCCGCTCGGGCATCTCGTCGGAGGGGACGGCCGTCGAGCCGGGGTGGCGCATGGCGGCGCGCTGGAGGTCGGCGACCTTGTGCGCGGCGATGGCGAAGACGAACGCCTCGAAGGGGCGTCCGGTGTCCTTGTAGCGGGGCAGCGCGAGCAGCACGGCGACGCAGACCTCCTGCGCGAGGTCCTCGACGAAGTGCCGGGCGTCGCCCGGGAGGCGGGACAGCCGGGTGCGGCAGTAGCGCAGGGCCAGGGGGTGGACGTGCGCCAGCAGGTCGTGGGTGGCCTGCTCGTCGCCGTCGACCGCGCGGTGGACGAGCGCACCGATCGCCCCTTGGGCAGTGCCCGCCTCGTCGTCGCGCATCGGTCCATGGTGCCTTGCGGCCGACGGGTCCGCGGCACCGCGTCCCTTGTTGTGCACCGAAGCGTTATGAGCAGGTGCGCCGGAACTCATCCCTCGCGCCCTCCCCTTCCGCTCGACCGACTCGTCCCCGAGGAACTCCACACCTCAAGGATGCGTCATCCGCGGCGAAACGAGCAGCGGGCACCCGGTGACCGCCGTCCCCACGCAGGTGGGGCGGCCGCGCGGGGTGTCCGTCACGGCATGCCCGGGAGGCCCTGGGACCTGTCGTTCGGATCGGGCCGGGGGCGCGGTGACCCGGTCTCCTCCGGCCCGGCCGGGGTGCGGGTCCGTCCGCCGCGCCCGGAGCGCCGCTGCCGGCAACCGGTGACCGCGCGTGTGCGGCCGGCCCGTGCGGGGGCAGCGATGTGCCCCCGCTCTCCGGTCGCCGTCCGGTGCCGGGCGCGGTGCCCGGTCCGATCCGAAGGACAGGCCCTAGCGCACCAGACCCCACCGGAATCCGAGCGCCACCGCGTGGGCCCGGTCCGACGCGCCGAGCTTCTTGAACAGGCGCCGCGCGTGCGTCTTCACGGTGTCCTCCGACAGGAACAGCTCGCGGCCGATCTCCGCGTTGGAGCGGCCGTGGCTCATGCCCTCGAGGACCTGGATCTCACGCGCCGTGAGCGTGGGCGCGGCGCCCATCTCGGCGGAGCGCAGCCGGCGCGGGGCGAGCCGCCACGTCGGGTCGGCGAGGGCCTGCGTGACGGTCGCGCGGAGCTCCGCGCGGGAGGCGTCCTTGTGCAGGTAGCCGCGGGCCCCGGCGGCGACGGCGAGCGCCACACCGTCGAGGTCCTCGGCGACGGTGAGCATGATGATGCGCGCACCGGGGTCCGCGGACAGCAGCCGCCGGACCGTCTCGACGCCGCCCAGTCCGGGCATGCGTACGTCCATCAGAATCAGATCCGAGCGGTCGGCACCCCAGCGGCGGAGGACTTCCTCGCCGTTGGCCGCCGTCGTCACGCGCTCCACACCGGGCACGGTCGCGACCGCGCGGCGAAGCGCCTCTCGGGCAAGCGGGGAGTCGTCGCAGACGAGGACGGAAGTCATGGCCGCCCTCCGCAGCTGATGCGCGTCACCTTGAGCCTCCAGGCTGGTACGAAAATCGTCACCTGTGCGGTCGACCGTCTCGGACGCCCGCCCGAGCGCTTGTTCCTTCAACCGCCTCGCACTCTCAACGACGGTCACTCGAAAGAGTTACGGGGCCGTCTGCCATCTTCGGCACTCTACGTGAGGAGGCGGACACGGTGCAGACATGCGCGGCAGACCCTCCAACTTTCATCACAACCCATGCCCCATTTAGACGCTTTTCTTCCCTCTTGTTGGTGTCTGCGACTAGATTCGCAATGAGTCATATTTTCATCTCCTTGGATCGTAGTTGTACGGTCGTGGACACCAGATCCGCCCAGAACGGCTACAAGGGGTCACGCAATGGCAGATTTCTCCCGCCTTCCCGGACCGAATGCGGACCTGTGGGACTGGCAACTCCTGGCTGCGTGCCGCGGGGTGGACAGCTCGCTCTTCTTCCATCCCGAGGGCGAGCGCGGTGCGGCGCGAAGCGCTCGCGAGAACTCGGCCAAGGAGGTCTGCATGAGGTGCCCGGTGCGCGCCGAGTGCGCCGCCCACGCACTTGCCGTACGCGAGCCGTACGGCGTGTGGGGCGGACTGACCGAGGACGAGCGCGAAGAGCTCATGGGCCGGGCGCGCCACCGGCTGGTGTCGGCGTCGGCCGGCAGTGGGCACGCCGCTTCGAACAACTGAAGGAACGTTTCTCCGCAGGGGGCACGCAGGTGCCCTTGTTTTGTCGCTGGAGGTGATCCGCACTGCTGGGCAGCTGGAGGTGATCCCCACGCGGCGGCCGAGGCGAGCGATCCCCACGCGGCCGCCGAGGCGAGCGCGCGGTGCCTGCAACGGCCCGTCCCGGCTCCCCTACCGGGCGGCCGCCCGCGCGAGGTGGTCGAGCGTCGCGGCGACCGCCGGGACCTGGGCGAGGTCGGGAAGGGTGAGCGCGACGATCTCCCGCCGCACGGCGGGCTCCAGGCGGACGGTGCGCACACCCCTGGGCCGGACGGACTCCACGGCCAGCTGGGGCAGCACCGCCACGCCCAGACCGGCGCCGACCAGGCCGGCCACCGCCGGGTAGTCATCGGTCGCGAAGTCGATGCGCGGGGTGAACCCGGCGGTCTCGCACACCTCCACCAGCTGTCCGCGGCAGCGCGGGCAGCCCGCGATCCACGGCTCGTCGGCGAGTTCCCCGATGGAGACGGACTCCGCGCGCGCGAGCGGGTGACGCTCCGGGACGAGCCCCACCAGCCGGTCCGAGAGCAGCGGCCGTACGACGAGGTCGTCCCACTCCTCGGCTCCCGCCGCACCCTCGTAGCGGAACGCGAGGGTCACGTCGCAGTCACCGTCGCGCAGCAGGCCGACGGACCGGGGCGGCTCGGCCTCCTCCAGGGAGACCCGGGTGCCGGGGTGGGCGTCTCGCAGCGCGGCCAGCGCCGTGGGCACCAGCGTGGAGCTGCCGCTCGGGAAGGAGACCAGCCGGACCCGCCCGGCCCGCAGGCCCGCGATGGCCGCGACCTCCTCCTCGGCGGCGGTGAGGCCGGCGAGGATCCCGGCCGCGTGCCGCACCAGCGCCTCACCGGCCTGGGTCAGCCGCATCTCGCGGCCGCTGCGGATGAGCAGGGGCGTCCCGACGGACGACTCCAGGGCCTTCATCTGCTGGCTGACGGCCGGCTGGGTGCAGCCCAGCTCCCGCGCCGCCGCCGAGAAGGAACCGGTGGTGGAGACGGCGCGCAGCACACGGAGATGACGGGCTTCGATCACGCCGCAAGGATAAGTGATCCTTTGACCTCCCGCCCCATACTCCTTCGACGCTTTGACTCGCATCCCTTACCGTGCGTCCATGCGGCTTCTCTCTGTGAACCTGGGGCGACCCCAGCCCGTGGCGTACACCTCCCAGCCCGACGGCCTGACCGGCATCGACAAACGGCCGGTGGACGGGCCCGTGCGGGTGTCCGCCCCGGGGCCCAAGGGAGTCGGGGGCAGCGGACTCGCCGGGGACGCGGTGTGCGAGAGGCGGCACCACGGCGGCGACGACCAGGCTGTCTACGCGGTGGCCCGGGAGGACCTCGACGAGTGGGAGCGCACCCTGGGCCGGGCGCTGCCCGACGGCTCCTTCGGCGAGAACCTCACCACCGAGGGCATCGACGTGTCCGGCGCGCTGATCGGCGAGCGCTGGGGCATCGGGGAGCAGGTGGTGCTGGAGGTCACGAGCGGACGCATCCCCTGCCGCACCTTCCAGGGCCACCTGGGTGAGAAGGGCTGGGTGAAGCGGTTCACCGAGCGGGGTGCGCCGGGGGCCTACCTCCGGGTCGTGCGCCCCGGCGAGATACGGGCGGGGGATCCGGTGAGGATCGTGCACCGCCCCGACCACGAGGTGACGGTCGCCCTGCAGTTCCGGGCCGTGACGACCGAGAGGACGCTGCTGCCCCGGCTGCTGGCGGCGGGTCCGGCACTCCACCCGGAAGCCCTGGCGGCGGCGCGGGCCCACGTGGAGAACAGCGGGTCCGTGCAGGCGGGCTGACGGTCCGGCACCGGGCGCCGCACGGCTCCTAGGGGGAAACCCCGGACCGCGGGCCGGGGTTGGCTCGGGGGTGGGTGGGGGCGGTTCCCCGATGTCCCGCGGCTCATGATCCACGACGCTCGGAGCATGTCTCGTCCTCCGACTTCGAGCGCGGTGCCGGCCGGAGATCCTCCGCCCGGCGCCTCCCGTCGCGGCTTCCGCTGGAAGCGCCTGGTCGCCGTGCTGGCCTCGCTGGTCACCGCCTTCGCGGTGGCCGTCGGCGCGCTGTTCGCCTGGTGGTGGACCGATGCCGTGGTGAGCACGGTCGGCCGGGAATCCTTCGACAACGCCCTGGCGATACCGCCGCTCGCCGAGCCGGCCGTGGACCAGGACGGCACGCGCGTCTTCTCCCTGCGCATGCAGGCGGGCGAGACGGAGTTCCGGGACGGTGTCAAGACACCGACGTGGGGCTTCAACGGCACCTATCTCGGCCCGACCCTGCGGGCCGAGCGCGGGGAGAAGGTGCGGGTGCGGATCACCAACGAGCTGGGCGAGGCGTCCACCGTGCACTGGCACGGCATGCATCTGCCGGCCCGCATGGACGGCGGCCCGCACCAGATGATCGCGCCGGGCGGCACCTGGGCGCCCCACTGGACGGTGGACCAGCCCGCGGCAACGCTCTGGTACCACCCGCATCCGCACGGCAGAACCGAGGAGCATGTGCGGCGCGGCCTGGCGGGCCTGTTCCTCCTGGACGACGACTCGTCGGCCGGGCTGCCCCTGCCCCAGCGATACGGCGTGGACGATCTGCCGGTCGTCGTCCAGGACGTGCGCTTCGACGGCGCGCGGCTGTCCAACGGCCGGGGCATCATGCAGAACGTCGGATTCCTGGGCGACCGGACCATGGTCAACGGCACCCTCCGGCCGTACCGGCAGGTGCACGACGAGCTGATACGCCTGCGGCTGCTCAACGCCTCCATCGCCCGCACCTACGACTTCGGTTTCCCCGACGACCGCGACTTCTCGCTGGTCGGCACGGACGGCGGCCTGCTGGAACGGCCGGCCGTCATGGACCGGGTGCAGCTGTCACCGGGTGAGCGGGCCGAGATCGTCGTCCGGGTCCGGCCGGGTGAGCGGGTGATGCTGCGCAGCTTCCCGCAGGACAACTACGGGGACGCCTGGCAGGAGCGGTTCGGCGGCGGCGACGACTCCTTCGACGTCCTGGAACTGCGGGCGGACCGGCAACTGCGTCCCTCGCCCGGCCTCCCGGACCGACTGGGCACGTTGGAGGTGCCCGGCGGTGAAGGGGCGGTGCGGGGGCGGCACTTCGATCTGAAGCGGTCCGGCATCAACGGCCGGGCGATGGACATGAAACGGATCGACGAGACCGTCACCCGGGGCACCACGGAGGTGTGGACGGTACGCAACACCAACGGCATGCCGCACAACTTCCATGTGCACGACGTGCAGTTCCGGGTGCTCGAGGTCGACGGAGCCCCTCCGCCCCCGGCGCTGCGCGGCCCGAAGGACACGGTGTTCCTGCCACACGGCACGACGATGAAGCTGGCGCTGAGATTCACCGGACCCGCCGACCCGGACGTGCCGTACATGTACCACTGCCATCTGCTGTACCACGAGGACGAAGGGATGATGGGGCAGTTCGTGGTGGTGGAGAAGGGCGGGTCGGCCGGCACCCCGCCGGACCACACCGGCCACGGGACCCACGGGCGTGGGACGGCGCACGGCTGAGGACGGCCGGGCTCCCGTGCACCGCCGCGGGGCGGGGACACCGAGCGGACGCCGTCCCTCCGGGTAACTACTCTTGCGCCATGACAACGGCTCTGATTACGGGTTCGACGGCAGGCATCGGTGCCGCGTTCGCGCGGCGGCTGGCGGCCGACGGACATGACCTGGTGCTGGTGGCCCGCGACATCGTCCGGCTGCGGGAGCAGGCCACCGAGCTGCACGACCGGCACGGCATCGAGGCCGAGGTGCTGTCGGCCGACCTGGCGGACGACAAGGGCATCGAGGCGGTGGCCGAACGTCTCGGCGACCGCAAGAACCCCGTCGACCTGCTGATCAACAACGCCGGATTCGGCAACAAGGGCCGCTACCTGGACGTCTCCATGGCCGACGAGCTGAGGATGATCAAGGTGCATTGCGAGGCCGTGCTGCGGCTGACCTCGGCGGCGGCCGAGTCGATGCGGGAGCGCGGCCGGGGAGGAGTCGTGAACGTGGCCTCCGTGGCGGCGTTCGTGCCGCGCGGCACCTACGGGGCGTCCAAGGCGTGGGTCGTGCAGTTCACCCAGGGCGCCGCGAAGGACCTGGCCGGCAGCGGCGTCCGGCTGATGGCCCTGTGCCCCGGTTTCGTGCGCACCGAGTTCCACGAGCGGGCCGGCATGGGCACGGACAGCATCCCGAACTGGATGTGGCTGGACGCGGACAAGGTGGCCGAGGCCGGGCTGGCGGACCTGGCCCGCGGCAAGTCGGTGTCGATCCCGGACCCGCGCTACAAGGCGCTGATGGGAGCGGCCAAGCTGGTCCCGCGCGGCATGCTCGGCGGCATCACCTCCCGCACGGGACGGAAGTACGGCCCGCAGTAGCAGGCGCGGAGACGGGACGGCAGCGGAGCGGTCGGCGGGGGCGGAGCGGGGGCCCGGGGCCTCGGGCCTCAGGCCTCGGGCCTCAGGCCTCGGGCCTCAGGCCTCGGGCCTCAGGCCTCGGGCCTCAGGCCTCGGGCCTCGGGCCTCGGGCCGAGCGGAGCATGCGCGGCGACGCCCCGGCCCGCTCGCCCGGCCGCGCCGCCCACCCCCAGATCACGCACGGCCGGTGCCGCCCCGGCCCCCACGCCCGGCCGTGCCGACGCCCGGCCCGGACCACCCGGATCGTCCGCAACCCCCGGCCACCCGCACCACCGCCCCGCCCAGCGTCACGCGAAGCAGACGAAGCAGAGGCAGAGTCGGCGGCCCGGGCCGGTGGCGAGCTGTGGGGCCGGTGTTCCGGTGGGAAAATGATGGGTGCGGCTCCCGCCCGGGCCGGACCTGAACGCAGGGGGGCCGGAGGTGAACGGCATGACCTTCGTCCAGCTCATCGACTGCCGGACCAACCGGTTCGACGAGATGAACCGCCTCATGGACCAGTGGGTCGAGCAGACCAGGGGAAAGCGCACGGCGACGCATGCCGTGCTCGGCAAGGACCGCTCGGACACGGCGCACGTCGTCGAGATCGTGGAGTTCCCGTCGTACGAGGAGGCGATGCGCAACTCGAAGCTGCCGGAGACCGACCGCATCTTCCGGGAGATGGTGGCGCTGTGCGACGGGACACCGACGTTCACCGACCTGGACGTGGTGCGGGACGCGCAGTTGCACACGGACTCGGCGCGGCGGTTCTTCGAGGTGCTGGCCGGCGGCGACCTCTCCCTCATGGCCGGGATGGTCGCGGAGCACTACCGCGACCACGACCCCTCTCACGAGCAGGACGTGATCGGGCTGGACCACATGCGGCGCGTGATGGACATGTGGCGGGACGGCTTCGACTTCGCCTTCCGCATCGAGGACCAGTTCGCCCAGGGCGACCGCGTGTGCACGCGGTGGTCCTGGGAGGGGACCCAGAAGGGCGAGTTCCTCGGCATCCCCGACACCGGGAAGAAGGTGACCATGACGGGGACGACCGTGTTCCGCTTCGACGGCAACGGCCGGATCGCCGAGGGCTGGTGGCAGTACGACCGGCTGGGCCTGATGGCGCAGCTGGGGGCCCTGGAGCCCACGGAGCTCTGAGCGGAGGGCCTCCCCCACCGGCCCCGGCGCCCTCGAGGCCCGGAAGCGCCGACGCCCGAGGTTTCCGATGCCTGGGAACGGGGAAGCCCCCGTTCCCTGCCGGGAGACGGGGGCTTCGCCGTGAAACGGTGCCTCAGTGGGCGTGGCCGTGGCCGTGGCCCGCGGCGGCCGGCTCTTCCTCTTCCTTCTTCTCGACGACCAGGGTCTCGGTCGTGAGGAGCAGGGAGGCGATGGAGGCGGCGTTCTCCAGGGCGGAGCGGGTGACCTTGACCGGGTCGATGACGCCGGCCTTGATCAGGTCCGCGTACTCGCCGGTGGCGGCGTTGTAACCGCTGCCCTTGTCGAGCTCGGCGACCTTGGAGACGATCACGTAGCCCTCGAGGCCGGCGTTCTCGGCGATCCAGCGCAGCGGCTCGACGGCCGCCCGGCGGACCACGGCGACACCGGTGGCCTCGTCGCCGGTCTTGTCGAGGTTGCCCTCGAGGACCTTGACGGCGTGGACCAGCGCGGAGCCACCACCGGAGACGATGCCCTCCTCGACCGCGGCGCGGGTCGCGGAGATGGCGTCCTCCAGACGGTGCTTCTTCTCCTTCAGCTCCACCTCGGTGGCGGCGCCGACCCGGATCACGCACACGCCGCCGGCCAGCTTCGCGAGGCGCTCCTGGAGCTTCTCGCGGTCCCAGTCGGAGTCGGTGGTCTCGATCTCGGCCTTGATCTGGGCGACGCGACCGGTCACGTCCTCCTTGTTGCCACCGCCGTCGACGATCGTGGTGTCGTCCTTGGTGACGGTGACGCGGCGGGCGGAGCCGAGCACGTCCAGGCCGACCTGGTCCAGCTTGAGGCCGACCTCCTCGGAGACGACCGTGGCGCCGGTGAGGACGGCCATGTCCTGCAGCATCGCCTTGCGGCGGTCACCGAAGCCGGGGGCCTTGACGGCGACGGCGTTGAAGGTGCCGCGGATCTTGTTGACGACCAGGGTCGACAGGGCCTCGCCCTCGACGTCCTCGGCGATGATCAGCAGCGGCTTGGAGGAGTTGGCCTGGATGACCTTCTCCAGCAGCGGCAGCAGGTCGGCGATGGCGCCGATCTTGCCCTGCGTGATCAGGATGTACGGGTCGTCGAGGACGGCCTCCATACGCTCCTGGTCGGTGACGAAGTACGGCGACAGGTAGCCCTTGTCGAAGGCCATGCCCTCGGTGAAGTCGAGCTCCAGACCGAAGGTGTTGGACTCCTCGACGGTGATGACGCCGTCCTTGCCCACCTTGTCCATGGCCTCGGCGATGAGCTCGCCGACCTGCTGGTCCTGGGCGGACAGCGCGGCCACGGCGGCGATGTCGGACTTCTCGTCGATCGGGCGGGCCGAGGCGAGCAGGTCCTCCGAGACCGCGGCGACGGCCGCGTCGATGCCCTTCTTCAGGGCGGCCGGGGAAGCACCGGCGGCGACGTTCTTCAGGCCCTCGCGGACCAGGGCCTGGGCGAGCACGGTGGCGGTGGTGGTGCCGTCACCAGCGATGTCGTTGGTCTTGGTCGCCACCTCCTTCACCAGCTGCGCGCCGAGGTTCTCGTACGGGTCCTCGACCTCGACCTCGCGGGCGATCGTGACACCGTCGTTGGTGATGGTGGGGGCGCCGAACTTCTTGTCGATGACGACGTTGCGGCCCTTGGGGCCGATCGTCACCTTCACCGTGTCGGCCAGCTTGTTGACGCCGCGCTCGAGGGCGCGACGGGCGTCCTCGTCGAACTTCAGGATCTTCGCCATGGCAGCGGGAGCCCTCTCGGAAATCTGGATGACAACACTGCGCCCCGGGCGCCCGGCTTCTCAGCGATTGCGGGGCCAGGGGCGCAGTTCGAGCAAATGTGCTACGAGGTGACTACTTCTCGACGATCGCGAGAACGTCGCGGGCCGAGAGGACGAGGTACTCCTCGCCGTTGTACTTCACCTCGGTGCCGCCGTACTTGCTGTAGAGCACGACATCGCCGACCTTCACGTCGAGCTCGACGCGCTTGCCGTCCTCGATCCGGCCCGGACCGATGGCCAGGACAACGCCCTCCTGGGGCTTCTCCTTCGCGGTGTCCGGAATGACCAGGCCCGAAGCCGTGGTCTGCTCGGCGTCGAGCGGCTGGACCACGATGCGGTCCTCGAGCGGCTTGATGGCAACCTTGGAGCTGGCGGTCGTCACGATCCGACCTCCCCCTTCGGAGATCTCACGGGGTTAACTGTCTGAGGTGGCGACCAGGTGGATCCGTCGTCGCGGGTGCCGGACCTGCCCGTCGCGTTGTTGGCACTCTCCAGGGGGGAGTGCCAGACCCGAGACTATGACCGCGATTAGCACTCGGTCAAGCGGAGTGCCAATTGCGTGCGGCGCGTCGCGAATGCGTGCGCGCTTCGTCCCGGGTCGCGGCGACCGGTGCAGTGCCCTGCCGGCCGCCCCACGACCGGGCACGCGGGTCCGTGGTACGCCGGTCCGCTCTGGTGTCCGGAACGGGGTGCCCGGTACCCCTCGCCGCGCGGCGCAACACCGGACCCGTCCCTTCCCCGTCGGCGCGGTACCGCAGAACCGCCCCCTCGCCCGCTCCTCAGGCTCCCCAGTAGTCCTCCGGGTCCGCCACCCTCAGGTCCCGGCTCTCCAGTTCGGCGAGCAGCCGGGCCGTCCGGTCCGCCAGGGACAGGGCCGGTGCGCCCGTCCCGCCTGTCCCGCCTGCCCCGCCCGACGGGACGGAGACGATGTCGCCGGGGGTCAGCTCATGGGGACCGTGGGCGAAGTCAAGGCTGCCGTCCGGCCGTACGGTCACTCTCGACAGGACCACCGCTGCGATGCCGCAGTCGGCCGCGGCGCGCAGCGTCGTGCTGTCGTACACGCCGTGGGGCGGGCGCAGGAAGCGGGGGCGGGCCCCGAAGCGGGCGCGGAGCTTGCGCTGCTGGCCGCAGATCTCGGCGCGCTGCCCGGCGTAGGGCAGACCCCGCAGGGCCGGGTGGTCCAGGGTGTTGTTCTGCAGGCTCACGCCGACCGCGCGCAGCCGCGCGAAGTGGGCGTATCCCGGGCCGGCCACGCTGTCGGTGAGGAACAGGGCGACGGGCAGGCGGCGTTCGCGGACCAGGTCGATGAGGCCCGGGTCCGCGCCGGCGCCGTCGTCGTAGGTCAGGAAGACGACCTTGTCGCGCGTCCGGACCCGGTCGAGCACCTGAGGAAGGCGCCCCTCCGCCGGTATTGCCGCCCCCTCCTCCCCAGCGGCCCGCCCCGCGCCAGGTCCGGCGCCAGAACCGGCACCTGCACCGGCACCGGCACCGCTGTCGGCGCCTCCGCCGGCCGCGCCGCCCGCCCCGGGGCCGCCGCCGTTCCCCTTGCCGTGCTGCACGGAGCCGCCCGGTGGTTCGGCCGGGGTGGTGCCGCAGGCGGCGACGGCGGTGAGCAGTGCGGCGCCGGCGGCCAGCAGGCGGAGTGCGGTCGCCGGGCCCCGCCTCACAGGTAGTCCTCCAGGCGTGCCACCGCGTATCCCTCGGCCGTGACCTTGTCGAGGAAGCGGCGGATCATGTCGGGCATCGAGCCCTTCCACTCGTCCCGCCCCCGGAAGTGGCTGAGGACGATGTCCCCGGGGCGGAGTCTGCGGTCCCACTCGCGGTACTCCCAGCGGTCGGCGAACACCTCCTCGTTCCACAGGGGCACGTGGGTGATGCCGCAGGACTTGGCGACGCGCAGGGTGTCCTTGTTGTAGTTGCCGAAGGGCGGCCGGAACAGGACGGGGCGTTCTCCGTACCGCTTCTCGATCACCCGCTGCATGCCGCAGATCTCGCGCTGCTGGCGTTCCCGGGACAGTCCGGGCAGGTAGGGGTGGTGGAGGGTGTGGTTGTGCAGGCCGGTGCCCAGGTCCTGCATCTTCTTGAAGTAGCCGTAGTCCTCCTTGACCAGGTAGTCGCTGAGGAAGGCGGTGTACGGGATCTTCAGCTCGTGCATCATCCGCAGGAACGCCGGGTCCTTCTCGGCGCCGTCGTCGATGGTGAGGAAGACGACCTTGTCCTTGGTGGGGACGGTGGTGAAGACCGGGGGAAGGCCCAGCCGCCGGTGGCCGTCCACCTCGAAGCCCTTGCGGGTGGTGATCCCGGGTTTGCGCGCGGGCGGTGCCGGGGCGGCGAGGGGCGCCTTCTTCAGGCCCCAGTGCCGGGCCGCGGCGACCCGGGCGGCCTGGCGCGCGCGCAGCTTGTCGGCGTAGGAGTCGAGGGCGCGGGCGGGGGGCGCATTGAGCGGCTGCCCCGCTCCCCGGACCTCGGTGGCGGCGCCCTGGCCGCAGCCGGCGGCGAGGGTGGCGAGGGCGAGCCCGGCGAGAGCGATCCGCGTCCTGCCGTAGGCCCACCTTTTGTCATTTTGTCCTACTACTCGCATGCTGCCGGATCCTCGCAGCCCGCCTCCCGGGCCCCGGGCCGACACCGCCGCCGGGCGCGCACGGTCCACCGACTGGCCCACAATGAGCCGGTGAACGACCTCGCCCCGCTTCTCACCCCCGAAGGCCGCGCGCTCCTCGACGAGGTGCGCGACACCGATCCGGCGCACGAACTCGCCGTCGCCACCCGGCTGCGCCGCACCCACCCGCCGGACCTGGTGTCGGCCGCGCTCGGCCAGGCTCGGCTGCGGCAACGGGCGGTGGCGAAGTTCGGGGAAGAGGACGCGTCCCGGATGTTCTTCACGCCGGACGGGGTCGAGCAGTCGACCCGGGCGAGCGTGGCCGCGTACCGGGCGCGGCGCTTCGCCGAACTGGGGGTGACCTCGGTGGCGGAACTGTGCTGCGGCATCGGCGGCGACGCGATCGCGCTGGCCCGCGCCGGGATCCGGGTGCTGGCGGTGGACCGGGACCCGTTCACCGCCGCGGTGGCGCGGGCGAACGCGCAGGCGCTCGGGCTCGGCGATCTGATCGAGGTGCGGGAGGCCGACGTCACCGAGGTGGCCACGGCCGGGTACGACGCCGTGTTCGTCGATCCGGCCCGCCGGGGCGGCCGGGGCCGGGTCTTCGACCCGGAGGCGTACTCGCCCCCGCTGTCCTGGGCCGTGGGCGCGGCCCGCACGGCGCCCCGCGCCGCCGCTCTGAAGGTCGCGCCGGGCATCCCGCACGAGGCCGTCCCCGACGACGCGTCGGCCGAGTGGATCTCTGACCGCGGGGACGTGAAAGAGGCCGTGCTGTGGTTCGGGCCCGAGCAGGACGTGCCGCCGGGCACGGTCCGGGCGACCCTCCTGCCCGGACCGCGCACGCTCCCCTCCCGCGGCCTGCCCGACCCGGCGGTGCGCCCGCCCGGCCGGTACCTGTACGAGCCGGACGGCGCCGTCATCCGCGCGCACCTGGTCGCCGAGGTGGCGCGGGAGGTCGACGGCGGGCTCGTCGACCCGGCCATCGCGTACATCACCGCCGACGCTCACCGTCCGACGCCGTACGCCACCGCCTACGAGATCACCGACCGGCTGCCCTTCAACGTCAAGAAGCTGAAGGCCCTGCTGCGGGAGCGCCGGGTGGGCACGCTGACCGTGAAGAAGCGCGGCTCGGCCGTCGCGCCGGAGGAACTGCGCCGCAAGGTCCTCCCCAAGCCCCACGGCAGCGCGGCCGTCACGGTCTTCCTGACGCGTGTCGCGGGCGCCCCGACGATGCTGCTGGGCCATCCGGTGCCGTGACCGGAGAGGGCCGCCCGGCCCGCCTCGGGGGCACCCGGGCCCGTCCTGGACCGCCGCCTCCCCGCCTCTGGCCCCGCGCCTGCCGCCCGCCCCTACCCGCCCGTCTCCTCCGCCCGGCGCAGCAACAGCCGCCGTTCCTGCTCGTTCCGGGTGAGGGACGCGGCCCGCGCGAACTCGGCGCGGGCCTCCCGCGTCCGTCCCAGGCGGGCCAGCAGGTCGCCCCGCACGCTCGGCAGCAGGTGGTAGTCCCGCAGCGCCGCGACGTCGGTCAGGGCGTCGACGAGCGGCAGCGCGGCGGCGGGCCCTTCGGCCATGGACACGGCGACCGCGCGGTTGAGTTCGACGACGGGGGACGGCGTACGGGCGGCCAGCAGCCCGTAGAGGGTGGCGATCCGGACCCAGTCGGTCTCCTCGTAGCGGTGGGCGTGGGCATGGCATGCGGCGATCGCCGCCTGAAGGGCGTAGGGGCCCGGCGCCCCGCCCGCGAGAGCCTCGGCGCGGCCGAGGGCGGTGACGCCCCGGGCGATGAGCAGGCGGTTCCAGCGGGCCCGGTTCTGGTCCTTGAGCAGCACCGGTTCGCCGTCCGGGCCGGTGCGGGCGGCGGCGCGCGCCGACTGGAACTCGAGCAGGGCAGCCAGCCCGTGCACCTCCGGTTCCTTGGGCATCAGCCCGGACAGCACCCGCGCCAGCCGCAGCGCGTCCTCGCACAGGGCCGGGCGCAGCCAGTCGTCGCCGGCCGTGGCGGCGTACCCCTCGTTGAAGATCAGGTAGATGACGTCGAGGACCGAGCCGAGACGGGCCTCGCGGTCGGGGCCCTGGGGCACCTCGAAGGCGACGTTCCGGGTCGCCAGGGTGCGTTTCGCGCGCACGATCCGCTGGGCCACCGTCGGCTCCGGGACGAGGAACGCACGGGCGATCTCGGCCGTCGTCAGACCGCCGAGCAGGCGCAGGGTGAGGGCGGTGCGGGCCGGGGCGGACAGCACCGGGTGGCAGGCGGTGAACACCAGACGGAGCAGGTCGTCGTCGATGGCGTCCGGGTCGGCGGGCTCCTCCGGCGGCACCCCGGCCGGCAGGTCGCGGCCGATTTCCGCCAGCTTGCGGGCGTAGGTCTCGCGGCGGCGGATCAGGTCGACGGCGCGGCGGCGGGCGGCGGTCATCAGCCAGGCGCCCGGGTTGTCGGGCACGCCGTCGGCCGGCCACCGTTCCAGTGCGGCGACCAGCGCGTCCTGGGCGAGTTCCTCGGCGATGCCGACGTCCCGGACGATCCGGGCCACCCCGGCGACCAGTCGGGGAAACTCCAGGCGGAAGACGGTGTCGATGGCGCGGGCGGTCTCGCCGGTCCCGGCTCCGCGGGGGCCGGCGGTGGGCTGCGGTGTCACAGCCCACCATCAGACACCCCTGACGCGACCGGGCCAAGCGGGACGCGGGGGCGGCCCGGCTGACTCAGCCCTCCTCGACCTGCCGGACCTCGCAGGTCACCGTCCAGTACGGCTCGTGGACCTTCAGGAACCGCTTGGTCCACTCGACCGCCTCGGCCGTGTCCTTGGCCTGAAGCAGGGCGTACCCGCCGATGACCTCCTTGGTCTCGGTGAACGGCCCGTCGGTCACGGACAGTTCCCCGCCCTCGTAGTGCACCCGGACGCCCTGGGCGGTCGGAGTGAGGCCCGCGGTGTCCAGGAGGACCCCGGCCTTCGTCATCTCCTCGATCAGCTCGCCCATGCGCTGCATCAGCTCGGGGCTGGGCCCCTCGGCGGGGGCGTTGTTCTCGTCGATCCGGATCATGGAGAGGTAGCGCGGCATGGTGACTCCTCGTGTCGTACGGGCCGGGCCCTTCCCGGCCTCTCACCCCTGCGTCGAACGGACGACGGCGGGATCGACACGCCTGCCGGAAATTCTCCGGACTTTTTTCCGGCACGGCACCACGGCACGACAGGCGCCTCCGGCACCGGCCGGCACCGCGCGGCAACCGTGGCACTTCAGCACCGCAGTGCACCGCAGCACCGCGACACCACAGCACCGCGACACCGCGACACCACAGCACCGCACACCGCAGCACCGTCCACGATCACCCGGCGTCGCCCCAGGAATGCCCAGCCCCTCCCCAGGAACGCCCGGCCCGCCCCCGGAACCGCCGTCAGGCGGCCGGTGCCGGTGCCGCCGTGCTGCTGCGTACGACCAGGCTGGTGGCCAGTTCGACCCGGGTCGCGGCCGGTGTCTCGTCGGCCCGGCCGAGGTCGAGCACCAGCTTCGCCGCCGCCTCCGCCATCTCCGTCAGCGGCTGCCGCACGGTCGTCAGCGGCGGGCCCACCCAGCGGGCGATCGGCAGGTCGTCGAACCCGACCACGCTCACGTCCTCCGGGATGCGCAGTCCCAGTTCCCGGGCCGCCTCGTACAGCCCGAGCGCCTGCAGGTCGTTGCCGGCGAAGACGGCGGTGGGCCGCTCGGGGCGGCGCAGCAGGGCGAGGCCCTGCCGGTAGCCGGCCTCGTGGTGGAAGTCGCCGGTGACGACGAGCCGCGGGTCCACCGGCAGCCCGGCGGTCTCCAGGGCGGCCCGGTAGCCGTCGATGCGGGC
This sequence comes from Streptomyces sp. NPDC101219, assembly GCF_044767675.1. Taxonomy (NCBI): domain Bacteria; kingdom Bacillati; phylum Actinomycetota; class Actinomycetes; order Kitasatosporales; family Streptomycetaceae; genus Streptomyces; species Streptomyces sp. NPDC101219. The sequence goes on from NZ_JBIWOK010000002.1 coordinate 334,698, forward strand.
GCGGCTGCACATCATCCGGGAGGGGCCGCTGATGGCGCCGATGCGGGTGTGGCCGAGTTCGATGAGGTGCCGGGTGGCGGCGAGCCCGCCCTGCCAGTTGGTGGCGCCGATGGACGGCACGTCGGTGCCCGGGTCGCCGGCCGGGTCCATCACGACGAAGGGGATGGAACGGCTGGTCAGCAGCGCCTGTCCGGACGCGTCGAGCCCGGAGAGCACGAGGATCACCCCGTGCGGGCGACGGGCGGCGACCTGGTCCGCCCAGGTGCGGCCGGGCGTGAGCCGCCCCGCGCTCTCGGACAGGACGACGCTCAGCCCGGCGTTCCTGGCGACGTTCTCCACGCCCCGGATGACCTCCATCGCCCAGGCGCTCTCCAGCTCGTGGAAGACCAGGTCGATCAGCGGGGAGCGGGTGGCCTCGGCCCGCCGGCGCCGGTAGCCGTGGGTACGCAGCAGCTCCTCCACCCGGTGGCGGGTCCCGGGCGCGACGTCCGCGCGGCCGTTGAGCACCTTCGAAACAGTCGGTGCGGAGACACCCGCCTCACGGGCAATCTCGGCGAGGGTCGCGGACTGCGCGGTACGCCGTCGCGGCCGGGCATCGGCGGGCTGCGGGGAAGTCATGGCGGCGATCGTATCCCTGCGGGGCCCGGCGGCGAAGGGCTCGGTTGGCCTCAATTTTCCGGAACATTCGCCTCAGGAAACTAAACATTCGAGGCGGAGTCCTGCCCCCTCCGGCTTCGTCACCGGCGGACCGGCTGCGTCAGCCGGTCCCCAGCGACTCGAACCGCCACCGGTGCACCGGACGGGCGGTCAGCTCCCCGTCGGGGTCCGGGAGTTCGGGCAGCTCCGCGTCATACGGGGCGTCCCACCAGGTGATGACCAGGACCCGGTCCTGGGGCGCGCGGAAGGTCTCGCGGCGCACGGGGCGCCCGGGAAGCTCCCGCAGCCGCTCCCCGGCCCAGGCCAGCAGGTCGGCCCCGCGGCCGGGGACCGCGCGGGCCTCCCACATCAGGGCGACCGTCATGAGTAGAGGTTCTCCTTGGCGGTCTCGTGCACGTGGTGGTGGCCGTTGTGGTGGCCCTGGGTGTGGGAGCGGCCCGGCACGTGCGGGTCGGTGACCGGCAGGGAGGAGTCGGCCGACAGGTCCCAGTCGGAGGCCGGACGGCCCCGGGCGACCATCTCGGCCCCCAGGGCGGCGACCATCGCGCCGTTGTCCGTGCACAGCTTGGGGCGCGGCACCCGCAGCCGGATGCCGGCCGCCTCGCAGCGCTCCTGGGCCAGGGCCCGCAGGCGGGTGTTGGCGGCGACGCCGCCGCCGATCATCAGGTGGTCGACGCCCTCGTCCTTGCAGGCCCGCACGGCCTTGCGGGTGAGGACGTCCACGACGGCCTCCTGGAAGGACGCCGACACGTCGCGTACGGGGACCTCCTCCCCCGCCGCCCGCTTCGCCTCGATCCAGCGGGCCACGGCCGTCTTCAGCCCGGAGAAGGAGAAGTCGTAGGCGGGGTCGCGCGGCCCGGTCAGTCCGCGCGGGAAGGCGATCGCTTCCGGGTCGCCCTCACGGGCGTACCGGTCGATGACCGGGCCGCCCGGGAAACCGAGGTTCAGCACCCGGGCGATCTTGTCGAAGGCCTCGCCGGCCGCGTCGTCGATGGTGGCGCCCAGCGGGCGGACGTCGGAGGTGATGTCCGAGGAGAGCAGGAGGGAGGAGTGGCCGCCGGACACCAGCAGGGCCATGGTCGGCTCGGGCAGGGAGCCGTGCTCCAGCTGGTCGACGCAGATGTGGGAGGCGAGGTGGTTGACCCCGTAGAGCGGCTTGCCGAGGGCGTAGGCGTACGCCTTGGCCGCCGTGACGCCGACGAGGAGCGCGCCGGCCAGGCCGGGTCCTGCGGTGACGGCGATGCCGTCCAGGTCGCGGGCGCTCACCCCGGCGTCCTTCAGCGCCCGCCGGATGGTGGGCACCATCGCCTCCAGGTGGGCGCGGGAGGCCACCTCGGGGACCACGCCGCCGAAGCGGGCGTGCTCGTCGACGCTGGAGGCGACAGCGTCGGCCAGCAGGGTGGTGCCGCGCACGACACCGACGCCGGTCTCGTCGCAGGAGGTCTCGATCCCCAGGACCAGGGGTTCGTCAGCCATGGTTCTCGGTTCCTTGTACGCCGTTCACGGAACGGTCCGGTGCGGTGGGCGGGGTGGAGGGGTCGGTCAGGCGCATCACGAGGGCGTCCACGTTCCCCGGCTGGTAGTAGCCGCGGCGGACCCCGATGGTCTCGAAGCCGAAGCGTTCGTAGAGCTTCTGGGCGCGGACGTTGTCGACCCGGCACTCCAGCAGTACCTCGGAGCACTCGAACGCGGTCGCGGCGCGCAGCAGGTCGGTCAGCAGGCGGGTGCCGAGGCCGGTGCCCCAGTGGTCGCGGGTGACGGCGATGGTCTGGATGTCGGCACCGACACCGGATCCCTCGCCGTCGGGGGCCGCGTCCTGGCCCGCGGGCGGCGTGCCGTCCTGGGCCGCGCCGGCGGTGGCGAGTCCCGCGTAGCCGACGATGCGGTCGCCCTCCTGGGCGACCACGTACCGCCGGGTCGCCCCGGGGCCGCGGGCATGGGCGAGTTCGGACCAGAACATCCCCCGGGACCAGGCGTCCTCCGGGAACAGTTCACGTTCCAGTTCCAGCACGGGATCGATGTCCCACCAACGCATCTCACGCAGCACGACTGTCTCGGCTCCGGTCACTTCGGGGTGACCACCTTGTAGTTCTTGGGGACCTGGGCGTCGGGGCGGCGCAGGTACAGCGGCCGGGGCTCGGGCAGTTCCGCACCGGCCGCGAGTCTCTCGGCGGCCAGCCGGGCCAGCGCGGCGGCGGACACGTGCTCGGGTGCGTGGGCGTGGGGGAAGGTCTCCGGGTAGAGCAGCGCGCCCGCGCCGACCGCCGGCAGGTCCCGGACCTGCTCGGCGATGTCGGCGGGCCGGTCCACGGCGGGCTCGGTCACCCGGGTGCGGGGGTCGGCGTACCGCGCCCAGTAGACCTCTTTGCGCCGGGCGTCGGTCGCCACGACGAAGGGGCCCTCCACCGCTGCGGCGTGGGCGAGGCCGTCCAGGGTGCACACGCCGTGCACGGGGACGCCGAGGGCGAGACCGAAGGTGTCGGCGGTCATCAGGCCGACGCGGAGCCCGGTGTACGGACCGGGGCCGATGCCGACGACGATGCCGGTGACCGCGTCCAGGCCCCGGCCTGCGTCGGTGAGCACCCTGTCGATCGCCGGGAGCAGCAGCTCCCCGTGTCGGCGGGCGTCCACCTGGCTGGAGGAGGCGATGACGTCGTCGCCGTCGTGCAGCGCGACGGTGACGGCGGGGGTGGCGGTATCCAGAGCGAGCAAGAGCACGCAAACAGCCTACGGCGCCCGCGCCCGCGTCACGGCCGCACGGACCGGACGGTCACGTACTGCTACGGTCGGTCCGCGTACGCACATGTGGGACAGAGCGGGACAGAGGTGACAGCGGTGGCAGGGAGCAGCTCGGCGATCGTCACGGGGCTCACCGCGGCGGCCCTCGCGACGGTGGGCTGGCTCGGCTACCAGGCGTCGGCGAACGTCCCGGCCGACCTGCGGCAGGCGCGCGCCGGGACCGCCCCGACGGCACCCGACGCACCACGGGCCGGGAGCGGCCCCAACGCCCTGCCCGCCCGGTCCGGCCAGGGCGAACGCGTGGTGTACTCGCTCGGCGACGACCGGGTGTGGCTGGTCGGGGACGGCGGCCGGGTGTCGCGCACGTACACGGTCAGCCCCAGCACGGTGGACCCGGCGCCGGGCACCTATTGGGTCACCTCGCGGTCCAAGCGGATCACCGGTTCGGACGGTATCCCGGTCGAGCACGTCGTGCGGTTCGCCGCCGTCGAGGGCACGGTGATCGGCTTCAGCGCGGCGGTGGACGGCTCCACTCCCGATCTCGACCCCGGCGTGCGGACGGGCGGGATCCGCGAGAAGCGGGCGGACGGTGCGGCGATGTGGAAGTTCGCGACGATCGGCCGCACGATCGTCGTCGTCCGCTAGGAACGTACGCCAAGGGACTTACGCCAAGGGACTTTCCTTCGTCCGGCCTTCGTCCTGCCTTCGTCCTGCCTTCGTTCGGATCGGGCCGGACCAGGGAGCGTGGTGCGGGGACCGGCCCCTCGCAGCCCGCGGCTACGGCCCGGCCCGTCGAGGCCCGCAGCCCTCGGCTACGCGGCCTCGCGGTGGCCGTGGTCCTCCACCGGCCCGCACACCTGCGGTTCGGGGGCACGGGGCGGGGTGGAGACCGCCGTGGCGGCGGCGCAGGACGCCAGCAGTTCATGCATGGACACCCCGCGCGACGGCTGCGGGGACCTCGACCGGGCCTGGGCCCCGGGGTCGCTCTCGGTGGCCGGCATGGACGCCTCCTGGGAGTCGGGGGCGGGCGTGGTTAGGCATACCTAACCACGAACTGGATACCATGTGACCACGGCCGGGCGGCCGAACGCAACATTTTCCCGACACGGTGTCGGAAAGGACGGCGTCCGCCTCCCCGGAGCCGGCACCTCCCCGGAGCCGGCACCTCCCCGGAGCCGGCACCTCCCTTGCGGCGCCGGGCGACAGGTCTAGGCCGACAGCACGCTCGCGTCGGTGTCCGACCAGCGGTCGCCCACGCCGGTGAGCGTCACGTGGCGCACCTCGTCGGTGGTGTCCCCGACGGCCCGGTGGATGACGACCTGGAGCCGGTCGTCCGTGAGTTCCTCGACCTTGCCCTCGCCCCACTCGACCACGACCACCGACTCGGGCAGCGAGACGTCGAGATCCAGGTCCTCCATCTCGTCCAGGCCGCCCGACAGCCGGTAGGCGTCCACATGGACCAGGGGCGGCCCGTCGCCGAGGGACGGGTGCACGCGGGCGATGACGAACGTCGGGGAGGTGACGGCGCCCCGCACCCCCAGTCCCTCGCCGAGCCCGCGGGTCAGCGTGGTCTTGCCCGCGCCCAGCTCACCGCTGAGCATCACGAGGTCACCGGCGCGCAGCAGCTTCGCGAGCCTGCGGCCGAGGTCCCGCATCTGCTCGGGTGAGGTGACGGTGAGCTCTACGGGGCGCGCGTACGGCGGCTCAGCCGGGCCGTGCGGTGCTGCTGGTGCTTCCATAGCCCTTCACGGTAGCCGCTGCCGGCACCGCTCCCGCACGGGTGAGGAGGTCGGCGAGCCGGTCGGTGACCACCTCCGGGTGCTCCAGGATGACCAGATGCCCCGCGTCCGGGACCAGGACCAGCTCCGCGTCCGGGAGCAGGCCCGCGATGTCCTCGCTGTGCTCGCTGGGCGTGACCAGGTCCTGCACCCCGGCGAGCACCAGCACCGGCAGGTCGGCGAAGTGCGCGAGGGCCTCCGTCTTGTCGTGGTCGTTGAACGCCGGGTAGTACTCGGCGACGACGTCGATGGGGGTGCCCTCGATCATCCGCTCGGCGAACCGGGCGACCGCCGGATCGATGTCCCGGGTGGCGAACGAGTACCGCTTGATGATCCCGGCGAACAGGTCGGCGGTGGCCCGGCGGCCCTTCTCCACCAGCTCGGCCCGCTGCCCCAGCGCCTTCAGCACGCCCGGCAGCACCCGTCGGACCGCGTTGACCCCGGCCACCGGCAGGCCGAAGTTGACCTCGCCGAGCCTCCCCGAGGAGGTGCCGACGAGGGCCACGGCGACGACCCGCTCGCGGATCAGCTCGGGGTACAGGTCGGCAAAGGCCATCACCGTCATCCCGCCCATGGAGTGCCCGACCAGCACGATCGGCCCCTCCGGGGCGGCGGCGTCGACGACCGCCTTCAGGTCGCGTCCCAGCTGCTCGATGGTGACCGGCTCGTCCCGCTCCGCCTGGGCGACGCCCCGCCCGCTGCGGCCGTGGCTGCGCTGGTCCCAGTGGACGGTGCGCACGACGCCCCGCAGGGCGGCCCGCTGGAAGTGCCAGGAGTCCTGGTTGAGGCAGTAGCCGTGGCAGAAGACGACGGTGACCGGGGCCGGGGACCTGCGGCCGAACAGCCGCCGTCGCCGGGCGGGGGCGGGGTCCGGGTCGACGTCGTCGACCTCGTAGTACAGCTCGGTGCCGTCGTCGGCGTACGCCTTGCCCGGCGTGCCGCGCAGCGTCCCGTACGGTCCGGCGGAGTCGAGGGCGAGCCGCGCCTTGCGGCGCATGCCCCGGCCGACCGTCATCCGTTCCAGGGCGACCCCGGCCGCGGCACCGGTGGCGACCACGCCTATCGCGACGCCCGCCAGCCCGGTGGCCCGGCGCCAGCCGCCGGACGCCCCGGCGGCGGAGGCGGCGGAAGCGGCGGCCGCCGTGGCGGCGGACGCGACGGTCTCCGCACTGGTCTCGCTCACGTGCCGCTCCTCTTCGCCGGGGCCGCCCGGCCGCTGGTCGCGGGGGCGTCGGGTGTGACGGGCGGGTCTGCCGGGGCCGGGCCCGGCGGGACCTGCCCCACCGCACGGGTCCTACGTCGTGTGACGTCCCCGGGCCGGATCCGGTTCACCCGGCCCGGGGGTGTGCTCGTTCCTCAGGTGCCCGGTCAGGCCGTACCGGATGCGCCGGCGCCCGCTCCGGTCGCCGCCGCGCCGTCCCGCTCCTGTGCGCCGTCCGGGCCGCCGGGCCCTTCCGGCGTCTCGTTGACCAGGACGCGCGGGACCCGGCTGCCGACGCGGGTGACGATCTCGTACGCGATCGTCCCCGCCGCCTGCGCCCAGTCCTGGGCGGTGGGCTCACCGCGGTCGCCGGGACCGAAGAGGACCACCTCGGCGCCGGCCCGGGGCTCGTCCCCGCCCAGGTCGACGACGAACTGGTCCATCGCGATGCCCCCGGCCACCGTGCGCAGCTTGCCGCCGACGAGCACCGGGCCCGCTCCGGAGGCCTGCCGCGGGACCCCGTCCGCGTAGCCGACCGGGACCAGGCCGAGGGTGGTCGGGCCGGGGGTGACGTACCGGTGGCCGTAGCCGACGCCGTGGCCGCCCGGGGCGTGCTTCACGAGGGCCAGGGAGGCGGACAGGGTCATCGCCGGGCGCAGCCCGAAGTCGGCCGGGGTGCCGAGGGCGGGGCTCGGCGCGATGCCGTAGACGGAGACTCCGGCCCGCACCAGGTCGAAGTGGGCCTCGGGGACGGTGAGGACGGCCGGGGAGTTGGCGATGTGCCGCACCTCGGGCCGCACGCCCTGCGCCTCGGCCGCCGCGATCATCTCGCGGAACCGGGTGAGCTGGGCGGCGGTCGCCGGGTGGCCGGGCTCGTCGGCGCAGGCCAGGTGCGACCACACGCCGACGACCTGCACCAGCCCGTCGGCCTCGGCACGCAGCGCCGCGGCGACCAGTTCCGCCCAGTCGGCGGGCTGGCAGCCGCCGCGTCCGAGACCGGTGTCGGTCTTCAGGTGCACCCTGGCCGGCCGGCCGGCCAGCCGCGCGGCGGCGGTGACCTCCTCCAGCGCCCACATGCCGCTGACGGACACGTCGATGTCGGCCTCGATGGCCTCCCGCCACGGCCCGCCCGGCGTCCACAGCCAGCACATGACCCGCACGCCGGCCGGGATCCGGGCCTCGGGCGTGCGCAGCGCGAGCGCCTCGTGCGGGGTCGCCGCCCCCAGCCACGTGGCACCGGCCTCGACCGCCGCCCGCGCACACGGGAGCGCGCCGTGTCCGTACCCGTCGGCCTTGACGACGGCCATGAAGGCGGCGCCCGGCGCATGGGACCGCAGGCTGCGCACGTTCGCCCGCAGCGCGGCCAGATCGATCTCCGCACGGGCCCGCAGGTGCGCGGACCCCGGTGAGGCAGCTGTCTCGTTCATTGCGCTCAGTCTCTCAGAGGGGTGGGACGGCCCAGGGGCACCGGCGCCCGCTACGGACCGGGCACCGCCCCGGGGCACCGGAGCTCTTCACGACGTCAGCACCCAAGCATCCCCCCGGCCGCCGCCCGGCACCGGGGTCCGGGTGAACCGGGCCGTGGGGCGGCACGCCGGGAGGGACGGCGGGATTTCCGGCCACGTGGACGCCGCGGCGGGCCCTGGTGCGCCGTCCGGACCGAGGGGCGGCTCGGGCCGGGGGACGGCAGGGGGCGCGGGGGCGCCGAGGACCGGGAGGGCGGCTCGGGCCGTGGGGGCGGCTCGGGGCGGAGGCGACTCAGGCCGTGAGGACGGCTTGCGGGGGGGGGGGCGGCTCAGGCCATGAGGACGGTCCGGGCCGGGGCGGCTCAGGCCATGAGGACGGTCCGGGCCGGGGCGGCTCAGGCCATGAGGACGGTCCGGGCCGGGGCGGCTCAGGCCATGAGGACGGTCCGG
>NZ_JBIWOK010000002.1:343085-381959 GCF_044767675.1 Streptomyces sp. NPDC101219
CGGGCCGGGGCGGCTCAGGCCATGAGGACAGCTCGGGCCATGGGGACGGTCCGGGCCGAGCACGGCTCCGGCCGGGGACGGGCTCAAGCCAGGCGCGGCTCGGACCGGAAGCGGCTCGGGCGTGAGGACGGTCCGGGCCGGGGCGGCTCAGGCCATGAGGACAGCTCGGGCCATGGGGACGGTCCGGGCCGAGCACGGCTCCGGCCGGGGACGGGCCCAAGCCAGGCGCGGCTCGGGCCGGGCGCCCGCCCCTCAGCCGTGGGCCACGTCCCGCCACGCCTCGGTGAGCGCACCCGCCACGTCCTGCGCGCCCACCGGCGCCCCGTCCGCCGCGAACCGGCCTGCCAGGCCGTGCAGGTACGCCGCGACACTGCCCGCGTCCAGCGGGGACAGTCCCGCCGCCAGCAGGGAGCCGGCGAGCCCGGACAGCACGTCCCCGCTGCCCGCCGTGGCCAGCCAGGAGGTGCCGGTCGGGTTCACTCGTAGGGCGCCGCCGTCCGCGGCGGCCACGAGCGTCGTGGAGCCCTTCAGGAGCACGGTCGCCCGGTACCGCGCGGCCAGTTCGCGGACTGCGCGCAGCCGCCCGGCCTCGACCTCCCGGCGTTCGACGCCGAGCAGCGCGGCGGCCTCCCCCGCATGCGGGGTCATCAGGGTCGGGGCGCGCCGGTCCCGTACGGCGTCCGGGTCGGCCAGCCGCAGCCCGTCCGCGTCGATCAGCACCGGCACGTCGGCGGCCAGCACCTCCGCCACGGTCGCCGCGTCCTCCCCCGCCCCGGGACCCACCACCCACGCCTGGACCCGGCCGGCGTGCGCGGGTCCCCCCTCGGACACCAGCGTCTCGGGGAAACTGGCGATCACCGCCCGGCCGGCGGGGCCGACGTACCGCACGGCGCCCGCGCCGCCCCGCAGCGCCCCGGCGACGGCGAGCACGGCGGCGCCGGGGTAGCGGGCGGAACCGGCGGCGACGCCCACGACGCCCCGGCGGTACTTGTCGCTCTCGGCGCCCGGCACGGGCAGGAGCCGGGCCACGTCGGCGTGCTGGAGTGCCTCCAGTTCCGGTTCGGCCGGCAGGGTCAGGCCGATGTCGACGAGCCGCACCGACCCGGCGTACTCCCGCGCGGGGTCGATCAGCAGCCCCGGCTTGTGCGTCCCGAACGTCACCGTGAGGTCGGCGCGGACTGCCGTCCCGTGCACCTCCCCGGTGTCGGCGTCGACGCCGCTCGGCAGGTCCACGGCGACCACCGCGCCGCGCGACCGCGCGGCCGCCTCCGCGAGGGGCACCGCCTCGGGCCGGAGTCCGCCCCTGCCGCCGATCCCGACGATGCCGTCGACGACCAGATCCGCCCGCTCGACCAGGTTCACGGCCCCCTCCGCGCCCACCGCCCGGCCGCCCGCCCGGCGCAGCGCCGCGAGCCCCCCGGCGTGGGTGCGTTCGGGAGCGAGCAGCACCGCGGTGACGCCCGCGCCTCGCCGGGCCAGCCGGGCACCGGCGTACAGGGCGTCGCCGCCGTTGTCCCCGCTGCCGACCAGCAGCACCACCCGGCTGCCGTAGACCCGCCCCGCCAACTCGGCGCAGGCCGCGGCGAGTCCGGCGGCGGCGCGCTGCATCAGCGCCCCCTCCGGCAACCGCGCCATCAGGTCCCGCTCCGCCGCTCTGACCGTCTCCACGCTGTACGCAGTACGCATGTGTCCGAGTCTCCCGCACCGGCCGCCCCGGCTCCCGGAACCGGCGGCGGGCGCGCGGCCGTCGGAACGGGACGGCAGCGGAAGCGGACGTCGGCTGCCCTCCAGTGGGTCCTTGCCCGTCCGGCTACCGGCGCCGGTTGCGTCTCAGCCGGAGCAGCGCGAAGAGGATGCTCAGCGCGGCCGCGACGACGAGCATCGCCTCGCCCCAGACCGGCAGGTCGACCGCCACGCCCGGGAAGGCCAGCGGGAGATCGCCCCCGCCCGGGGCCGGCCGTCCGTGCATGCCGTCAGCCCTCGGCCACGACGACCGCGGAGGCCACGCCCGCGTCGTGGCTGAGCGACACGTGCCAGGACCGGACGCCGAGCTCGGCGGCCCGCGCGGCCACGGTGCCGCGCACCCGGATCCGGGGCCGGCCGCTGTCCTCGCAGTAGATCTCGGCGTCGGTCCAGTGCAGGCCGCCGGGTGCCCCCAGGGCCTTGGCCAGCGCCTCCTTGGCGGCGAACCGCGCGGCGAGCGAGGCGACGCCCCGCCGCTCACCGCCTGCCAGCAGCAACTCGCTCTCGACGAAGAGGCGTTGAGCCAGTGCCGGCGTGCGTTCCAACGACGCCTCGAACCGGGCGATCTCGGCGACGTCGATGCCGACTCCGATGATGCTCATGCGGGCACTGTACGGCCGCGGCGCGCCGCGGCGGGAGCGGGAGACCCCGTCCCGCCGGGCGCGCCGGCGCGTTCGGGTCAGTTCAGCTTGGCCAGCTGGGCGTCCGAGATCTCGGCCGGGAAGTCGAAGTCCTTGCCCTGGGCGAGGGCCGCGAAGTCGACGGCGGCGAAGGAGACGACCGTGGAGCCCTTGCGGGCGACGACCATCTTCATGGGCGCCTGCACGCCCTCGTCGAGGTCCATGTCCGCCGTGATGGAGCGGCCCTCGTCGGCGCCCTTCGGCTCGTCCGTCGTGGTGACCTTCACCGTCTTGGTCTTCTCACCGACCGCGGTGTACGTGTAGCCGCCGGCGCACTTCTTCAGGGCGGCGTCGACGTCCTTGATCACCTGCTCGGCGCCGCCGTCCTCGTAGGAGGCGAGGGTGATCAGCACCTTGCCCCCGCCGAGGCCGGCCAGCAGCGCCTCCTGCGGGTCGGCGTCCGCGGCGGGCTTCTCCGGCGTGCCGGTCCAGGACCGCTTCACCGTCGCCGCCGGGGAACCGACCGGCACGCCGCTCTGGAGCCGGGCGAGCGGCAGGCAGGTGGCGTCCTCGGTGGTGACCTGGTCGGCGGCCGCGTCGTCCGTGGCGGGCAGCTTGGTGACCACCTTGCCGTCCTTGACGTCGGCCTGGACCAGGCCCGCCTTCTCCAGTTCGGCGGCGGTCAGCGTCTTGGCCGCGGCGGCGGGCGAGGACGAGGCGGCGGACGGGGCGTCGCCCTTGCCCTCGTCGCCCTTGTCGTCGGATCCGCCGCAGGCGGTGGCGAGCAGGGCGAGGGCCGCGGCGGAGGCGGCGAGCGCGGTACGGCGGACGGCGGTGGACTTCACTATGGGCTCTCTTCGGGACAGTGCGGACAACTCCGCAAGCGTGTGCGCACCTTAGGCACGGGAAACCCATAAATGATCAAGGAATGAACCATCCGGTATCCGACCGTGACGTCGGCGTGATCACGCAGCCCCCGGGGGGGGCGGGTCCCGCACCGCTCCGCGGCGCGCGCGTGACGCACCCCACCCACCGTCCCGTTCGAACTCCGTTAACAATGGACTGTGATCTCACCGGTCTCCTCGATGTCTCGCAACGCCCACCGGCAGCGGCCGGAGGCGTCCCCGTACGTGGACCTCACCCGTGCGGAGTGGAGTGCGCTGCGCGAGAAGACACCGCTGCCGCTGACGGCCGACGAGGTGGAGCAGCTGCGCGGGCTCGGTGACGTCATCGACCTCGACGAGGTGCGGGACATCTACCTGCCGCTGTCCCGGCTGCTCAACCTCTACGTGGGCGCCACGGACGGCCTGCGGGGCGCGCTGAACACCTTCCTCGGCGAGCAGGGCTCCCAGGCCGGCACGCCCTTCGTCATAGGGGTCGCCGGATCGGTGGCCGTGGGCAAGTCCACCGTCGCCCGCCTGCTGCGGGCACTGCTCTCCCGCTGGCCCGAGCACCCCCGCGTGGAGTTGGTGACGACCGACGGGTTCCTGCTGCCCACCAAGGAGCTCCAGGCCCGCGGCCTGATGTCCCGCAAGGGCTTCCCCGAGTCCTACGACCGCCGCGCGCTCACCCGGTTCGTCGCCGACATCAAGGCCGGCAAGGACGAGGTCACCGCGCCGGTCTACTCCCACCTGATCTACGACATCGTGCCCGGCGAGGTGCTCACGGTGCGCCGCCCGGACATCCTGATCGTCGAAGGGCTCAACGTCCTGCAGCCCGCGCTGCCCGGCAAGGACGGCCGGACCCGGGTCGGGCTCGCCGACTACTTCGACTTCAGCGTGTACGTGGACGCCCGGACCGAGGACATCGAGCGCTGGTACCTCAACCGCTTCAAGCGGCTGCGCGAGACGGCCTTCCAGGACCCCTCGTCCTACTTCCGCCGCTACACCCAGGTGGCGGAGGAGGAGGCCCTCGACTACGCCCGCACCATGTGGCGCACCATCAACAAGCCGAACCTGGTGGAGAACATCGCCCCCACCCGCGGCCGGGCGACCCTCATCGTGCGCAAGGGCCCGGACCACAAGGTGCAGCGCCTGCGCCTGCGCAAACTCTGACGGCGGGCCCGGCGGGCGTTCCGGCCCGCACGGCGGGGGCGCCGGGGCGCCCGGCCCGGGCCCGGCCCGGGCCGGGCGTCCGCCCGCCGTCCCCGGCCGGGGCAGGCCCGGCCCGGCCGGTGAGGCTGGTGTGCGGGTCAGCCCAGGGCCGACTTGACCGCGTCCGCGAGACGGCCGGCCACGGAGCGGGCCTGGTCGATGTCGGCGGCCTCCACCATCACCCGGACCAGCGGCTCCGTGCCCGAGGGGCGCAGCAGGACGCGGCCGGTGGCACCCAGCTCCTGCTCGGCGTCCGTGACGGCCGCGGCGAGTTCCTCGGAGGTCTTCACCCGGGACTTGTCCACGTCCGGCACGTTGATGAGCACCTGTGGCAGCCGCTCCATCACCGAGGCCAGCTCCCGCAGCGGGCGCCCGGTCTCGGCGACCCGTGCCGCCAGCAGCAGTCCGGTGAGCGTGCCGTCGCCGGTGGTGGCGTGGTCCAGGATGATCACGTGGCCGGACTGCTCGCCGCCGAGGGCGTAGCCGTTGCGCTTCATCTCCTCCAGCACGTACCGGTCGCCGACGGCGGTCTGCACGAGCCGGATGCCCTCGCGCTCCATGGCCAGCTTGAAGCCGAGGTTCGACATCACGGTCGCGACGACGGTGTCGGAGCGCAGGGCGGAACGCTCCCGCATCGCCAGGGCGAGCACGGCGAGGATCTGGTCCCCGTCGACCTCCTCACCGGTGTGGTCGACGGCCAGGCAGCGGTCGGCGTCGCCGTCGTGGGCGATGCCGAAGGCGGCCCCGTGCTCCACGACGGCGGCCTTGAGCCGGTCGAGGTGGGTGGAGCCGCAGCCGTCGTTGATGTTCAGCCCGTCCGGCTCGGCACCGATGGTGACGACCTCGGCTCCGGCCCGCGCGAAGGCCTCCGGCGAGACGCGGGAGGCGGCACCGTGCGCCTCGTCGAGGACGATCCGCAAGCCGTCCAACCGGTTCGGCAGGACGCCGACGAGGTGGGAGACGTAGGTGTCGAGGCCCTCCGCGTAGTCCCGCACGCGGCCGACGCCCGCGCCGGTCGGGCGGTCCCAGGGCGCGCCGGTGCGGTGCTCGTCGTACACGGCCTCGATGCGGTCCTCCAGTTCGTCGGCCAGTTTGTGGCCGCCGCGCGCGAAGAACTTGATGCCGTTGTCCGGCATGGCGTTGTGGCTGGCGGAGAGCATCACGCCCAGGTCGGCGCCGAGCGCGCCGGTGAGGTGGGCGACCGCGGGCGTCGGCAGCACGCCGACCCGCAGCACGTCCACGCCCGCGCTGGCGAGACCGGCGACCACGGCGGCCTCCAGGAACTCCCCGGATGCGCGCGGGTCACGTCCCACCACGGCGGTCGGGCGATGACCCGCGAAGGTGCCCGCCTCGGCCAGTACGTGCGCGGCGGCCACGGAGAGGCCCAGCGCCATCTCCGCCGTCAGGCCCGCGTTGGCGACGCCACGCACGCCGTCCGTGCCGAAGAGTCGTCCCACTTGTCCTCCTGAGGAAGCGTCAGTGTCGAAAGACCGTGCCGTGGTGACGTCCCCGGCCGTGCCGGGGCGTTGGACCTGCCCGCGCGTTCGACGGTTGTGCCGCTGACGAAAGATGTGATGTGTTCGGCGGTCGCGATGCGTGTGCGGCTCGCGCATCCGTGGCCATGACGGGCCCGACCATCCGATCACATTAGCGTTTGAGCGCCTTGTGTCGTTATACGCCCGCGGTGGTGAAGAAACGAACGCCCCGGCGGCACAAAGGCGTGCCGCCGGGGCGTTCGGAGTACCTGCTGGTGCCAGCTGCGACTAGCGCTTGCTGTACTGCGGGGCCTTGCGGGCCTTCTTCAGACCGGCCTTCTTCCGCTCGACCGCACGGTCGTCGCGGCGCAGGAAGCCGGCCTTCTTGAGCGGGCCGCGGTTGTTGTCGACGTCGGCCTCGTTCAGCGCACGGGCGACACCGAGACGGAGCGCACCGGCCTGACCGGAGACTCCGCCGCCCGCGATGCGGGCGATGACGTCGTAGCGGCCCTCGAGCTCGAGCACCTTGAAGGGCTCGTTGACTTCCTGCTGGTGCACCTTGTTCGGGAAGTAGTCCTCGAGGGTGCGACCGTTGATCTTCCACTTGCCGGAGCCCGGAACGATCCGGACGCGGGCGATGGCGTTCTTGCGACGGCCCAGGCCGGCGGCCGGCTGCGGCTCGCCGAAGCGGGAGGCCATGGACTCCGAGGTGTACTCGCCCTCGACGGGGGCCTCGGACTCGGTGGTGTAGCTGTCGATGTCAAGCTCTTCGAGCGGCTGCTCGGCAGTGGTCTCGGCCACGATGCTCCTCAGATTCTGTTCAGTCTTAGGGGGTGGCCGGACTTACTGCGCGACCTGGGTGATCTCGAACGGCACCGGCTGCTGGGCAGCGTGCGGGTGCTGGTCGCCCGAGTAGACCTTCAGCTTCGAGAGCATCTGACGGCCCAGGGTGTTCTTGGGGAGCATGCCCTTGACGGCCTTCTCGATGGCCTTCTCGGGGTTCTTCGCCAGCAGCTCGTCGTAGCGGACGGACCGCAGACCGCCCGGGTAGCCCGAGTGGCGGTACGCCATCTTCTGGGTCCGCTTGTTGCCGGAGAGGTGCACCTTGTCGGCGTTGATGATGATGACGAAGTCACCGGTGTCGACGTGAGGGGCGTAGATCGGCTTGTGCTTGCCGCGCAGGATGGAGGCCGCAGTGGAGGCCAGACGACCCAGGACGACGTCCTGAGCATCGATGACGTGCCACTGGCGCGTCACATCGCCGGGCTTGGGGCTGTACGTACGCACGGTTCGTAGCCTTCGCTTCTTCAGTGAATGGTCCTGACAAGGTCACCGAAGACGATCACGACAGCCCTGACCGCACAGCGGTGACGCAAACCGCGTGCTGGTCGCTGGTCATCGGCCCGGTGGACCGGTGTAAGGGCCCCTCACGTGAGAATGAGCAAGCCAATACACATAACGAACCTGCAGACTACCCGTCCTCGGCCGGACGGGTCAAAACGGGGCCAGGGCCGGTCGGCCGTGCGGCCCCGGCACCGGCGCCCCACGCCGGTACACCCACGGTACGCCGCCCCGGCCGGGTCCGTACAGGCACGCCGTCCCCGGGGGGCGGACACCGGCGCGCCCCGGCCGCCCGGAGGGCGCACCACGCGACCGCACGCCCGCGCGCACGCCGTCGCCCGGGCCGGGGTCCGGGCAGCGTCAGCCCGGGCAGCTGCGGCACCAGCGCCAGCCAGAACCAGGGGCGCCGGGCCGCCGACCCGGCGTACGGGAGGCCCGCCAGCAGCAGCGGCCCCAGGACCAGCAGGTGGTCGCGGAGGGAGGGCCGCAGGACGAGGAACGCCGACAGCATCAGCCCCGTCGCCGTCTCCACCAGCCGCAGCCCCACCGGCCCCGGCCCGTGCCAGCGCCGGTGGGCGCACACGACGCCGGCTGCCGCGACGAGCAGCGTGAGACCCCAGGCGGCCGTCGGCGGCAGACCCGGCGCCGGCCAGACCTCCGCCGCCCCGGCGGGCAGCGCCGGATACGGGCCGAAGGGATCAAGGAGAGCGGAGGGATCCGGGAAAGCGGAGGGATCCAGGAGAGCGAAGGAAGCGAAGGGCGCGGAGGACCCCCAGAGGCCGGAGGGCGACGGCAGGCCGCCGGACAGCAGGGCCGGCGGGCCCGGCAGGAGCAGTGCCGTGTGCACCAGCAGCAGCGCCCCGAGCGCCCGCCACCGGTGCGCGAACACGAACAGCAGCACCGCCGGCGCGAGCAGCGGCTCCCGCGCCACGGCCGCGCCGAGCACCGCACCCGCCACCACCCACCCGCCCCGGCTCGCGAGCAGCAGACACAGGGGCAGCGCCAGCACGGCCGCCGCGGCCGTCACTCCGGCGGTCGCGTCCGGCACAGCCGCCACCGCGGCCGCCGCCGTCACGACCGGACACCCGGCCATGCCGGACCCCGCTGCGGCGCCTGGCGCGCGGGACCCGCCGGTCGCGTCACGCGCGCCCGCCGCACCGGACCAGGCTCCCCCGCCCGCCCCGTCGCGCATGCCCGCCGCGGCAGGATCCCGGTCGGCACACGCGATGGACCGGCCGCCGGGCCGGCCGGGTCCCGCAAGGCCCGCAAGGCCCGCAAGGCCCGCAAAACGGTGCGGCGCGATCCGTTCCGCCGACGACGGACGTGCGCCTCGTCATACGGCGCGCCACCGGCCCGTCGCGCCCCGGCGAGAGCTCCGGCGCGGGCGCCCCCGCCGCCTCCGCCCGAGGTCACACGCCCCGCGTGCGCGCCCGGTGCCGGCACCCGCGCCCCGGACGCCGCCCCCGGGAGCCCGCGAACGGGTCGCACCAACCACCCGCAGATGTCGCTTTTGCCCGTCGTCATGCGGGCAACGCTAAGGGCTGCACGGCTCGTTGAGGCGGAACAGCACACCTCGCGCCCCGTCTAAGATGCGCCCCATGAGTTATGGGCAGGGGGGACCTCAACCGCAGTGGGATCCCTGGAAACCGCAGTCTCAGCAGCCCTGGAACAGCGGCGGCTCGGGCCAGTCACCCGACTGGGCCGCGCTCGCCGACGCCTCCGAGGCCCGTCACAAGCGGCGCCGGCTGTTCTTCATCGGCTCAGGCGCGCTCGCCACCGTCGCGATAGGCACGGCCGTTGCGGTGGCCGTCGTCTCCGCAAACGGTGACAACCGGACCGCGGGCGGACCGTCGTCCCAGCTCCCCGGCGTCGCCACGATCCCGAGCGCCGAGGCCACGGTGCCCTCGTTCGCCCCGACGAGCGCCCCGCCGCCTCTGGATCCCGCCGACTTCATCGCCAGCGCGAAGAAGGACCGGGCGCCCCTGGCCCCGGACGTCCTCTTCCCCGGCACCCAGCTCACCATGGGCGAGACGGTGTACAAGAAGGGCCCGACGGCCGACACCCGCAACTGCGGCTCCGCGGCGAAGGCCACCCTCCCCAAGGTGCTGACGGACAACGACTGCACGCGCCTGATGCGTGTCACCTACACCAAGGACGACGTCGCGGTGACGGTGGGCGTAGCGGTGTTCGACACCGAGGCTCAGGCGGCCAAGGCGAAGCAGCAGGCGGACAAACGAAGCATCGTCAAGTCCCTCGCGGGCGGCGGCGTCAAGGAGTTCTGCGACGGCGCGGTCTGCCGCTCGACCACCAACTCCGTCGGCCGCTACGCCTACTTCACCCTGTCCGGGTTCACCGACGGCAAGGACGTGAAGGAGAAGGACAGCGTGGTGTTCGCCGCGGGCGACGACCTCGCGGAATTCACGTTCCGTCAGATTCGCCGCCGGGGCGAGGCGCAGGCGTCGGCAGCGGCCAACGGATGACCTCGGGGGCCGGCCCGGCGGAAGCCTCCGGCCCCGTGGCTCAGCAGCAGCCCGCCGAGGGCAGCGAACGCCGGTTGCGGGCCTCCTTGTTGCGGGCGGCCAGCAGCTCGTCCGCCGGGTAGCCGACCTCCTCAAGGGTCAGCCCGTGCGGCCGGACGACATGCACGGCCGAGTCCCGTACGCCCGCCGCCAGCACCTTGCCGGGCCAGTCCGGCGGGCGGTGGCCGTCCCCCACGAACAGCAGCGCGCCGATGAGCGAGCGCACCATGTTGTGGCAGAAGGCGTCGGCCCGCACCGTCGCCGTGATCACCCCGTCCGCGCCCCGCTGAAGGCTCAGCTCCTGGAGCATGCGGATGGTCGTCGCGCCCTCGCGCCGCTTGCAGTAGGCGGCGAAGTCGTGCTCCCCCAGCAGCCCCCGCGCCGCCTCGTTCATGGCGTCGACGTCCAGGGGCCAGTCGTGCCACAGCACGTGGCCGCGCAGCAGCGGGTCGACCCCGCCCGGGTGGTCGGTGACCCGGTAGGCGTAGCGCCGCCAGATCGCGGAGAACCGCGCGTTGAAACCCGCCGGAGCCTCGGTGAGGGACCAGATCCGCACATCGCGCGGCAGCCGTCCCGCGAGCCGCTTCAGCAGCTTCTCCCGGTGCGCCTCCCACAGCTCGGCGGGCAGGTCCACGTGGGCCACCTGGCCGCGCGCGTGCACCCCGGCGTCGGTGCGCCCGGCCACGGTCAGCTCGTACGTCCGCTCCCCCGACCGCGTCACGGTCCACAGCGCGTCCTCGATCTCCCCCTGCACCGTCCGCCGGCCCCCGGCCTGCTTGGCCCAGCCGTGGAAGGCGGCACCGTCGTAGGAGAGGTCGAGGCGGATGCGGACGTGTCCGGGCTGTACTTCGTCACTCACCTCGGCATCCTCTCAGAACACGGCAACGGGCCCGCCCCCCGGAGGGAACGGGCCCGTCGTGACCCTGGGGCCGCGGAACGCCTTACGCGTCCTTCGACTCCTCGGCCGGGGCCTCGGCGGCCTCGTCCTTGGTCAGGTCGGCCTTGGCGTCCTCGGCCGGGGCCTCGGCGGCCTCGTCCTTCTTGAGGGCGTCTTCCTTGACCGCACGCTTCGTGGCGGCCTCGGCCTCGCCGGTGGCCTCCTGGGCGACGGTCAGGGCCTCGACCAGCTCGATGACGGCCATGGGCGCGTTGTCGCCACGGCGGTTACCGATCTTGGTGATGCGGGTGTAGCCACCGGGACGGTTCTCGTACCGCGGGCCGATCTCGGTGAAGAGCGTGTGGACGATGCTCTTGTCCGTGATCACCTGGAGCACCTGACGGCGGTTGTGAAGGTCGCCCTTCTTCGCCTTGGTGACCAGACGCTCGGCGTACGGACGCAGCTTGCGCGCCTTGGCCTCGGTGGTGGTGATGCGGCCGTGCTCGAAGAGCGACTTCGCGAGGTTCGCGAGCATCAGCTTCTCGTGCGCGGCGCTGCCGCCCATACGGGCACCCTTGGTGGGCTTCGGCATGGTTCTCTCCTGTGTGTCTGCCCCGGCCGTATCAGGTACCGGAGTCAGTATCCGAGCAGGCGGCCGCCTGTCGGAGATCCGGACAGGATCCCGGGGGAACCTGTCCGGAGGGTGCGGCGGGCCGCCCTGCGGCGGCCCCTCCGCGGAGCAGTCAGTACTGCTCGGTCTCTACGAACCCGGCATCCGCGTCGTCGTCCGCGCCGAAGGCGTCCGCGGCGGCAGTGGGGTCGAATCCAGGCGGGCTGTCTTTCAACGCGAGCCCCATGCCCGCCAGCTTCGCCTTGACCTCGTCGATCGACTTCGCACCGAAGTTGCGGATGTCGAGGAGGTCCGCCTCGGAACGGGCGACGAGCTCACCCACGGAGTGGATGCCCTCACGCTTGAGGCAGTTGTACGACCGGACCGTGAGCTCGAGCTCCTCGATCGGCAGCGCCAGGTCGGCGGCGAGGGCGGCGTCCGTGGGGGACGGGCCCATGTCGATGCCCTCGGCGTCGATGTTGAGCTCGCGCGCCAGACCGAACAGCTCGACCAGGGTCTTTCCGGCCGACGCCATGGCGTCACGCGGACGCATGGCCTGCTTGGTCTCGACGTCGACGATCAGCTTGTCGAAGTCGGTGCGCTGCTCGACACGGGTCGCCTCGACCTTGTAGGTGACCTTGAGAACCGGCGAGTAGATCGAGTCGACCGGGATCCGGCCGATCTCCTGGCCCACCTGCTTGTTCTGCACGGCGGAGACGTAGCCGCGACCGCGCTCCACGGTCAGCTCCATCTCCAGCTTGCCCTTGCCGTTGAGCGTGGCGAGGACGAGGTCGGGGTTGTGCACCTCGACACCGGCCGGCGGCGCGATGTCGGCGGCGGTGACCAGACCCGGGCCCTGCTTGCGCAGGTACATCACGACCGGCTCGTCGTGCTCCGAGGAGACGACCAGCTGCTTGATGTTGAGGATCAGGTCGGTGACGTCCTCCTTGACGCCCGGCACGGTGGTGAACTCGTGCAGGACGCCGTCGATGCGGATGCTGGTGACAGCAGCGCCGGGGATCGACGACAGGAGGGTGCGGCGGAGGGAGTTGCCGAGGGTGTAGCCGAAGCCCGGCTCCAGCGGCTCGATCACGAACCGGGAGCGGAATTCGTCGACGACCTCTTCGGTCAACGAGGGACGCTGAGCGATCAGCATGTGTGGATCAGATCCTTCATTCGTGGACGCCCGCTATTTGACGTCCGACGGAAACCGCACCCGGTGAAAAGTGCGGGTACTGCAAGGGTACGGGCGATACGGCCCTTGCGAGCCGTACCGCCCGGAACCTCAGGAAACCGGTGCCTCAGACGCGGCGGCGCTTCGGCGGGCGGCAGCCGTTGTGCGGGGTCGGGGTGACGTCCTGGATGGAGCCGACCTCGAGGCCCGTGGCCTGCAGGGAGCGGATCGCGGTCTCACGACCGGAGCCCGGACCCTTGACGAACACGTCGACCTTGCGCATGCCGTGCTCCTGGGCGCGGCGGGCGGCCGACTCGGCGGCCATCTGCGCGGCGAACGGCGTGGACTTCCGGGAGCCCTTGAAGCCGACGTGGCCGGCGGAGGCCCAGGAGATCACGTTGCCGGTCGGGTCCGTGATCGACACGATCGTGTTGTTGAACGTGCTCTTGATGTGCGCGTGGCCGTGAGCGACGTTCTTCTTTTCCTTGCGGCGCACCTTCTTGGCAGCGCCCTGACGTCCCTTGGGGGGCATCTCTTAACTCCTACGGGAGGTGGTCGGTCCTACAGCGAAGACCGTGGACAGGCGTCCGCTGCGGACTACTTCTTGCCCGGCTTCTTCTTGCCGGCGATGGCGCGACGCGGGCCCTTGCGGGTGCGGGCGTTGGTGCTGGTGCGCTGACCGCGGACGGGCAGACCGCGACGGTGACGCAGACCCTGGTAGGTGCCGATCTCGACCTTGCGGCGGATGTCGGCCTGGATCTCGCGACGAAGGTCACCCTCGGTCTTGAGGTTGTTGTCGACGTACTCGCGGATCGCGACGAGCTGCTCCTCGGAGAGGTCGCGAACGCGGGTGTTCGGGTCGACGCCGGTGGCGGCCAGCGTCTGCTGAGAAAGGGTCCGGCCGATGCCGAACACGTAGGTGAGGGCGATCTCCACGCGCTTTTCGCGCGGAATGTCAACACCGGAAACGCGTGCCATTCAATGGCTCCAGTTGGTTGTCGGAGGTCTTCCACAGGACCGGATCCCAGCCCGCCGTACCAGGTACGGACCGGGTCCCCGGCCTCCGAGCCGGGGGTGTCGAGCCGTGCGGCTCGGGACCTGCGTATGAACGTGTGTTGCTCGCGTCGCGCGAAGTCTGCGGAAAGACGCAGAGGGTGGACGTGCTGCGATCAGCCCTGGCGCTGCTTGTGGCGCGGGTTGTCGCAGATGACCATGACCCGGCCGTGACGGCGGATCACCCTGCACTTGTCGCAGATCTTCTTGACGCTCGGCTTGACCTTCATGGGATGTGAGGTTCTCCGGGTCAGTGCCATCACCCCGGCGGACCGGGGCGCGGGCAAGATCTACTTGTACCGGTAGACGATCCGGCCACGCGTCAGGTCGTACGGAGACAGCTCCACCACGACCCGGTCGTCAGGGAGGATGCGGATGTAGTGCATGCGCATCTTGCCGCTGATGTGTGCCAGGACCTGGTGGCCGTTCTGGAGCTCGACCTTGAACATGGCGTTCGGAAGAGACTCGACGACAGTGCCCTCGATCTCGATGGCACCTTGCTTCTTGGCCACGCTTCGCCCTTCGAATCGACTACCTTGATCAACTCAGACGTGCACCGTTCGGGATCCGAGCGCATGTGGACATGCGGGTGCACAAGAGCCGACGAGTCAGTCTACGTCAGGGCCCCCGGAAACACGAATCGGAGAAGTCTGCCCCACCCGGGAGATCTTTAACCGAGCGGGTCCGGGGCGGCCGTGATGCCCAGCTCCGCCAGCTTGGCCTTGCCGCCGTCCGGGGCGGTGAGGACCAGCGGTCCCTGCTCGGTCAGCGCGACGGAGTGCTCCCAGTGCGAGGACCAGGTGCCGTCGGTGGTGATGACGGTCCAGTCGTCCGACAGGACCTCCGTCTTCGGGGTGCCCAGGGACACCATCGGCTCGATGGCCAGGCAGAAGCCGGGCACCAGCTTGGGGCCCCTGCCGCGGCGCCGGTCGACGTAGTTCAGCAGGTGCGGGTCCATGTGCATCTCGGTGCCGATGCCGTGGCCGCCGTAGTCCTCGATGATCCCGTACTTGCCGCCGCCGGGCTTGGGCTGGCGGCGGATGTAGGTCTCGATGGCGCGGGAGATGTCGACGAGCCGGTTGCCCTGCTTCATGGCCGCGATGCCGGCCCACATCGACTCCTCCGTCACCCGGGACAGCTCCACCAGCTCCGGGGAGTGACCGGAGCCGACGAAGGCAGTGAAGGCCGCGTCGCCGTGCCAGCCGTCGACGATCGCGCCGCAGTCGATGGAAATGATGTCGCCGTCCTTGAGGACGACGTCGTCGGAGGGGATGCCGTGCACCACGACCTCGTTGACCGAGGTGCAGATCGTCGCGGGGAAGCCGCCGTAGCCGAGGAAGTTCGGCTTGGCGTTGTGCTCCGCCAGCACCTTGCGGGCGGCCTCGTCGAGGTCCTTGGTGGTGGCCCCCGGGACGGCGGCCTCGCGGGTGGCCGCGTGAATGGCGGCCACGACCAGCCCCGCCTCACGCATTGTGGCGATCTGCTCAGGGGTCTTGATCTGCACCATGGTGCCAGGGCCTTTCTCGACCGGGGGTACCGGTGGTTCGACGGGGGCGGCGGACACCCTCAACGATACGGGGGACTCCGCCCGCCCCCGCGCACAGCTCGGCCGCGGCTCCCGCTGGGAACCGCGGCCGGGCCCGTACGGCTACTTGTCGCGCCGCAGCGCCTCGAGCGCGCGACCGGTGACCTCGTCGACCGGTCCCAGGGCCGAGATCGTCACCACGAGGCCCTGGGCCTTGTAGTAGTCGATGATCGGCTCGGTCTGCGTGTGGTAGACCTCCAGGCGCGTGCGCACGGTCTCCTCGGAGTCGTCGTCGCGCTGGTAGAGCTCGCCGCCGCAGCGGTCGCAGACGCCCTCCTGCTTCGGCGGGCTGTAGCTCACGTGGAAGACGTGGCTGGAGTCTTTGCGGCAGATGCGCCGGCCCGCGATGCGCTTGACCACCTCGGCCTCGGGGGCCTCCAGGTCGAGCACCGCGTCCAGCTTGATGCCCTCGGTGGTCAGCAGCTCGTCGAGCGCCTCGGCCTGGGAGACGTTGCGGGGGAAGCCGTCCAGCAGGAAGCCGTCCTTGGCGTCGGGCTGCTCCATGCGGTCCTTGGCCATGGCGATGGTGACCTCGTCGGGGACGAGATTGCCCGCGTCCATGTAGGACTTCGCCAGCTTCCCGAGCTCGGTCTGCCGGCTGATGTTGGCGCGGAACAGATCACCCGTGGAGATGTGCGGGATGCGCAGTTTCTCGGCAAGGCGGGTGGCCTGCGTACCCTTTCCGGCACCCGGCGGCCCGACGAGGACGATTCGCATCAGCGGAGGAACCCTTCGTAATTGCGCTGCTGGAGCTGGCTCTCGATCTGCCTCACCGTCTCAAGACCGACACCCACGATGATCAGGATGCTGGTCCCGCCGAACGGGAAGTTCTGGTTCGCCCCGAAACCAGCCAACGCCATTGTCGGCACGAGAGAGATCAGGCCCAGATACAGCGAACCCGGCCAGGTGATCCGGTTGAGTACGTAGCTCAGGTACTCAGCGGTCGGTCGGCCAGCCCGGATGCCCGGGATGAAGCCACCATACTTCTTCATGTTGTCCGCGACTTCTTCGGGGTTGAAGGTGATCGCCACGTAGAAGAACGCGAAGAAGACGATGAGGAAGAAGTACAGAATGATGTGCGCCGTGGCGGACGGATCCGCGAGATTCTTCTGGATCCAGGTCGCCCAGCCGGACGTGGACCCGGCGAACTGCACGATCAGGGCCGGGATGTAGAGCAGGGACGCGGCGAAGATGACCGGGATCACACCGGCCTGGTTCACCTTCAGGGGGATGTAGGTCGACGTACCGCCGTAGGAACGGCGGCCGATCATGCGCTTGGCGTACTGCACGGGGATCCGGCGCTGGGCCTGCTCCACGAACACGACCAGGCCGACCATCACGAATCCGACGAGCATCACGGTGCCGAACTCGATCCAGCCGTCCGCCAGGCTGCCCTGCTCCTTGATGGCCCACAGGGCGGCGGGGAAGGTCGCGGCGATCGAGATGAACATCAGGATCGACATGCCGTTGCCCACGCCGCGGTCGGTGATGAGCTCACCGAGCCACATCACGACGGCCGTGCCGGCGGTCATGGTGATGACCATGGTGATGGTCACGAAGACCGACTGGTCGGGCACGATCTGGTTCGCAACGGGGCACCTCTCGAAGAGAGCACCACTGCGGGCGGTGGCCACCAGACCAGTGCCCTGGAGGATGGCGAGCGCCACCGTCAGATAACGGGTGTACTGCGTGATCTTCGCCGTACCGGCCTGGCCCTCCTTCTTCAGGGCTTCCAGGCGCGGGATCACCACGGTCAGCAGTTGCAGGATGATGGCCGCCGTGATGTACGGCATGATGCCGAGGGCGAAGATCGTGATCTGAAGCAGCGCACCACCGCTGAACATGTTGACCAGACCGAACAGACCCTGATTGGCCTCAGCGTTGTCGATGCAAGCCTGGACATTACGGTAGTCGACACCGGGGATCGGGACATTCGTACCGAGTCGGTACACCACGATGATGCCGAGCGTGAAGAGCAGCTTCTTGCGCAGGTCGGGCGTCTTGAACGCCCGGGCGAACGCGGTGAGCACGGTGCCTCCTGCGACCCCCGCGTGTGCGCGTGAGGTAGACGACGGAACGGAAGTGATGGTGTGCGGGACGAGGTTACGGCATGCCAGGACGCCTCCGGGCACCAGCGCCACAGCCTACCCACCTCCGGGCCCGGGCGGGAATGTCGAGCCACCCGGTAGCCCCGCACCAGGCAGGGCCGGAACCGACTACACAGGCTCGCCCCCTCCGGGCAAACCGAACAGTTGAACATAAAACACTTGACCGTACGATCGCCCCCCTCATACTGTCACTCCCGTGCAGCTGATCAACTCGCTGCATCAGAGCAGGGGCTGCGGCTGACCACCGCAACGTTTACAGCCTCAACTAACTGAAAAATGGGGGTTCAGTATGCGCGTGAAGCGCTCAATAGTGACCGTCACGACCGCAGTCGCAGCGGCCTTGGCGGTTGGCGTCACCCTGGCGCCTGCCGCTGCAGCCGGGAACGGTGACGGTAAGTGCTCCAGCACCGACATTTGTGTGTTCAATGACTGGGGGCACACCAAGAGCAAGGGCTACTACGACCTTGGCTCACCTGCCCTGAAGAACTTCCACGGCAGGTACTACTTCAACGACGGCGCGTACCTCGGAGACTCCATCTCCAGCTGGAACGCCGGCTCCGGCACCTCTTGCGCAGGATTCAAGTTCTTCGTCAACGTGAACCACAAGGGCGCCAGCATTAAGATCGCGAAGGGCACGAAGGGCGACTTCAGGAGCGCGTTCACCGGCCCGTTCGACAACAAGATCTCGTCCTACTCCAAGTACAACTGCCCCTAGTCTGCCTCAAAGCCGTGTGGTCCCATACCTGAGAGGTATGGGACCACACGGCTTTCGTGCACATACCGGTGAATCAATGAAAAGAACAGCACTCCAGTTGATTTCCGTCGCAGGCTTGGCGCTTGTAACAGGCTGTACGGGCGGTGATCACTCCTCTTCCCCCGACTCGGCGGAGCACTCGGAGCCGGAGGTACACAGCACCCCGACCGTGGGAGCGAACGACCTTCACGTCCAGCGCCCTCTCGACAGGTACCTTCCGAGCCCTGCCCAGGACCGCCGACTACACCAAGCAGAGGTAGTCGCAGTAAACCGCTGCCTCCGCGACCTGGACTATACGAAGCAGCGTCTCCCCAGTGCCTCACAGTCCACTCAGGAACCCAATGTATTCGAATTCTACTGGTTTCCTGATGCCGACCAGAGCGGCTACAACCTGCCTGCAGAAGAATCGGAGAACGCAGAATGGGATGAGACAGTACCGCCAGCCCTGCAGGGAATTCTGGACGGAACCTCGACTTCATACAGAAGTCATCGGGTCCCAAAGAACGGATGCTACGGGGAAGCCGGACGTCAGCTCACTCAGAAAGCACAACCTCCGAAGGAATTCGAAGAGGGCGGTATCACCATCTCACGGGTGAGCGACGTCAGCCCCAGAGGGCTGCTGGAATCCTACGTGAGCGTTATACGGCAGGTGCTGTCCCCCCGCATCGAACAGGACAGTCGAGTTAAGGATGTCGTATCGAAATGGTCCGCTTGCATGAAGTCAAGCGGGTACAGCTACAAAACACCGAGCCAGGCAGTGAATGACGAAAGATGGCAAGGGGACGAAAGCGATCAGGTAGCCCGCGTAGAAATACAAACAGCTACCGCCGACATGGCGTGCAAGCGACGAGTTCGATATGTCACCACCGTTGCAGCCGTCGAAAGCGCCTACGAGACCCGCTATATCAAGCAGAACCCCGGCCGTATGGCAGAATTCCGCAGTTTGCGTGAAGCATGGGACCACAACGCCGAGCAGATGTTGCGATGATTACATCCGGTTTCCCCCAGGACGAGCGGCAGGCGGACGCACCAAGTGGCGGCAGCGCACCTGAGTTGCCGCTGACGGGGCCCCCAAGGAGGCATCCCTGATCCGTGCGGCGGACATCGTCTTACTAGCTGGCATTCGGTGTGAGGCGACGTGCTCGATCGTGGCTGGCAGTGGCCTGGCTCCGAAGTTGTCCAAAACCAGCACCTGCAGTGGGGGGCGACGGCTCATGGTCTGGTTGGGTCCTGTTACATCGACCCCGACCATCTGCGCCCGCAGAGTCAATCAGCCGCCCAGGGGCCCGGAACCGGAGGGCTGGCTGGCTGCGTGGCGGACAGAAGCAACGACCGCCCCCGTGAGGGTGTAAAGGGCTCCGACTTCTTAGAACTCCCAACAGAATGACTCTTTGGGGTCGGTCGCCCGACCTGAGGTGCTGTCGGGGGGCATAGGGCGATGGACGTTGAGCGGCCGCTGCCCGGGAGGTGAAGGTCATCGAGGCGGCCTTGTTGTTCCGGCTGGAGGAGCGGGCGGGTGACATCGGCCTGAGTCAGCGGTTGGATCCGACGTGGGTGCGCGCGAATGTGGCGCCCGGCGGCACCCACTATCTGCGGCCGGCCTTGTGGCACACCCTGTCCCATCGGCCTGACGTTCCCGATCACGTGCGGTGCGAACTGCTGATCACTCTGCGTACGGGAGATCGCGTGGTGAGCTGGCTGGACCTGACCCCCGACGACTTCGCCCCGCTGCCGAAGGTGACCTCACGCGAAGCACTGATCGCGCGACGTGGTCCCGAACACGGCTCCGGATTCGGCACTCAATGCTGGGTTGACGAGCGCGCTTTCGCCCGCCTGCACTGGTCCCGCCGCCTGCGGATCCGCTGACAGATTCGCAACGACATCCACAAAGCCTTCCTCACCCTGAGATGCGCCAGCTTCACGCCGAGCGCGCGGACGGGACGGCGGTATTTGTCGTGGTCGTCGCCGCGGTCAACACCAAGCACGGCGTCGGGGCCGCGGCGGGGTCGGCCGCGCTTGCCCAGCACGGGCGGCTCTGCCTGAAGTAGCGGGACGAGCTGGGTGACGTCGTTACGGTTGCCACCGGTGAGGGGCACGGCGAGCGGGATGCCGGTGACGTCCGTGATCAGGTAGTGCTTGCCGCCCGTCCCGCCCCGGTCGACAGGGCTTCGTCTCGTCTCGGGGCCCCGGTCAGCCCTCGGATGTGGAGGCCGTCGACCACCGTCCTGGAGAGGGCCAGGGCGTCCGCGCTGCGGAGAGCTTGGCCGAGAGCGCTTGATGGAGCCGACGCCGCACGCCGGCTTCGGTCCACTCGGCCAGGCGTCGCCAGCACGTCATACCCGACCCGGAGCCGAGCTCCTGCCGCAGGTATTCCCAGGCGATCCCGGTATGCAGTACGAACAGGATGCCCGGGAACACCAGCCGGTCCGGATGACGCTTCCGCCCGGGATGACGAGTGCGACGTTCGATCTTCGGGAGCAGCGGCTCGATCACCGCCCACAGTTCGTCATCGACGTCCCACGGCTACCGCCGAGCCACCCTGCCCCCTCAGATCAACGGCCCCGGAGTGATCCAACCAACTCGAAGATCATTTCGTATGGACGGCATCATCCATTGGATGGCACGGTCATGGCTCGTATGACCCGCTTGACGCTGGGTCCCCGCCGAGCCCCTCTGCCCCATGCGATCGGCCCTGAATGGCTGCCGAGCAGATTGCGGATCCGCTGCCCGGGCGCCGACGCATGACCTTCAGGACGCCTAGCCGAAACAGTTCCTCCGTTCGGCCAGTTTTGGGGCACCCGTTACTGGCTCTAACCAGATCGCAACACGGACTCGTGTGTAGATCGGCGTCAGCCCCACTTCGCAAGAAGCAAAGTGGGGCCGCGTATCTGGCAGGCCACCTTACCGGCGAGACTGCCGCCCTAGGAACGACCAACCGGGGATACCCCAAATGTGGGGTATCCCCGGTCGGGATCGCTCAAGTCATTGGCTCGTCCGAGGGGTTCAGACGAGCTCGGTGACGGTACCGCCGGCGGCGGTGATCTTCTCCTTGGCGGAGCCGGAGACGGCGTCGACCGTCACCTGCAGCGCCACGGAGATCTCGCCCTGGCCGAGCACCTTGACGAGGCTGTTCTTGCGAACGGCACCCTTGGCGACCAGGTCCTCGACCGTGACCTCTCCGCCCTCGGGGTAGAGGGAGGCGAGACGGTCCAGGTTCACGACCTGGAACTCGGTCTTGAACGGGTTCTTGAAGCCCTTCAGCTTCGGGAGGCGCATGTGCAGGGGCATCTGGCCACCCTCGAAGCGCTCCGGAACCTGGTAACGGGCCTTGGTGCCCTTCGTACCACGACCGGCCGTCTTACCCTTCGACGCCTCACCACGACCGACACGGGTCTTGGCGGTCTTGGCGCCCGGGGCGGGACGGAGGTTGTGGATCTTGAGCGGGTTCTGCTCCGCCATGATCAGTCGACCTCCTCGACCGTCACGAGGTGGCGGACGGTGTGCACCATGCCGCGGAACTCGGGGCGGTCCTCCTTGACGACCTGCGTGTTGATCCCCTTGAGACCAAGGGAGCGCAGGGTGTCACGGTGGTTCTGCTTGCTGCCGATGTAGGACTTGACCTGCGTAATCCTGATCTGCGCCATGATTACGCACCCGCCCCGGCGCGTGCACGGAGAAGAGCCGCGGGGGCGACGTCCTCGAGCGGCAGACCACGGCGGGCCGCGATCTCCTCGGGACGCTGCAGGCCACGGAGGGCCTCCACGGTCGCGTGCACGATGTTGATCGCGTTGTCGGAGCCGAGCGACTTCGACAGCACGTCGTGAATGCCGGCGCACTCGAGCACGGCACGCACCGGACCACCGGCGATCACACCGGTACCCGGGGAGGCGGGCTTGAGCAGCACGACTCCGGCAGCCTTCTCACCCTGAATGGGGTGCGGGATGGTGCCCTGGATGCGGGGGACCTTGAAGAAGTGCTTCTTGGCCTCCTCAACGCCCTTGGCGATGGCGGCCGGCACCTCCTTGGCCTTGCCGTATCCGACACCCACGGTGCCGTCACCGTCGCCCACCACGACCAGCGCGGTGAAGCTGAAGCGACGACCACCCTTCACAACCTTGGCGACGCGGTTGATCGCGACGACGCGCTCAACGTACGCGGTCTTCTCGGCGGCAGCAGCGCCGCCGTCACGGCCCTTCCGGTCCCGCCGCTCGCCGCCACCGGCGCCGCCACCGCGGCGCTGGGGTCCAGCCATTGGAATTACCTCTCTCTGTTTCCGCTAGCTCCGGAACCGGCTCAGAACTTGAGCCCGGCTTCGCGGGCGGCGTCCGCCAGGGCGGCGATGCGCCCGGCGTACTGGTTGCCACCACGGTCGAACACGACGGCCTCGACACCGGCTGCCTTGGCACGCTCGGCGACCAGGGCACCGACCTGCTTGGCCTGCGCGGACTTGTCGCCCTCGCCACTGCGGATCGAGCTGTCCAGGGTGGACGCCGACGCCACGGTGTGGCCCTTCAGGTCGTCGATCACCTGCGCCACGATGTGGCGGTTCGAGCGGGTCACGACGAGACGGGGACGCTCCGCCGTACCCGCGACCTTCTTGCGGATCCGGATGTGACGGCGCTTGATCGCGGCGCGCTTGTAGGCGTCGCCCTTGAGGATCTTCTGCCCGTATGCCATGGCTTACTTACCCGCCTTTCCGACCTTGCGGCGGATGACTTCGCCCTCGTACTTGACGCCCTTGGCCTTGTACGGGTCGGGCTTGCGCAGCTTGCGGATGTTGGCCGCAACCTCGCCGACCTTCTGCTTGTCGATGCCCTCGACCGAGAAACGGGTCGGGGACTCCACCTTGAAGGTGATGCCCTCGGGGGCCTCGACCAGGATCGGGTGGCTGTAGCCGAGGGAGAACTCCAGGTTCGAACCCTTGGCGAGCACGCGGTAACCGACACCGCTGATCTCGAGCTTCTTCACGTAACCCTGGGTCACGCCGGTGATCATGTTCGCCACCAGCGTGCGCGACAGGCCGTGCAGGGCCTTGTTCTGACGCTCGTCGTTGGGGCGGGTGACGTTCAGCACGCCGTCCTCACCCTTGGCGATCTCGATCGGCGCCACGACGGTGTGGGTCAGCGTGCCCTTCGGGCCCTTGACCGCGACCGTACGGCCGTCGATGGTGACGTCCACGCCGGCGGGAACCGCGATGGGGAGCTTGCCGATGCGCGACATAGCTGTTTCCTCCGTTCCCTTCTGCTACCAGACGTAGGCGAGGACTTCCCCACCCACGCCCTTCTTGCCGGCCTGCTTGTCGGTGAGGAGCCCGTGCGACGTGGAGATGATCGCCACGCCGAGGCCGCCCAGCACCTTCGGCAGGTTGGTGGACTTCGCGTACACCCGGAGTCCGGGCTTGGAGATCCGCTTGATGCCCGCGATGGAGCGCTCACGGTTGGGGCCGAACTTCAGCTCCAGGACGAGGTTCTTGCCGACCTCGGCGTCCTCGACCTTCCAGCCCGTGATGAAGCCCTCCTGCTGGAGGATCTCCGCGATGTGAGACTTGATCTTCGAGTGCGGCATCGCCACGGAGTCGTGGTACGCCGAGTTCGCGTTCCGCAGACGCGTCAGCATGTCTGCGATCGGATCAGTCATGGTCATGAATTGGCCTTCGGCCTCTCTCGCCGGGGTTTCCTGGTGCGCCATCCCTCTCCCCGATCCGAGACGGGACGGGTGCGGCGCGGTGGACCTACGGCGTAGTAAGCAATCATTGGCGGGCGGTGTGCCCGCGTGGCGTACGGGGCCGGCAGGCGCCCAACCCCACAAGCCTAAGGCATGCGGAGTGGGCCCCCTGCCGTCCCAGTTGCTTACCGAGAGTCCTGGGGATCCGGAAAGACCGGACTACCAGGAGCTCTTGGTCACGCCCGGCAGCTCGCCACGGTGAGCCATCTCACGAAGGCACACGCGGCACAGGCCGAACTTGCGGTACACGGAGTGCGGGCGGCCACAGCGCTGGCAGCGGGTGTAGCCACGCACGCCGAACTTGGGCTTGCGAGCAGCCTTAGCGATCAGAGCCTTCTTCGCCATCTCGCTCACGCCTCCTTGAAGGGGAAGCCGAGGTGACGAAGGAGCGCGCGGCCCTCAGCGTCGTTGGTCGCCGTGGTCACCACGGTGATGTCCATACCCCGGACGCGGTCGATCTTGTCCTGGTCGATCTCGTGGAACATGACCTGCTCCGTGAGACCGAAGGTGTAGTTGCCACGGCCGTCGAACTGCTTGGGGGACAGGCCGCGGAAGTCGCGGATGCGCGGCAGCGCGAGCGACAGGGTGCGGTCCAGGAACTCCCACATGCGGTCGCCACGGAGCGTGACGTGGGCACCGATCGGCTGGCCCTCGCGCAGCTTGAACTGCGCGATGGACTTGCGGGCCTTGGTGACGGCCGGCTTCTGACCGGTGATCGTGGTGAGGTCGCGGATGGCGCCCTCGATCAGCTTGGAGTCGCGGGCGGCGTCGCCCACACCCATGTTGACCACGATCTTGACGAGGCCGGGAACCTGCATGACGTTCTCGTAGGAGAACTCCTCACGCAGCTTGCCCGCGATCTCCTCGCGGTACTTCGTCTTCAGACGCGGAGTGGTGGTGGTAGCCATCAGATGTCCTCACCCGTCCGCTTGGCAACGCGGATCTTGTTGCCCTCGTCGTCGAAGCGGTAACCGACGCGCGTGACGACCTTCTTGCCGTCCTTCTCCACGACCAGCTGGACGTTGGAGACGTGGACCGGCGCCTCGGTGGTCACGATGCCGCCGGCCTGCGAACCGCCTGCGGTCGGGCCGGCCTTGGTGTGCTTCTTGACCCGGTTGACACCCTCGACCAGGACGCGCTCCTCGCGCGGGTAAGCGGCAATGACCTTGCCCTGCTTGCCCTTGTCCTTGCCGGTGATGACCTGGACCAGGTCGCCCTTCTTGATCTTCATGCTCACAGCACCTCCGGCGCGAGGGAGATGATCTTCATGAACTTCTTCTCGCGCAGCTCACGGCCGACCGGGCCGAAGATACGGGTGCCACGAGGGTCGCCGTCGTTCTTCAGAATGACGGCGGCGTTCTCGTCGAAGCGGATGTACGAGCCGTCCGGACGGCGGCGCTCCTTGACGGTGCGAACGATGACCGCCTTGACGACGTCACCCTTCTTCACGTTGCCACCGGGGATCGCGTCCTTGACGGTGGCGACGATGACGTCACCGATGCCCGCGTAGCGGCGACCGGAGCCACCGAGCACACGGATGCAAAGGATCTCCTTCGCGCCCGTGTTGTCGGCGACACGCAGTCGCGACTCCTGCTGGATCACGTCTATCTCCTGAATGTCTGCCGGTTCCCCGGGGGCCGCTCACTGTGAGCGGACGGCCCCCGGAGCCTGGCGGAACTTGTCCTGCGAGGGGTGCCCCGCGGGAACGTACTTGTGCAACTCCCTTGCGGGAATTGCTTACTTGGCCTTCTCGAGGATCTCGACGATGCGCCAGTGCTTCGTGGCGGACAGCGGCCGGGTCTCCATCAGGAGGACGCGGTCACCGACGCCGGCGGCGTTCTGCTCGTCGTGGGCCTTGAGCTTGCTCGTGCTGCGGATGACCTTGCCGTACAGCGCGTGCTTCTTGCGGTCCTCGACGGCAACGACGACGGTCTTGTCCATCTTGTCGCTGACGACGATGCCCTCACGCGTCTTGCGGAAGCCACGGGCCTCAGTGTTCGTCTCAGTCACGTTGTTCTCGCTCATCAGGCGTTCTCCACCGTTTCGATGCCCAGCTCACGCTCGCGCATCAGGGTGTAGATCCGCGCGATGTCCTTGCGGACCGCCTTCAGACGGCCGTGGTTCTCGAGCTGTCCGGTCGCCGCCTGGAAGCGGAGGTTGAACAGCTCTTCCTTGGCCTCGCGGAGCTTCGCGAGAAGCTCCTCGTTGCCCAGCTCGCGCAGCTCTGACGCCTTGGTACCGGCCGACATCACGCTTCACCTGCCTCGCGCTTGACGATCTTGCACTTCATCGGCAGCTTGTGGGCCGCACGGGTCAGGGCCTCGCGCGCGATCTTCTCGTTGGGGTACGACAGCTCGAACATCACGCGTCCGGGCTTGACGTTGGCCACCCACCACTCCGGAGAACCCTTACCGGAACCCATGCGGGTCTCGGCCGGCTTCTTGGTGAGGGGGCGGTCCGGGTAGATGTTGATCCAGACCTTGCCGCCACGCTTGATGTGACGGGTCATGGCGATACGAGCCGCCTCGATCTGGCGGTTCGTCACGTACGCCGGGGTCAGCGCCTGGATGCCGTACTCGCCGAACGCAACCTGCGTGCCACCCTTCGACATACCGGTGCGCTTGGGGTGGTGCTGCTTGCGGTGCTTGACCCTACGGGGGATCAGCATGTCGGTCAGGCCTCCGTTCCGGTGCTCTCAGCCGGAGCAGCGGCGGGAGCCTCGGCCTTGGGGGCCTCGGCGGCCGGAGCCTGCTGCTGCGGCTTGCGACCGCGCCGCTCGCCACCGCGGCCACCACGGGCCGGGCGGTCGGCACCGCCGCGCGCCGGGCGGTTACCCGCGCGGGCTGCGGCGTTCTCGGCGCGGACCTCGGCGATGTTCTTGACGTCGCCCTTGTAGATCCAGACCTTCACGCCGATGCGGCCGAAGGTCGTCTTGGCCTCGAAGAAGCCGTAGTCCACGTTCGCGCGGAGCGTGTGCAGGGGCACGCGGCCCTCGCGGTAGAACTCCGAGCGGGACATCTCGGCGCCACCGAGGCGGCCACCGCACTGGATCTTGATGCCCTTGGCGCCCGCCTTCATCGCCGACTGCATGCTCTTGCGCATGGCGCGGCGGAAGGAGACACGGGAGGAGAGCTGCTCGGCGACGGCCTGGGCCACGAGCTGAGCGTCCGTCTCGGGGTTCTTGACCTCGAGGATGTTCAGCTGGACCTGCTTGCCGGTGAGCTTCTCGAGGTCACCGCGGATGCGGTCGGCCTCGGCGCCGCGGCGGCCGATGACGATGCCCGGGCGGGCCGTGTGGATGTCCACACGGACGCGGTCACGGGTGCGCTCGATCTCGACCTTGGAGATGCCGGCGCGCTCCATGCCGGACGTCATCATCCGGCGGATGGCGACGTCTTCCTTGACGTAGTCCTTGTACAGCTTGTCGGCGTACCAACGCGACTTGAAGTCGGTCGTGACACCGAGCCGGAACCCGTGCGGGTTTACCTTCTGGCCCATTACCGGGTTCCTTCCTTGCTGCTGACGACCACGGTGATGTGGCTGGTCCGCTTGCGGATCCGGTAGGCGCGGCCCTGGGCGCGCGGCCGGAACCGCTTCAGGGTCGGGCCCTCGTCGACGTAGGCCTCGGAAATGAAGAGGCTGTCGACATCGGTGTGGTCGTAGTTGTGCGCGGCGTTGGCAATGGCGCTGTCCAGCACCTTGCCCACCGGCTCGCTCGCGGCCTGCGGGGCGAAACGCAGGACCGCCTGAGCCTCCGTGGCATTCATGCCACGGATGAGGTCCACCACGCGGCGGGCCTTCATGGGCGTGACGCGGATGTACCGCGCCTGGGCCCTGGCTTCCATGGTTGTCCCTTCAGTGTCTGTCATGGTCGATTGCACCCCGCCGACTAGCGGCGCTTCGACTTCCGGTCGTCCTTGACGTGGCCCCGGAAGGTGCGGGTCGGCGAGAACTCGCCGAGCTTGTGGCCGACCATCGACTCGGTGACAAACACCGGGATGTGGGTCTTGCCGTTGTGCACCGCGATCGTGTGTCCGAGCATCGCCGGGACGATCATCGAGCGACGGGACCAGGTCTTGATGACGTTCTTGGTACCGGCTTCGTTCTGTGCGTCCACCTTCTTGACCAGGTGGTCGTCGACGAAGGGTCCCTTCTTCAAGCTACGAGGCATCTCAACCCGTCCTTAGCGCTTCTTGTTCGTCTTGCGGCGGCGGACGATGTACTTGTTCGACGCCTTCTTGGGCGAACGAGTACGGCCTTCCTTCTGGCCCCAGGGGGACACGGGGTGACGGCCACCGGAGGTCCGGCCCTCACCACCACCGTGCGGGTGGTCCACCGGGTTCATCACGACACCGCGGACGGACGGGCGGACGCCCAGCCACCGCTTACGGCCGGCCTTGCCCCAGTTGATGTTGCTCTGCTCGGCGTTGCCGACCTCGCCGACCGTGGCGCGGCAGCGGGCGTCGACCAGGCGGATCTCACCGGACGGCATGCGCAGGTGGGCCATGGTGCCCTCCTTCGCGAGCAGCTGCACCGAGGCGCCGGCGGAGCGGGCGAACTTGGCGCCGCCGCCGGGACGCAGCTCGATGGCGTGCAGCGTCGTACCGACCGGGATGTTGCGCAGGGCGAGGTTGTTGCCCGGCTTGATGTCGGCCCCGGGACCGTTCTCGACGCGGTCGCCCTGCTTCAGGTCACGCGGCGCGAGGATGTAGCGCTTCTCGCCGTCCGCGTAGTGCAGCAGCGCGATGCGCGCGGTGCGGTTGGGGTCGTACTCGATGTGCGCGACCTTCGCCGGCACGCCGTCCTTGTCGTGACGACGGAAGTCGATCACGCGGTAGGCGCGCTTGTGGCCACCACCCTGGTGGCGCACGGTCACACGACCGGAATTGTTACGGCCGCCCTTGTTGTGCAGCGGGCGGACCAGCGACTTCTCCGGCGTGGACCGCGTGACCTCGACGAAGTCGGCGACGCTGGAGCCACGACGGCCCGGAGTCGTCGGCTTGTACTTGCGGATACCCATTGTCTCTCAGTCCTCGGAAGTGATTCCGAAATCTGGACGATCCCGACCGCTTACGCGGTCGGACCGCCGAAGATGTCGATACGGTCGCCCTCGGCGAGGGTCACGATCGCCCGCTTGGTGGCGGCGCGCTGGCCGAAGCCCGTGCGGGTCCGCTTGCGCTTGCCGACGCGGTTGATCGTGTTGACCCCGGTGACCTTGACCGAGAAGACCGCCTGCACGGCCTCCTTGATCTGGGTCTTGTTGGAGCCAGGCGCGACGAGGAACGTGTACTTGTTCTCGTCGATGAGCGCGTAGCTCTTCTCCGACACGACCGGCTTGAGCAGCACGTCACGGGGGTCCGTGTACGCCTTGCTCGCCGGGGTGACGACGGTGTTCTTGCCTTCGGCCTCGTGGCGGCGCGCCTTGGCGACGCGACGGGCCTTGGCCGCCTTGGCGGCCTTCGAGGCGATCGAGGGGTGACGGGCAGCCATCAGACCTCGCTCCCTTCGTTGTCGTTGGCCTTGTTCGGGCCGGCGACGAAGGACTCGAAAGCGGCCTTGGTGAAGACCACGTCGTCCGAGACGAGAACGTCGTACGTGTTCAGCTGGCCCGGCTCCAGGATGTGGACCTGGGGCAGGTTGCGGGCGGACAGCCACGCGGCCTCGTCGGCGCGGTCGACGACCAGGAGCAGGTTCTTGCGCTCGCTGATCTTGCCGAACAGGCTCTTGGCGGCCTTCGTGGAGGGGGTCTCGCCCTCGACCACGCCGGTGACGACGTGGATGCGGTTGTGGCGGGCCCGGTCGGTGAGGGCGTGGCGCAGGGCCGCGGCCTTCATCTTCTTCGGGGTCCGCTGCGAGTAGTCGCGCGGCTGCGGGCCGTGGACGATGCCACCGCCGGCGAACTGCGGAGCGCGGGTCGAGCCCTGACGGGCACGACCGGTGCCCTTCTGGCGGTACGGCTTGCGGCCACCGCCGCGGACCTCGCCGCGCGTCTTCGTCTTGTGCGTGCCCTGACGGGCAGCGGCCAGCTGTGCGACGACGACCTGGTGGATCAGCGGGATGCTGACCTTCTCGACGTCGAAGATCTCCGAGGGGAGCTCGACGGTACCGGCCTTGTCGCCCGCCGGCGAAAGGATGTCAACAGTGCTCATCGGTTACCTCAGGCCCCCTTGGCCGCGGTGCGGACCAGGACGAGGCCGCCGTTCGGACCGGGAACCGCGCCCTTGATGAGCAGCAGACCCTTCTCCGCGTCAACGGCGTGGACGGTCAGGTTCTGGGTGGTGACCCGCTCGTTGCCCATGCGGCCCGCCATGCGCAGGCCCTTGAACACACGACCCGGCGTGGCGCAGCCACCGATGGAACCGGGCGAGCGGTGCTTGCGCTGGGTACCGTGTCCGGCGCCGAGGCCACCGAAGTTGTGGCGCTTCATGACACCGGCGAAGCCCTTGCCCTTGCTCTTGCCGGTCACGTCGACCTTCACGCCGGCCTCGAACACCTCGGCGGTGACTTCCTGGCCCAGCGTGTACTCGGAGGCGTCCGACGTGCGGATCTCGACGAGGTGACGACGGGGGGTGACGTCGGCCTTGGCGAAGTGACCCTTGAGGGGCTTGTTCACCTTGCGCGGGTCGATCTCGCCGAAGGCGATCTGGACCGACTCGTAGCCGTCGACGTCGTTCGTACGGACCTGGGTGACGACGTTGGGGCCGGCCTTGACGACGGTGACCGGAACAACACGGTTGTTCTCGTCCCACACCTGCGTCATGCCGAGCTTCTCTCCCAGGATGCCCTTGATCTGCTTAGCCATTCTCAGATCACCGGCCCTCAGAGCTTGATCTCGATGTCGACACCGGCCGGGAGGTCGAGTCGCATCAGAGAGTCAACGGTCTTGGGGGTCGGGTCGAGGATGTCGATCAGGCGCTTGTGGGTGCGCATCTCGAAGTGCTCGCGCGAGTCCTTGTACTTGTGCGGCGACTTGATGACGCAGTACACGTTCTTCTCAGTGGGCAGCGGCACCGGGCCCGCGACCGACGCACCAGTACGCGTCACCGTCTCGACGATCTTCTTCGCCGAGGAGTCGATGACCTCGTGGTCGTAGGCCTTGAGCCGGATGCGGATCTTCTGTCCCGCCATGGCTACTTCGTAGTCCTGTCTCTCGTAAACGCTCTGGTACCCGGCGGTCCTGATGTCCGCCCCCTCCGACCCACGCGGTCGGGCGTGTCGCACTCCCGCTGACACAGATGTCCCTTGTTCGAACATCCCTGCGGGATTGACACGGCCCTACCAGAACCGCGGACCGGGGGCCGACGGCCCACCGGGCGCCTGGCCGGCGCCGCGCCCACGCTTCCCGGAAGATTCCCGTACGTCCGCCCCTACGCCTTCCGGCGCATTGCATGGGACGACGAGTACTGTGGGACTCGCTTCCGGTCCTCCCGGCGGGAGGCGCGCAGCATCAACACTCGACCGAGCAACTCGGACAGTCTGCCACAGCGGGTCGCGGCCTGGCCAATCGAACCGGGGAGAATACCCCGGGGGTGACGTAGGTCAAACGCGCGCCGCGCCCGCGGGCCCCACAACGACAGGGCGCGCCCCGGAGATCCGGGGCGCGCCCACGTGTGCGGGCAGGGTGCCGAGGGCCCACGCCGGTGCGCCGGCGTCAGATGACGCCCTGCGCCAGCATCGCGTCGGCCACCCGCTCGAACCCGGCGATGTTCGCACCGGTCACGTAGTCGCCGGGGGCGCCGTAGCGCTCGGCGGTCTCGGCGCACGTGGAGTGGATGTCGGACATGATCCGGGCCAGCTCGTTCTCGACCTGGTCGGCCTTCCACGAGGTGCGCGAGGCGTTCTGCGTCATCTCCAGGGCGCTCACGGCGACACCGCCCGCGTTGGCCGCCTTGCCCGGGCCGAAGGCGACCCCGGCCTGCTGGAGCAGCTGCACGGCCTCGGGGGTGGTCGGCATGTTCGCGCCCTCGGACACCGCCTTCACGCCGTGCCGGATCAGGGTGGCGGCGTCCTGCGCGTTCAGCTCGTTCTGCGTCGCCGAGGGCAGCGCCACGTCGGCCGGGACCTCCCAGACGCGCCCGCCGGGCACGAACCGGGCGGAGCCGCCCCGGCGTTCGGCGTAGGCGCTCACGCGCCCGCGCTCGACCTCCTTGATCTGGCGCAGCAGCTCCACGTCGATGCCCTTCTCGTCGACGACGTAGCCGCTGGAGTCGGAGCAGGTGACGGGGTTGGCGCCGAGGGCCGCCAGCTTCTGGATGGTGTAGATGGCGACGTTGCCGGAGCCGGAGACGACCGCCGTCTGCCCCTGCAGGTCCTCGCCCCGCACCCGCAGCATCGCCTCGGCGAACAGCACGTTGCCGTAACCGGTGGCCTCCGGCCGTATCAGCGAGCCGCCCCAGCCGGCCCGCTTGCCGGTGAGGACGCCGCCCTCCCAGCGGTTGGTGATGCGCCGGTACTGGCCGAACAGGTAGCCGATCTCGCGGGCGCCGACGCCGATGTCACCGGCGGGCACGTCGGTGTACTCGCCGATGTGCCGGTGCAGCTCGGTCATGAAGGACTGGCAGAAGCGCATGACCTCGGAGTCGCTGCGGCCCTGCGGGTCGAAGTCGCTGCCGCCCTTGCCGCCGCCGATGCCGAGGCCGGTGAGCGCGTTCTTGAAGACCTGCTCGAAGCCCAGGAACTTGATGATCCCGAGGTTGACCGAGGGGTGGAAGCGCAGTCCGCCCTTGTAGGGGCCGAGGGCGCTGTTGTATTCGATCCGGAAGCCCCGGTTGACGTGCACGCGACCGTTGTCGTCCTCCCAC
This sequence comes from Streptomyces sp. NPDC101219, assembly GCF_044767675.1. Lineage (NCBI taxonomy): Bacteria > Bacillati > Actinomycetota > Actinomycetes > Kitasatosporales > Streptomycetaceae > Streptomyces > Streptomyces sp. NPDC101219. The sequence continues at coordinate 375,563 of NZ_JBIWOK010000002.1, forward strand.
GGCACCCGGAAGATGATCTGCCGCTCCGGCTCGATCAGCCGCTCCACAAGCCCCGGCACCGCGTACTCGGGCCGCGCCGCGAGCACCGGCGCCAGCGTGTCCAGCACCTCGCGCGCCGCCTGGTGGAACTCGGGTTCGGCCGGGTTGCGGCGCAGGATGTCGGTGCGCAGCTGGTCGATGGCGGGCGTGGAAACGGGTCGTGAGGTCACGGAGGTCCCTTTCTGGCGCGGCTGACACCGGTTCGGGAACCGGTGACGGGGCGCTCGGCGCCATTGCCGCGCGCAGGACACGACCGCCCGGGACGGTCGCCCCGGACAACAGTCGACCCTTCAGTGTTACCCATGTGTAAACGGGAAGGCCAAGGGCCCCGTCCGGAACGTCCGCCATCTGAGACATGACGACGCCGGTTTCGGGACGACACGGGGCCGCCGCACCGCCGACCACGGTGTCCGGGACCGGCTCCGCTCGAGACCCCGGCCGGACGCTCCGCTGCTCCCTGGCCCCCCGGGCCGGTCCCCTGGCGGGGTCGCCGGGGAGACTCCGCCTCCCTGGCCACCTCGCTCCCCCACGCCTTGGTACTGCGCCTCCCGTCTGCCATCATGCGCAAACGGAACAGCGTTCCGACAGCAAGGCAGGAGGAGCGGCTCGGTGAGCGACAGCAGCGACGGCGGCAGCGGCAGCGGCAACACCCCGGAGGGGGCCGTCGGGTCCCGGCGCAAGGATGCGCGGCGCAACAAGGCCGCGCTGCTCGACGCGGCCGCCGCGGCCTTCGTCGCCTCCGGCGTGGACGCCCCGGTGCGGGACATCGCGGCCCGGGCCGGCGTCGGGCTGGGCACGATCTACCGGCACTTCCCGACCCGGTCGGACCTGATCATCGCCGTGTACCGGCACCAGGTGGAGGCCTGCGCGGAGGCGGGCCCGGCCCTGCTGGAGAGCAGCGCCTCGCCCTTCGAGGCCCTCCGGCAGTGGATCGACCTCTTCGTCGACTTCCTGGTCACCAAGCACGGCCTCGCCGACGTCCTCCGCTCCGACCAGGCCGGCTTCGAGGCCCTGCACACCTACTTCCTGGAGCGTCTGGTCCCCGTCTGCGGCCGCCTCCTCGACGCCGCGTCCGAGGCGGGCCAACTCCGCGCCTCCATCGAACCGTTCGCCCTCCTGCGGGGCGTCGGAAACCTCTGCATCGGCGGCGAGAACGACCCCGACTACGACCCGCGCCGGCTGGTCGGACTGCTGCTCACCGGCCTGGGGCGGGTTGACTGACGGGTTGTTCTCCCCGATTCCTCCCAACCGCCACGCCGTCCCCGCTCCCTGCACTCCCCTCAACTCCCCCTGTGAGCCTCGCGTAGCCATACCCCGCGGCCTTCGAGTCCCGTTCGGCCTGTGGTGTGAACGGGTCAAGTGGCTTACCGGGCTGGGACGGTGACGGAACCCCGAGGTGACGGGAGCCGCCGGTGAGGCGGTCCCGACCGGCCCACCACGCAGACATGCCCGAGCGGCCCACGACGGTCCTGCCCCGTGATTGACTACCGGCTGGATGACGGACCGGCCGGCGCCCCCTTCGAGCACCGCACATCCGCCCGACGACGAAAGTTCACCAGCATGAGTTCCGAACGCCACGACCGCCGGGTCAACCCCCGCTTCGCCGAGAGCGTCGGCGGCTACATCGTTCCGGGCGGACCACCGCGCTATTCCCGGCACACGGGGCGCCCGGTGCGTTACGTGGCGATCGCCAACCCGGAGAACCGGGTGATCGGCTACGTATGGGCCAACGACGAGGACGACGCCGCAAGCGTGGTGGTGCACAGCACCGCGAGCCCCGCGGAGTCCAACATGGCCGGCGCCTGGGTGATGGACCTGCACCGCGCGAAGGAACGCGGCGAACGGCCCACCCACGTGCTGGAGGAGATGCTGAGGAACCCGACCTCCGCGGGCGGTTCACACATCGTCGCCGGCTCCCTCGCCGAGGCCGAGAGCATCGCCGTCCTCGACCACCTGACGGGACGGAAGTGGCGCCAGGACACCATCAAGGGCGGAGCGGTGGCCTCGATCTACGGCCTCGCCATCGGCGACGCCCTGGGCTATCCGACCGAATTCCTCGACCTCGCCGCACTCACCCGGCGCTACGGCTCCTGGCGGCAGCTGGAGCTGCCCCTGCAGGACGGGGTGGCCCAGGTGTCGGACGACACCCAGATGACACTGGCGGTGGTCGAGGCCCTCGCGGAGGCCTCGCTGGACGGCGTCTCCTCCGTGACGGCGGCGACGGTCGAACCGGCCCTGCGCAAGCACTTCGTGGCCTGGCTGCGCTCCCCCGACAACAACCGGGCCCCGGGCCGGACCTGCCTCGACGCCTGTGCGGCCCTCGAACGCGGGGTGCCGTGGCAGGAGGCCACCGTGCTGCCCTCCAAGGGGTGCGGGGCCAACATGCGGGTCGCGCCCGTCGCGCTGCTGCCCGGCCTGACGGACGAACAGCGGGCCGGGACGGCCCAGTTGCAGGCGGCGCTCACCCACGGCCACCCCACCGCGCTGGCCGCCGGCGACCTGACGGCGCACGCGGTGTGGCTGCTCGCCCACAACTGCCACCCGTCGGAGCTGTTGCCCCGCCTGCGCCACTACGGCCGGACGGCACGCCGGACCTACCACGGCGACTGGCTCGGGGACCTGGCCCAGCGGGCCGGCGCGGCCGATCCCGCCGCGTTCATCGCCCACGGCTGGGACGAGACCCTGGCGGCCCTGGACACGGTCGCCGCCGCCCTCGCACAGCCGGACCCGGAGCGCGACCCGTGCGAGGTGGCCGGTGGCGGCTGGATCGCCGAGGAGGCGCTGGCGGCCGCCCTCTACTGCTTCCTGCTCTTCCCCGAGGAACCCGTCGCCGTCGTCCAGCGGGCCGCGTTCTCCTCCGGCGACTCCGATTCCATCGCGGCCCTGGCGGGAGCGTTCGCCGGGGCCTCGGTCGGCGGTCCGGCCTGGCCCGCCGACTGGGTGCGCGCCCTGGAGTACGGGGACCGTGTGCGGCCGCTGGTCGCCCCGTGGGACGCGGGCCACACCCACGCCCGCTGGGGCGGCCCGGGGCGCGGGACGCCGGGGCGCCGCGCGTGACCTCGCCGCCCATCGCGCCGGTCCGGTGGACAACCGGGAGATTCGGGGGCGCGGACCACTTTCCACGACTGGTCCGTACCAACCCCTTGCCCCTGCCCCCGTCACGACGCAAGCTCCCTCCATGGAGCTGGAGTTGCGGCATCTGAAGACGATCAGGGCGATCGCGGACGCGGGCAGCCTCACCCGGGCCGCGACCGAACTGGGGCTGGCGCAGCCCGCACTGAGCGCTCAGCTCAAGCGGATCGAACGGGCTTTGGGCGGTGCCCTGTTCGAGCGCGGTCGGCACGGGGTGCGGGTCACGGCCCTCGGCGAACTCGTGCTGGAACGCACCCGGGTCGTGCTGCCCGCGGTGACCGAACTCCAGCAGGAGGCGGCGCGGTTCGCCCGCGCACCCCGTACGGCTTCCCTCCTCCGGCTGGGCGGCACCCACGGCCCCCTGCTGGGCGCCCTGGTGGACCGGCTGGCCGGTGCGGTGCCCGACGCCCGGGTCACCACCTGCACCTCCTGGTCCGAACGGGAGCTGGCCCGGCTGCTGGCCGAGGGGCGCCTGGACTTCGCGCTCGCCGGGACCTGCGGCTCCGCCGACCCGCCCGGCGCCGCGGGCCTGGTGTGGCAGGAGGTCGCCGTCGACCCGGTGTTCGTGATGCTCGCCGCCGGTCATCCGCTCGCCGGCCGCGCGGAGCTGGACCTGGCCGAGCTGGCCGACGCGGAGTGGGCCTGCGTGCCCGGCGACGGCTGCTTCGGGGACTGTTTCACCGCCGCCTGTGCCCGCGCCGGGTTCACCCCCCGGCGCATGTACGAGACGGACACGGCGGCCCTGGTCCACCTCGTCCAGGTGGGCCGGGCGGTCGGCACCTGCCGGGCCACCTTCCCCACCACACCCGGTGTGATCACCCGCCCGCTCGCCGGCACCCCGCTGACCTGGCGGCACCTCCTGGGCCGGCACACCGTGGCCCAGGGGGACGCCCTCGCCACGACCGTCCTGGCCGAGGCGCGGATGGCGCACGCGGGAGTGGCGGCACGCAGCGACAGCTACACCGCCTGGCTCTCCGCCCGCCGCGCCCCGGCGCCCCCGGCCCTCCCATAACACCGTGCAGAGGGTCAACCGACGTCTTACGGCGACCCGTTGAGCCTCCCTACGGTTTCGGCACCTCCCCACCCGACACACCGAGGAGATGCCCCATGTCCTCCCTGCTCAGACGACACCCCCGAGCCGGTGCCGCGGGCGCCGCGCTGGCCGCGACGGCCGCCCTGCTCGTGGCCGGGCTCAGCGGCTCCGCGAGCGCGGGCACCGCCCCCGACGCCCGGTCCGGCGGCGCGCCCTCGGCCGCGGACACCCTGCACACCGACGCCGCCCCGCCCGCCCTGCTGAAGTCGATGGAACGCGACCTCGGCATCGACCGGAAGCAGGCGGAGCGGCGGCTGGTGAACGAGGCCGAGGCCGGGGCCACCGCGGGCCGGCTGAGCCTGGCCCTCGGCGCCGACTTCGCGGGAGCCTGGGTGTCCGGCGCCGACTCCGGCACCCTGACCGTGGCGACCACGGACACCCGCGACGTACCGGCCATCGAGGCACGGGGCGCCGAAGCCACCGTCGTGCGCTACTCCCTCACCGAGCTGGACGCCGCCAAGGCCCGCCTCGACAAGGCGGCCGCCGGCCGCGACACCACCGGGGCCCCCGTCTGGTACGTCGACGTCCGCAGCAACCAGGTCGTCGTGCAGGCCGCACGCCCGTCCGCCGCCCGCACCCTGCTCTCCGCGGCCGGCGTCGGCGCCTCCCTCGCCCGCGTGGAGAAGTCCGCCGAGCAGCCCCGCCCGCTCTACGACCTGCGCGGCGGCGAGGCGTACTACATCAACAACAGCGGCCGCTGCTCCATCGGCTTCCCCGTCACCAAGGGCACCCAGCAGGGTTACGCCACCGCCGGACACTGCGGACGGACCGGAGCCGCCACCAGCGGCCACAACCGGGTCGCCCAGGGCACCTTCCAGGGCTCCGTCTTCCCGGGCCGCGACATGGCCTGGGTCGCCACCAACAGCAACTGGACGGCCACGCCCTACGTGAAGGGCGCGGGCGGCCAGAACGTCCAGGTCACCGGCTCGGCGCAGGCCCCGGTCGGCTCCTCCGTCTGCCGCTCGGGCTCCACCACCGGCTGGCACTGCGGCGTCATCCAGCAGCTGAACACCAGCGTGACCTACCCCGAGGGCACCATCACCGGCGTCACCCGCACCTCGGTCTGCGCCGAGCCCGGCGACTCCGGCGGCTCCTACATCTCCGGCAGCCAGGCCCAGGGCGTCACCTCGGGCGGCTCGGGCAACTGCAGCAGCGGCGGCACCACGTACTTCCAGCCGCTCAACCCGCTCCTGCAGAACTACGGCCTCACCCTGAAGACGACCGGCGGCGGCGAGGAACCGCCCCCGGGCGGGGAGGAGCCGGGCGGCACCTGGTCCGCGGGCACCGTCTACCAGGCCGGCGACACGGTCACCCACGGCGGCGCCACCTACCGCTGCCTCCAGGCCCACCAGGCCCAGACCGGCTGGGAGCCCCCGAACGTCCCGGCCCTGTGGCAGCGCGTGTGACCACCGGCTGACCAACTCGACGGGGGAACCGACCGGCCCCGGGCGCACCCTGACGACGCGCCCGGGGCCGGCCGTCCGTGCAGCCCACGCACTCCGCGGGTTGCTCCCCGCCGTCGCCCTACCGCCCCCTCCGCCGCCAGGTGCGACGCCCCCGGAGCCGTACGGCCGTGCAGAACGCCCGGTCAGTCAGCGCTTCCCGGCCTCTCCCCGGCCGCCGCGAAGACCTCCGTCATCGAGGTGGCGGCAATGGCCCGGGTGAGCCACAGATCCAGCACGCCGAGGTCATCACAGCTCTCGATACGCTCCCGGTCCTCCTCGGTCACCGCGACGCCCCGATGACGCAACAGCAGAAGAAGCGCACTCGCCAGCCCCTCGGCCCGACCCTCTTCACGGCCCTCCTGCCGGAGCTTCTGCGCGGTCTGCGACTGGAAGAAGGAGAGGTCGACGGCCATGAGATGCCTCCAGAGTTCCGCGGCCCGGGACGTGCCGAGGCCTTGTTCGTCCGAGCAGCCGACGCGCTCCGCGAGCTGCTCCCCGCCGTCACCCACCGCCCCCTCCGCCGCCAAGTGCGACGCCCCCGGGGCCGGACGGCCGTGCAGAACGCCCTGTCAGTCAGCGCTTCCCGGCGTCTCCCCGGCCGCCGCGAAGACCTCCGTCATCGAGGTGGCGGCAATGGCCCGGGTGAGCCACAGATCCAGCACGCCGAGGTCATCACAGCTCTCGAACG